>NZ_BONE01000078.1 GCF_016862555.1 Asanoa siamensis | reverse complement strand
CCCCAGGCCTTGGACAGCGTGCGCAGGACGGCCACGTTCGGCCGGTCGCCGAAGGCTTCGAGGCCGTCCGGGACGTCGGGGTCGGTGACGAACTCCTGGTAGGCCTCGTCGATCACCACCAGCACGTCGTCCGGCACGGAGTCGAGGAAGCGGGTCAGCTCGGCGCGGCCGATCGCCGTGCCCGTGGGGTTGTTGGGGGTGCAGACGAAGATCAGGCGGGTCCGGTCGGTGATCGCCGCCGACATCGCCTCGAGGTCGTGGCCGTGGTCGGCGGTGTTGGGCACCCGCACGCTGGTGGCGCCGGTCGTCGCGGCGATGATCGGGTAGGCCTCGAACGACCGCCAGGAGTAGATGACCTCGTCGCCCGGCAGGCAGGTGGCCCGCACCAGGTGCTCGGCCAGCGCGACCGAACCGCAGCCGGTGGCGACCCGGTCGGCGGCGACGCCGAGCTTGGCCGCGAACGCGTCGCGCAGTTCCACGACGCCCATGTCCGGGTAGCGGTGCGTGTTGATCGCGGCCTCCGCGATCGCCTCGACGACGCCGGGCAGCGGGCCGTAGGGCACCTCGTTGCTGGCCAGCTTGATCGCCTCGGCCAGGCCTAGCTCGCGGGCCAGGTCGGCGGGGCTGCGGCCCGGCACGTAGGTGGGAAGCGCGTCGAGATCGGCTCGGGTGAGTCGGGGGGTCATGACGAGCCTCCAGGAGTCTGCGGCGGGCTGGCGCCGGCCGGCGGGCGGGGGTTGGCGACCACGACGACGGTCCGCGCCGCCTTGTCGTGCAGGGCCTGGTGCAGCGGGCGGTCGACGGTCAGCCAGAAGCAGTCGACGACCTGCCAGACGAAGCCGACGCAGCAGGTCCAGAACAACATCGGCAGGCCGAGGATGTTCCACCGGCGCAGCGACCGGCCGAAGCCCAGCTTCTCCTCGCCGTCGACGCGGACGACGCGCAGGCCGACGATCCGCTTGCCCAGGGTCTGGCCGGTGTTGGCGACGGCCGGCACCTCGTAGGCGAACCAGAGCGCGCACGCGATGATCAGGATGACGAGTTGGAGCCGGTTGGCCTCGGCGCTGGGCGCCAGCCGCATCAGCTCACCGACCGGCTCGCCGTCGGCGTAGCGCGAGTTGAACTCCCGGTAGAACGGCAGGATCTCCTGCAGGTACCGGTAGACGAACCAGCCGTTGACCACGGCGTTGAGCAGCAGCACGGCCACGATGTCGATCAGCCGGGCGACCAGCCGCAGGCCGGGGGAGGCCAGCGGCACCCCGGCCGGGATCGCCGGGGCGGCGGGCCGCGGCGGCAGGGTCTGCACCGGCGGGTACGGCTGCCCGTAGCTCTGCTGGCCGTAGCTCTGTTGGCCGTAGCCGGGATGCCCGTTGGGCGTCGGCTGGCCGGGGTGGCCCGGACCGGGCGCGGCCACCGGACCGCCGGGGGAGACGGGCGGGGCACCGGCCGGGTCGGCGGGGCCCGGCTGTGTGGGCGGGGGCGGCGGCGGAGGCACCTCGGGCGGGCCGTCGGGGGGCGTCGCGTCGGCGGGAAGGGGCGCGCCGATCCAGCCGTCACCGTCCCAGTAGCGCTGGGTGGTCGGCTCGGCGGGGTCTTTGTACCAGCCCGGGGACACTGAACTCACTGGACGACCTTAGCGACCAATGTCTCGGCCGCCTTGTCGTGGAGGGTCTGCTGAAGCGGCTGATCCCAGAGTTGCCACAAGCCGTCGACCCAGGCGAAGAACGGCACGAAGCCGCCGGCGACGAACTGCACCAGCCAGCGGCGGACCAGCATGGCGCGGTCGAGCGGCCGGTCGGGCCGGACCGGCAGCACGCGCAGCGACATGGTCCGCTTGCCGACTGTCTGTCCGGTTCGCAGCTGGTACTCCACGAGGTAGAGGTAAGCGAGGCCGAACTGCAGCACGAAGATCGCGGCGTAGCCCACCAGGAACGACACGATGACGCCCGGGTCGAACCGCTCGACCTCGTTGGCGCGGGCCGCCGGGAGGATCAACGTGAAGATCATGATCGGGCAGGCCAGGATCAACGAGACCAGACCGAGCAGCAACGAGTCGATCAGGTACGCCAAGAAGCGGTCCCCGAAACCAGCTGGGCTGCTTCCGATGCCTGGACTGACAGTCGGCATGGAGAACCCGGGCGGCGGGCCGCCGTACCCGTGCTGCTGGGGGATATAGCCCGGGCCGGCCGGCGGGGGGAATGTCGCCGGCGGCCCGGGCTGGCGCGGGTCCCGCGCGCCGGGGTTGTGCTGGGGGTCGGGGTGCACCCGGACAGTGTTACAGGTTGCCGCGCGCGTCCTGTTCCCGCTCGATGGCTTCGAAGAGCGCCTTGAAGTTGCCCTTGCCGAAGCCGAGCGAGCCATGCCGCTCGATCAGCTCGAAGAAGACGGTCGGGCGGTCCTGCACCGGCTTGGTGAAGATCTGCAGCAGGTAGCCGTCCTCGTCGCGGTCGACCAGGATCTTGCGCTCCTTGAGCTGCTCGATCGGCACCCGCACGGTGCCGATCCGGGCCCGCAGCTCCGGGTCGTCGTAGTAGGAGTCCGGCGTCTCCAGGAACTCCACGCCGGCCGCCCGCATCGCGTCGACGCTGGCCAGGATGTCGTTGGTGGCGATGGCGATGTGCTGGGCGCCCGGGCCGTCGTAGAACTCGAGGTACTCGTCGATCTGCGACTTCTTGCGCGCGACCGCCGGCTCGTTGAGCGGGAACTTGACCTTGCGTGTGCCGTTCGCGACCACCTTGGACATCAGCGCCGAGTAGTCGGTCGCGATGTCGTCGCCGACGAACTCGGCCATGTTCGTGAAGCCCATGACCCGCTTGTAGAACTCGACCCAGTGGTCCATCTTGCCGAGCTCGACGTTGCCGACCACGTGGTCGACGGCCTGGAAGTAGCGCTTGGGCTGCAGGCCGGCCGCGATGGCGGGGCCACGGTCGACGATCGGCCCGCGGGCGACGAAGCCCGGCAGGAACGGCCCGCTGTAGCGGGACCGGTCGATCAGCGAGTGCCGGGTGTCGCCGTAGGTCTCGATCGCGGCGTGCCGGATGGTGCCGTGCTCGTCGGTGACGTCGGTCGGCTCGGTGTGCACGCTGGCGCCCTGCTTGATCGCGTACGCGAAGGCGGCGTCGACGTCGGGCACCTCCAGCGCGATGTCGACGACGCCGTCGGAGTGCCTGCGCACGTGCTCCGCGTCGGCGGCGTCCGGGCGGACCGCGCCGCGGAACACGAAGCGGGCGCTGCCGCTGGTCAGCACGTACTCGGCGTAGTCCCGGAAGCCCTGCTCCGGGCCGCGGAAGGCGACGCAGGTCATGCCGAACGCGGTCGAGTAGTAGTGCGCGGCCTGCTTGGCGTTGCCGACGAGGAACAGGACGTGGTCGAGGCCCTTGACCGGGAACGGGTCACCGGCGATGTCGTGGTCGACCGCCCCGATGAGCCGGTCGGCGGTGGCCTGGTCGATGTCGTTGAGCGCCTGAGTCATGACCGACTCCCCTCGTGTGGCTGCCGTCTGGCCTGAGCGTCGCCCCGCCGCGCATTGCTGGTCAACTGTCCTAGAATTGTCTGCGCAGGTTGTGCAATCCGTCCGGAGGATGGCCGAATTGACAGCGCAGATTGTCCAGCTCGACGCGCTGGACGCCGCCTTGATCAACTTGCTCGCGGAGGAGCCCCGGATCGGCGTTCTCGAATGCTCCCGGCGGCTGCGGGTGGCGCGCGGGACGGTCCAGGCGCGGCTCGACAAGCTGGTCGCCCGCGGCGTGATCCGCGGCTTCGGGCCCGAGATCCAGCCGGCGTCGATCGGCTACGGGGTGACCGCGTTCGTCACGCTGGAGATCAGCCAGCGGCAGGGGCACGATCCCGTCGCGGTGCACCTGTCGCGCATCCCCGAGGTGTTGGAGGCGCACACGATCACCGGGTCCGGCGACCTGATGTGCCGGGTGGTCGCCCGGTCCAATGCCGACCTGCAACGGGTGATCGACCGGATCGTCGCGCACGGCACGGTGGCCCGGGCGTCGACGATCATCTCGCTCACCGAGCAGATCCCGTTCCGTGTGCTGCCCCTCGTGGCGGCCGCGGCCGCGGATGCCGTCGCTGACGTGGATTAATCTCACAAACCTGATCGACACGGGTATATCGCCGTCCCCGATCTTCTGCCGGCGCGTCGCTACGGTGTGGCCGTGGCTAGGGGTAATGGCCCCTGTGTGAAGTGCTGGGCCGTGTTCGTGGTGGTCCTCCTTGTCGTGGGCTACTTCACCGGCGTGCTCACCCCGCTGCTCGACAAGGTCTGGGCCATGGTCAACACGTCCAGCCCGATGACCACCCCGGCGCCGCTCTGGCAGCAACAGCTCGGCGGCACGCCCCGCAGCGCCACCATCGCCGGCGGCGCGGTGGTCATCGAGCACCGCACGATCGTCGAGTCGCGCAGCCTGACCTCCGGCGCCCAGCTCTGGGAGCACAAGGCCGACTGGGCCGCCGTCGCCGGTGAGGGCGCCGGCTCCGTCGTGGTGACGGGCAAGCTGCTGGTCAAGGGGTACGAGGTCGTCGACCCGACGTCCGGTTCGGTGCGCCGCAAGGACACCGAGGCGCGGGCGGTCTGGACCTACCGCAACGGCATGCTCGACGTGCGCTGCCACGGGCCCGAGGACTGCATCCTGTCGGCTTGGGACCCGCTGGGCAGCAGCCCACGGTGGACGGTGCAGATCCCCGGCATCGGCTTCGTGCTGTTCGCCGACAACCCCGACATCCTCGGCACCCAGCCGATTACCACCAAGCGGATCGACGCCAACGCGGGCGGGCCCGAGCAGATGCCGCCGATGCTCGGGCTGCCGATCGACGACCAGGTCTTCATCGTGGACACCGCCGCCGGCCAGGTCGTCCGCGAGCTCACGCCGGAACGCGACGAGCGGGTCGTGGTGGTCGGCGGGCGGGTGCTCCGGATCAAGGCGGTCGCCGCCGACGGGACGTGCTACTTCTCGGTGGTCGCGACCGACGCCGCCACGGGCGGGGAGGTGTGGCGCAACGCCGGCATCAACCTGCGTACGGCGAAGGACGGCGGCTGCGCCCAGCGCGACGATCCCGCCGGCGGGCGCAACGTGATCGTCGGGGTCGCGGCGGACGCCCGCGAGCTCGTGATCGACGCGTACGACGGCCGGGCCCTGTTCACCGGCGCGCCGGGCGAGCGGCTGCTCGGGGTGGACGATCGCTACGCGATCGCGCGTACCGCCGACGGGGGTGCCGTCCGCAGCGTCGAGCTGGGTGGACGCCAGCGCTTCCAGCGGGCGGCCGCGCCGAAGAGCCACGTGGCGCTGACCCCGCCCGCCCTGGTGGTGGTCGACGAGAAACCCGACAAGATCATCGCGGTCAACCCCGGCACCGGCGCGGAGCTCGTCAACGTGCGCTCCGACGCCGACGTGCTGGCGGTCGGCCCGGCCGGCATGATCATCGTCAAGGGACGCGACATGGCGTACCTGCCGTTCGGCGGCGCCGCCGCGCCGAACCCGGCGCCCACAGGCGGCAATCCGGGCAACCCGGGCGACGACTGGCCGGAGTGTGGCGGGCCCAAACAGGAGGTCTGCAAGGGCCGCTAGGCTGGCTCCTCATGAGCGCCGACGCCTTCCGCTACTCGCCGCTGTTGCCCACGGGCGACGATCTGACTGAATACCGGTTGATCACCGACGAGGGCGTCGACGTCGTCAAGGGACCGGGCGGCCGGCAGTTCCTCACCGTCGACCCGGCGGTGCTCACCGCGCTCACCGCGGAAGCGATGCACGACATCGCGCACTACCTGCGCCCGGCGCACCTCACCCAGCTGCGGTCCATCATCGACGACCCGCAGGCGTCGCCGAACGACCGGTTCGTGGCGCTCGACCTGCTGCGCAACGCGAACATCGCAGCGGGCGGCGTGCTGCCGATGTGCCAGGACACGGGCACGGCGATCGTGATGGGCAAGCGGGGCCGGCACGTCCTGACGGACGGCACCGACGAGGCGGCGATCGCCCGGGGCGTCTTCCAGGCGTACACCCGGCTGAATCTCCGCTATTCGCAGCTCGCGCCGATCACGATGTGGGAAGAGCGCAACACCGGCACCAACCTGCCGGCCCAGATCGAGCTGTACGCGGAGGACCCGGGCGGTGCCCCGGACGCCTACAAGTTCCTCTTCATGGCCAAGGGCGGCGGGTCGGCCAACAAGTCGTTCCTCTACCAGGAGACCAAGGCGCTGCTGAACCCGACGCGGATGATGCAGTTCCTCGAGGAGAAGCTGCGGCTGATCGGCACGTCGGCCTGCCCGCCCTACCACCTGGCCGTCGTCATCGGCGGCACCTCCGCGGAGCACGCGCTGAAGACGGCGAAGCTGGCATCGGCGAAATATCTCGACGGGTTGCCGACCGCGGGTTCGTTGTCGGCGCACGGCTTCCGCGACCTGTCGTTGGAGGCCGAGGTGCTGGAGCTGACCCGGCAGTTCGGCATCGGCGCGCAGTTCGGGGGCCGCTACTTCTGCCACGACGTGCGGGTCGTCCGGCTGCCCCGGCACGGCGCCTCCTGCCCGGTCGCCATCGCGGTGTCGTGCTCGGCCGACCGCCAGGCGGTCGCCAAGATCACGCCGTCGGGCGTCTGGCTGGAGCGGCTGGAGACCGACCCGGCCCGGTTCCTCCCGGAGGTGACCGACGCCCAGCTCGACACGAGCGAGGTCGTGCGGATCGACCTCAACCGGCCGATGGACGAGATCCGGGCGGAGCTGTCGAAGTACCCGGTGAAGACCCGGCTGTCGCTGACCGGCCCGCTGGTGGTCGCCCGGGACATCGCGCACGCGAAGCTGGCGGAGCGGCTGGACGCGGGCGAGCCCATGCCTTCCTACATGCGCGACCACGCGGTCTACTACGCGGGCCCGGCGAAGACGCCGGAGGGCTACGCGTCGGGTTCGTTCGGCCCGACGACGGCGGGCCGGATGGACTCGTACGTGGCCCGCTTCCAGGCGGCGGGCGGCTCCCAGGTGATGCTGGCGAAGGGCAACCGCTCGGCCCAGGTGACCCGCTCCTGCGCGGACCACGGGGGTTTCTACCTGGGCTCGATCGGCGGCCCGGCGGCCCGGCTGGCACAGGACTGCATCAAGCACGTCGAGGTGCTGGAATACGCGGAGCTGGGCATGGAAGCGATCTGGAAGATCGAGGTGGAGGACTTCCCGGCCTTCATCGTGGTGGACGACAAGGGCAACGACTTCTTCGCGGAGGTCACCAAGCCGGTCCTCACGGTCGGCCGCCGCTCCTAGGGCCTGGATCACTCTGCGTGCTTCCCGTGGTCGGGGGAGGATGGGGTGGTGACTGCGGTTGAGGAGAACGGGTTCCGCGTCGAGCGGGACACCATGGGTGAGGTGCGGGTGCCGGCCGAGGCGTTGTGGCGGGCCCAGACGCAGCGGGCGGTCGAGAACTTTCCGGTGTCGGGGCGGGGCATCGAGCCGGGCAACATCCGGGCGCTCGCGCAGATCAAGGGGGCCGCGGCCGCCGTCAACGGCTCGCTGGGGGTGATCGACGCCGAGTTGGCCACCGCGATCCAGGTCGCCGCCGCGCACGTCGCCGGTGGCGGGTTCGACGACCAGTTCCCGATCGACGTGTTCCAGACCGGGTCGGGCACCTCGTCCAACATGAACGCCAACGAGGTGATCGCCACCCTCGCCGCCCGGGAGCTGGGTCGCGACGTGCATCCCAACGACCACGTCAACGCCTCGCAGTCGAGCAACGACGTCTATCCCTCGTCGATCCACCTCGCGGCCACCGAGGCCGTCGTCAACGAGCTGATCCCCGCGCTGGACCACCTCGGCTCGGCGCTGGCCGCCAAGGCGACCGAGTTCGCCACCGTGGTCAAGGCCGGCCGGACCCACCTGATGGACGCGACGCCGGTGACCCTGGGCCAGGAGTTCGGCGGGTACGCCACCCAGGTCCGCAACGGCATCGCCCGCCTCGAGTCGGCCGTACCGCGGCTGGCCGAACTGCCGCTGGGTGGCACCGCCGTCGGCACCGGAGTCAACACCCCGCCCGGCTTCGCGGCGAAGGTGATCGAGCGGCTGCGGTCCGACACGGGGCTGCCGCTGACCGAGGCACCCGACCACTTCGAGGCGCAGGGTGCCCGGGACGGCCTGGTCGAGGCTTCGGGTCAACTCCGTACCGTCGCGGTCGGGCTTTACAAGATCGCCAATGACATCCGCTGGATGGGCTCCGGGCCGCGGGCCGGCCTCGGCGAGCTGCGCATCCCGGACCTGCAGCCCGGCTCGTCGATCATGCCGGGCAAGGTCAACCCGGTGGTCTGCGAGTCGGTCCGCCAGGTGTCGGCGCAGGTGATCGGCAACGACGCGGTCATCGCGTTCGCGGGCACGCAGGGCGACTTCGAGCTCAACGTGATGCTGCCGGTGATGGCCCGCAACATCCTCGAGTCGATCCGGCTGCTGGCCGCGGCGGCCCGGATGCTGGCCGACCGCTGCGCGGTCGGGCTGGCGGCGAACGAGGAGGTCGCCCTGGCGTACGCGGAGGGTTCGCCGTCGATCGTCACCCCGCTCAACCGCCACCTGGGGTACGACGAGGCGGCCTCGATCGCCAAGGAAGCACTGGCCAGCGGCCGCTCGATCCGCGCGGTGGTCATCGACCGCGGCCACGTCTCCAGCGGCAAGATCACCGAAGCACAGCTGGACGAACTCCTCGACGTCCTGCGCATGACCCGGCCGTAGGCCCGATTTGCTTCGGGCGGTTGAGCCCCCGGCCGGGATCGAACCGGCGACATCTCGCTTACAAGGCGAGTGCTCTGGCCATCTGAGCTACAGGGGCAGCTGGCAGCTACCACAGCATAGCGAGCCACGGGGCGTCGAGCGCTTGCCAGGGCAAATGGGGCAGTAGTCACATCATCACTTGGCACGAATGCGAGAAACGTTTACGGTGACGAGCACTGGTGTCGGCGCGGTGACGTGCCGGCAGCTCTTTTCACTCGGATCGTCCGGCACGTTCCTGCCGGTGAAAGGAAGCGGTGTCCCCTCATGGCTACGGTCACCTACACCCAGGCCACCCGGATCTACCCGGGCACTGAACGGCCTGCGGTCGACCACCTCGACCTGGAGATCGGCGACGGCGAGTTCCTCGTCCTGGTCGGCCCCTCCGGTTGTGGCAAGTCCACCAGCCTGCGCATGCTCGCCGGCCTCGAAGACGTCGACGAAGGCTCGATCCACATCGACAACCGTGACGTCACGCACCTCCCGCCGAAGGCTCGCGACATCGCGATGGTCTTCCAGAACTACGCCCTCTACCCGCACATGACGGTGTACGAGAACATGGCGTTCGCGCTCAAGCTGCGCAAGACCTCCAAGGCGGAGATCGACCGTCGGGTGAAGGAGGCCGCGGGCCTGCTCCAGCTCGAGGAATACCTCGGCCGCAAGCCGAAGGCGCTCTCCGGTGGCCAGCGCCAGCGTGTCGCCATGGGCCGCGCGATCGTGCGTGAGCCGCAGGTCTTCCTCATGGACGAGCCGCTGTCGAACCTCGACGCCAAGCTTCGCGTGCAGACGCGTACGCAGATCGCCTCCCTGCAGGCCAAGCTCGGCATCACGACGGTCTACGTGACCCACGACCAGATCGAGGCCATGACCATGGGCCACCGGGTCGCGGTCATGCTCGACGGCGTGCTGCAGCAGGTCGACACCCCCCGGGCGCTGTACGACAAGCCCTCCAACGTCTTCGTCGCGGGCTTCATCGGCTCGCCGGCGATGAACATCAAGACCGTCTCCCTGACCGACGGCGGCGCCAAGTTCATCGACATGATCGTCCCGCTGACCCGCGAAGAGGTCGAGAAGGCCCGCGCGAACGGCGGCGGCGACAAGGTCACGATCGGCTTCCGTCCGGAGGACTGCGACCTGGTCGGCCCGACCGAGGGCGGCCTGCCGGTCGTCGTCGAGCTGGTGGAAGACCTGGGCTCGGACGCCAACGTCTACGGCCACGCGGCCCTCGACGGCGTCTCGGAGCGCTTCGTCGTCCGCACCGACCGCCGCCACATGCCGAACATGGGCGACACGGTCTTCGTGAAGCCGCGCGCGGACCACAACCACGCCTTCCACGCGGCGACGGGCGAGCGCATCTGACGTAAAGCAACATCAGAAACGGCGGGCCGGCTGACCGGCCCGCCGTTTCGCGTCTCAAGCTGGAAACCGCACCCCACCGACACGGCGACGACACGCGGATGGGGGTTTCGGCCGGCCCAGCTGTCGCCAGGACCCCGACGCCTCGGCGTCGCGGTTCGTCGCGGCGCCCGCCCGGGGGTTCGGGGTGGTGCGGTGGTGGGCCGCTCGACGGAGCCGTCCACCTGAGCGAAGTCGGTCGGCCGTGCGGCCGTCTCCCGTCCGGGCTTAGCAGCGCAAGGACTGCTCTTTCGCCGGCCATCAGATTGGTCGGCGCTGGGTCTTCGGGCGGTCCGGCCCCACGACGGCCTCGCGTGGCCGAGATGGGAGTAGGCAGGTGATTCGGTGCCGAATCCTGGTGCCGGCGTCGGGCAGAGGCGTCCCGGACCAAGCCGCGCTCCGTGGCGGTGGTGCTGGCCGGTGCATTCGGCGGTCGGCCGACAAAGCGCGGCGGCCTCGTCCAGCAGGTCGGCGGCGGCGTCCTTGTCCGATGGCGGCGTCGAGTGGCTACTTCGCGAAGCGCCGCAGGCGTAGGTCCTCGTCGCCGACGCAGGCGATGACCTTCGTGGTCCATGTGCAGCTGGCCGAGCGCACCCCCGTCAGCGCACCCAACTGCACCGGCTGTGGGTCGCCCAGCGCCCAACCCACCACGTTGTAGTCGCCCGGGCTCGTGCTGGGGGGCTTGCCGAAGAGCAGGATGCTCGAACCGTTCACGCGGGCCGCGACGCCGGCCGTGTCGAGGACCTTCTCGCCCTCCGCGTCGAAACCAAGAACATGTTCTTCGCCCGATTTGTCGCTCTGGACCACGACGTGCGAACCGACCGGGACGATCGTGTCGTACTCGTGGGCCGGCTGGCGCCACAGGCGGCCGTCGCCGGTCGGGAGGGCTACCAGCTGCGTGGTCTTCAGGTCGCCGCCCGTGCGTTCCAGCAGGCAGATCCGGTCGCCGACGCACGGGCTGATCGAGACCGCCCGCCGGGCCGCCTGGTCCGCGCGGTAGACGATGCGCGGCTTGTCCAGCGCGTCCAGGCTCACCGCGATCAGCTCGACCGCCTCGCTCGTCTGCGTGGTGAACAGCTGGCCGTCGTACACCGTGGTCAGGTCGCCCGGGTCCGCCACCTCTGTCTGTTGCGCATTGATCTTGCCCGAGGTCGCGTCGATCACGCGTACGGAGCGGTCCGCGCCGATCTGCACCAGCCGGGTGTCGTCGTCGCGGTCCGGGTCGAGCGCCACGCCCGTGAAGTCCGCCGGGCCGTCCAGGTCCTTCTTCGTCTGCGCCCGGAAGACCGCGGTCGTGGTGCCGCCGTACTGGTCCTTCGGCGAGTCGTGGGCCCACTTCTCGGTGCCGTCGCCCAGGTCGTACCCGATGATCTTGTTGTTCTTGCGGTCGACGACGACCAGGCGTTCGCCGATCACGAACGTCTCGTCCTCGCCGAACAGGTCGACGTACCAGAGCCGCTCGCCGTTGTCGGGGCTCAGCACCGAGAGCCGGCGCGCCTCGACGCTGCCGATCGCGTCGGCGTAGGCCAGGATCGCGCCCGGCACCGCGCGGATGCCCTGCCAGTTGTCGGAGGCATCGATGACCTGCGTGGTCCACAGCTGCTTGCCCGTCGTGGCGTCGGCGGCGACGAC
The DNA here is from genome assembly GCF_016862555.1 of Asanoa siamensis. GTDB lineage: Bacteria > Actinomycetota > Actinomycetes > Mycobacteriales > Micromonosporaceae > Asanoa > Asanoa siamensis. The sequence goes on along the minus strand of NZ_BONE01000078.1, from coordinate 24,626 downwards.
GGTCATCTTCTTCTGGTCGGTCAGATAGGCGTAGTAGGCGCGGTCACCGAGCGTGTGCGTCCACACGTAGTAGGACCGGTTGGCCATCGACAGTGGCTGGCCGACGTCGCTGAACGCCGCGAACGGGACCTTGTCGTACCCGTTCCGGTTCAAGAACATGATCACCGAGACGACGGCGACGACCAGGACCACGGCGGCGGCTGCCGCGGAGATCAAAAGCTTTTTGGGTACGCGTCGCGGCGGCGCGGCAACAGGCGGCGGCGCCCACTGCGCGGCCGGCGAGGTAGGGGCGGGCGAGGTCGGTGCCGGCATCGGCGAGCCGGGCGCCGGCGAGGTCGGCGACCCGGAAACCGGCACCGCCGAGACGGGCTGCGGGCTCGGCACAGGCGCCGGCGCCGCGGCCTGCGCCGGGACGTGCGCGACCCGATGCTCCGCCAGCGCCCCCTCCGCGACCGGCAGCTCGGGCTGCTCGAGCACGGTCGGCGCGACCCCGAGGTCCGCGTGCAGCATCCGGGCCACCAGCGGCACCCGGGACGAGCCGCCGACCAGGAAGAGCCCGGCGAGCTGGTCGGGGCGCAGGTTCGCGGCGGCGATCACCCCTGCGGTCTCCACGACGGCCCGCCGCAGCAGCGGCGTCGCGAGCCGTTCGAGCTCGTCGCGGGTGAGGTGGACCGCCTTCTCGACGCCGGGCACCGCGACCGGCGCCACGGCGACCCGGGAGAGCATCTCCTTGGCCCCGCGTACGTCGTCCCAGAAGCGCCGCCGGTCGCGCCACTGCGCGGCGTTGGCCGGAGCCCGCAACCGTTGCCAGGCGTCGGGGTCCGTCGTGGCGATCCCGCGGCCCAGGTGGTCGACCAGCGCCGCGTCCAGGTCGAGGCCGCCGAGTTCCGCGACACCGCCGGCCGCGACCACGCTGAAGCCGACGTGGCCGGACGGGTCCGGGCCGTCGTTGCGGACGACCGCGATGTCGAGCGTGCCGCCGCCGAAGTCGAAGACCGCGAGGGCCGAGCCGACCGGCACCGGGCGGCGCAGCACCTCGGCGAAGTAGCGGGCGGCGGCGACCGGCTCCGGCGCGAGCGTGGTGCCCGCCGGCCAGCCGGCCCGGGACAGCGCCTCGGTCAGCACCTGGCGGCGCTGGGCGCCCCACGCGGCGGGATAGGTCAGGGTCGCCGGCGGCAGGTAGCCGACCGCTTCGACGGCCGCGTGCGCGACCGCGGCGAGGACCGCGGCGAGCAGGTCGACGGTGGCCACCTCGCGGTCGCCGAGCAGCACACCGGGCGCGTCGACGTACCGCTTCGGGTTGGGCTCGTAGCGGGCCGGATCAGCCTGCGCGAGCCGTTGCGCGTCGCGACCGACGTGCAGCCGGCCGGCCTCGTCGAGGAGCACGCCGGACGGGAGCAGCGGTTGACCGTCGAACAGCAACGGGCGGGTGCGCCCGTCGGGCCAGCGCAGCACGGCGACCGTGTTCGACGTGCCCAGATCGACCCCGAGCGCGTGCCCTTGCATCGTTGCCGACTCCTCTTAACGGGCGGAGGGGATGCCCGGCCTGCATCGTACGGCCTGGCATCCCCTCCTCGAGGGAGCCGTCCTCAGTCGAGGAAGCGCTGGTCCGCGTTGAGGCTCTGGGTGAGCTTCAGCGTGATGAACTCGTTGTTGTCCGGCACGCCGGCGGCGCGGCCGGCCGAGCCCGGGAAGTTGTTGTCGTTGAGCACGGCGATCGTCTGGTTGTCGAGGATGACGACGTCCTCGATGGTCTGGAACGGGAAGGTGAACGTCTTGCCGAACCCGCCGAGCTTCTTCGGGTTGCTGATGTTCATCAGGTCGGCGACCAGGGTCTTGTCCATGGCACCGTCCTTGTCCCGGTCCGAGAAGTTGGCCAGGTAGATCTTCTTGGTCTTGGCGGTGTCGCCCTGGCCGTTGTCGCGCTCGATGATCAGGAACCGGTGGCCGTCGACGGCGATGGCGTCGCCGATCGCGTTGGCCGGGTCGTCCAGCTTGTAGATGTAACGCTTGCCGGTGTAGTTGCCCGCGCGTACGTCGAACTCGTTGAACCGCAGCGTGCCCGGGGTGTCACCGGCGACGGTGCCCTCCAGCAGCGGGTAGAGCTTGCGGCCGTCGGGCGACTGCGCCATGCCCTCGAAGCCCTTGCTGCTGTTGATGTTGTTCGGGGTGGTGCCGCGCAGCGGGTTCTCCGGCGCGAAGACGCCCGGCAGCGAGATCGGGGCCTGCATCATGGCCCCGGTCCGGTCGAAGTGGAGCAGGAACGGGCCGAACTCGTCACCGATCCAGTAGGTGCCGTCGGCGGCCCGCTGGATCGACTCGACGTCGAAGTCCGAGCCGGTCAGCACCCGGTCCTCGCGGGTGAGCGGCCACGTCACGTACCCCTTGGGGTCGGTCAGGTTGATGCCGCCGATGACGTCGACCTTGTTCTCGTGGAAGACCGGCGCGATCGAGTGGATGCGCAGCACGAAGTCGCCGCTGTTGGCCTTGTTGCCGAAGCCGTTGTCGGACATGGCCTCGAACGTGCCGTCGCCGTTCCTGACGATGCCGCTGAAGCCCTGCACCGGCTGGTCGTCCCACGGCGCGGCCACGCCGTTGACGGGCGCGGTGTCGAGCAGCGAGCCCGAGGGCTCACTGGCGGGCACGAAGGTCAGCGCCGGCAGCGAGGCGAAACCGGTCAGCGTGGCGGGGCCGAACTCGTCGGCGTCGTGCGCGGAAGCGGGGCCGGCGAGACCCACGGCGAGAGCGGCGGCCATCGCCGCGCCCCCGATGATGGTGAGACGCTTGGTCATGAGGCGAGAAGCTAGCCAGCCAGGATGAACCGGCCGCGGTAACGACGTGAACGCCGGCTGTCAGGCCTCCGCGGCCCGGCGGCGGGCGACCTCGGCCAGGGTGACCGCGGCGGCGACGCTGGCGTTGAGCGACTCCACATCGGACACCATGGGGATGCCGACCCGCATGTCACAGGTCTCGCCGACCAACCGGGACAGCCCGCGGCCCTCGGAGCCGACGACCACGACCAGCGGGCCGACGGCGGCCTCGAGGTTGTAGAGATCCGTCTCACCGTCGGCGTCGAGGCCGATGACCACGAAGCCCTCGCGCTGGCAGGCCTTGAGCGCCCGGGTCAGGTTGACGACCTGGCTGACCGGCACCCGGGCCGCGGCGCCGGCGCTGGTGCGCCAGGCGGTCGCGGTTATGCCGGCGGCCCGGCGCTCCGGCACGAAGACGCCCTGCGCCCCGAACGCGGCCGCCGAGCGGATCACGGCGCCCAGGTTGCGCGGGTCGGTGACCCCGTCGAGCGCGACCAGCAGCGGCGTCGGGTGCTCCAGCGCGGCGGCGACCAGGTCGTCGAACGGCTCGTACGCGAACGGCGGCACCTGCAGGCCGATGCCCTGGTGCAGCACGCCGCCGGTCATCCGGTCGAGCTCGGCGCGGCCGATCTCCAGCAGCGGGATGCCCCGGTCGCCGGCGGTGCGGACGATCTCGTTGACCCGGTCGTCGATGTCGATGCCCTGCGCGACGTAGAGCGCGGTCGCGGGGACCATCGCCCGCAGCGCCTCGACCACCGGGTTGCGGCCGACGAGCAGCTCCGGCGCGTCCTTGGGGGTGTTGGACCGGCGGCCCGGCGCGACCCGGGGCCCGCCACCGCCACGGCTCGGCTGGCGGCCGGCGTTCTTCGTGGGCTTGACGCCCTTGGTGCCCTTGCCCCAGGTGGTGTCCTTGGTGCCCGGCTTGCCGATCTTGGGAGCCCGGCCCTCGGCCGCGGCGGCCCGCTTCTCCTTGTCCTGCTTCCAGGCGGTGCGGCTGGGCAGCTTCTCGGTGCCCGAGTAGCCCTTGTGCCACGGCCGCTCGTCGGCGGGCAGGGTGCGCCCCTTGCCGGCCAGGCCCGACTTGTTCTTGCCGCCGGAACCGACGGTCGCGCCCTTCTTGGAGGTGACCCGCCGGCCACGTCGCTGCGAGTTGCCAGCCATCAGTCCCTCGTTCCGATCGTCCAACGCGGGCCGTGGGGAGTGTCCTCCACATTGACTCCGGCCGCGTTGAGCTGGTCGCGCACCGCGTCGGCGGCGGACCAGTCCTTCCTGGTGCGCGCCTGGGCGCGCTGCTCGAGCGCGAGCGCGACGAGCGAGTCGATGATGCCGCGCAGCTCTTCGCCGGGCGAGCCCCCGGTCGAGGCCGTCGACCAGGCCGGGTCGAGCGGGTCGATGCCGAGCACGTCGAGCATCGCCCGCACCGCGGCGAGGCTGGCGCGGACGGTGTCGTCCTCGCCCTTGGCCAGCGCGGTGTTGCCGGCCCGGACGGTCTCGTGCACGACGGCGGTGGCGCCCGAGGTGTTGAGGTCGTCGTCGAGCGCGGCCGCGAACTCGGCCGGGACGTCGCCCGCCGGGATCGCGCCGACGGTCTCGACCGCGCGCTGCACGAAACCCTCGATCCGCCGGTACGCCACGGCCGACTCCCGCAGCGACTCGTCGGTGTAGTCGATCCGGGAGCGGTAGTGCGCGGACACGATGTAATGGCGCAACTCGACCATGCGTACGCCCAGCGCGGTCACGTGGTCGATGTTGATGACGTTGCCCAGCGACTTGCTCATCTTGGCCTCGCCGAGGTTGAGCAGGCCGTTGTGCACCCAGTAGCGGGCGAACGGCAGCCCGGCACTGCGCGACTGGGCTATCTCGTTCTCGTGGTGCGGGAACGTGAGGTCGAGGCCGCCGCCGTGGATGTCGAACTCGGGGCCTAGGTAGCGCAGGCACATGGCGGAGCACTCGATGTGCCAGCCCGGTCGGCCGGGCCCCCACGGGCTGGCCCACTGCGCCTCGACCGGCTCGACGGTCTTGTAGCCCTTCCACAGGGCGAAGTCGCGCGGGTCGCGCTTGGCCCGCTCGGGGCTGTCGGCGGAGCTGGCCATCTCGTCGACACGCTGGCCGGACAGGGCGCCGTAGTCGGCGTACGACTTGACGTCGAAGTAGACGTCGCCGCTGCCGTCCTCCGCGACGTACGCGTGGCCGTTGTCGATCAATGCCTGGATGAGCTCGTGCATCTCGGTCATGTGGCCGGTGGCCCGGGGCGCGTAGGTCGGCGGCAGCACGTTGAGCGCCCGGTAGGCGGCGTCGAGGATGACCTCGTTGCCGTAGGCGATCGCCCAGAAGGGGCGCTCCTGCTGCTCCGACTTCTCGAGCACCTTGTCGTCGATGTCGGTGATGTTGCGGACGAAGGTCACCCGGTAGCCGGCGCGCTCGAGCCAGCGGCGGAGCACGTCGTAGTTGACGCCGGAGCGAAGGTGGCCGATGTGCGGCTCGGACTGCACGGTGAGGCCACAGAGGTACATCGCGACCTTGCCGGCCTCCCGCGGGACGAACTCCCGCACCGATCGGGTCGCGGTGTCATGCAAACGCAGCGTCACCTGACAAGGGTAGCGTTGATCCGTTTCCGCCTATGCTCGCGGTGTGACGCAGCCGGTGTACCGCGCGGGTGAGACCGCCCAGACGCTGGATCGCGGGTTGCGGCTGCTCTATCTGGTGGCCGACACGTCCGAGGGATTGACGGTCACCGAGGCCGCCGAGCGGCTCGGGGTGGGTCGGGCGGTGGTCTACCGGCTGGTCGGGTCGTTGGCGGCGCACGGTCTGGTCCGGCGGGACCCGGCCGGGCGGTTGCGGCTGGGTGCGGGGGTCCTGCAGCTCGCGCGGCGGGCCCATCCGGTGGTGATCGAGGCGGCGTTGCCGGCGTTGCGGCGGCTGGCCGAGGAGGTCGGTGCGACGGCCCACCTGACGATCGCCGAGGGCTCGGAGGCCGTGGCGCTCGCCGTGGTCGAGCCGTCGTGGACGGCGTTCCATGTGGCGTATCGGGCGGGGTCGCGGCATCCGCTGGCCCGGGGCGCGGCCGGTCAGGCGATCCTGGCCGGGCGATCGGGTTCGCCCGATCCGGTGACCACCGTCGGTGAGCTGCAGGCGGGGGCGTTCGGCGTGGCGGCGCCGGTGCTCGGGGTGGAGGGCCTGGACGCCAGCGTGGGGGTGGTGGCGCTGGGTTCGCTCGCGCTGGCGGAGGTGGGCCCCCAGGTGGTGGCGGCGGCGTCGGCCGTAGCGGCGGCGCTGGCAGGTTAGGGCTTTCCACAGCTCCGTGGGGGTTATCCACAGCCTGTGTACAGCGGTGTAACGCTAGTTATCCACAGGTCTGTCCACCGGGTTAGGTGGTGGACGAGGCTTCTCGACATGAGTACGCACCGACCGGCGGCGCTCGAGTGGCGCGTGTTCCGTGGCAGTGCGGCCGTGGCGGCCGGGCTGCTCTCCGTGCACCAGTTGCGGGGGCGGGGTTGGGTCCGGCTACGACACGACGTCTATGCGGACGCCCGGCTGCCGCGCGATCACGGGTTGCTCTGCCGCGCGACGCTGGCCCGGCTGCCGCCGTCTTCGGCGGTGCTGGCGGGTCCGTCGGCGGCTTATGCGCACGGCATCCACGAGGCTGCGGCGGCGGCCGATCCGGTGCATCTGATCCTGGCTCGTGGGCAGCGGGTGGGTGGACAGGCGGGCACGCGGGTGCATCGGGTCGCGCTCGACCCGGTGGACGTGGGTTGGGTGCGGTTGGTCGGCGGCTGCGGCCCTCTGGGCGACGGCGACGTTGGCCAAGGGGGTGACGGTGGTGACGGCGGCGGCCCGGGCGGTGGTGACGGCGGCGGCCCGGGCGGTGGTGGTGCGGGCGACGGTGGTCGGAGCGGTGAGTGCGAGGTGGCGGCGACGCTGCCGGCGCGTACCGCGTGGGATGTGGCCGTGTGGTTGCCCTTGCCTGCGGCGGTCGCGGTGGTCGACGCGCTGCTCTACCAGGGGCTGGTGACGCCGGCGGCGCTGGTGGCGGTGCGGGATCGGTTGTCCGACCGGCCGGGTGGGCGCCGGGCCGGGCACACGCTGGCCCTAACCGACGGCGACGCGCGGTCGCGGGCGGAGTCGCTGTTGCGGGTCCGGCTCTACCTGGCCGGGCTGCCGATGGCGGTGGCGCGCCCGCCGGGCTTCGCGGCGGCTCCGCCGCTGGCTTGGCCGGACTTCCGCGTGGCCCTGTGGGGCGCGGCCGACCCTGTCGGTGAGGCGCTGATGGTCGACGATGGCTGGTTCGTGCTGCGTACCTCGGCCCGCAGGGAGTTCGCCGAGGTGGTCCGCGAGGTCCGCGTCGCGCTGCTGGCGCGGGGATGGCGCACAAGGCGAAAACAGGATGTCATGGAGAGCGCTCTCACGCCTACGATCAGGTGATGGAGGCAAAGAGGCCGACACTGGAAGACGTGGGCCGCGCGGCGGGGGTCTCGCGCGCGACCGCATCCCGCGTGATCACCGGCGCGCACCGGGTTTCCGAACCCACCCGCAATCGGGTCTGGCGGGCGGTGGAGCAGCTGGGCTACCACCCCGACCTGGCCGCCCGCGCCCTGGCCAGGGGCCGCAACGACGTCATCGACCTGATCATCATCGACGAGGACGCGGGGCAGGTGGGCAGCAACCCCTACTACAGCCGCGTCGTCTCGGGCATCCTGTCGGCCCTGGCCGGTACGGAGACCCAGATGCGCACCCACGTGATCGACGAGCCGGAGGCCCCGACCCGCCTCGACGACGTCGCCCGCATCGTCGAGGTCGGCGCCCTGCTGATCAACGTGCCGCCGGAGCTCGCGGCCCGCTTCTCGGCACGCTGCGACCGGGTGGTCTCGCTCGGCCTCTCGGCCCCGCACGTGCCGTCGATCGAGGCGGAGAACGCGGCGGGCGCCCGCGCGGCGGTGGAGCACCTCTACCGCACGGGCCGGCGCAAGGTGGTCGCGGTCCACGGCAAGCCCAACAACTCCTGCGCGACGGGCCGCCGCAGCGGCTTCGCCTCCGCGTCGATTGACGCGGGCCACGAGCCGATCGGCGCGGAGGGTGGCTTCTGCCTGGAGGCGGGCGTCACGGGTACGCAACAGCTGCTCGCCGACCACCCGGACCTCGACGGCATCTTCGCGGCCTGCGACCTGACGGCGATGGGCGTGCTGCGCGCACTCAACGAGAGCGGCCGCCGCGTCCCGGACGACGTCGCCCTGGTCGGCTTCGACGACAGCTTCCTGGCCTCGGTAGCCACCCCGGCCATGACCTCGGTCCGCCAACCGGTCGAACACATGGCCGCGATGGCCACCCGAGCACTGCTCGCGGACGAAACGGGCCCGAGCTGGCACCGCGTCGAACCGGCCCCCCTCCAGATCCGCCGCAGCTCAGCGGCCTGAGACCAGGGCAGCAGCCGCCGCGACGTCGGCGAGCGGCTGTTCGTCCGCATCGCCCCGTGATGGCGAGACCGGTGCCGATGCGCGCGACGGTTACGGCTGGCCGAAGCGGGCCACGTGGTGCCAGACGCGCTTCAGGGTCTGGGGGTCGTGTTTCCCCGCGTTGGCCGCCGCGCCGATGATGCGGGCGGTCAGTAGGCCGTTCTCCGCGATGTCCAAGCCCGCCGCGATCACCTCCGGGCCGCGGTAGTCGGGGTGCCGGGCGAACTCGTCCACCGTCAGCGTGAAGCCGTGGTGCCATTCCACCGGGCAGGGCAGCGTCGCCGCCAAGGCTTCGATTGCCGTGCCGCGGTAGCAGGGGTCCAGGACCACCGCCTCCACGTCGTCGGCGAAGCGGACCACGCCGTGTACGTGGGCCTCGATGTAGTCGTCCAGATAGTCCTGGTCGTCCGCGTCCGCCAGCGCGATCAGCGACATTCGGGCCGCCACCCCGAAGTGTGAAGGCTCCAGGAAGCTGTCCGGGTAGCAGAACGTCGTCCGCTCCAGCGTTGACGACCGCATCCGTAGGTGGGCCGAGCCGAAGCGGGGCGAACCCCCGGCCGCGCGGCGGCGGTGGTTGAGCGAGCCGTATTTCGGGCGTGATTCGGGCGTCGCCGCGTCGTACGCGCCGCCGAAGATCCGGCTTTCCCAGCGCCACCGGTCACCGCCCGGGAACGCGGTCAGGCCGCCGTTGCTGGTGCCCGTCTCGAACTGTGACCGGTAGACCCCGGAGCGGGCCATCGCCGCGAGGATCGGCTCGCCCGCGTAGATCCGGTCAGGGTGGAAGTGCACCGTCACCCGCAGCGTCGGGTCCAGCGGCCCGCCCGAAGCCTGCGCCGCCACGTGGGCGACCGCGTCGGACCAGCTCATCCGCGCCGTGCCGTGATGTTGAGGCGGACGTAGTCGACCGTGTCGCCGGGCGTCAGGGCCCAGACCGACGCCACGAACTCCGCCCGCCGCACGCCCTGCGGCACCCGTTGCGCCCACGGGCCGAGCGGCACCGTCTCCAGATAGGACAGCATCTCGTCGGACGCGACGGGGAACGGCTGCAGCCAGCACTCGACGTCGACGAAACCCGACCGGGCCAGCCGTTCCCGCGTCGGCGCCACCTCGGCGAAATAGAACAGCGGCGCGAAGTCGACGAAATGCGAACGCCACTCCGGCCGGGCCGCGACCTCGTCGGCGGCCGCGCGCAGCGCCGCGATGTTGCCCGCGCCGCCGCACTGGGCGACCAACCGGCCGCCCGGGCGCAGCACCGCGGCGAGCCGGTCGAAGAGCCGGTCGTGGTCCAGCACCCAGTGGAACGTCGCGGTGGAGAAGACCGCGTCGACGGGCGCCGGCAGTGCCAGGTCGAGCAGGTCGACGAGCAGCACCTCCGGCAGCGCCCGCCGGGCGATCGCCACCATCGCCGGGTCGGCGTCGGCCGCGATCAGCCGGCCGTGGGGCAACCGCGCCAGCAACGCGGCGCTGATCCGGCCGGTGCCGCAACCCGCGTCCAGCACGGTCTCGGTGCCGTCCAGCGGCAGCCGGTCGAGCACCTCGCGCGCCATCTCGTCCATCGCCACCGACACGCGGTGGTAGGCGTCGGCGTCCCAGCTCCGGCCGATCATCACGGCATTATGACGCAGCGGCCCGCCCGGGGAGTCCCGAACGGGCCGCGCACGAAAGGCCGGATCAGCGGTACGCGAGGTCCTCGCCCGCGACGGGACGCTCCGACTTCGACCGGGACCACTGCCGGTGGCCGCGCTGGTTGTTGCCGCCGTCGTCGGCGGTCGGCGACACCGCCGGCAGCTGCTGCTTCGGCGCCGGGGTGGGCGTCGACGAGGAGGCCGCGGGCTGCGCGGTGCCACCCGACGAGGGCCCCCCGCCGAGCGCGTCGATCGACGAGATGTTCCCGAGCGCCCCGTTCGGGTCGGTGGTGTTCAGCGCCGACAGTGGCAGCTGCCCGACCAGCGGCAGCCCGATCATCGAGTCGCCGTCGGCCTCGAGCGACCCGCCCAGGAAGCCGGGGGGCATCTCGGCCTCCAGCGCCTCGCCGATCAGCGGCGGCACCAGCGACTGGCCGAGCCCGTCGAGGTCCGTACCGCGCAGGTCCGCGATGTCGAAGTCGCTCTGGTCCGGTGCCGCGTGCTTGCCGACGGCGCCGAGCGGGTCGTCGGCAAGCTCACCGAGCGGCCCGCTGCCGAGCCCACCGCCCCGATTGAGATCCCCGAGCCCATTGCCGCCGAGCCCGCCACCGCCCAGGCCGCTCCCGCGGCCGAGCTGGTCGAGGCTGAGCTGGTCCGCGCCTACCGTGCTGCCCAGGGTCCGCATCTGGGAGTCGCTCCCGATCGTGTTGAGGTTGTCGTCGCTGAGCGTCCGGCCGACCTGCGTCGTGCCGTTGCCGAGCGCGCCGGTCAGCGGGTCGTCGGCGGCCTCGGTCGGGCCGAGGCCGAGCGCGCCCAGCGGGCTGTCGCCGAGCGGGCTGCCACCGATCACGGGCAGCTCCGAGCCGGGCTGCGCGCTGCCCTTGAGCAGCTGGCCACCGGCCTTGTCGTCGACCAGCGGCCCGGTCGAGTTCACCGCGTCCGTGAGGGTGTTCATGGTGATCTGCTTGTCACCGACCCCCAGCAGGGTGAGGTTGTCGGTGTTGAGCGTCGGGGTAGGCGGACCGGCCTCGAGCGCCGCCGGGTCGACGCCGGCCGCCGGGTCGTTCGGTACCGCGCCGAGGAAGCCGAGGTGCTGGCCGGGCGCCAGCTCACCGGCGGGCACGGGGGCGACGTCGCCCATGGGGGTGAAGAAGCCGTCCAGCGAACCGCGTAGGTCGTTCACCGGCGCGTCGATGCCGTCGGCCTGCGCGGGACCACCTGCCAGGAGCAGGGCCCCACCGGCGGCGACGCCGACCGTACCCACCGCGCGATAGATCCACTTGGTCATGTCAGTCCATTCCGTTTCGCATTAGCGACATTTGCCGCCTTGCTCACCAAATGGACCAACGAGGCAAGTGAAGATTCCGTTGCTCTCCCGGCCCGACCAGACCCTACGATCCCGTTCATGGTCGTTCCCTGGCGCAATCGGGCCCGCCGCGCCGTCGAGACCCGGCTGCGCGACGGCTTGCGCAGCAACGGCGACAGCCGGCCGCACTACATCGTGTGCGGCAACGACGCGCTCGCGTACCACCTGGTCAACGCGCTCGGGCCCGGGACGGTGCGGGTGACGGTGGTCGTCCCGCCGCAACGGCACCGCACCGCGCCGGACATCACCAGGATCCGCGGCATCCGGGTGATCCACGCCGACCGGATCGACGAGGCCGCGTTGCGCACCGCCGGTCTGGAGACCGCCGCCGGCCTCGCGCTCATGCAGCAGGACGACGTCGGCAACATCCACGCCGCCCTCACCGCGCACGAGATCAACGCTCGGGTCCGCGTCGTCATGCGGATGTTCAACACCGGTCTCGGGTACGGCGTGAAGCGGCTGCTCGGCGACTGCGAGGTGCTCTCCGACGCGGCGATGGCCGCGCCCACGTTCGTCGCCGCGGCGCTGGGTGAGGTGGCGCCGACCAACTTCCACCACTACGGCCGCACGCTGGTGGTCGCCCCGCGGGCCGACGTGCTGCCGGAGCGGGTGATCTGCGGTCTCGCCGACACGTCCGACCCGGGGCATCCCGTGATGCTGCCCGCACCCGAGCGGGCCGACCTCGTGCTCGCCGAGGCCACCGGCGTCCGGCCGGCCACCGAGGTCGCCGCCGGCCGGATCGCCCGGGCCCGCAAGGCGCGGCGCCCGCTGTACGGCATCCGTACCGCGCTCCAGTCGTTCCTCAGCCGGAAGATCGGCATCGCGACGGCAGCCGTGATCCTCGTGGCCGTGCTCTTCGGTTTCCTGCTCTACCGCGTCGACGGTGCCGCGCACCTCGACCCGTGGCAGGCCGTCTACACGACGTTGCTCACCGCGCTCAACGGCGCCGAGGTCGAGCTCGACAAGGGCCTGACCGTGCAGCTCATGCAGATCGTGCTGACGGTGGCCGGGCTGGCGCTGGTGCCGCTGATCACCGCCGCGGTGGTCGACGCGATGGTCAAGGCGCGGCTGGCGCTCAACGCCGGACGGCTCGCGGTGCCGCGCGAGGGGCACGTCGTGGTGGTCGGGCTCGGCAACGTCGGCACCCGGGTGATCCGCCAGCTGCACAACCTCGGCGTCGAGGTGGTCGCCATCGACAAGGCGCCGGACGCGCGCGGCGCCGTGATCGCCAAGCAGCTCGGCATCCCGCTCATCGTCGGCGACGCGGCGCTGGAGGAGACCCTGGTCGAGGCGTCGGTCGGCGCCTGCCGCGCGCTGGTGGTCGTCTCGACGGACGACGTGACCAACCTGCAGGCCGCGCTCAACGGGCGCGCGCTCCAGCCCGACCTGCGGGTGGTGCTGCGGCTCTTCGACGGCGACCTGGCGCAGCGGATCCAGGCGACGTTCGGCATCTTCCGGTCCCACAGCGTGTCGTACCTGGCCGCGCCGGCGTTCGCGGCCGTGCTGCGCAAGCGGCAGGTGGTCGCCACCGTCCCGGTGGGCCGGCACGCGATGCTGGTCACGGTCGTGGTCGTCGCCAAGGGCTCCGCCCTGGACGGACAGCCGGTGGGCGTCGCCGACCAGCCCCACGGCGTACGCGTGATCGCCCTGCTCAAGGCCGGCCAGCGGCCGAGCTGGTCGCCGCCCGCGCAGACCGTGCTCGGTCCGGGCGACGAGCTCACCGTGGTGTCCCGGCGCGCCGGTCTGAGCCGGCTGATCAAGCAGGCCGCGCCGCCGCCCACCGTGCCGGTGCAGCCCGGCCCGGCCGACGACCCGACGATCGGCGACGGCAGCGTGGCCGGGTCAGACTGACAGCGTGGGCACGTCGACGCCCAGGACCGCCTGCTCGTCGGGCCGGTGCACCAGCACGTCCTTGAGGTAGGACTGCACCGCGGCGGCCAGGCCCACGTCCCGGCCGGCCTCCTCGGAGCGGAACCAGCGGTGCTCCAACACCTGGGTGAACAGCTCGGCCGGCTCCAGCTTGCGCCGCTGGTCCGCCGGCACCGCCCGGACGACCGGCTCGAACACCTCGACCAGCCAGCGGTGCGCCGCCTGCTGCTCGTCGGGCAGGTCGCTGTCGGCGCGGTAGGCGTCGAGGTCGTTGAGCAGCGCCCGGGCCTGGTTCTCCTCGGCGTCCAGCCCGGTCAGCCGGAGCAGCCGCCGGGTGTGGTGGCCGGCGTCGACCACCTTGGGCCGCACGTACGCCCGGCCCTCCTCACCCACCGACATCGACACCTCGGCGATGTCGAACCCGAGCTCGTTGAGCTTGCGGATCCGCTTCTCGATCTCGTGCCGGGAGTCGCGGGCGACCTCCTGCTCGAAGGTCACCTCGTGCCAGAGCCGCTCGTACCGGGCGATGACCTCGTCGGCCACCCACTCCGGGTCGATGGCCTCGTCGAGCAGCTCGGCGGCCTGCAGGTCGAGCGCCTCGCCGAAGATGTTGAGCCGGGCGATCTCGACGTCCTCGCCGCGCTGCCCCTTGGACAGGCTCGGGCGCAGGGCGCCGGTCTCGGCGTCGACCAGGTAGGCCGCGAACGCGCCGGCGTCGCGCCGGAACAGCGTGTTGGACAGCGAGCAGTCGCCCCAGAAGAAGCCGGTCAGGTGCATCCGGACGAGCAGGGCCGCGAGCGCGTCGAGCAGCCGGTTCATGGTCTCGGGCCGCAGTGTGTGCGAGAACACGGCCCGGTACGGCAGCGAGAACTGCAGGTGCCGGGTGACCAGGACCGGGTCGAGGGGCTCGCCGTTGGCGTCGGTGCGGTCGGCCACGATCGCGACCGCCTCGACGGCCGGGAAGTCGATCCGTTCGAGCTGGCGGAGCAGGTCGTACTCCCGCTCGGCGATCCGCTCGCCGGTCTCCTTCACCGCGTAGACGGTGCCGGCCAGCCGGACGAACCGCACGACGTGCCGGGAGATGCCCTGCGGGAGGGCGACGAGGTGGTCGGCCGGCCACTCCTCGAGCGGAGTCGACCACGGCAGGTCGAGCAACGCCGGGTCGATGAGGGCCGAGGTGATGCGCACGGGCTAAGTCTGCCCGTTGACAGCGCCGCTACGCAGGCGACCGTGGCTCGTTACACAGTGGCGAGATGATCCGATTGTCTGCTCCGGGGTTTTCCTCCGGTTATGACGGTCCACCTAGGAGAGCCGAGGGAGATCTGGGATGCGGCGGACTCTGGCGCTGGTCGCCGGCGCGTGCACGGCAGTGGTTCTGGCCGGCGCGACGGCGTACGCGATGACCGGCGACGGGTCGGCGCAGTCACCGGCTGGCACGGCTCAACTGGGCAAGGCCCCCGCGGCGGCCGCCGCGGCACCGCGGGCACCGCAGGCCAAGGAGGCGGCCCCCGGGCCGGTCGCCGACCTCCCCAAGCAGATCAGCGGCGTGATCGACTCCGTCGGTCGGCAGCGGGTCGGCGCGCTGGAGTCGGTCGACAGCCTGGTCGGCTACCACGCCGAGAGTGACCGGCAGGAGTTCAGCTACCCGGGCGCCGACTACGTGAAGGTGCACTTCGACCAGCTCACGATGCTTCCGGGTGACTACGTCACGGTCGCCGACCCGGCGGGCACCGAGGTCCACCGGATCGAGAGCGACCCGCTGGACGTGGTCGGCGGGCTGCTCGGCAGCCGGGCCGAGGAGTCCGGCGCGGGCCGGTGGGCGATGTCGGTCACCGGCGACACCGCGGTCGTCGAGTTGCACCGGGCCCTGCCCGACCCGCTCGGCGTCCGGGAGGTGGCCGGCCTCGGGGTGCGGGTCGACAAGGTGGCCCGCGGCTTCTCCTCCGCCGAGCAGGAGGCGGCGGACTCGAGCGCGCGGGAGGCGACGTCGGCGGGTCAGACCGGGCGCGAGGAGAGCGTCTGCGGCAGCAACGAGGCCCGCGACGCGGTCTGCTACAAGTCGGCCGACCCGGCCGCGTACAAGAAGTCCAAGGCTGTTGCCCGGCTTCTGATCAACGGCACCGAGCTGTGCACCGGCTGGCGACTGGGCACGACCAACCGGATGCTCACCAACAACCACTGCATGGTGACCTCGGGTGACGCGTACGACACCGAGGTGTGGTTCGACTACCAGTGCAACAAGTGCGGCGGGCACGCCGTGTTCAAGCCGACCAAGGTGTGGGGCGACAAGGTGCTCAGCACCAACCGGGAGCTCGACTACACGCTGTTCACCGTCGAGAACTTCGCGCAGGTGCAGAAGTTCGGCTACCTGTCGATCGAGACCAGCCGGCCGAAGAGCGGCACCGAGGTCTACATCCCGCAGCACCCGGGCGGCGACCCGGGCCAGATCGCGATGGGCAGCGACAGCGACGACGGCGGGATCTGCGCCGTCGACGACCCGCTGTACGACGGCTACGGCCAGGACACCGACGTCTCCTACTACTGCGACACCGCGGGTGGCTCGTCGGGCTCGCCGGTGATCTCCCGCAAGACCGACCGGGTCATCGCCCTGCACCACTTCGGCGGCTGCCCGAACAGCGGCGTCCGGATCGATCTCGTCTACAACCGGATCAAGAAGCTCCTGTGAATGTCCGGTAGGCGGGCCGGAGCGCGTCTTTGTCGCGCCGTTACCGTGGTCACGTGCGCAACGCGATCACCGAACGGGCGGCCGCGCTCCGGCTGCGGCCGGTGCGGCCCGCCGGCTGGTGGTTCGACGGCCTGCTGATCGGCCTGTTCGCGCTGCTCACGGGCGTTCTCGCGGCCGGCGGCCTGCTCGGCGTCGACAACACCGTGCGGGACTGGTGCCTGTCCCATCAGACGGACGCCACCTACTGGCTCGCCCGGGTCTTCAACTACCTCGGCAACGGCGGCCCGCTCACCCTGATCAGCCTGGTCATCGCGGTGTTCCTGGCGGTGCGGCGGCGCAACGGCTGGCCGATCCTGCCGGTCGTGGCGGCGTTCCTGCTCACCGGCATCGTGATCATGCCGCTGAAGATCTGGACGGAGCGGGCCGCACCGGGCTACACCGGCCCGAACGCGGTCGACCTGTTCAACAGCGCCCTGCCGGCGGGCACCTACGACACCGGCTACCCGTCGGGGCATCTGGTCAACACCGTCGTCTGGTACGGCGTGATCGCCCTGCTCCTGGCACCGTGGCTCAACCGGACGGCCCGGCTGTGGTTGCGCATCGCCCCGCCGGCCATCGTCTTCGTGACCACCATTTACCTGAACTTCCACTGGTTGACCGACTCCATCGCCGGTCTGCTTCTCGGCGTGTTCATCGCCCGCCTGATAGACCGGGTCCCGTGGCAGCTTCCGACCCGCCAGTCGCCCTAGCGCGTCGCCTGGGCCTGCGTGACGCCGTCGTCGTCGGGCTCGGCTCGATGCTGGGCGCGGGGGTCTTCGTGGTCTTCGCGCCGGCGGCGCGGGCGGCGGGCGGTGTCGGCCTGCTGGTGGCGCTCGGAGTCGCGGGCTTCGTAGCGTTCTGCAACGCGACGAGCTCTGCACGCCTCGCGGCCCGCTATCCGGAGTCCGGCGGGGCCTACGTCTACGGGCGGGAGCGGCTGGGCGCGTTCCCGGGCTTCCTGGCGGGGTGGGCGTTCGTCTGCGGCAAGACGGCGAGCTGCGCGGCGATGGCCCTGGCGATCGGCGCGTACGCGTGGCCGTCCCATCCCCGGGTCGTCGCGGTGCTCGCCGTGGTCGCGGTGACCGCGGTCAACCTGCGCGGGATCGCCAAGACCGCCCGTGTCACCGCGGTGCTGGTCACGGTGACGCTGCTGGTGCTGGCGGCGGTCGTGGTGGCCGGCGTGGCGAGCATGCCGACGCTGTCGCTGGGCGCGGCGCCGTCCGCCCGGGGTGTGCTCACGGCCGCCGGGTTGCTGTTCTTCGCCTTCGCCGGCTATGCCCGGATCGCCACGCTGGGTGAGGAGGTCCGCGACCCCGCGCGGACGATCCCCCGGGCGATCCCGCTGGCACTCGGCATCGTGCTGGCGGTCTACGCGGTGCTGGCGGTGGTGACGCTGGCCGTCCTCGGCCCGGCCCGGCTGGCGGCGGCGACCGCGCCGCTGGCTCTGGTGGCGTCGGTGGCGGGCCCGTCGGGCCTGGCCACCGCGGTCCGCGCGGGCGCGGTGGTGGCGGTGCTCGGCGTGCTGGTGGCGCTGCTCGCGGGCGTCGGCCGCACGGCCCTGGCGATGGGCCGCCGCCGCGACCTCCCGGCCCCGCTGGCGGCGGTGCACCCGTCGACGCAGGTGCCCCACGTGGCCGAACTGGTGGTCGCGGCGGCGGTGCTCGTCCTCGTCCTGGTCGGCGGCCTGACCACGGCGATCGCGGCGTCGAGCTGCCTGGTGCTGGTCTACTACGCGATCGCGAACGCGTCGGCGCTGACGCTGCGCACTCCGCGGGGCCGCCATCTCCCGGTGCGGGTGCTGGCGGCACTGGGCCTGGCGGGCTGCCTCCTGCTCGCGGCGACGGTCCCGACCCGCGGCCTGCTCGCGGGCGCGGCGATCCTGGTGGCGGGCGCGCTCTGGTACGGGACCCGCCACCTGCTGGCCCTTCGGCGTCGACGGGTCAGCTGACCCAGGAACCTGCCCGCATCACGCGGACGACGCGGAGGTCCGTGTCGAGGATGGCCAGGTCGGCGCGCCAGCCCGGCTGGAGTGAGCCGACCGTCTCGCCCAGGCCGATCGCGCGGGCCGGTGTCGTGGCGGCCATCCGGCAGGCGTCGACGATCGGGATGCCGGCGCCGACCGCCTGGCGCAGCGCCGCGTCCATCGTCAGGGTGCTGCCGGCGATCGCGCCGTCGCGGGCCAGGCGGGCCACCCGGTCGCGGACCTCGACCTCCTGGCCGCCGAGCTCGTACGCGCCGTCGGGCATGCCGGCCGCCGCCATCGCGTCGGTGACCAGGGCCGCCCGGTCCGGGCCGGTGACCGAGGCCGCGAACGCGAGCGTGCCGTCGTGCAGGTGGACGCCGTCCGCGACGAGCTCGCAGACCACGCTCGGCGCGCCGAGCAGGGCGAAGACCGGGCCGGGCTCGCGGTGGTGCGGCGGGCGCATGCCGTTGAAGACGTGAGTGCCGACGCTCGCGCCCGCCTCGACCGCCGCCAGCGTCTGCTCGTACGTCGCGTCCGTGTGCCCGACCGCGGCGACCACCCCGTGCGAGACCAGCATCCGGATCGCGTCCAGCGCGCCGGCCCGCTCGGGGGCGATCGTCACGAGCCGCACCGCGCCGCCGCCCAGCGTCAGCAGCGTCTCCAGCTCGTCGAGCGACGGATCGCGCAGGAACGCCGGGTTCTGCGCGCCGCACCGGGCCGCGGAGAGATAAGGCCCCTCGAAGTGGATCCCGGCCAGCACCCCGGCGTCGACGAGCGGCGTGAACGCGGCCGTGGCGGCCCGCATCAGGTCGAACGGCGAGCTGACCAGGCTCGCGAACAGCGTCGTCGTGCCGTGCCGCAGGTGGAACGCGGCCGCCCGCAGCGCCGCGTCCGGGTCGCCGGTCGTGAACGTGTCGCCGCCGCCACCGTGGTTGTGGATGTCGACGAAGCCCGGCACGATCCACTGTGGATCGGCGACGTCGCCCGGGGTCACGGCGCCGATCGACGTGCCGGTCACCTCCACCGAGCCCGTCACCACACCGGTCGGGGTCACCACCCGTCCGTCGATCCTCACGCCGCCTCCATCGCGTCCCTGCCGAGCAGCCCGGCACCGAGGCAGCCGGCCGCGTCGCCGAGTGCCGCTCGCACCAGCGCCGGTTCGCGCTGGAAGGTCAACCGGGCCCGGACCCCGTTGGCCAGTGGCGCCAGCAGTTGCGCGCCCGCCTCGGCCAGGCCGCCGCCGACGACGACGACCTCCGGGTCGAACAGCGTCTGGGCGATCGTCAGACCGTCGGCCAGGGCCTCGACCGCCTCGTTCCAGGCCTGGGCCGCCACGGCGTCGCCGGCCAGCGCCGCCGCCGCCACCTCCGCCGCCGAGAGCGGCGCGCCCGCCAGCGACGCGTACCGGCGGGCCAGCGCGGACGCCGACGCCACCGACTCGAGGCAGCCGCGCGCGCCGCACCCGCACTCCGGGCCGCCGGGGCGGACCACGACGTGCCCGACCTCGCCGGCCGAGCCGTGCGCGCCCGCGAACGCCCGCCCGTCGACCACGTGCGCGGCCGCGATGCCGGTGCCGATGGCCACGAACAGCACGTGCCGACGGCCCGCGCCGGCGCCGAGGCGGGCCTCGGCCACACCGCCCGCGCGTACGTCGTGGCCCAGCGCCGCGGGCAGGCCGAGGCGGTCGGCCACCAGGTCACGAAGGGGTACGTCGCGGAAGCCCACGTTGGCGGCCCAGACGGCGACACCGTGGGCCTCGTCCACCACACCCGGCACCGTGACGCCGGCGGCGACCGGGGTGAGCCCCTCGGCGCGCGCCTTGTCGGCCAGCCCGGCCGCGACGTCCAGGATCGCCGAGACGACCGCGGCGCCACCGGCGGCGGCGTTGGTCGGGTGGCGTTCGGCGTGCCGCAACTCGCCGGACTCGGTGACGAGACCGCACTTCATCGCGGTGCCGCCCACGTCCAGCGCGACGACGACCTCGGTCATCGGTCGTCCAGCACGACGGAGCGCGTCAGGTTGCGGGGCGCGTCGGGGTCGAGACCGCGGTGCGCGGCCAGGGCGACCGCGAGGCGCTGCGCCAGGATCAGTTCGGCCATCGGATCAAGCGTGTCACCAGCGGCGGCGCCGACAAAACGCGCCCCGGTCGCGGTCACCTCGGCGGCCAAGCCGGCCGGCGGCGGCCCGAACGACCAGACCGCGCGGCCGGGCGCGGCGATCGCGATCGGCCCGTGCCGGTAGTCCATCGCCTGGTAGGCCTCGGCCCAGAACGCCGCCGCCTCGCGGCACTTGAGCGCGGCCTCGTACGCGAGCCCGACCGCCCATCCCCGCCCCAGGAAGGTGACCTGCTCGAGGGCGGCCGGGTCGAGCGGCAGCGGCGCGTCCAGTGCCCGGCGGGCGTCGTCGACCAGGGCGGCCACGTCCTCGCCGAGGCCGGCCCGCAGCAGGGCCAGGGCTGTGGTGGCGAACCGGGTCTGCACCACGGACCGCTCGTCGGCGAACGGCAGCGCGACGGTCGCGCCGGCCGCGGCCGCGGCGGGGCCGGCGGGATCGCCGACGATCGCCAGGGTCGGAGCGGACAATCCGGCGAGCAGGTCGACGACCTCGGTCGTGGTGCCGGACCGGGTGATCGCGACCACGAGGTCGTACGCCCGGCCCTGCGGGAACTCGGATGCCTGGAATGCGTCGGTCTCACCGTGCCCGAGGCTCTCGCGGCGGGCCGCGTACGCCATCGCCATGAACCAACTCGTGCCGCAACCGACGACCGCGACCCGCTGCCCGCGGCGCGGCAGCAGGTCGGTGGCCAGCGCCGTCGCGCGCGCCCAGGTCGCCGGCTGGGAATCGATCTCGGCCTGGATGTGCGGCACCGGTCCACCCCCACGGGAGCTTGCGCGAATCAGCTCGGAAATCGCTGTTTCCGCGCGTTATTGTGCAGGAGAACCTTCTGTGCGGCAAGCATGCGCGGATCGCGCACGACCGCGCAGGCAATACGTTGCTTGCCGGTCGTTTCGCGCACTATTGTGCACGCAATCGAGACTGGGGGTCGATGTGGACCGGTACGCGCGTTGGAACGCCCTGCTCGAACTGCTCACCGAGAGCGGCCGGGTGAGCGTGGAAGACGCCGCGCAGCGGCTCAACGTCTCCCAGGCGACCATCCGCCGCGACTTCGACCAGCTCGGCCAGCAGCAGATGATCACCCGTACCCGGGGTGGCGCGGTCGCCAACGGCGTCTCGTACGACCTGCCCCTGCGCTACAAGACCGCCAAGCACTCCGCGGAGAAGCAGCGCATCGGCGCGGCCGCGGCGGCGCTGGTCGAGCCGGGCATGGTGGTCGGGCTCAACGGCGGCACCACGACGACCGAGGTGGCCCGCGCCCTGGCGGTGCGCCCCGACCTCAACTCCAGCGCCGACGGCGCGCAGCTGACCATCGTCACCAACGCGCTGAACATCGCCAACGAACTGCTGGTCCGGTCGCGGATGAAGGTCGTGGTGGCGGGCGGTGTCGTCCGGCCGCAGTCGTTCGAGCTCGTCGGCCCGCTCGGCGGTGCGCTGCTCCGCGAGGTCACCCTGGACGTGGCGCTGCTCGGCGTCAACGCGATCGACGCGACCCTCGGCGCCGCCGCCCACCACGAGGGCGAGGCGGCGATGAACGCGCTGATGGTCGCCCGCGCGCGCCGGGTCGTCATCATCGCGGACTCGTCCAAGTTGGGCGGTCACGCGTTCGCCCGGATCTGCCCGATCGACCGCGTCGAGACGCTGGTCACCGACTCCGGAGCGACACCGGAAGCGATCGCGCCGTTCCGTGCCGTAGGCGTCCGGGTGGTAACGGCATAACGGTCTATCCGAATACCTGCATACCCAGTACTGTGTGCGCGATCCGACCGAAGACGGGGAGCGCACGTGCCGGCCGTACTGGAGATATCAGGTCTCGAGAAGACCTACCGCAGCAGACGCCGCGGGGCGCGCAAGGCCCTCGACGGCTTCGACATGGTCGTCGAGTCGGGTGAGGTGCACGGCTTCCTCGGCCCCAACGGCTCCGGCAAGACGACCACGCTCCGTACGCTGCTCGGCCTGATCACGCCCAACGGCGGCACGATGACGCTGCTCGGCCAACGGGTGCCCGCCGCCCTGCCGCACGTCGCCCGCCGGGTCGGCGCGATCGTGGAGAGCCCGCAGTTCTTCCCCAACTTCTCCGCCCGCGACACGCTCTCCCTGCTCGCCGACGCCGGTGGGGTGAACAAGCAGCGGGTGACCGAGGTGCTGGAGCAGGTCGGCCTGCGGGACCGGGCCAAGGAGCGGGTCGGCACCTACTCGCTCGGCATGAAGCAGCGGCTGGCGGTCGCGTCCGCCCTGCTCAAGCAGCCCGACCTGCTGATACTCGACGAGCCCGCGAACGGCCTCGACCCGGGCGGCATCCGGGAGATGCGCACGCTGATGCGCGGGCTCGCCGCGTCCGGCATGACCGTCGTGCTGTCCAGCCACATCCTCGGCGAGGTGCAGCTGATCTGCGACTCGGTCACGATCATCTCGCGTGGCCGGCGGGTGGCCTACGGGCCGGTCGCCGACGTGCTCGCGCAGCACGCGGGCGCGGGCGTGACGGTCAAGCTGGAGTCCGCCGACGACCTGTCGGCCGCCGCCGAGGTCCTCATCGCGGCCGGCGCCCGGGTCACGCCCGAAGCCGACCGCCTGGTCGTGAGCAACGTCGAGAAGCCGGCCTGGGTAACCCGCACGCTGGCCGAGAAGGGCTACTTCGTGAGCGAGTTGGCGCCGGTCAAGGTCGACCTGGAGAGCGTCTTCCTCGAGTTGACGCAGACCGCGCCGGTGGCGGGCCAGGCCCGCCAGGTCGACGACTCCGCGGTGGCCGCGCCGGCCCAGGGCGGGTGGGGCGTGTGAGCCTCGCCAAGGCCGAGGTGCGCCGGCTGTTCAAGCGCCGCGTCACCCGCATCTTCCTCGCCATCACGCTGATCGGCCTGGCCATCTTCCCGGTGGCCTTCGTGTTCAACAGCAAGCCCTCGACCCCGGAGGTACGCGCCGCGGCCGAGGCGGAGGCGACGCGCAACTTCGACCAGTCCGTGGTCCAGTTCCAGGCGATGGTCGCCGAGTGCGAGGCGGCCAAGGCCCGCGGCGAGACCGGTCTCGACGACCGTTACGGGCCCAACTGTGGAGCCGACTTCGGCCCGCAGCGGGAGTGGTACACCGCCGAGCAGTTCATGCCGTACGAGTTCAACTTCCGCGACGAGTTCCCGCCGTCGCTGGCGGTGCTGGCCGCGATCCTCGCCATGGTCGCGTTCGTGATCGGCGCGTCGTTCGTCGGCGCCGAGTGGAACAGCGGCGGCATGATGAACCTGCTGCTCTGGCGCCCACGCCGGATCCCGGTGCTGCTGACGAAGCTCGGCGTGCTGATCGGCGCGATGTTCGGCCTGACGGTGGTGGTCGGCGCGCTCTGGACGGCGGCGTTCTGGGCGATCGGTCGCTACGACGGCAACCTCGGCAAGCTCACCGCGGGCGTGTGGCAGTCGTTCGCACTGAGCGGCGCCCGCGGCGCGGCGCTCGTGCTGCTCGCCGCGACCCTCGGCTTCTGCCTGGCCTCGATCGGCCGCCACACCGCGATGGCCCTGGGCGTCGGCATCGGCGCGATCGTCATCAGCGAGATCGGCCTGCGCATCCTGTTCGAGCTGGTCAGGGTGCAGTTCGGCGACCGCTGGATCCTGTCGACGTATCTGGTGGCCTGGTTCGACAAGAGCTTGAAAATCACGAACTGGCGGGCGTGCGAGCTGGCCACGGGCCCGTGCACGCCACCGGAATACATCGTCACCTGGCAGCAGTCATCGGTACTCCTCGGCGCGGCCCTGGTCCTGGCCGTCTTCGGCGCCGTCTGGTCGATCCGCCGCCGGGACGTGATCTAGGGTCTGCCTCGAAGTGGATGACCGGGCTGCGGCGGACCCAGACGCCGCCTGGAACCACGCCTCGCTCCGGCCCCCACTTCGAGACAGACCCTAGACGTCTTGATCACAGTGAATGAGCGATGCACGCGGGTCGCCGCGCGGATAGTCTGAGTGACATCCCACGTCGCCCGCGTGTGTCGAGGAGTGCCATGATGCCCGCCGCTGACCAGGCCGACACCAACGACGACGCCGTCACGGAGTCCACTGTGGAGCCCGGGGCTGGCCTGACCGAGCGCGAGCTCGGCATCCTGGCGTTCGAGCGCAAGTGGTGGAAGCACGCGGGCGCCAAGGAACAGGCGATCCGCGACGCCTTCGACCTGTCCGCGACGCGCTATTACCAGCTGCTCAACGGCTTGCTCGACAACCCGGCGGCGCTCGCGGCCGAACCGGTCGTCGTGGGGCGGTTGCGGCGATTGCGCTCCACCCGGGCGCGGTCGCGGCGCCGATAATCCCAAGTCTTTCGTTTACTCGGGTCCGCGGTGGCGCGGACCGTTCCTCCCGCGAGAGATCGCTACGCTGCGCTCCGCTTGCCGGGTCCGTCGCCGGCCAGGACCACCCTCGCCGCAGCACACATGCGAAAACATGTAGGCACATGCTTTCGCATGTGCGCTCCAGCGCGCACCCCTCCGGATTGGTCGCGACCGCGAACCTGGGGCCGGCTCCGCCATAGCCAGCCGCGCTGCGCATGTTCGTACTGGCCGCCCGATCCTCAGCTCGGTGCGCGTCGCGCGGTGGGGTCCGCGCGGTGCGCGTCGCGCGGTGGGGTGCCTGCGGTGGGTCCGCGCGGTGAGGTTCGCGCGGTGGGTTTGCGCGGTGGGTTCGCGCGGTGAGGTTCGCGCGGTGAGGATCGCGCGGTGAGGTTCGCTCCGCGGT
>NZ_BONE01000077.1 GCF_016862555.1 Asanoa siamensis | reverse complement strand
CTCAGCGAGAACCGGTTTTCCGACAATCGGGCCACCTCGGCGACGAGGCATAGCCATGCAGCTTCCCACCGGCCAAAGCCGTCAAGATGAGAAATTTTTGGCTCACCCAGCGGTGTCTCCATTCCGCGGATATATCGCCTACAAAAGTAGCGGCGGAAGTCATGAAGGTGTCTTCCGAGCTGTGCCGTCGCGCGTATGTCGAGTTCGGATGGTGACGAGCTTCCCAGACTGGCCATACGAAGAGCTGTCGGCGCCCGCACGGGCGGCCCGGGTGCACGTCTGAGCGCGAGACGACGACGCGGCTATGGTCCCGTTCGGACTGTCCTACGTCGCCGCGACGGGTAGGGCGCGTAGCTCGCGCAGCGTGTACCTGAGTACGGTCTCGACGATACGAACGCCGGCCGCCTGGTTCCGGTGGTGGTTGGACAGCACTGCGACGAGCCAGTCGTGACCAGGCTCGACTAGCCGGCCGATGGTGTTGACCTGCCAGCGGTCCTGGTCGTCGGCGACCGTGTCCCAGCCGTTCTTGACGTACACCCCCGTGGTTCGCGGGTCAGCTGCGGCGCGGACTCCCCATGCCTGCGTCTGGTCCACCTGGCTCATGGCGTCGAAGATGAACCTGCGGTCTTCATCTCCCAGCGGGCCGTCTTCGTCCAAGAGCGACGCCAGCAGGCGAACCTGGTCGGCTGCTGTGGTCGTGGACAGTCCCCAGGAGGCATTGGGCGTGCTCTCCCTGAGACCGAAGGCCTCGTTCGCCGATTGCAGCCCTGACTTCCCACCGATACGGCGGTACAAGGCGGTCGCCGCGGCGTTATCGCTCAGGACGATCATCTTCTTCGCCAGGCGCCGATCAGCGTCGCTGACTTGTTGGTCCCGCTGCCGCGCCCGAAGCAGGAGAGCGGCCAGGATCTCGACCTTCACGATGCTGGCGGTCTGGAAGCGGGTTGCGCCGACAGCGAGCATGACGCCACTTCTTCGATCGCGTACCGCGACTGCGACATGGCCGTTGCCCACCTTCTTCAGGTGAGCCACGACCTTTTCCCGAGCCATCGCTAGGTGGTCTGGGACCGGACTACGCGTCGGTGAGGCGGCCGCTTGCCTCGTTGACCTACGGATGACGCGTCGCGCCCGCCGTAGACTCGCCGCAGGGCGCCGACCCCTGCGGCACTGCCGCCGCTGAGTGCGAGCACCGACAGGGCCAGCACGGCGCGTCGGGACCGATGCCTACCCATTCATCTCTCCTAGACGCCCGCCGTCGATGCGGGCGACGGTCGATGTCCGCGCCATCACGTCTCGGTGTGACGCCGCAGTCAGGTGGCCTCCGGACCGGGTCGCTGCTCGACCGCGTCCCCGGGCGACGCCGGATGGCTCATCACATGCCACGAGGGATTGTGGTGGACAGCGGTTGCAGTTCGACTTCACGTTGACATTCGCGGTGAGTTTGCGCCGACGGCCGTCGACGGCACCGCGGGTGCTCGTCGGCGGCACGTGCCCGCGTAGGCCGAGCACGTGTAGACGAACATCCCGCGGGTGTGCGAGCAGCGGGAGGGCCGCCGTCTCGAGCGGGGTGACTCCGTCCTTGTCGCCTTTGCACAACAACATGGGCGCGTGTACCGCTGCCCGCGCTCGCGGCGAGAGGGTGAGGTCGTCGAACCATCGTGCCCGAGGCGGAGGGAACGGCAAGGCGAATGACGCCGCCCCTGCTCGCATCGCGGCTGATGGGCGGCAAGCACGCCGTCTTTCGACCCTTCAGCAGCCCATACACCGCGGGCACCTGCGCGCCGTGGCACACCAGCGCGATGATGTTGCGCGCGAAGAGATGCTCGTGATGCGGCAGACGTCGGCGTAGGCCCGGATCCACTCCGCGATGGTGCTGGGAACTGTCCGAGCGATCTGAGGAGCAAGCGCCTCGCCGAGGCCGGGGAGGTGGCCTACGGCGCGAGTTCTTCCGGTGGTGCCGAGGAGGCGGTGCGTGTCGAGGGGCGTTACAGCACCGTTCCCGCTGGTGGGTATCGGGTCGACCGAGGCTGGGCGCATGCTGCTCCGACAGGCTGCGGACAACGTGCTGCGTACCTTCATGGAACTGGGCGGCAATGCGGCGTTGATCGACGAGGCATCAATCACAAGATCGACTAACCCGTCGCCGACGCGGCCGATCGCGGTGCCCAGGTCCTGGTGGGCGGCGAGCGTCCGGCCGGCCCCGGGCAACTCTACCCGCCCGCCGTCCTCGTCGACGTGCCCGAGGACGCGCGGATGCTGCAGACGGAGATCTTCGGCCCGGTGGCGCCGATCATCTCGTTAACGTGCGACGAGGAGGTGTTGGCGAGGGCCCACGACGCCGAGTACGGCCTGGTTGGATACGTCTTCACCCGTGACCTCCAGCGGGCGCGGTCTGATATCGGATCCCTCAGCTCCGTTCGGAGGCGTGAAACGGCCAGGGATTGGCAAGGAGGGGTCGCACGAGGGCATCCTCGAGTACCTCGACCTCACCTACGCGGCGATCGACCTACCGTGACCGACTCGCGGCTTCCAGAGAGGCACCCACATGCTTGAGACCGTCCGCGGACCACGTCAGCTCATAGTGGGCGAGGGGGTCGCGCAGAACATTCCACGAGTGGTGGCGGAGTGTGGCTCGCGAGTCCTCATCGTGACCGACCAGATTCTTCTGGCGCAGCCGGGCGTGGCCGAGATCATCGCCACCGTACGGGAGAAGGTCAAGGTCGTCGAGGTGTTCTCCGACGCGAACCCAGACGTGCCGGTCGCCGACGTCGCCCTGGCCGTCTCGGTCGCCGCGGAGGTCGACGCCGACGTGATCCTCGCCATCGGCGGTGGCACGGTGATCGACCTCGCCAAGATCGTCGGTGTCATCCGGCGCCACGGTGGGACGCCGCGCGACTACTACGGCGAGTCGATGGTGCCGGGGCCGACATTTCCGCTCGTCGCGGTCCCGACGACGTCAGGCACGGGCTCCGAGCTCACACCCGTGTCGGTGTTGACCGACCCGGACCGCGCGCTGAAGGTGGGGGTTTCCAGCGTCCACATCGTGCCCGACTTCGCCATCGTCGACCCGGAACTCACCTACAGCTGCCCTGCGACCGTTACCGCCTACTCCGGCATCGACGCGCTGTGCCACGCGGTGGAGAGCTACACCGCGCGTCCGCGGGCCCATGGACCGCGTGACCCTGTGGAGCAGGTCTTCCTGGGCCGCAACCCGGTCACCGACCACTACGCGCTCCTGGCTGCGGAGCGGATCGCCCGCAGTCTGCGCCGTGCCGTTAGAAACGGAGACGACACGGACGCCCGCGTGGACATGTCCTATGGATCCATGCTCGCCGGGATCGCGTTCTCCCACGCGGGCTGCGCGGCTCCGCACGCCCTCCAGTACCCCATCGGCGCAGCCACGCACACGCCGCACGGCCTGGGCGTCGGGTTGCTCCTGCCCTACGCGCTCGACGCGGCCAGGGATGCCATCGTCGACCGGTTGGCCACCCTCGCCGGCGTGTGCGGGCTCGACGTGACCGACGCCTCGGAAGTCGAGGCCGCCGATACGTTCCTCACCTGGCTCGACCGCCTCCTCGCCGACATCGCCATCCCAGCCACATTGGCGGACATCGGCGTGGCACGCGCCGACCTGCCGCGCTTCGCGGAGATGGCCGGCGGCGTCACCCGGCTGATCCAGAACCATCCGGGCCCGACCGACACCACCAGCCTGACCGCGATCCTCGACGCGGCCTGGACCGGGGACCGGACCCGACGCGTCCGAACGCATTGACTCGCCCTAGCCATAAACGGGCGCGAGGGCGGCGCTGCCGGGAAGCAGGCCCGGTGGCACGCTGAGCCATCCGTATCTGCGCTCTCCGCTATCACCTGCGTCACCCCACGGTGACGAGCTCATTTTGCTTCACACACGATTGACGGTGGACCCCATCCACCCAGCTGATTAGCGGCTTCATCACCTAGGCGCGCAGGATGCCCGACGCCAACGGGTCGCGGAAATCTGGCCGAGCGTGAACATGAGCGCGGTCGAGTCGGGCGACGGCGGCGGGCCTCGCCGTTTACTGCTAGACGGACCCGTGGATAGAACTCTGCGCACGCCTCTGGCCGTCGCGGGCATATGACAGGGCGCCAACGTGGCTGCCGAGATGGAGAAATTGTAGTGAAATCGCCGCCGCCTAAGGTGTAGCGCAAGCGAAAGAGTAGCAACGATCTCCGCCCTTCAGGCGGAAGGCCTGCGTGGCATTCGAAGGGATGCACTTTTGAAAGCTCGGCGAAATGTCGCACTAGTTCAGCAGGGCGTATGGGCGATGCCGTTGGAGTCGATGCCGCTGGCCGCGGGATATTTGAAGGCTGCCATCGAGTCCCATGACATGTTACGCGACGAACTTCAGGTCACGATCTTCAACTTTCGCGGCGACGACACCATTCGCACAATGGTCCCCGCAATATTCTTGTCGACAGTTCCGGACGTCTTGGCGGTGTCCGTCTTCGGTTGGAACCTGAGGGACGCCCTGATGCTGGCCGAAACCTTCAAGCAGCTCAATCCTGACGGGATTGCCATTTTTGGTGGTACGCACGTCGCAAATCAGTCGTCCCGCATCTTTCGGCTCAGTAACGACGTCGACGTCGTGGTCAACGGCGAAGGCGAGCTCGCACTTCCCGAGCTGTTGACCGCCTGGCTCGCCGGAAGATTTCCAGAACCGGACGGCCGGACGATCGACGGCATCTCCTTTCGCGAAAATGACGACACCGCAGTAACCACGCCGAATAGAACACCAATCAGCGACCTCGGTCAGGTCGTATCGCCTTTCCTTACCGGCGCCATGTCGATGAGTGATGGAAACGGGAAGTTCCGATACGATGTCGCCATCATGGAAACCAACCGTGGTTGCCCTTACCACTGCGCGTTCTGCTACTGGGGCGGCGCGATAGGCCAGAAGATCAGGCGTTTTCCGCGGGAGCGCCTGATCGCTGAGGTCGAAGTGTTCGCACACTACGAGGTCGACACGCTTGTCCTCTGTGACGCCAACTTCGGCATGCAAGCGGCGGACGAAGAGTTTCTGGACGATGTCATCAAGATCCGCCAGAAGACAGGCTATCCGCGGGCCATCGAAGCGTCCTGGGCCAAGAACAAGTCATCCACATTTCATCGCATAGTGCGCAAGATGCGCGCAGCCGACCTGCACAGCTCATTCACGATCGCCCTGCAGACGCTGGACGACTCCGCGCTCAGGGCAATGAACCGGCGCAACATGAAGCTCAACGACTGGAAGGCCCTCACCGATTGGCTTGTCACTGAAGGACTGGAATGCTACGCCGAACTGGTCTGGGGGTCGCCGGGAGAAACGGTTGAGTCCTTCCTCAGAGGTTACGACGAGCTGGCCCTCAATAT
Organism: Asanoa siamensis; assembly: GCF_016862555.1. GTDB lineage: Bacteria > Actinomycetota > Actinomycetes > Mycobacteriales > Micromonosporaceae > Asanoa > Asanoa siamensis. Next base: position 31,407 of record NZ_BONE01000077.1, on the reverse strand, counting down.
TCCGCGCATCGCCGTCTATCCCCTGATGATCCTGCCGAACACCGACTACAGCGCCAAGCGGCGAGAACTCGGGCTGATCACGTCAAGAGGCGCGTCGGACGACTTCGAGTATGTGCTAGCGACGAATACGATGACACTGCAGGAGAACCTAGGGATGCAGGGGTTTCTCCTGATGGCACGGACGGCGGCAGAGAACTCCTTCTTCCGACATATCTGGCCAGTCCTCCATAACTATGCGGGCCTTTCCCAATCTCAGGTGTTGACCTCTTTGTCCAATTGGTTCGACCGCTGCACGGACCCAGCGGCGGAGCCTCTCAAGACCCCGGCCGCCATGGTCGAACCGTTGATTGTCAACAAGGCTGTTCGCGCACTGTTCCTCGATCGGCGAGTTCACGATCTGCTGTTCGAATGGTGGGCCGCTGAGATACGTCCACGAGTCGATGGCGATCACCGCATGCTAGCCGACGAAGTCTTCCGATTCGATATGACCACCCTACCGATCAGAGAGGCAGGAGCCATCGAAGGCACGGTCACGGACGAGGCGGGCGCTCGGTTCGTCCGTCGGAGCGAGCAGTTCTCCGTTGATGTGCCGGCTATCGCGGACGGACTGCGGCAGGGATTGCCGGATGCCCCAGAAGCCTACCGCCCTACCCTGTTCCGGATCGTATGGCGCCTGGGGATTGAGCAACATATCGACAACCACGAGGAGGCGTTGGCCTACATGGGGAAGATCGAGGAGCAATGCCCCGTCCGCAGTCCAACCCGGAGCGCGTGAGGACAGCGCCGGTGAAGGCGGTCGGAAAGCGCCACTTGAGATCATCACCGCATGAAGTTGTCGGTCCCGTGGAGGCGCACGGTGCACAGGACCCGGCCTCAGCACCGCAGCCCACCCCGGCCCGGAGTCGTCCGCCTCGGCGAGGAGCACGCGAGGAGACATGCCGACGTCTGGCGTGAGCCTGTCGCCGTCGCCGCGGTGAGGGCGAGCGTGGACGAGCTGACGCGGGCGCTGCTGTGCGAGGTCAGATCGTCGCTAGGTCGGCAGCTCGACGACGCCGTCCCCGTCCTGATCCTCCGCGGCGGCCTACTCATGCGCGAGGCTTGCCAGCACATACTGGGTGACCGGCCGTGGGGTTTCGTCAGCACCGCCCCTCGGTCTCGCGGCGAACCGGCACGCATTCGCTGCTGTGATGTTCCGCTGCCGACCGGGCCGCTGCTCCTGATGGATCCGGTAGTCAACTCCGGGCAGACGATCGTTGCTACCACCGAATACCTGACCAATCGGATCGCCTCCCTGAGCACTCACCGGCTGGCCGTGGTGTCGATATTTCTCAGCGAGCGCGGCGAGAACAAGATTCGACGGTCCTACCCGGATATGGATCTGTTCACGGTCTACGACCGCCTGCCGGTTCGCGAGAACGGTTGGATCGCGGGCGTGGACTTCGACGCCGGCGAGTACGCGATGGGCGGTGAAGCGTTCCGCATAGGCTGAGCTGGCGGGAACATTTCCCGCGTGCAGAACGACGGCCATTCGGGTATCATTTTGCGCCGTGCCCTGTTATTACTGCGACCAAATAGCGAAGCACCATCCTCGATACAGGTCGCGCCCCGCGACCCGCGACCTAGGATCTCCAGCACCACGATGTGACCTCCACTGGCGTTACCTCTGCGGTGCGTGCGGCCGGTCCGCGCATTTCATGGCGACTGCATTCTGTCCCCAGCAAAAGCGCTACTTTTGCCGCACCTGCGCTACGGGCGCCGACACCGTCGCGGGTCGCTTCTACGGTTGGGACTACCACTTCGCCTACCGCTCGCCATGGACCGGTGACTGGCAGCCATCGCTGGAGTGGTTAGAGTTCGAAGGTCGCCATCCAGGCCAGGCCGACTCTGCCGGCAGGCCGGTAACCGCGGTCGCTCCGGAGTTGTTCTATCCGCGTTACCCTGAGCGGCCAGCGCAACGGCTCGTCGCCGACACGCTCGACATCAACAGCATGTACGAGCTCATCGCCGCCCAATGGTCCACCGTCTGTGGCGCCGACGGGGACGAGACGCGACGGTTCTTCAGCGACGACTCTCTCTTCGGACTTCTCGGTGACGTGCGAGACCAGGATCTGGTGGATCTGGGCTGCGGCACCGGTTACCTGTCGCGGAAGCTCGCTGACATGGGTGCACGCGTGACCGGCGTTGACCAAAGTGACGCGATGTTGTCGATCGCGCGGCGTGACGAGTCCGCTGACCTGCGTGCAATTCGCTTCCTGAACGCCTCCATCGCCGACATGCATGCGCTCGACACGGATTCCTTCGACGCGGCGGTAAGCAACTACGTCTTCCACGACTTGACCGATTATGAGCAGGCCATTCGCGAGGCGTACCGGGTGCTGCGTCCGGGCGGGCGGTTCGTCATGGTGATTGCACACCCATGCTTTTCCTGCGGCCCCAAGCGCTGGGAGCCCACCGCTGCGGACTCACCTCGCCAGGAGGACCTGCGCGCTTTCAGCGTCGACCGATACTTCACACGCGACAGCTACGTGATGGACTGGGACGGGTTCGAGCCAGTTCCTTATCTTCATCGGCCGCTGCGCGACTACTGGCGCGCCTTCAGGTCGGCAGGGTTCAACGTGGACGAGTTCGACGAACCAAGCCTCAATGACACCGGCCGGGCGGTGTTGGAACCGTGGCAGACGGCCCACGCCGATCGGATCGCCCCCGCCTGCGTTTTCAAGTTGTCCAAGCCTATGAAACCGGTTCCAGCGGACACCGGCGCGAAATAGCTCGGCGATGATCAGCGTAGTGATTCCCACCTTCGAGCGTCCGGCTTTTCTCCAGGACGCCCTGCACAGCCTTGCGACACAGTTGTTCACCGACCTAGAAGTCATCGTGATCAACGACGGCGGACAGTCGGTCGCATCCGTGGTCGAGCCTTGGCGGCGCCGTTTTCCGCTCACTCTGATCGAGTCGGATCGCCGGGGCGGCGTGTCAGCCGCCCGCAATGCCGGCATTCAGGCCGCCCGCGGGGACTATCTGGCCTTCCTTGATGACGACGACGTCTTTTTTCCTGGCCACCTCGCCACAGCCCACGAGGCGCTCATCCACGACATGCACGATCTCGTCTACCTCGGTGCCGTGGTAAGCCCGCGCCGGCTCCGGGACCTTCCACCTGACTGGCAGTCAATGCGCGTCAAAGCGTACCCGTTCAACGACGACTTCCTGCTCGTGGCGAACTTCATCCACACCGGATCAGTCGTGGTGCGCAACTTCCGCACGTCGTCCATACGTTTCGACGAGTCGCTCACCTGCTGCGAAGACTGGGACATGTGGTTGGCGCTCCGACACCACCTCGACTTCCGGGTGGCGCACGTGGGCGAGTTGTCCACCGCGTATCACCAGGTACCGGGCATGGCCGGTCTGGTTACCCGTGCTCACTCCTTGACGCCGAGCCCGTTCTCCCTTGCCCGGCGCCGTATCTATGCACGCTGGCCGGTGAAAGACGACGTCGTCACGCACTACCGGCAGTGGATGACCCGGTTCGACGCATACTGCGACCTACACATAGCCGGGGGCCGAATCGTGCCAGCGGGCTCGTTCGACCTCGTTCTCACGTACCTGCATGACAACCTCACGGCCGGCAGGCTCGTCGACAGCGCCGTCATCCCTGAGCTCGTGTGCCCCGCAGAGAGCGACGGTCCGGGTTGACCGACTGAGGCGACCTCGCCCTGACGACGTAGACGGCCGCGCCGGCTCGGCCACCGAGGACATCTTTTCGGCTGCGCGCGCCAGGTGGGCGGTCACCAGGTAGACCGGCGGATTCATGGATCGGTCAAGGTACACACAGGGGACGAGCGCCAAGATGTTTCCATGACCACATCCCCGCAAAGCGTCTCCGCGGCCGGCTTCGTGTTGCTGGGTAGTGTCGAGATCGTCCTGGCCGATCGGGCGGACCTCCGCCATGTCGGCCAGGAGTCGGCAACTGTTGGCCCTGCCGCATCACATGGTGCGGGCCCATGTGATGCGGCTCCGTCGGGATCTCGGTGACCATCGACGTCGCCGGGAGCGGTCGGCGATCCTCTGTCGCGACTCGGTCCGCTACCGCCTCCAGGTGGATGCCCTCCAGGTCGATGCGGTGCGCTTCGAGCAGGACCTGCGCTCGCTTCCACGTTCTCATGCGATGCCCGTCGCCCAGTTGTAGCAAAGGTCCGGTAACAGGGCGACGGGTTGGTCGACGCAGGCGCGGAAGGTGACGGTCCGATCCTCGCCGAAGTTGTGGTCGAAGGTGAAGCAGGTGCCGTCGCCGGTGGCGAGGTAGTGCGTCTCCTGTTGCTGACTGCCGTCGATGCGCTCGTACTTGTACTCGCCGTAGACGTCCATCAGGTCGTACTCGGTGTCGCAAACCGTGAACTTGTCGCCCTTGTGGATGAAGTAGACGATGACGCCTGGCTGGTCGCCGGAGTAGGCGTTCCGACTGTGTTCACCCGCGTGGGCCGCGCCCGCCGCGAACAGAAATCGCCACGGCAACCGCCATGACGGGCAGGCTTCTCAGTAGCTTCACATGCCTCCGGTTGTGGTGGGCGGACGCCGGCGTAGGTGGTGAGCCTGAATCCCGGACCAAACCTGTCACTCGTAGCAGCGGCAAGCCTGGCCGGCCTGTCCTCCGCCCCGGCCCGTCCGCTGTCGGCGCTCCGGGCGGCGGGCCGGACTGCACGCCCACACCTGGCAACTCGCCGGGGACTCTCGTCTCGTACCTCGACCACCAAGGCCATTGGCACGACCGGATCACGGATGCAGGAGGCAGGGCTCGCGGCCGCGGTCGACAGCGGGGACCTCGCCGCACAGGCGCTCTCCACCGCGACCTGACCAGGGCACTCAGTCCCTGGCCCGGTACGACGACGCGCACGGGCACCTGCGCCGGGCGTTCGACCTGCAGAGGCGGCTGGGTGACCAGATCGGGCAGGCCTACACGCACCTGGGCATGAGCATGATCTTCGACCTCAGGGACGCGTCAGTGACACGCTTTGACACGACCTGCTCTAGCTCGAGATCTACCGCACACACGGACACCGAAGCGGACAGGCACGCGCTGAACAACGCGGGTTGGCACCACGCGCTGCTCGGCAACGACCACAGGCACTGCGGTTCTGCGAGAGGGCCCTGGCATTGCAGGCCGAGATCGGCCACGCCATCGCGGAGGCCGGCACCCGGGACAGTCTCGGCTTCATCAACGAGCCATTTCATCGTGACGGCGCGGGTCACAGGCGGCCCAAAGTCTGATGTGGACATATGACGAGGCTCCCAGTAAGACAGCGGTCGACCGAGATCCGATGCCCCACCGGGAGCCTCGCTGTGCTGTCTTACCCTGCCGCGATTCCGCTGTCCACTCGCAGCCTGAACCACCTCGCCAACCTGATCCGAGCCCACCGCACCCAGCGGCGCTCCCGATGGCGACGACTCGACCGCGGACGACAGGCACTGCTCGCCCTGGCACACCTGCGCAACGGCGACACCCTGACCCGCATGGCCCCTCGGATCCCAGATCGGTGAACGCGCCAACGCTACCCTCAAGACCTGGAAAATCCTGGTCAAGCTACGCTGCTACCCCCGCCGCGCCGCCGCGATCGTGCAGGCCATCCTCGTCCTACCACGTCGAGCACCCGACCTACGGAGGATCAAAGGGTCTTTATGACAGCGGTAATGATCAAGAGGTCGAGTGCACGACGGCTGATCGGAGTCGCGATGGTGTTCGTCATCGTGGCGACCGCAAGCGTGGCTGCCGGATTCTTGACCTCGCCGGCTGCGAGTACCAACGAACTGCCGCAGTCGATCACCGTGGACGGCGCCGACTATGAGCGGATCCATCTGCTCACCTTCACGACGTACCCCGGCAGGAAGAGCGTTTCGGTGCTGATGCCTGCGACCTCGCGACCGATCATGGTGCGGGCCGCGTGCCGGCTCCCAATTCTCCACACCGGCAGCGCGATGTCGGCCCTCATGGTGGAGACCTGGTGGATGGATGCTGGTGGAAGTGAGGCCGATCTCCCGGATACCGAAGGCAATGATCACCTTATGTGCCATCCCAACTGGGGTAATCATCGGCTGACGCAGACCATCGACCCGAGCTGGTTGCCTCGCAAAGACGGCCAGCGCCAGCTAATCTGGCACGAGTTGGACACCAGTGCTGACACCCCATCGGACGCGCCGGCTTCGTGGGCGCTCGCGGTCTACACCGCAGGCTGACCAAAAGTTGACCCCAGCCACGCCAGGGTTTGAGCTTTGGCGGGCTGGTGACTGGATTGTTCAGCCCTCGCGATGGCAGCGATTGAGGCCCGCAGAGTGGTTTGGGCTCCCAGCTGAACAACAGAATCGCTGCAGGTAAGACAACCACAGCGAGACTCCGATGGGCACCTGATTTTGTCGTTGCTGTCTTACCGGAGGCGTTGTCTCCACCGATACCCTTCTCAGCATGGCCGTGGCCAGCACCGTCACGATGGCAATGGCTCAACCACCGACTCGGCGACCACTTCCAGGCCGCCGCGTGTTCGATCGGGCCATCCGGCTGAGCCGTCAACTCCTGCATCAATTCGGTAAGTGGAAGCGATGGACCATCTGGGCGATCTCCGGCAGACGACCGGAGAGCGCGAACAGGCAGGTGCGGCATGGGGCAACGCGCGGGACATCCTGACCGCCATTGGTCATCCGGCAGCGGAGGCCGTGCGATACAAGCTCCTAACGTGGACGAAGAAACGTCGTCGGCGGTGGAGAGGTTTTCCCCCACGCCCGTGGTGCAACGGCCGCCTACCTGTTTGAATCGTGCGCAAAAATGTCGCTGGAGTCGTTGGTGTCGCCCTCGGCCAGGGTGTTCGCGAAGGAGTGGAAGGCCACCACCGTCCCGTCCGCGCTCATCGCGGGTTCCTCGCTGCTGGCGTCTCCCGGTGTACCCGTGCCAGACACGCTCGCCCGTTCGGTCACGCCGGCCGACCTGTCCCGCACGAACACGTCCGTGCGGCCGTTGGTGTCCTCCGAGGTCAGGTTGCTGGCGAACGACTTGGAAGGCGACCAGCCGTCCGTCCGCGTTGATCGACGGCCTGGTGCTTCCGCTGTCCGCCTCCACGTTCGCGCCGGTCACGCTCACCCGCTCGGTCGTACGGGTCCGCCGGTCGTACACGAAGACGTCGTCGCTGTTGTTGGTGTAGCCCGGGACGAGCTGGGTGGCGAACGAGGTGAAGGCGACGAAGCGGCCATCGGCATTCAGGCTCGGCTCGCCGCTCGCGGTGTCCGCCTGGCGGCCGCCGCTGGAAACGCTGACCCGCTCGAGGGCGCCGTTTCGCCGGTCGTACAGGAAGATGTCGGAGGCGCCGTTGGTGTCGTGGGGTGCCAGGTTGCTCGCGAACGAGGTGAAGGCGACGAACCGACCGTCGCCGCTGATCGCGGGTCTCGTGTAACTGTGGCCGTCACCCTGCCGCCCGCGATGTTCCGACACCCGTGTGGTGCGACCCACCAGGCGGTCGTGGACGAACACGTCGACGAAGCCGTTCGTGTCTCGCCTCACGATATCCATGGCGTTCGAGGTGAACACGACGAACCTGCCGTCGGCGCTGACCGCGGGCGTGGAGGTCGAGGTTCCCGAATCTCCCTGTTCGCCCGCCGAGGAGACACTGACCCGTTGCGTGACGCCGCGGTCGCGGACGAAGATGTCGCGGGCGTAGTTCGTATCGCCCGCCACGAGGTTGGAGGCGCTGGAACTGAACGCTACGACCCGCCCGTCGGTGCTGACCGCGGCGTCCTCGCCCGACCCGTCGGCCTGCTCCTGTGTGCTGGACACGCTCACACGGGTGGTTTCGCGCGCGGTGGCGGCAGCGGGCCCAGCGAGCGCACCGACCACCATGGGCACCGCCACCGCGACGGCCACCAGCCGCCGACTCATGGTCAGAACGTCCTTACCCTCATACCCGTGATCCTCCCCATGATCGAGTCCGAAACCATCGCGACGACCGTCCTGTATGGCTGGTTGCCGTGGCGATCACGATGCCCGCCGAGCCGTTAAGGGCATGACCGGCCGACCCTAAGGAATGGTTGTCAAGCCGGCTGTGCTCAGACGTACGACGCGAGCACGGACATGACCTCGCCGGCGCGATCGACGCCGACGTCGTGCCCTGATTCGTCGCTGACGTGCGGGTGGCGTCCGGTGGTTCGCGCGCCAGTTCGACGAGCGAAGGCGATGGGCACCGCGGACGGGAGCGATGGCATCAGTCCCGACCTGCGCCTCACCCGAAGCCTGGCCGATACAGTCACGACACGCAGAGGCAGAACTCGTTGCCCTCCGGGTCCTGCCAGACCTGCCAGAGGTCCTCCTGCATCTCGTCGATCGGGGTCGCGCCAAGTTGGCGGGCGCGGGCGACCGCGGCGGCGAAGTCGTCAGCAACCAGATCGAAATGGATGCGGTTCTTGGTGGTCTTCCGCTCGGGAACCAACTGTAGGGCGAGGTGGGGGCCGAGGCTGATCCAGTGGCTCTCCCGGCGCGTGACTTCGACTTCGAGCATGCCGCACCAAAACTCGGCGAGTAGGTGAGGTGCTCGGCTGGGTACGCGACTTCCGCGCCCGCGAGGTCACGTGGACGCGACGGATCGAGACCCACGGCGAGCTGCCCGAGCCGGCTCCGGACAAGTTCGTGCTCGCCTGGCAGCGGCTGGAGGGACCCGATGGATGGCGCGCAACGTGGTCGGCGCGCCGGGTGACAACCCCGCTAGGCTTGCCCACGTGGAACGGCTAAAGGTCGAGGTCTTGGTTCCCGACACCCATGTTGAAGCTGTGCTGGCAGCTCTGCATGCCGCCGGAGCCGGCGCGATCGGCTCCTACGACCACTGTGTGAGTTCGTGGCGGGTGGACGGTCGATGGAGGCCCCTACCCGGATCTTCGCCTTACCTGGGCCAGATCGGCGCAGTTATGCACGGATCGGAGACTAAGATCGAATCTATTTGCGACGTCGATCAAGTGCGCGGAGTGGTCGACGCGGTTCGCGCGGTGCATCCGTACGAAGAGCCGGTAATTCATCTGTTGCCGCTGTATGACCTCGCGTAGACAACAGATGCTGGCTGCGGCTGCGCCCCCACCGCGAACTGGTCGGTAGGTGGGTCACCCCATGGGACCAGCAACTCTGGCTTGGTCGGCACGGCGACTCGGCGCAGTGAGACGTTCTGCGTCTGGGGATCACGATGGTTTGACGGCATGGCTCGGACACCGTTTACACCGGCTCGGATCTCCAATCGGTCCCTCCAACAGCGTCGCTGGGAGCCGGCAGTGCTGACGCCGCGGCGCGTCGCTGTCTGGATGCCGGTGCACGTGGGTGCGGTCGGCAGGCCCGTCGCGATACTCCAGGATCCGTACACTCCCGTTTTCGAAAATCAGCTTGTAGAGGTGGGGATCGGTGACGGTCGGGTCGTCGTGAGCGCCCATCGCGGTCTCCTCGCGGTGCGGACTCATGGGACTCCAATCCCATGATGCGACTACGGCATCACGATGGAGTGGCGATGCAGTATGAGTCGATCGGGCGAACAGCGCAGAAGTCCCGCACCCAGATCGCCCCGACAGCCTGATGCCGGCGGACGCGCCACTTGACGTCGCCACCCGCCTCGAAGCGGTGATGGCGGGGTTCGCCCGATACAACTTCACATGGGAGCCCAACTGCGCGCGGCGCTGCGGCTCTCGCTCGAGCCGGCCGGCGAGCAGCCGGTGCTCCGCCAGGGCCGAGCGATCGCCTGGATCGCCGAGGCCCTGGCACCGCTCCGCGACAGCCACCCACACGTCGACAACGCCGGACTGGCCACGGCCATCCGCTCCGCGACGGGCATCGAAACCCTCATGTGGCAGCTGGTGGACATCGCGGGCTACTCCCGCGAATCGGCGACTGACACCGTCACAGGAACCGCCCGCGCATTCCTGGCCGCCGCCATCCTGCCTGCGACGCCCGCCTGACCCACTGTCGGACGCGCCGGATGGGAGCGGGGAGACCCGGCTCGCCCGGCCCCCGACCGCCTTCTCATACTGATCGTGCGGGCCTCGGCGATGCCATCCACAAACCTTCGCCGGGCCCGCGCTCGAGCTGCAAGTCCGCGAGACGCGCACGCTCACTCGCCGGAGGTTGAGCATCCGCTGAATGTCGCGCGACACGGACCAGGAGGGACCGGGACGAGCAGCCCCGTCGGTCGAGGATCCGACGGAGACGATGTGGACATCCTGGGCCAGCTCCAGGAAGTCCTAGTTGCGCGAGCGGCGGCGCCGGACCGGACGTTCCGTCGGCGCCCGGCTACGCGTGCCGGCAGGCATGGCCCGTCTACATCGCGACCTACATCGGCCGCACGCCTGCAGCGCTGAGGTAGCTGCACACCAGGCGCTGCCTCGCATTTGGGCGGACGAGTTCAGCAAGTGACCCTCCGTTGCGAACGGGGTGCCGCAAAGTCGAGTACTACGCTGCCCGCGTGGCTGAATCGCGAGCGGCGGTCCCCTTAACGGGTTCGGCGCGCCGTGTACGGCTGAGTCGTGGGCTCTGCTACGCGCTCGAATGCACCGAACCGGTGGTCGTCCTCGATGGCGACGAGCCGATGCTCGTCGGCGAGTTTGCGCATATCGTCGCGGCGGTCCCGTCCGGTCCGCGGCAGCGTCGACATCGGGAACCGCGACGGGTTCAATAATCTCTTGATCCGGCGCGGTCACTCGATCGTGGGAGGCACCGGCATGCGGTACGTTCAACGCCGCGCCCGCCGCCACGCCGATCAACTCCTCGCCGCGGCCGGCGACAAGTCACTCCAACGGCGATGAGTCCTGCCGTCCTGACAGGTCGATATCCGGCGTAGCGCACGGTCGGCGGCAGATGAGTGCACCCGATCGGGGTCAACGTTGGGCGCGCGATGACCTGAGCGGTTGAACGGACTATCCGCCGCTGAGATCTGAAACGCGCGTCCTAGGAGTTTCCGGCACAGATGATCTCGAAGCCTCGTCCCCGGGATGGTGAGGGTCAGGACATTTGTTTGAAAGCGGACGGCAAGTTCGCTGTGGCGGGTGGCGACGCAGTGTTGCGCTTGAGGCGGCCTTTGGTGGCCCTCCCGATCCCGACCTCGCTGGCACCGCCATGCGGTAGCGGAGCGGGTCACCGCGCGGCCCGCAGCCAGGGGCCGAGGGCGACCTTCCACCGCCACCAGCAACCCCGGCGGCTTGCGCTACGGCCGCCCAACGGTGCCGGCGTACCGACTTCATCGCGCGACCGGCATGTCCGGGACGAACAGCGCGTCTCCCGGATGATAGTTGCTGTCTGCTGTCGATCACGAGGCTGACGTTGCGTGCGCCGGCCCCAGCCGAGGGGATCGTCAGTCGGAGCGGCGGGGTGAGAGGCGTAGCTCCAGCATCGCGGCGAAGCGGGCGTCCGGGTCCCGCAGGTCGATCGGGCCGATCTCCGCCACCCGCCGTAAGCGGTATCGGAACGTGTTCGGGTGCACGTACATCGCGGCCGCCGCCGCGACCGCGTCGCCGAAGGCGTCCAGCCACGCGCGGAGCGTGGCGACCAGGTTGGTGTTGTGCCGGGCGTCGTAGACGAGCAGGTTCGCGACCGCACCGCTCGGCTGGTCGCCGCGGGCCGAGACCACGTCGGCGAGATCAAGCAACAACGCTTCGACGTGTACGTCGGCCAGCCGCGCGACCCGGCGCCCGGCGCGGCTGCGGGTGCGCAGCACCCGCAGCGCCCGGTCCGCCTCCGCCCGCGCCCGCGCCAACCCGGCCACGTCCTGTGCGACCGCGCCTATGCCGGCCACCGCGGGGATCCGCTCGCCCACCCGGTCGAGGAAGTCGGTGGCGATACGAACAGCGCCGTCGGAGCTTCCCCGGCTGATCGGCACGAGACCGTAGACGACGTCACCGACCAGGGCCGTCGCCGACCTCGGGTGCACCGCGCCGACGTGCATGGCGAGGGCGTCCGCCAGGCGTTGCAGGTCGGTGGCGAGGCCCGCGTCGGCGTCCGCCGTGCCCTCGGTGCCGCGCAGGGCCACCCCCAGCACCGCGACCGGGCGGTCGGCGAGCCCGAGCCGGGTCAGTGCGTCCCGTGCCGCCGGCCCGCCCTCCAGCGCGGTGCTGAGCAGGTCGGTGCGCAGCCGCCGCTCGACGTCGGCGCCGGCCCGGATGCGCAGCATGTGCAGCGCGACGACGCGGGCCGCGTCCCGGAAGGCCTGCCGGCGGTCCAGGTTGAGCGGCTGCCGGACGGCCGCCCAGATCGAGCCGAGGACCTCGTCGCCGGCGCGGACGGCGACCGCCACCCGCGGCACCAGGAAGTCATCGCCGCTGGGTTCGACGAACACCGGCTGGTCGCTGCGGTACAGGTCGCCGAAGACGCCGCGGTCGGTGAGCTGCCGTGCGTACCGGGCGGGCACCTGCCGGCCGAGGATCGTCTCGATGCGGGACGGGTCGGCCTCGTCCTGCCGGCCCGAGTAGGCGAGGACCCGCGAGCTGCGGTCCTCGATGGTGACCGGCGCGTCGAGCAGTGCCGCGATCGCGTTGGCGAGCGCGAACAGGTCACCCGCCGGCACCCCGCCCAGCGTCTGCGGCTCCGCGTCGCCCACGTCGCCTTCGGCGAGCAGGGATCGCAGGAGCGCGGCGAGCTGCGCCCACGAGGCGCCCCGGGTCAGCCCGAGCAGCGCCACCCCGGACTCCGTGGCCGCGGCGGCCACCTCGTCGCCGGTCGGCACCGGCGACCGGACGACCAGCCCGGCGGCCTCCTGCTGACCGAGCGTCCGGAGCAACCGGGCGGTCGCCTCGGCATCGCCGACGCCCACGCCGAGGACGAGCGCGTGCGCCGGCAGGACCGGCTCGTCGAACGGGTCGTGGATGACCACGCCGCCGATGGCGGCCGTCTGGTCCGGGTCGCCGTGGACCAGCTCGAGGAGGGTGGCGCCCAGGTCGTCGAGGACGCGCCCGAGGCTCGCGTTCGGTCGCACGGCACACAGCCTAGAGCGGTATCCAGGCAGTTTCGGTGGTGATCTCGGCGATACGTCCGGCAACGGCTCGACGCCCAGCCCAGGGCCGGTCGGCACGGCGAGGTGGCCGTCCGCGAGGACGAACGGCGCCGTGAGGTCGGTGCGGTAGAACCGGTCCGACGCGGACGTGTCGCCGGGCAGGGTGAAGCCGGGCAGCGCGGCGAGCGCCACGTTCGCGGCCCGGCCGATGCCGGTCTCCAGCATCCCGCCGCACCAGACCGGCACCCCGTGCGCCATGCAGGCGTCGTGGATCCGGCGTGCCTCGAGGTAGCCGCCGACGCGGCCGGCCTTGATGTTGACGATCTCGCAGGCCCCGAGGGTGATCGCCGCGACGGCGGTGCGGGCCGACGTGATCGACTCGTCGAGGCAGATCGGCGTACGGATCAGCCTGGCGAGGGCGGCGTGGCCGAGCAGGTCGTCCTCGTCCAGCGGTTGTTCGATCAGCAGCAGGTCGAACGGGTCGAGCCGGCTCAGGTGCCGCGCGTCCGCCAGGGCGTACGCCGTGTTCGCGTCGACCTGCAGGAGCAGCCCGTCGCCGAACCGCTCGCGGACGGCCCGGACCGGTTCCACGTCCCAGCCGGGCTCGATCTTCAGCTTGATCCGCACGTACCCGGCGGCGACGTAGCCGGCGACCGCGTCGAGCAGCTCGCCGATCGAGCCCATGATGCCGACGGAGACCCCGCACGGCACCCGGTCGCGGACCGCGCCCAGCTCGCGGGCGAGCGGTCGGCCGGCGGCCCGCAGCTCGGCGTCCAGGATCGCCAGCTCCAGCGCCGCCTTGGCCATCCGGTGTCCCTTGTAGCCGGACAGGGCCGGCCCGACCGCGTTCGCGTCGAGATGCTCCACCGCGCCCAGGGCCGGCACGAGAAACCGGGTGAGCACGTCGGTGGCCGCGCCGATGTACTCCGAGGAGTACAGCGGGTCGGCCATGGCCACGCACTCTCCCCAGCCCTCGGCCTCGGCGGTGACCGCGCGCAGCAGCAGCACGTCGCGGGACGTGCTGGTGCCGAACGAGGTCCGGAACGGCGCCACCAGCGGCATCCGGACGTGCCGCAACTCGACACCGGTGAGTTTCATGAGTCTCCGTCCCTGGTGAGCACGTACCGGCCGGCCTTGTCGAAGCCGACCACCCGCCACCCGCCGGTCATCAGCGTGGCGAGCGTCTCGCGGACCGCGATCCGCCAGGCGTACGCGACGCCCGGCTCGACCCGGCGGAGCGCCTCGATGTCGGGAGGCACGGCCACCAGCACCGTGCGCCCCCTGCCATCCCCGGCGGCGGGCCGGCCGTCGGCCGTCCGGTCGAGCACGACGACCGCCGCGTCGTCGGGCTCGCGGATCGCCGGACGGCCCGCGCACGCCGCGTCCACGGCGGGCGCGGTCAGGTCCCAGCTCACCAGCACCCGGTCGCTGTCGTCGGCGCCGTTGCGGCCGTCGTTCATCCCGCCGTAGAAGTCGGTCAGGTACTCGTCCGCGGTCGCGGCCAGCTTCCCGAGGTTGAAGTACGCGTTGCGGCGCACGAGCGGGTCGTACGTCCACGAGATGGTTTTCAGGCCGTTGCGCATGGCCCAGTCACGCTGGTGGGTCTTGAGCGCGAAGCCGACTCCGGAACGGACGGACCCGGTGATGTGGCTGTGCATGGTGGCCCGCGCCGGCGGCCCGAAGAACGCGACGCACGCGCCGACCAACACGCCCCCGGCGTACGCGCCGACGACGTAGTTGTCCGCCTTGCTGAGCGCCCGCATCAGCGCGGCGGAGACCGGTTGGTTGTGCGGGTCGGGCCGCCAGATGCGGTCGAACAACGCGTACATCGCGCGGATCCCGCCGGGGTCGGCGACCTCGCGGACCGTCACCCCGGCCGCGGCGGCCGCCGCGAGCGCGGCCGTGTCACTGTCCATCAAGGACCTTGGGCGTGGCGCGGGCCCCGAAGTGCAGGTACCGCTCGCCGGTCGGCAGCGCGTAGAAGGTCACCGGCACCCAGTTCTGCGCGGACGGGTCCTTGACCAGGAACAGGTTCTCCTCGTACGCGACCATCGGGTATTCCTGCACCGGCTCGTCCAGCAGCTCCGCCAGCGGCCCGGTGATGGTCGTGCGCATGACCGGCCCGCCGTCGCGTTCCAGCACGTCGATGCGGACGCTGGCCCGCTCGTAGGTGCCCACGTGCTCCCGGAACTCGACGTGCACCGGCTCGGCGGGCGGCCCGATCGGGTGCGGCATCGCGATGCCGGCCACCTCGGCGAAGATCTCCCGGAACAGCTCGTCGTAGAGGTCGCGTGCGTTGCCACCGTTGGTGAGCAGCGTGATCGCCAGGTTCTGGGCCGGCAGCAGCTTCAGGAACGCCGACTGGCCGATCGTGTTGCCGTCGTGCCCGACGAGCCGGTGCCCGTCCCAACCGAACCGGATCCAGCCGAGGCCCCACGAGTTGCCGAGGGAGTGCACGTCGGGCAGGTCGGCGTGCTTGGCCGCCATCGCGGCGACGCTCGCCTCGCCGAGCACCCGGGTGCCGTCCGGGGCCAGGCCGCCGCGCAGGTGCAGGCCGGCGAACGCGAGCACCTCGGCCGCGGTGGAGTTGATCAGGCCGGCCGGCCCGGCCGAGCGCTGCAGCCCCCACACCGGCGCCACCTTGAGGTCGTCGAGGTCCTCGCCGACGTGGCCGATCGCGGTCCGGTGGGACAGCGCCTCCTCCGGCAGCGTGCCGGTGCGGCGCAGCCCGAGCGGGCCGAACAGCCGGGCGCGGACGGCGGCGTCCCAGGTGCCACCGGTCAGCTTCTCGATCACCCGGCCGGCCACGGAGAGTCCCGCGTTGCAGTACGACCAGGTGGCGCCGAGCGGATGGTTCTGGCTCTGGCCGGCGAGGACCGCGACGTACTTCTCGAGGCAGTCGTCACCGCGGCCGGTGTCGGTGAACACGTCGCCGTCGATACCGCTGGTGTGGGTGAGCAGGTGCCGCATGGTGACCTGCTTGGTGACGTCCGGGTCGGCGAGCCGGAACTCCGGCAGCACGTCGACGATCGGGGCGTCGAGGTCGAGCAGGCCCTCGTCGACGAGTTGCATGACGACGGTGGCGGTCCACACCTTGGTGATCGAGCCGATCTGGAACACCGTGTCGGTCGTGGTGGCCACGCCGGTGTCCTTGTTGACGACGCCGTGCGCCGCCTCGACGAGCTCGTCGTCGCGACCGGGGCGCAGGCGCAGGATGCCGAGCGTGGCGCCGGGCACCCGGTGCCGCTGCGCGAGGGTGGTCAGCCGGCGTTGCCAGTGGGCGGCGTCCAGGGCCGGGCGACCGTCACCGACGTACTGCTCAACCCAGTCCACGATCCGGCGGTTGTAGTCGATCCGGTGCGACGGCTTGCCCTGCAGGATGAACAGGTGCGAGGCGCCCGGGTAGAGGACGAGGCGGGTGGGCACGTCGCGCTCGCGCAGCGCGGTGTGCCACTGCTGTGCCTGACCGACCGGGCACCGCACGTCGTCGGCGCCGTGCAGGATCAGCGTCGGCGTGTGGACGTCGTCGACCCGCGTGATCGGCGACATCGCCGGCAACGAGCCGCCGTCGAGCTCGAACGCGCCGATGAGGTGCCCGGCGTCGGAGGTGCCGGAGCTGCTGGCCAGGTCGCTGACCACGCCGCCGGCCACGGCCGCGGCGAACCGGTCGTCGATGCCGGTCAGGTAGCAGGTCATGTAGCCGCCGTAGCTGTATCCGGTGACGGCGAGCCGGGCGGGGTCGGCGAGGCCCTCGGCGACCAGCGCGTCGATCGGTTCCAGGAGGTCCTTGGCGTCGGCGACACCCCAGGCGCCGAGCGCGGCGGTGTAGAAAGCCTCCCCGTAGCCGTCGCTGCCGCGTTGGTTGAGCAGCAGCACGGTCCAGCCCCGCGCGGCGAGCTCCTGGTGGTAGAGGTGGACGTCGTCGGCGGCGCCGTTCCAGGCGTTGTGCGGTCCACCATGGACGTCCAGCAGCAACGGTCCGGCGCCGGTGGTGGCCGGGTCGCGGACCACCCAGCCGTGCACCACGGTGCCGTCCGAGATGGTGAACGTGCGGTCCTCGCGGCGGTACAGGTCGACGTCGGCGCCGTGCGCGGTGCGCACGGACTCACCGGCGGTGCCGAGGTCGACGGTGACGATCTCGCCGAGCGAGGTCGGGGTCAGCAGCAGCGCGACGGCCGTGTCGCCGGCGACCGACAGGCCGGCGACGGTGCGCCCGGCGCCGGCCAGCACCGGCCGCGGCTCGCCGCCCTCGACCGGCACCGTGTAGAGGTGCGTGTCGCCGCCGTCGCGGACGCAGAACAGCACCGACCGTCCATCGTCGACGAGCACCGGCAGCGCGCCCGGGTAGCCCGGACCGCCCGGCATCACGTTGCGGTCCAGCGGGGCCGACAGGCTGGTGACCGGGCCGCCGTCGAGCGGCACGCGCAACAGGTGCGCGTGACCGGTCACCCGTCCTGGGTAGCCGGCGACCAGCAGCGCGGCGCCGTCGGCGGTCCAGGTGAGCGGGCCGGCGTGGCCGTCGGCAAGGCCGACGACGCGCGGCGCCGCGGCCGCGTCGGTGGCGGAGCGGACATGGACCGGGCAGTGCATCGTGCGGTCGGCGTCCGCCGCGGTGGCCGCCGCGTACGCGAGTCGCGTCCCGTCCGGTGACCACGCCGGGTCGCCGGCGTGCCAGTCGCCGTCGGTCATCCGGCGGACCGCCCTGGTGGCCACGTCCAGGACGTGGACGTGGCTGCGCACGGTGCGCAGGTAGCCGGCGCCGTCGGCGAGGTAGTCCAGCCGGTCGGCGACGATCGGTGCCGTGCCGCGCCTGGTCCGCGCCGCGTCGTCCTCGCCGGCGGCGGCGTGCAGGTCGACCGGCGCGGCGAACGCGATGGCCGTGCCGTCCGGGCTCCACACCGGCCGGCCGGCGCCCAACGGCAGCGTGGTGAGCTGCTCGGGCTCCCCGCCGCCGGCCGGCAGCAGCCACAGTTGCGCCGCGCCGCCCGCGCCCCGCAGGAACGCGATCCGGGTGCCGTCCGGCGAGAACGCCGGCGCCGAGTCGGTGCCACCGCGGGTGAGCTGCTCCGGCTCGCCGTCCCGGACGCCGACCCGCCAGAGGTCGCGTACGGTGCGGTCGGCGTCGGGATCCACCGTGCGCAGCACGTACACGGCGTGGCTGCGGTCCGGTGCGATCGCCGGCTGTTCCGGCACCGCGAGGGTCAGCAGATCGTCAATGCGCTGGCGTCGGGTCACGGCGTACTCCTCGTGTTGTGCTGTTCGGACGCGTGGGCGGCGTAGTGGCAGGCGGCCTGATGACGGCGCTGCGCACCGTCTGGTTCGGTGTCGCGGCAGTCGTCCCGGCCGGGGAGGACGAGCGGGCCGACCGGGCAGCGGGGGTGGAAGCGGCAGCCGGGCGGCGGGTGGTGCGGGTCGCCCGGCTCGGCGCTGTCCAGCGTGGCCTCCGCGCCGGTCAGCGCCGTGGGGATGCCGCCGGGTCGCGGCGCCGAGGCCAGCAACTGCCGGGTGTACGGATGCTGTGGGTCACCGAGCACGTCGTCGACGGGTCCACACTCGACGATGCGACCGAGGTACATGACGGCGAGGAGGTCACTGACGTAGCGGACGACCGCGAGGTTGTGCGAGATGAACAGCATCGACAGGCTCAGCCGCCGCTGCAGGTCCCGCACGAGGTTCAGCACGGTGCCCTGGATGGAGACGTCCAGCGCCGAGGTGATCTCGTCGGCGATGATCACGTCGGGGCGGGCGGCCAAGGCCCGGGCCAGCGCCACACGCTGCCGCTGCCCGCCGGAGAGTTGCGCCGGATACTGGGCGGCCCGCTCGGGCGCCAACTCGACCAGGTCGAGCAGCCGGGCCACCTCGGCCGTCGTGTTCCCACCCCGTGGGGCAGCCTCGGCGATGGAGGCGCCCACGGTCATCCGCGGGTCGAGTGAGGAGTAGGGGTCCTGGAACACCATCTGGACCCCGTGCCGCCCGGGCGTACGGGGCAGCGGCCGGCCGTCGAGCAGCACCGCGCCGCCCGCGAGGGGCGCCAGCCCCACCGCGGCCCGGGCGAGGGTCGACTTGCCGGAGCCGGACTCGCCGACCAGGCCCACCACCGCCCCCGCGGGGACGGTGAGGTCCACCCGGTCCACGGCGGTGACGCCGCGGCGGCGGCCCCCGAACCGGACCGACACGTCCCGGAAGCGCAGCTCATTCAACGGGCTCACCCACCCGGGCCGGGGGGCGCGACCGTCCGGTCGGCGTGCCAGCAGGCCACTCCCCCTTCCAGCGGCGGGTCCGCCCGCCGGCACAGGTCGTCGGCGTACGCGCAGCGCGGGGCGAACGCGCAGCCGACCGGTGTGTCGCCGGGGTCGGCCGGCCGGCCCGGGATGACAGTCAGCGGCCGGTCCCGGTCGGTGCCCAGGTGCGGCACCGCGGCCAGCAGTGCCTGGGTGTACGGGTGCCGGGCCGCCGTGGACAGCTCGGCGGTGGCCACGTCCTCGACGATGCGGCCGGCGTACATGACGAGCACCCGCTCGCAGACCTGCCCCACGACGGTGATGTCGTGGCTGATCAGCACCAGCGCCGCGGCGGTGGTGGCCCGGACGTCCTCCAGAAGCGCCAGCACCTGCCGCTGCACGGTCACGTCGAGGGCGGTGGTCGGCTCGTCCGCGAGGATCAGCATCGGGGTGCCCATCAGGCCCATGCCGATCATCGCCCGCTGCCGCATGCCGCCGGAGAACTCGTGCGGGAACTGGTGGGCACGCCGTTCCGGCGCGGGCAGCCGCACGGCCCGCAGCCGGTCCACCGCCCGGTCGAACGCCCGCCGCCGCGACAGTCCCTGGTGCGCCCGGGCCGGCTCGGCGAGCTGCCGGCCGATGCGCTGGGTCGGGTTGAACGACGTCATCGGATCCTGGAAGACCATCGCCAGGGACGTGCCGAGCAGGCGCCGCTGGGCCCGGCTCGGGCCGTGCCGCAGGTCCTCGCCGGCGAACTCCAGCCGCTCGGCGCGTACCTGTCCGGGCTCCTCGATCAACTGGGCGATCGCCAGCGCGGTGAGGCTCTTGCCTGAGCCGGACTCCCCCACCACGCCGACGGCCTCGCCGCGGCGCACGGTGAAGCTCACCCCGCGTACCGGGGTGACGCCCGGAAAGCTGACGTGGAGCCCCTCCACGGCGAGCACCACGTCCGCGCTGTCCTGGTTGGACGGAAGCGGCGCCTCGGGACGCCGGCGGCGGACCGCGGTGAACAGCGGTGTGGTCTGCCCGATCCCCCGCGCGACGGCCTCGCCGGTCAGGTTGAGCGCCAGCCCCGCCAGCACGACCGCGCCGCCCGGCACGAGGGCCGCGAGCGGGTGCATGTAGAGGCTGTTGAGCCCTTCGCCGAGCAGCCGTCCCCAGTCGTACGCGGGCGCCTGCACGCCGAGTCCGAGGTACGACAGGCCGGCGAACGCGAGCAGCGAGCCGCCGGCTGCCACGGTCGCGTTGACCACCAACGGCTCGCCGATGTTCGGCAGGACGTGCCGGACGAGGATCCGCAACCGCCCGACGCCGGCGATCCGGGCGGCGGCGATGTAGTCACGCTCCGCGACCGTGGCGACCAGGGTACCGGTCAGCCGGGCGAAGGCGGGCGCGATCGCGAAGCCGATCGCGAGGACGGCGCCGGTGCCGCCCACGCCGAAGACCACCGCGAAGCTGAGCGCGAGCAGGAGACCGGGGAACGCGACCGCGATGTTCACCGCGGCGGTCACCAGTCGGCCGACACGGGCGCCGACCAGCAGCGGAGCGGCGCCGAGGAGCAGACCGGTGAGCACGCCGAGCCCGGTGGCCAGCAACGCCAGCAGCACGGAGAGGCGGGTCGCCACCAGCACCCGGAAGAAGATGTCCCGGCCAAGCCCGTCGGTGCCGGCCCAGTGCGCCGCGGACGCGCCCTGCAGGATGTTCGCGGTGTCGGCGGCGGCGGCGGCCTTCTCCCCCCACAGCGGCGGCGCCAGCACGGCCGTCGCCAGCACGGCGACGAGGAGCACCGCGGCCGTGCCGCCGAGCGGGGTACGCAACCTCGGCACGGTTCAGCTCTCCCGGATCGTCGAGCGCGGATCGAGCAGGGCCAGGCCCACGTCGACCACCAGGTTGACCAGCAGCACGCCCAGGCCGTAGACCAGCACGATGGCCTGCACCACCGGGTAGTCCTTGGCGAGGATCGACGAGACGATGGTGCTGCCCAGGCCCGGCCAGGCGAACACGTTCTCCACCAGCACGGTCGCCGCGACCAGCCCGCCGAGCAGCAGGCCCGCGACGGTGACCGTGGCGGTCAGCGAGTTGGGCAGCGCGTGCCGCAGGTAGAGCCGCCGGTCCGGCAGCCGCTTGGCCCGGGCCGTGCGGATGAAGTCGGCCTCCAGCACGGCGAGCGTTTCCACCCGCGTGATCCGGGCGAGCACGGCGGCCGGTCCGATCGCCAGGGCGAGGACCGGCAGCACGTACGAGTCCGGGCCCGCCCACCCGGCGATCGGGGCCAGGCCGAGGCGCACGCCGAACACGTACACGAGGAAGGCTCCGACCAGGAACTCCGGGACCGTGCCGAGGAAGACGCTGGTCGAGGTGAAGCCCAGCTCCAACCGCCGCCGGCGGCCGGTCCGCGTCAGCACCGCCATCGTCAGGCCCAGCGGCACCGAGAGGGCGACCGCGACGAGGAACGCGTACACGGCCAGCTCCAGGGTCGCCGGGTAGCGGTCCGCGATGACCTGCGAGACCGGCAGGCCGGAGATGGTCGAGACGCCCAGCCTGCCGGAGAACAGGTCAGCCAGGTAGTGCCCGTACTGCGTCCAGAGCGGGTCGTTGAGGCCGAGCTGTTCGCGGCGGGCGTTCACCAGCTCCGCCGGTGCGGTGACGCCGAGCGCCGCCCGCACCGGGTCGCCGGGGATCAGGTGGATCATCAGGAACGCCGCGGTCAGCAGCACCCAGATCGAGAGCAACAGGCGCAGGAGCCGGCGCGCGGCGAAGCGTGCCCACGCGTTGTCCGTCATCGCCCGCACGGCGGTCGCCACGTCAGGCGAGCATCCGGATCGACTGTGGGACCAGCGCGCCGTCACCGAACTCGAACTGCGCGCCCTGGCCGAAGGTCGGCACCGTCGAGTTGACGAAGGGCACCAGGTCGACGCGCGCGAAGATGGCCTTCTCCGCGGCCGCCCACTTCTCGCAACCGTCGGTGCCGGCGATCGCCGAGGCCTCCGCGACCGCCGCATTGTATTCGGCGTTGTCGATGCCGGAGAAGTTGACGCCCTGCGGCGCGGACGGCCCCGACAGGTACGGCACCAGGCCGCTGGGCAGCGGCAGGCCGAGCGGCAGGAAGGCCGCGTCCCAGGCGAGCTGACCGCCGACGATGGCGGTGCCGACCTCGGCATCGGTCACGGGCTTGACCGTGACCTCCGCGCCGACCTCCGTCCAGGCCTTCTGCGCCAACTCGACGCCCGCCTGCATGCCGGAACCGAGGCTGGACGGTAGGGCTATCACGATCGCGAGCTTCCTGCCGTCCTTCGTGCGCGCGCCGCCGGCGCCGGCGGTCCAGCCGGCCGCGTCCAGCGCGGCCTTGGCCGCCGCCACGTCGTGCCCGGGCAGGTTGCCCTCGACCGTGTTCTGCTTGCACGGCCCGATGCCCGGCGCCACCAGACCGGTCGCCGGTTTGCCGTTGCCGCTGCTGACCACCTTGCCGAGCTCACCGAGATCCAGCGCCTGCACGAGCGCGCGGCGCACCTGTTCGTCGGAACCGGGCAGCCCACTCTTGTGGTTGAGCCACAGCTCGCCGAGCGGCGCCTCCACCTGGCGCTCGAACAGCTTCGCGGCCTGCAGCCGCTGCCGGTCGGGCCCGATGATCTGTGCCGCGTTCGCCTGCTTCGACATCAGCAGGTTGGCCGCGGTCGACTCGTTCGTGACCACCTTGAGGATCACGGTGTCGGGCAGGCCGGGCTGGTTCGCCTTGAAGTCACCCGGGCCCCACGCGTACTCCTTGCGCCGGGTGAAGGTGTAGTGGTCGTTCGCGACCGCTTCCGTCAGCGTGAACATCCCGGTGCCGTCGCCGGCCTGCTTGAGGGAGTTGCGGTCCTTCATGCCGCGGTCGCACACGATCGGCAGCCCGCCGACGGTACGGACGAGGAACGCCGCGGGCGCCGCGGCGGTGACCGTGACGGTCCCGGTCGCGTCGTCACCCTTCGCGGTCGCGCCCGGCGGCACCCACACCCCGATGCGGGTCGACGCGTTCTCCGGGTTGCCGACGAAGTTGATGTTGTCGGCCACCAACGTCGCGGTCAGCGGAGTGCCGTTGGCGCAGGTGACGCCCTTGCGCAGCACGTACTTGGCGGAGGTCGTGGTGCCCTCCCAGGTCTCCGCCAGACCCGCCACCGAGTTGCCGTTCGGGTCGCTGTAGAGCAACGAGTCGTACATGAACCGGTCCACCAGCGCCGCGGCCGACAGCGACGTGAAGTGGGGGTCGAGCGAGCCGGGATCGGCGCCGAGCGCCATGGTGAACGTCTTGCCGTCGACGAACTGCTGCTCAGCGACCGCGCCGTCGTCTCCGGCATTGCCCCCACACGCGCCGAGGGCAAGCGCGAGACATCCCACCGCGGCGGTGGTCCGGACAGATCTCATGGATGCCTCCGCTCGCACAGCCAGTGATGGACGTCACCACGTACCGACATGCGGCCACCCTAGGGTGACCTCCACCCGGCTGTGTTCGTACGAGCGGACAACTCCGACCTTGAGAATCCGTACACGGGAACGAAGATCCCTTGTGGGCGCCGCCGCATCCGCTACTGAGCCTTCCGGCCGGCGGCGGTGACGGCGCCCCCAGTCGGCGCCAGGTCGAGGTCGGTCAACCGCGGTTCGACGCTGCGGCCGCCTTGCGCCGTCCTCGATTGCGGACCGCACGCACCGCAACGAAGATCGCGATGGTCACCGCGGCGAGGATGAGCGAGCCTCCGATGAGATACAGGGTATGTGGCGGTCCGAATGTCGGCTCGCCTGGCGATCGGAACGCCTCGGCGGTGGCGAGGTCGGCCGCCACGTCCAAGTCGTCGACTCCCTCCGGGGTCTCGAGTACCGTACGCGCGCTCGCGGCGCCGCGGGTCAGCACGACCAACCGCACCTGATCTGTCGTCGAGCTTCGGAACGGGCCCAACGACACATCGTAGTTATCGCTCGCCGGCTTGACGTCGCCGTGGGAGAACCCGGCAAGGACGACGGCTGAATCCGCTGAGTGCCAGGCGATCACCCGCAGAAAGGTGGCCGCGGGCGGTACGGGCAGTGCGGGCCGTTCGACAGGTTCGCCTGTTTGCGTGTCCCGTTCCGAGAGCCTCCAGCCACCGTCGGACGCCGGTTCGGCAACCATCAGCGAGCGGCCGTCCGGAAGCCAGGATCCCGGACCGGCGAGACGACCGCCCGGTACACGGATCTTCAGGTACGGGGTGCCGACCGTACCTTCCAGTCTTGTGATCCAGATTTCGTCGCGTACCTGAAGTGCCAGGCGCCTGCCGTCAGCGGACATCGCGGCGGTCCAGCCTGGACTGATCCAGGCGGATCCGACGTCGACCTGAGTCACCGTCGACCGGCTGGCGAGGTCGTAGATACCTACTATCGGCGTGGTGTATGTGTTCGGATGCGTTAACTCCGCTTCCGTGGCGAACACCAGCCGGTCGCTCCGGGGCGAGAACGCGATGACGTCGCCGGGCAGGTAGGAGATGTCCTTGCCGTCCTTGGTCAGCGCGGTGACCGCGCGTCCGTGCGCGACGTAACGGCCGTCCGGGGACAGCAGCGCCTCGAAGCCCGGCGGCCGATATGGCATCTCGTCGATGACGCGATATCGGTCGCCCGTCGCGGAGACCGCGGCGAAGCGGCCCTCGAACCAGTCGTCCCTGGTCGCTTCACCCCCGAAGATCGCGGCGGCTGGTCCAGGCGACGACTGGCCGACCGTGGCACACCAATGCGGCGGCACGACCACCTCGGTCGGGATGCCCGCCTGCGGCCCGCCAGCCCCGAAGACAGATGGCTGTTGCCATATCGGTCGCACCAGCGAGACAGCGATGACGAGCAGAACCCCCGTCAGCGCGATGCCGCCTCGGACGGTGCGTCGTCGGTGGCGGGACCTGGCCTGGTTGAACAGGTCCTCTGGTACGGCGGCGGGGGGAACACGGTCGGCGATGGCGTGGAGGCCCCGGGTCAGCCATTCATTCATCGGTCCATCTCCAGTTGCGCGAGGTCGGGAGACAATTCCCGCAGCCGTCGAAGCGCGTGTCGGGTCTGACTCTTCACCGTTCCGATCCGGCAGTTCAAAAGCTCGGCAGTTTCGGACTCAGTGCGATCTTCAAAGAAGCGAAGCACCAGCACTGCGCGTTGGCGTGGGGTAAGTCGGTGAAGGGCCCGCTCCAGGACCACCGCGACATCAACGTCGGTGTCGAGTCGGGGCTGGTCGGGCACCCGGGCGGTCAAGGTCTCCGAGACGCGTGCCGCTCTTCGACGCCACCAGCTGACCGACTGCGTGTACAGGACGCGTCGC
The DNA here is from genome assembly GCF_016862555.1 of Asanoa siamensis. Lineage (GTDB taxonomy): Bacteria > Actinomycetota > Actinomycetes > Mycobacteriales > Micromonosporaceae > Asanoa > Asanoa siamensis. Next base: position 5,899 of record NZ_BONE01000077.1, on the reverse strand, counting down.
GCGTAGGCCGCCGGCTCGTCGACGTGGTCCCATCGCACGGCCACCCGCGCCAGCGTCGTCTGGACGAGATCCTCGGCGTGGTGACGATCACCGGTCATGAGGTACGCCGCTCGGGTCAGGGTTGGCACCTCCACACGCACGAAGTCGGCGAAGTCGCCGCGCGCGCCGTTCGTATGTTCCGTCAAGCTATGCCTCCTCACCTAACCTGACGCCTGCCGACCGAGGCTCGGAGGGAACCTTTAACGCACCGCCTCGGCGGGATGCGTGCATGCGGATCGACGGCATCCGAGGTAGGGCCAAGAGGGGCTGCTACGGTAGCGGGCCTCGTCGGCGCAGCGCTCGGGTCACGAGGATGCCGAGCCCGGCGGCGACGAGCCCGCTTGAAGCCACCACCAGCATCAGCCAAACTGGCCATGGCCCCTGGTCCCTACCCGCGTCGCGGACCTCGACCGTGGGCAGCAGCGCCGTAGCCAGCTGCAGGTCGGTGAAGTTGCCGTGGCCAGGTTCCAGCATGGCCAGCTGCTCGGCCGGGCCTCCGGCGACTGGTAGCTGTGCGATGGTCTCCCAGCGGTCCACGACCAGCCGATCACCGCGCCAACCGAGCAGTGTCCGCAGGTCGCTGAGTGGGCCGAGGGCGAAGGTGTCACCGCTGTCGAGGTCAAGGACCGCCAGCCCATCCGGAGACCCCTCGCCGCGTAGTCCATAGACAGAGTCGGGGGTGCCCTGACCGGTCACTTCTCCCATCCGGTACAGCGCGAGCCGGCTGCCGTCCGGCGACCAGGCGGCGGCGCCAGCCAACCGGTGCCGGTCGGGCAGCGACAACGTCCGCTCGACCGCGCCATCCAGCCGGACGATCCGCAGCTCTCCCTGCCGTTGGAGCGCCAGCCGCGAGCCGTCCGAGGCGTAGGCGGCATCGACCGTGCCTCGTTGCCCGGGGATGACGGCCGACGACCCGCTGCCTAGGTCCAGCACAACGGGCTCGCCTTCTCGAGGCTCCTCGAACATCGCCGGTACCCGTGGCAAAGCCAGGTAGAGCAGCCGGCGAGAGTCCGGTGACCAGGCGAGGAACTGTCGGGCGACGCCGTGGACCTGATAGCGGCGTGCCTTTCCATTGACCAGGTCGACCACTGCGATGCTGCTCGGCGAGTCCCCTACCGCGACCTTGGTGCCGTCCGGCGACAACAACGTCAGAGCCGATCTGTGCGAGCCAGGATATCCCCTACTGGGTCGGGAAGCCGCGTCGAGCTCGCGAAAGCTCCGGCCGTTCACTCCGACCACGAGTACGCCCGGCGCCGGAAAGACCCCTTGGCTGTAGCTGTAGAGACCGATAACCGGCCCGGGCGGGTCGGCGGAGACGTGCGCGGTGAGGTACGAGTTTACGGCGAAGGTCTTCGGCAACACCGCGACGTCAGCATCCCTGAGTGGCGTCGCCCCGAGGTCCGTCGGCATGCCTGGCAACAGACCGACCGCGACGATGGCGAGCGCGGTAGTGGCAGCGGCAAGTGCCGGCAGCCATCGGCCACGCGCACGCGGTCGGACGCGCCGCCGCGCAGCTGCGGCGCGCAGGCCAGCCGGCCCGATCTCCGGCACTGGAACAGCGTTGGCCAGGTCCCGCACTCCTCGCCGTAGCCGCGCGTCGTGCTCGTTGTGGCTTGGGCTACCAACCCACCACTCGTCGCTGCCGGGCGCGGGGCACGGCATCCGGTCAGTGCTCATTCAAGTGCTCCCTCAACGTGGCGTGCGCGCGGTGCAGGAGGGACTTGACCGTGCCCGGCCGACAGCCAGCGCCTCGGCGATCTCGGCCTCGGACAGGTCGAGGTAGTAGCGGAGAAAAATCGCAGCCCGGTGTCGAGGCCGAAGTTTGGCCAACCCGTCGCGGACCGCGACCCCTTCTGGACCTATCGGTACGGTCTGCGCCAGGGGTCCCTGGACCGCGTGACGGCGTTCGAGCCGCCGCCGCCGCAGCCATGACGTGCACCGGGAGATAACCGCCTTACGCAGCCACGCGCCGGGCTCACGCACGTCAGCGCGAGCCAGCAAGGCGATGAACACCTCCTGGACCACATCCTCCGCTGCCGGAACACTGCCTGTGGTCACATAGGCAAGCCGAACCATCGGGGCGAAATGCTCGGCGTAAATTGCCTCGAAGTCGCCCCGCACGGCCGGCACGGAAACCAATGTCACACTCTTACAGGCGCACAACCGACTGGATCGGTTGCACCCCTCCGACATGCGGCGGAGAACGTTCTGTCAGGCTGGTCTGCGGTGCATGCGGTAGTGGAGGACCAGGAAGGGCAGCCCGAAGACGCTGAAGGCGTGCTCCGCGACCAGGTCGTCCTCCGTGGTGACATAGACGTCGAGGCGTTCCGCGAAACCGTGCACGCTCAAGGCCGTCAAGCGTCGCGTCTGGGCGTCCACATAGGTCAGATAATGGCCCGGCTGGTCGCCCTGGCCGCGGCTGCTCAGTGTCAGCCCGCCGTCGGCGCGCGGGCGAGGTTCCAGGGTCGCCGTGAAACTCGGGCGCCCACCTCTGCTTTCCACGCCCTAGGTCTACCGCACGGATCGCGCGCGTCAGGATGGGGGCATGAGTGCGCCGGATCACCGCTATCTGCTCGACAACGCCCGGGTCGAGGCCGGCGAGCGGTTCACCTCGCTGGCCGAGCTGTTCGACGGCGTCACCCGCGGGCACGTCGACCGGCTCGGCGCACGGGCGGGCTGGCGCTGCTGGGAGGTCGGTGCCGGCGGCCCCAGCATCCCGGAAGCACTCGCCACCGCCGTCGGACCGACGGGGTACGTGCTGGCCACCGACGTCAATCCGGTCTGGTTGGACCCGCACGCCGGGTACGAGGTGCGGCAGCACGACGTCGTCGCGGACCCGCCGCCGCAGCCGGGCACGTTCGACCTCGTACACGCGCGGCTCGTGCTCGTCCATGTGCCCGACCGGGCCCGGGCGTTGGCGGCGATGGTCTCTGCGCTGCGGCCCGGCGGGTGGCTGCTGGTCGAGGATGCCGACACCGAGCTGCAACCGTTGGCCTGCCTCGACGAGGTCGGCGAGGCGCAGCGACGGGCCAACCGGCTGCGGCGGGCGGTGCGGGAGCTGATGACCCGGCGGGGCGCCGATCCGCGCTACGGCCGTACGCTGCCGCGGGCGTTGCGGGCGGCGGGGCTGGTGGATGTCGCGGCGTCCGGCTGCTTCCCGGTGGGCGGGGTCGCCTGCGACCGGCTGGAAGCCGCGACGGTACGCATGGTCCGTGCGGAGTTGCTCGCCGCGGGACTGGCCGACGAGGCCGAGATCGAGGCGCACCTGGCCGCCGTCGACGCCGGCGCGCTCGAACTCACTCTCGCGCCACTGATCTCGGCGTGGGGACGCCGCGCGGGCTGAATCGGGGTGGGCGCGTCCACCGACGGTGGACGCGCCCCCTGCCGTCAGGCTGACGCGGCGCTGCGCCTCGGCAGCACCCAGTCAGGCCGTGGGAAGTGGCAGGTGTAGCCGTTCGGATAGTTGACCAGGTAGTCCTGGTGCTCGGGCTCCGCCTCCCAGAACGGGCCGGCCGGCTCGATCGTCGTGACCGCCTTGCCTGGCCACAACCCGGAGGCGTCGACGTCGGCGATCGTGTCGCGGGCGACGCGCTCCTGCTCGTCGGTCTGCGGGAAGATCGCCGAGCGGTAGCTCGAGCCCATGTCGTTGCCCTGGCGGTTCAGCGTCGACGGGTCGTGAATCTGGAAGAAGAACGCCAGGATGTCACGGTACGTCGTCTGCGTCGGGTCGAAGACGATCTCGACCGCTTCGGCGTGGCCAGGGTGGTTGCGGTAGGTGGCGTGGTCGTTGTCGCCGCCGGTGTATCCGACGCGCGTGTCCAACACGCCGGTCTGGCGGCGGATGAGATCCTCCATGCCCCAGAAACACCCGCCGGCCAGGACGGCCGTCTCGGTGCCGGGCTCGCGGGTGACCTGCCCCGTGTCGTGAACTCCGCTGGTCATGATGCGTGCTCCTTCGTGCCGTTCGTGCCGTTCGTTACGTCCGGCTCGAACAGGGAACGGTACTCGCCGTACCCCTGCGCCTCGAGCTCGGAGACCGGGATGAACCGCAACGCGGCCGAGTTCATGCAGTACCGCATGCCTCCCGCGTCGGCGGGGCCGTCGTCGAAGAGATGCCCGAGATGGCTGTCGGCGCCGGCGGACCGGACCTCGACGCGGGTCATCCAGAGCGACCTGTCGGTCTTCGTACGCACGACGTCGCCGTCGATCGGCTTGGTGAAGCTGGGCCATCCGGTGCCGCTGTCGTACTTGTCGGTCGACGAGAACAGTGGCTGGCCGGAGACCACGTCGACGTAGATCCCGGGCTCGTGGTTGTCCCAGTACTCGTTCCGGAAGGCAGGCTCGGTCCCGTCCCGCTGGGTGACGTGGAACTGGGTGTCATTGAGGCGGCTGAGCGCGTCCGGTGTCTTGCGGTAGTCCTGTGACACGTTGTCTCCCCTTCTGCCGCCGCTGGCTGCGGCGTCACCTGCAACAACATCGGGGTGCCTTGTTTTGGTCCCGGGATTCCCGAGAAAATCGCCGTGATCGCGATCAGCCCGCGCCGGGGCCCGCACGGCCACGGACGCAGATCTCCGTGGTGCCGTTCTGGATGCCGAGGTCGGTGAGGCTGGCGTGCACGGTGCCGTGGGCCTCCGCGCCGCAGGTGCCGGTCGCGACCAGCGGGGCCCGCACGCCCGGGCGCACGGTCGACGGCTGGATGGCTTCGGCGTTGACGGCCACCGGGACGGCGCAGTCGATCGCGTACGACACCGTTCTCGCGTCGTTGGCCGGCTTCACGTCCGCGACCTTGGCCCGCTCGGGGGCGACGGACGTCGTCACCGTGACGGTCCGGGTGCCGGGGCTCGTGCAGACGACGGTGTAGTCGCCGCCGACCTTGGCCGGCGTGCCCACCCCCAGCTTGTCGGCGTCGAACGTCCGGCCGGCCGGGATGACCGTCAGGCCAGGCGCGGCGGCGACGGTCTGCACCACGTCGGCGTCGAGCGGACCGTCGGGTCCGAGGTTCGCCACCGTAGCGGCCACCTGGACCGTGACCGGCGTGCCGACGACGCCGAGGGTGTCGCCGGACGCGGTCGTCGAGGTGACCGCGAGGTCGGCCTCGACGCACTCGGTGTCGATCGGGTGTGCCAGGCAGAACTCCCGCACCGCGGGGCGCAGGTCCACGGTCGCGAGATCGATGGCGGCCCGCAGGTCGCGGACCGTCATCGTGGCCGTGTCGGCGTCGAAGGGCACGACGAGGGTGCCCGGGCCGTCGCGCCGGACCATCCGCTCGCCGCCGCCCGGCTTCTGCTCGAAGTACCATCGCGGATCCCAGGCGTTGACGGAGTCACCCGCCGCGCCGTCCTCGTCGACGAGGGACAGCCGCAGCAGCGGGGGGTCGCCCAGATGGGAGTACGAGCGCGCCCGCACCACCGAGGCGCGCACGAGCGCGGCCGAGGTCGACCCGAAGTCGAGCTCCACCACGAAGGCCTTCGCCGGGTCGTCGTAGTCGTACTGCGGCTGGGGAGCCGTCGCCGGGTTCGTCGGGTCGCCGGCCGAGGCCAGGGTGCCGGTGACTTCGACGGTCACCGCCGCGAGCACGGCGGCCAGGACGGCGATCACCGCGAGGGTGCGTCGGTTGCGCCTCATCGTCGGCCCCCTCAGCACTTTCCGACGGTGCAGTTGCCGAAGAACCAGTCCATCCGCCGGATATCGGCTGCCCGTGGTGGTCGTTGGCTGTTGTTCATCAGGTCGTCGGGGCTGGGCTCGGAGGTGAGCCAGTTCTGCGCGGGCGTGGGCCGGGTGTCGGTGATCGTCCGGCAGTCGGCCGCGGTCCGGTCCAGGCTCGGCGCGTCGGCCTGGCACTCCCCCCGCGAGTCCCACA
>NZ_BONE01000076.1 GCF_016862555.1 Asanoa siamensis | reverse complement strand
TAGTGCTTTGTCATGATCTTGTTGCTGGTGCGCGGATGCGTTGCGGGAATTGGGTTTGGCAGGTGGGGCAGGTTCCGATGAGTCGGGCGAGCAGGTGTTGCAGGCGTCGGAGTACGGCGTAGAGAGTCATTCCGGCGCTGGGGTTTTTGGGTCGAGGCGTTGCAGGGTGAGGAAGGCGTGGGCGGCGGAGACGAGGGTGGTGTGGTGGTGCCAGCCTTGCCAGGTGCGGCCTTCGTAGTGGTCGAGGCCGAGGCCGGTCTTGATCTCTCGGTAGTCGTGCTCGATGCGCCAGCGTAGTTTGGCCAGGTGGACCAGGCGCCGTTTCGGTGTGTTCTCGGGCAGGTTCGACAGCCAGTATCGGGTTGGTTCGGGTTCACCGGGCGGCCATTCGGCGATCAGCCAGCGCAGCGGTAGGTCGCCGAAGTCGGCGGCTCGCCGGTGGGTCAGGCTGGCTGGCCGCAGCCGGAGGAACACGAAGTGGCCGCGCATCGTCCGGGTTCTGCCGCCGCGGCGTCGTGACCCTGACCGCCAGGCGACCGGCGTGGCGGCCTGGCGGCCGATCTCCAGGACGTGTGTCTTGAGGCTGGGTGCGGCTTCGCGATAGATCAGCGGCGGTCTGCGGCCGGCGCCTTTGTAGGGCGGTGCGGTGCGCCGGGCCTCGGCGGTGAACGCGGTGTGTGCGTTGTTCACGCCGACGACGTAGGCCAGGTCGCGGTCTTCGAGGCTCTGACGGAACTGCGCGGCGTCGCCGTATCCGGCGTCGGCGACGATCAGCGGTGGCCTGATGCCCCAACCGATGGCTTCATCGATCATCTCCAAACCGAGACGCCACTTCTCCTGATGCTTGGCCTCGGCCGGCATCGCGGCCCGCCGGCGGCGTTCGCCGGTGCCGGGCGTGGCCGGATCCCACGACTCCGGGACGAACAGGCGCCAGTCGACCGGGCAGGAGGCACTGTCGGTGACTAGGTTCAGACTGACCCCGATCTGGCAGTTCGTGACTTTCCCGGCCGTGCCCGTGTACTGCCGGGCCACGCCCACCGACGCCGTCCCGCATTTGAGCCAGCCCGTGTCGTCCAGGGCCCACGCCGCCGGGCCGACCGCCTCATCCATCCGGACCGCGAGACGTTCACGGACCGCGGCGGCAGCCCACGGACTGTTCGTGACGAAGTGATTCAACGCCTGCTCATGCGGCCCAGCCAGCCGGGCCGCCATCGGCTGGATCGACTTACGACGCCCGTCGAGCATCAGACCACGCAGATAGTCACCGGCACGCTCCTGCCAGCCCGAACGCGTCAACGACGCGAACACGTCCGCGACGAACGCGTCCAAATCCTCACCGAGACGATCAGCAGCAACGGAATCCACCACACCACAACACCAAGACCCGCATACACCTGTCGCCGTCACCCACCCGAAAGTGACAAAGCACTACTAGAGCCGGCCCGCCGCGGACCCGGCAGGGACGGGCCCCCCGGGGCCCGGCCCGGTGTCTGGCGGGAGCGACGGTCCCGCGGCCGACGAGCCCGAGTCAAGAATCGGAATCTCCTCGATCCTCGCCTTGAGCGCGTGCTCGGCCGCGTTGCCGAACAGCACGACGTAGCCGAGGAAGCCGACGAACGCGAGCGCGCCGATCACGATCTTCAGCGTCGGCGGCAGCGTCGACGGGGTCACGAACGCCTCGATCAGGCCGGAGATCAGGAACAGGAAGACCAACCCCACCGCGACCAACAGGCCCTCGCGGCCGGCGGCGGCGAGTGAGCGCGTGCGGGTCAGGTGCCGCGGCGGGCGGATCCACGCGCCGGCGATCCGCAGGCCCACCCCGGCCGCCACGTAGACGCCGGTCAGCTCCAACAGGCCGTGCGGCGTGATCAGGCTGAAGAACTGCTCGGCCTCGCCGTACTGGATCATCACGCCGCCGGTCAGACCGATGTTCAGCGCGTTGTTCCACAGTAGCCAGAGCACGGGCAGGATCAGCACGCCCGACGCCAGGCACTGCACCGACAGCCACGCGTTGTGGGTCCACAGCGAGAACGCGAACGTCTCCGGTGAGAACTCCGAGTAGTAGGCGGCGAACTCGGTCTCGACCAGTCGCCGGGCCGCCTCGTCGCCGATCAGCGCGTTGGACACCTCCGGGTGACCGGCGGTGTAGAACATCAGGAAGAAGCTCAGGGCGGTGAAGCCCGTGGCGACCGCGGACCACCACGGCCACGCGCGGTACGCCGCCAGGGGGAACCCGACCGTGAAGAACCGGCCGACGTCGGCGAGCCGCATCCGTGGCCCGGGCGAGATCGCCGACCGGCTGGCCAGCACGAGCCGCGACAGCCGGGCGATCAGAGCGGGGTCGGGGGTACGGCTGCGCACCACCGACAGGTGCGTCGCCGTGCGCTGGTAGAGGGTGACGAGCTCGTCGACCTCCTCGGCCCGCAGCCGCCGTCGGCCGGAGAGGTGTTCCAGCCGGCGCCACTGCGCGTCATGCTCGGCTACGTAGGCGTCGAGATCCACGCGCTCATAGTGTTCACTGTGCGGGTGACCGCGCAACCTCTCTCCTCCGACCGGCTCGTCACCGGCGAGGCTGTCGAGCTCGAGGTGCGCGCGGCCCGGGCCGGTTCGCGGGTCACGGCGCTGCTCGTCGACCTGATCGTGATCGCGGCGTTGGCGCTGGTGCTGGGCTCGTTCGGCTCGCTGGCGCTGTCCTCGCTGCCGATCGACCTGAACGCGGCGAGCATGCGCGGCATCACGGTGGTCGCCACCGTGGTGCTGCTCGTCGGTTACCCGGTGACCTGGGAGACGCTGTACCGCGGCCGGACGCCGGGCAAGGCCGCGCTGGGCCTGCGGGTGGTCCGCGACGACGGCGGCCCGGTGCGGCTGCGCCACGCGCTGACCCGCAGCCTGGTCGGCGTCGCCACCGAGTGGCCGGGCGTGCTGCTGCCGCCGATCACCTGGGTCGCCGCGCTGACGACCATGCTGAGCAACCCCCGCGGCAAGCGCCTCGGCGACCTGGTGGCCGGCACCATGGTGATCCACGAGCGGACGCCGGCGAGCTGGGGCTGGGTGCCGGGGATGCCGCCGGCCCTGGCCGGCTGGGCGCGCACGCTCGACCTGACCGGTGTCTCCGACGACCTCGCGCTGGCCGTCCGGCACTTCCTGGCCCGCGCCCGCGAGCTGCGCGAGCCGGCCCGCACGGAGCTGGGCCGCGCGCTCGCCGCCGAGGTGGCCGCGGTCAGCACGCCGCCGCCACCGCCGAACGTGCCGGGCTGGGCCTACCTGGCCGCGGTGCTGGCCGAACGGCACCGGCGGGCCCGGGAGCGGCTCGGCCGGGCGCGCGCGGTGAGCGCGGCGATCTGGCCCGACCTGGTGCCACGGCAGTACGAGCCACCGGCGGCACTGCCGGCCCCACCGCCGCCGCGGCCTGAGCTGCCGTCGAACCCGATGCTGCGTCCCGGCACGCCGTCCAACGCGGACACGCCGCCGCTGGGCTGGCCCACCACCGCACAGGGGCCTCGCCCGTTCTAGGGCGGCTCAGAGCCGGGCCTGCGCCTTCAGCGTGAGGTAGGCGTCGGCGACCGCGCCCGCGAAGTCCGTGGCCGGCGCGTCGACCACCTCGACGCCGCCCCGGCGCAGCGCGGCGGCGACCCGGTCGCGCTCGGCCAGCGCTCGGTGCCCGGCGGCGGACGCGTAGACCTCGGCGGCGGTCGTCGCCCGACGGGTGGTCAGCTCGCGCAGCACCGGGTCGTGCGTGGCCGCGACGATCACCTTGTGCCGGGCGACCAGCCGGGGGAGCACCGGCAGCAGTCCCTCGCCCAGCGCGCCCGGCTCCAGTGCGGTGAACAGCACGATCAGCGCCCGCTTCCGCTCGCGCCGCAGCACCTCGCCGACGACGAGCTCGAAGTCGGTCTCGACCAGCGCGGGCTGCAGCGGCGCCAGGGCGTTGACCAGGCGGGCCAGCAGCACCTGGCGGCCGCTGCCGGCCACCGAGGCCCGCACGGCGGTGTCGACGGCCAGGAGGTCGACCTGGTCGCCGGCCCGGGTGGCCAGCGTGGCGAGCAGCAGCGCGGCATCCATCGCGGCGTCCAGCCGTGGCTCGTCACCGATCCGGACGGCCGAGGTGCGGCCGGTGTCGAGGACGCAGACCACCCGGCGGTCGCGTTCCGGCCGCCAGGTGCGGACCATCACGTCGGAGCGGCGGGCGCTGGCCCGCCAGTCGATGGAGCGGACGTCGTCGCCGATCACGTACTCCCGCAACGCGTCGAACTCGGTGCCCTGGCCGCGACCGCGGGCCACGGTCGTGCCGTCGAGCACCCGCAGCCGCGCCGTCTTCTCCGGCAGGAGCTGTCGCGAGGCGAACCGGGGCAGCACCCGGACCCGCCACGGCGGCGTCGCCGGGCGGCCGGCGCGCTGGCGGAAGGCGAGCCCCAGCGGGCCGTGCGAGCGCACCGTGACGCGCACCGCCGGCCGGTCACCGCGCCGGGTCGGGGTGAGCACGGCCTCCAACGTCACACTGCTGTTGGGCGGCACGGTCACGTGTCCCGACCCGGTCACCGCGCCGGCGGAGGGCACCCAGGCGTCCCGGACGTCGGCGTGCAGCGTGCGGCCGCCGTTGTTGCGCACCCGCAGCCGTACGGTCGCCGACTGTCCGAGCCGGACGGTGCTGTCGCCGGCCCGGGCCAGGGAGACGTCGCGGAGGGCGGCGGCGAGGGCGAAGTCCACACCGGACACCACGAGGACGGCGAGTACGGCGATCGCGGCGGCCCACCACGGCGCCGACCAGAGCGGCATGGTGAGCGCGGCGAGGCCGAGCAGCACGGCGGCGCGCCAGGTGACCATCGTCAGCGCGGGGTGGGCACGGTGCCGAGCACGGCGTCGAGGATCTGGTCGACGGTCACGCCCTCGAGCTCGGCCTCGGGCCGCAGCCGCACCCGGTGCCGCAGCGTCGACCGGGTGACGGCCTTGACGTCGTCGGGCGTCACGTATTCGCGGCCGGAGATCCACGCCCAGGCCTTCGACGCGGCGAGCAGCGCGGTGGCACCGCGCGGCGACGCACCGAGCTCCAGCGACGGCGAGACGCGGGTGGCCCGGCACAGGTCGACGATGTAGCCGAGGACCATGTCGACGACGCCGACGCGGCCGACCGCGTCGCGCCCGGCCGCCAGGTCGGCCGCGGTGGCCACCGGCCGGACCCCGGCGCCGGCCAGGTCGCGCGGGTTGAAGCCCTGGTGGTGCGCCCGCAGCACGCCCAGCTCCTCGTCGCGGTTGGGCAGTGGGACGGCCAGCTTGAGCAGGAACCGGTCGAGCTGCGCCTCGGGCAGGGGGTAGGTGCCCTCGTATTCCACCGGGTTCTGGGTGGCGATCACGAGGAACGGCTCGGGCAGCGCCCGCGGCGAGCCCTCGACCGAGACCTGACGCTCCTCCATCACCTCGAGCAGCGCCGACTGGGTCTTCGGCGGCGTCCGGTTGATCTCGTCGGCGAGCAGCAGGTTGGTGAACACCGGCCCCTGCCGGAACGTGAACGCGGCGCCGCGCGGGTCGTAGACCAGCGAACCCGTCACGTCACCGGGCATCAGGTCGGGCGTGAACTGCAGGCGCTTCATGTCGAGGTCGAGCGCCGCGGCGAAGGCCCGGACGAGCAGCGTCTTGGCCACGCCGGGCACACCTTCGAGGAGCACGTGGCCGCGGCAGAGCAGGCCGATCAGCAGCCCGGTGACGATCGCGTCCTGCCCGACCACCGCCTTGGCGACCTCGGCGCGCAGCCGGTGCAGGGCCACCCGGGGATCGGTGTCGGCGGTCGGTCCGGCGGCGAGGGTCACCGTGGTTCTCCTTGATCGGGCCCGGGGTTGCCGGGCGTGCTGTCGCGGGGCTGGCCCGCGGCTGGGACGTCGCCGATCTCGTCGGCCACGGTGTCGAGACCGCGGGCGAGGTCGAGCAACTCGTCGTCGTGGGCGGGGTCCGGACCGTACAGCAGCCCGTCGACCTGCCGGGAGTCGCGGCCGGTGCGTGCGGCGACGGCGGCGACCACGTCGGCGGAGGTGTGGTCGGGTTCGAGGCCGAGCGCCGGCTCGATCCGGCGCAGCGCGGCGGTCCGGAGCACCGCGGCGGCCGGCCCACGCGCCTTGGCCCGCTGGTAGAGCCGGCCGCGGCCGAGCACGGTCTCGCCCGACCGCACCTCCACCGGCAGTGGCTCGCTGACGGCGGGGCCCAACCGCCGGCCGGCCCAGAGCAGCAGCAGGACCAGCGCGGCGGCCAGCGTCGCCAGCATCGCCCAGAGCCAGGGCGGGAACGCGTCGCCGATCGAGTTGCCGCCGTCGCCGGAGCTCTGCCCGTCGCCGTCGCCCCCGTCGAGCCCGTCGTCCTGCTCCGGCGGTGGGCGTTCCCAGTCGCCGGGGTCGCCGGAGTCGGGATAGTCGTAGGTCTCGTCGACCTGCGGCTCCGGCTCGTCGGTCGGCTCGGCGACCTTCGGCGGCACGTAGCGCTCGTGCAGGTCGAGCCAGACGAGCCGGGACCGGGTGGCCAGCAGGCCGGCGGCGAACGCCCGGTTGTCGTGCTCGTCGAGACGGTCGTTGCGGAACGGGTCGGCCGCGCCGACCACCACGACCTCCTGCGGGTAGGTGAACCGCACGACACCGTCGCCGTAGCAGGAGTCGTGGCCGCGCACCGCCCGGTTGCCCACATAGGACTGCCGTCGGGCGGCCACGTCGGCCGTCTCGGTGATGCCCTGGATCGCGCAGCCGCCGGACGGCACGCTCGCGGTCGCCCACCGCCGGTGCCCACGGGCCAGTTGCAGGCCGGCCCCTTCCAACGTGCGGGCCGGCGGGTCCACCAGCACCACCCGGGTGTGCGGTGGCAGCGACTCGAGCACGGCGGTGGTCTGCGGGTCGAGGTATTCGGCGGCCGGGACGAACAGCGTCGCGCCGCCCGCGTCGACGAGCGCGGCGCGCGGGTCGGTGTGCCGGACCACGGTGACACCGCGCGACCGCACCACCTCGGCCAGCCGCTGCGCGCCGATCGGCGCCTCGCTCACGGGCGAGAGGAAGTCGGCGTCGCCGGTGTCGGGCGTGTCGATCGCGTGCCCGACCAGCGTGACGACGATCAGCAGGGCGGCCACCCCGAACGGGATCAGCGTGCGGCGACCGCGCCGCCAGCCCCGGCGCAGCGCCGCCCGCCGCGCGCCGGCGCGGGTGCTCGCCGCCGTCACGCGTCACCCCGCCGGCTCGCCGGCACGCGGGCGCCGGTCAGCGCCCGGTCCACATCGGACGCGAAGCCCTTCATGGCGGTGTCGTCGTCCTCCGTCGCCTGTTTCTGCCCGTACCAGATGTCGGAGAAGACCAGGCCCGCGGCGCCGAGCGGCTGGTCGGTGGCCGGCGCGCTGCGCCCCGCGGCGGCGGCCAGCTCGGTGACCGTCCACCCCGGATGGTGCTCGATCACCTTGCGGTCGACCAGCAGCCGGACCACCGCGCGCAGCCGCTCGCGGACGGCCTCGGCCCACTGGCCCCGGGCGGCGAACTGGTCGGCCCGGGAGAGGAAGGTCGCCGCGGGCAGGTCGGGCAGCGCGTCGGGCTCCACCGTCTCGGGCTCGGTCGGGGAGGCCTCGACCGGCGTCTCCACCGGCCGCCGGCGCCGGCGCGGCCAGCGCAGCCGGATCGTGCGCAGCTTCGCCCAGTTGGACCAGACGAGCGCGACCACCGTCGCGAGGAGCAGCAGGATCAGTAGCTGCCAGCCGGGGGAGAGCACGTCGCCGAGCGCCGCCACGGCCTCGGTCCACCAGCGCGCGAACCCGCTCATCGGCGCACCGCCAGCGGGTGTGCCTCGGTGCCCTGGGCCCGGCCGAGGGCGATGTCGAGGCCCTCCGCGCGGAACCGGGTCTCCAGGTGCAGGGTCGCGGCCACGCAGGCGAGCGCGGCGTAGGCCAGGGTGTTGACCGCGACCCGCATCCCGAACAGCAGCACGCCGAGCGCCTCCGGCCGCAGCGGCACGAGCTGGTAGAGCAGGTTGCCGCCGACGGTGCCGACCAGGATCCGGATCAACCACCAGGTGAGGTACGCGACGAGCACGACCCACAGGCCGCGGCCGCTCGACCGGACGGCCAGCACGGCACCCCGCCCGATGGCCCGGAACGGGTTGACCCGGTCGACCACCAGGGCCGGGACGGCCAGGACGGTGAACCCGAAGGCGACCGCCCAGGCCGGGCCCGCGAACGAGACGGTCGCGACGACTACCCCGGCGAACAGGGCGAGCGCCACCGTGGCGATCGGGCGCAGGCCGCGCGGGTCGATCGCGTCGCGGTTGTCCAGGGGGCGGCCGAGCAGCAGGGCACCGGCGGCGCGGGCGGCGGGCGCGGCCAGCACCGCGATGATCATCGCCTCCAGCCCCGCGCCGACGCAGAGGACCGTCCAGACCTCCCCGAAGTGCCGGTCGAGGTAACGGAACGGGTCGGTCAGGTCGAAGCCGGCCCACTCGCGCAGCGGGGCCAGCAGGAACTGCTCGCCGACCGCGAGCGCGGCCGCCAGGGGCAGCAGCACCGCGGCGTGCGCGCGCAGCACCAGGAGGGCGGCGTCGAGCAGCTCGCCCACCGTGAGGGGGCGCCGGGGGATGGCGGACGTGTCCAGGGTCGGCTCCGGAGGCTGCGCGGGATAGCGGTCATCGTGGCATGGCGCACGTCACCCTCGGGGACCGGACCGGGTGAGATTGCGTACCGGACGGCCCGGATCAGTGCCGAACGACCGAATTGTGGGGACCGGTCGCCGGGTGGGTGTCGATAATCCGCCGGCCGGCCGGTCACACCGCGATGAACGCGGATGGAATATTGGTGCCATGAGAGCCCGGGTTCTGGTGGTGGACGACGATCCCGCGTTGGCGGAGATGCTCGGCATCGTGCTGCGCAGTGAGGGCTTCCTGCCCTCGTTCGTGGCCGACGGCGAGCGTGCCCTGTCCGCGTTCCGTGAGAACCGGCCCGACATCGTGCTGCTCGACCTGATGCTGCCCGGCATGAGCGGCATCGACGTGGCCCGGTCGATCCGGTCGGAGTCCGGCGTGCCGATCGTCATGCTGACCGCCAAGAGCGACACGGTCGACGTGGTGCTCGGCCTCGAGTCCGGCGCCGACGACTACGTGGTCAAGCCGTTCAAGCCCAAGGAGCTGGTCGCCCGCATGCGGGCCCGGCTGCGCCGGGGCGAGGACGCGGCGCCCGAGATGTTGACCATCGGCCCGCCCGGCAACCAGATCACCATCGACGTGCCGGCGCACACGGTCACCCGGGACGCCGAAGAGGTCAAGCTGACCCCGCTCGAGTTCGACCTGCTGGTCGCGCTGGCCCGCAAACCCCGCCAGGTGTTCACCCGCGAGGTGCTGCTCGAGCAGGTGTGGGGCTACCGGCACGCGGCCGACACCCGGCTGGTCAACGTGCACGTCCAGCGACTGCGCGCCAAGATCGAGCCTGACCCGGAGCGGCCGGAGATCATCCTCACCGTCCGTGGCGTCGGCTACAAGGCGGGCACCGGATAATCTGGGCCTCACCGTGAGCAGAGAGTCACTCCTCGAGCACCTCAGATCGGCCCGGGCCCGCGCCCGGGCCCTTTGGGGTCGCATCGTCCGGCAGGTGACGCTCTTCCTGGTGACCGTCGAACACACCTGGCGCCGCTCGCTCCAGGTGCGGGTCGTCACGCTGACGCTCGTGGTGTCGAGCCTGCTGGTCGCCGTCTTCGCCTACGTGGTCGCCTACCGCAGCTCGACGATCCTGCTCAACCGGGCCGAACAGACCGTGACCGCGCAGATGGAGAGCGGCCGGCGGTTCACCGGCGAGCAGCTCGCCGTCTTCGGCAAGGCCTACGAGCCCAACGTGCAGGGCACCATGCAGGACATCGTGGCCTATCTCGGTGGTGGCGACGCGCAGGAGCCCAGCTCCGGCCTGGTCGTGGTGCGGGCCGACGCCGTGGAGCTCACCTCGGTGCAGTCCCGCGCGGTCAAGGACGAGAACCTGCGCGAGGTCCTCGGCACCGACATCACGACGGCGGTCGGCGACGGGGCCGAGGCGACCGCGATCCGCTCCGCCGACCTCGGCGCCGGCCGGGCCAAATACCTGGTCAAGGGCGCTCCGGTGCGCACCAAGTTCGGGCAGGTCGAGCTCTACTACATCGAGCCGCTGACCACCCAGGACTCCGCCGCGACCCAGATCCGCACCACCGTGCTGGCCACCGGTGCCACCCTGGTGTTGCTGCTGGGGTTGCTGGCCGCGCTGGTCACCCGGCTGGTCGTCCGCCCGGTCCGGGTCGCCGCGCGCACCGCGCAGCGGCTGTCGGCCGGCCTGCTCGACCAGCGCATGGCGGTCACCGGCGAGGACGACCTGGCCCTGCTCGCCGCGTCGTTCAACCAGATGGCGGCCAACCTGCAACGCCAGATCATCCGGCTGGAAGACATGTCCCGCCTGCAACGGCGTTTCACCTCCGACGTCTCGCACGAGCTGCGGACGCCGCTGACCACCGTCCGGATGGCGGCCGACCTGATCTTCGCCGAGCGCGACCGGTTCCCCGCCGACGTGTCCCGCACCGCCGAGATCCTGCAGACCGAGCTCGACCGGTTCGAGAGCCTGCTCACCGACCTGCTGGAGATCAGCCGCTACGACGCGGGCTTCGCCATGCTCGACGCCGAGCCGACCGACCTGGTGCCGCTGGTGCACCGCGCGGTCGAGCCGCTGCGCGGCCTCGCCGAGCGCTGCGGCGCCGACCTGCGGGTCGAGGTGCCGGCCACCCCGGTCATCGCCGACGTCGACCCCCGCCGGGTCGAGCGCATCCTGCGCAACCTGGTCGGCAACGCGGTCGAGCACGCCGAGCACCGGCCCGTCGACGTCCGGCTGGTCTCCGACGGGGTCGCCGTGGCCGTGGCCGTCCGCGACCGCGGCGTCGGGCTCAAGCCGGGCGAGGAGAAGCTGGTCTTCAACCGGTTCTGGCGGGCCGACCCGTCGCGGGCCCGGCAGACCGGCGGCACCGGCCTCGGCCTCTCGATCAGCATCGAGGACGCCCGCCTGCACGGCGGCTGGCTCGAGGCCTGGGGAGCACCGGGCCAGGGCGCCCAGTTCCGGCTCACCCTGCCGGTCCGCGCGGGTGACCGGCTCACCGCCTCGCCGCTGCGGCTGGTGCCCGAGGACGCCGAGTTGCCCGCGGTGCTGCCACCGGCGCAGCCGCGCGCGATCACCCAGGCGCCGGCGGAGGTGCCCCGATGACCCGCCGCCGTCTCGCCGGGCTGGTCGTCACCGGCGGCCTGGTCGCCGGCCTCGTCGTGGGGTGCGGCATTCCCGACCACACCGACGTCAAGGTCGACCGGGTGGGCCCGGTCTCCGGCTCCAACCAGAACTCCGACCCCGAGCCGGTGCCGCCGAGCCGGACGGACGCCGACAACGTGGAGGAGTTCGTCCAGAACTTCCTCACCGCGGCCGCCGGCGAGTTCGACCCGGGCGGGAAGACCGACCAGCGCGTCCGGGACTACGTGTCCGGGCCGGCACCGGCGCTGAAGAACGTCAACCTCGTCGAGGTGGCCAAGATCGACGTCAGGCCCAACAACCGGGACGTCGCGCTCACCGTCAACCACCTCGGCGTGCTCGACGCCGAGGGCCGGATCAGCCCGCCCGACGAGACCACGACCACCTACCAGCTCCAGGTCCGGGCCGAGGAGAGCGGTGGCTGGCGGCTGACGAAGGTGCCGCCGGAGACGTTGCTCGACTTCGAGGCGCTGAAGACCTACTACACCGAGCGCACGCTCTACTTCTGGAACGCCGACCGCAACGCGCTCGTGCCCGACCTGCGCTGGTTGCCGGCCGAGGTGCCCACGTCGCGCGTGCCGACCGAGCTCCTCGAGATGATCGAGGACGGCCCTTCGCCGTGGCTCGGCACCTCGGCGTCCGCTTTGCCGGGCGACAGCAAGCTGCTCGCGAACGCGCCGATCGACAACGACCTGCTGACCATGAACTGGTCGCCGGCCGTCGGCAACGACGGGCAGGACTCGCTGGCCCAGCAGGTGGCCTGGACCATGCGCGCGTCGGGCCTGCACCCGCGCTGGCTGCAAATCAAGATCAACGGGCAGGCCCGCGACAAGCTGGACGTCAACGACCTGCTCTACCGCACGCCCTATCCGGTCGGCCCGGAGCCGCACCCCTACGCGATCCTCGACGGCAAGGTCAGCGCGCTGACCGTCCCGACGGGCGTGCCCGCGCCCGTCCCGCTGGCCGCGGCCGTCAACCAGAAGCTGCGCTTCGCCGCCTTCAAGCGCGCCGACGACGCCGTCGACGCCGCGATCGTCAACCAGCGCAACGAGTTGCGGGTGGGTTCGGCCGGCCGCGGCGCCGAGATCACCGACCTGGCCCTGGTCACCGGCGTCACGCCCCGTTCGGCGCCCGTCTGGCTGCCGAGGTCCCGGATGGGCCTGGTCGCCGGCACCGACCAGCGGCTCTACCTCTTCGGCCCCGACCACGTCGCGCGCAGGCTCGCACCGTCGGGCCTGCGTGACATCACCGCGGTGGCGGTCGCCCCCGACGGCCAGCGGATCGCGCTGATCGCCGACGGGAAGGTCTTCGTCGTCCCGGTCTCGATCGGGCAGGACGGCGTGAAACTCCTCGAGCCACGCGCGGTGATCGCACCGCTCGACAGCCCGACGGCGGTCGCCTGGAGCAGCGAGAACGCCCTGTCGATCGGCGGCACCGAGTCTCCCGACCGCCTGTCGATCACCGACGTCACCGTCGACAGCGCGCGCCGCACCCCGCGGGTCTACGACGCGCGCGGCGAGATCAGCATGATCGCCGCATTCCCCGAGACCGCCGCGCTCGGGCGCACCTCGAGCACGGTGCTCTACCAGGCCGACAACGCGACGTGGCTCGCCCTCGGCACCTCCACGCAACTGGGGCGTTCAGCCCTGGTCGGCGCCGCGCCGACCCAGACGCCGGGCAACGACCAGCCCACCCAGCCGATCGCGCCGTTCTTCGTCTACTGACGTGGTCCTCGCCGCGCTCGCCGACCTCGTGCTGCCGGCCGAGTGCGCGGGCTGCCGGGGCGCGCACGTGCCGCTGCGCCGGGGCGCCTGCCCGACCTGTGCCGCCGCCCTGGACGCGCTGCGGCCGCGGCCCGTCCGCCCCGACCCGGCGCCGCCCGGCCTGCCCGCCTGCGTCGCGGCCGGCGAGTACGCGGGCCCACTGCGCGAGACGCTGCTCGCCTACAAGGAGCGCGGCCGCGCGTCCCTCGCGACCCCGCTCGGTGACCTGCTCGCCGAGACGGTGGCCGCGGCCGCCGGCGGTGTGCGGCGCCCGGTGCTGCTGGTGCCCGTGCCGTCCACCGCGGCGGCGGCCCGGGCCCGGCACGGCGACCACGTCCGCCGCCTCGCCGACCGGGCGGCCCGGACGCTGCGCCGGGCCGGTTGGCCCGCGCTGGTCACCCAACCGCTGCACGCGCTGCCGAAGGCCGACGCCACCCACCTCGACAGTGCGCAACGGGCAATTGCCGCCGCGGCAGCGTTCCGCCCGCGCCCGTCCCGGCTGGCCCGCGCCCGAGCGCACGCGGCGGGTCGCGCGGTGGTCGTGGTCGACGACATCGTCACGACCGGCGCCACCCTCGCGGCGCTGACCGCGATCCTGGGTCGCGCCGAGGTTCCCGTCGACGCCGCCGCCCTACTCGCAGCGACACGCAAACGTCACCCTCAGTAGATCCGTTTTCACCCGATCGCGCCCACTGGGCGAAACTTCTCCGAACCCTCGGCCTGACAGGGGGTGACTGTTGCGCCAACCGGCGTTAGCGTGAAATTCACCGGGGTAGGACTGTGGTCCAAGCCCCGAGGGGGACCCCGCATCCGAAAGGAGGCGCACCGTCTGAACGGTCGACGCCCGGGGGTCATCGAGCGCCGGCCTTCACCACCGCAATCAGCACAGACCGTGTGGGAGGTAACGCGTGGACATCGTCGTCAAGGGCCGAAACGTTGAGGTGCCCGACCATTTCCGGATCCATGTCGCCGACAAACTGGCGAAGGTCGAGCGCTACGACCAGAAGCTGATCCGCGTCGACGTCGAACTATTCCACGAGCGCAACCCGCGCCAGTCCGACAACTGCCAGCGCGTCGAGATCACCTGCGCGTCGCGGGGGCCGGTCATCCGCGCCGAGGCTTGCGCCTCCGACTTCTACGCCGCCCTGGACGCGGCGATCACCCGGCTCGACAGCCGCCTGCGGCGGGCGGCCGACCGGCGGCGGGTCCACCGCGGCCGCACGCCGGTGTCCGTGGCCGAGCACACCGCAGGCCTGCCGTCCGCGAAGCCGGCGGGTGTCCCGGCGGCGCGCACCGCTCTGCTCGAAGAGGACCCGGCCGACCGCTACGCGATGCTCGCGGACGAGCCGCAGGACGACCAGCCGTGGCACATCGCCCGGGTGAAGGAACACCCCGGCGACCCGATGACGGTCGACGACGCCCTCTTCCAGATGGAGCTCGTCGGCCACGACTTCTATCTCTTCAACGACAAGGAAAGCGGCCAGCCGAGCGTGGTGTACCGCCGGAAGGGCTACGACTACGGGATCATCTCGCTACAGGTGTGACCCGATCGTGTGCGGGACGAAGTGGGCGTCGTTGCGGGTGATCAGCCCGTCGACGCCCACTCCTTCCCGGATGCCCAGGCCCGACGGCTCGCCGTCGACCATCCAGACGCCGAGCACGGGGTGGCACACACCGTCCGCGCCCGGGTATGACGGCAGCTCGCACAGCTCCTGGTAGACGAAGCCCTCGGCGCCGTAGTCGCCACCGTTGCTGGCCAGCGGCACGTTGTCGCGGACGAGCTGGACGTTGGCTCCCTCGCGGGACCAGATCGGCTTCTTCGCGTACGAGGTGAGCGTCTCGGGTTTCTCGTCGGCGAAGTAGGCCGGCAGCAGCAACGCGCCCTCGGGCTGGTCCTTGAACAGTTCCCAGAGCACCGGCAGCAGGCCTTTGTTGGACCAGAGCGCCGCCGTGTAGGGCGGCTCGATCCAGACCGTGCCGCGCTTGGCCGGGTCGGCCATGTTCCGGAAGATCGGCCGGCCGCCCTCCTCGTGCCAGAGCCACTCCCACGGGTAGAGCATGAAGACGACGTCGATCTGCGGGCCCACCTCGAACTGCCCGCGCTGGAACCGGATCGTGCCGTCGACCTCGTCGACACCGATCTGGCTCATCGCGATCAACTCGGTCGGGAAACCGGCCTGGCTCGCCGTCTCCATCAGGTAGGCGACGTTCATCCGGTCCTCGCCGGAGGTCTCGCTCGTCTCGTACGCGAAATAGATCGTCGGCCGCTCGGGCAGCCACGGGCGGGCGGCGCGCAACTCGCTCATGTTGCGCCGCCACGCGTCGATCAGCCGCTCGTGCAGGGCGTTCCACTGCCGCTCGGGGTGCTGGGTCTGGCCGGTCTGCTCCAGCCACGACCACTGGACCACCGCGCTCTCCAGGAGGGCGGTCGGCGTCTGCGCGTTGAACTCCAGCAGCTTCGGCGTGCTGCCCTTGCCGGCGTACCAGAGGTCGAACCGCCCGTAGACGCTCGGCGAGTAGTCCGGGCCCTGCGGCGTGTGCGCGTGCGTGCCGAACAGGTCCTTGTCGGCGTGGGTCCAGGCTTCCTTGTCGCCGTCCAGCCAGGTGCGGATCACCTGCTCGTGCGCGTACTCCGGAATGCCGATCTTCGCCAGGCGGCACGTGTCGGGCCAGCACTCCGCCGACAGGTAGGACTCCCGCCGCACCGCGCGGTCCCGGCGCGGGCAGCCCGCGACGAGGTGGTCGCCCGCGGCCACGCACATCCGGTGCAGGGTGGCCGCCGCCTCCTCGAGCGCCAGGATCTCGTCGAGGTCGAAGTCGTAGAACGGACCCTCGCGCCAGTAGGAGAGGACCCGGCCGTCGGCCAGGGGAGTGGCGTTGTAGGTCAGCCCGAGCGAGGCGTTCGTCTGCTCCCACCCCGGCCGCTGGACACCGTGCGCGACCCGTCGCACCTCAGCCGCCGGACGACTTGCTGCCGCCGCTGCTGCCGCTGCCGCCCTTGCCGACCACACTGGACTTCACGGTGCCGTTGCTGACCCGACCGGTCGCCGGCAGGCCCCAGGTGGTGCGCTGGGCCGCGTCGTTGTAGGCGAACTTCGAGCCGCCGGCGGGCAGCTTGGCGCCGGGCTTGAGGCCCTTCTTGTAGCGCGGCGAGTGCGCCCAGAAGAAGAAGCCACCGCGGCCGTCGCCGTCGTCGTCGCAGTCGTCCTCGTTGACGATCGTGTCGTTCTGGTCGACGCAGTAGAACGTGTGATCGTCGTCGGCCGAGTCGCACGCCGCGGTGCCTCCGGCGGCCAGGCCGAGGAACGCGGCGCCCAGCACGACGCGCGCGGTGTTGCGCCGCCGACCAGTCATCATCATCTCCCAGGTCCCGCTACAAGTGGGCTCACCTTAATCGACGCCCGCAACCACCGGGATGTCCGTTCAGCTGGTCTCGCGGAGATCACCGGGCAGGAGCGCCCAGAGGATGTCGTCGATCCGGCCGCCCGCCAGGCCGGGCAGCCGGTTGCGCTGGTAGCCCTCGCGCAGGAAGCCGGCGGACTCGAGCACCCGCTGCGAGCCCGCGTTCGACGGGTTGGTCCCCGCGATCAGCCGGGCGATGGCGGTGTTGGCGAAGGTCCACCGCGCCAGCAACGTGGCGGCCCGGCGGGAGAAACCGCGGCCGCGGAAGGCCGGCAGCACGCTGTAGCCGATCATCGCCTGGCCGGTCGGCGGCTCCTGGTAGTAGAGGCCGATGTCGCCGGCCGGGGCGCCCGTTTCCACGTCGACCATGACCAGGTCGATGCGCTCGCCGAGCAGCCAGCGGGTTTGCGCGCGGGAGCAGCGCAGCTCCAGCTCCTCGCGGTCGGGCGGCACGGGCGGCACGTGGGACGCGAGGATGTCGGGAGTGTTGAACAGCTCCTCGTAGAAGTCGACGTCGTCGGGCGTGACCGGGCGCAGGGCGAGCCCACCGTCGGAGAGCCCGCCCGCGGGCAGGTCGGGCAGCGCCCGGGCGATCGGCTCACCGGGATCGGTGGCCAGGCGGGCGAAGACCCCGACGTCGCGGCGGGCGTTGCCGGGGTCGACGACGGCGCCCCGGCGTACGCCCTCGGGCTCGAAGCCGGCCGCCAGCGCGACCCGGATGCTCGCCGGGTTGGCGAAGTCGGCGAGGATCTCCAGCCGGCCGAAGCCGTCGCCGAAGGCATGGTCGGCCAGCGCCCGCGTCGCGGCCGTGGTGACGCCCTTGCCACGGGCCCACGGGGCCGCCCAGTAGCCGATCTCGCCCTGCCCGCGGTCGGCGTCGACGCGGGCGATGCCGACCGCGCCGAGCAGCCGGTCGGTGGCCGGGTCGGCGATCGCGTAGTTGGCGCCGCCCGCCGCCCACTGCGCCGGCACGACCTCCCGCAGCCAGGTCAGCGCGTGGTCGCGGGTGTAGGGGCGGGGCAGCTTCGGCAGGAACCGCTGGATCGTGGGGTCGTTGGAGGCGGCCTCGATGTCGGCCGCGTCGTCGTCGCGAAGGGGGCGCAGCCGTACGCCGGACGCTTCGATGGTTTCCGGTTTCATGCCGGTGCCTTCCCGTTCGCGAACCCATCGGACGCTAACAGCGCGCCCGTCCAGGCGTCGACCCGCTCGCCGCGGTGGTCCAGGTAGCCCCGGTTGGTGCCCTCGATCGTGAAGCCGGCCTTGGTCGCCACGCGCCGGGACGCCTCGTTGCCCGCGTTGGCCCACCAGCCGATCCGGTGCGGTCGCAGGGCGGTGAAAGCCCACGCGCAGACGGCCGAGAGCGCGGCGGGCGCGAAGCCACGACCGCGCGCGTGCGGCGGCACCACGAAACCGACGTCGGCGAGCGCCGGGTTGGTCGGGTGCAGGCGCAGTTCCATCAGGCCGGCGTACGCGTCGGTCTCGGGCTCGCCGATCGCGAACACGGCTCCGGTGCCGCGCAGCCAGGCGCGGGGACCCCAGGTGTGCACGAAGTCCTCGGCGTGGACGCGCTCGTACGGGTGAGGGACCGTGGTCCAGCGGACCGTCTCGGGGTCGTTGGAGCTGTCGGCGATCGGGTCGATGTCGCGGTCCTCGAGCGGCCGCAGCCTGATCTCGCCGTTGCGGGTCGCGGCGAACAGGTCCGGCTGGGGGCGGCTGAAGGTGACCGCGCGGCGGGCCTCGACCGAGCCCGGGCCGGCGGCGGTGGTGTCGATGGTGTCGCCTGGGAGCAGCGCGGCCACCCACGCGTCGCGCCGGGTGCCGTCGCGGTCCTCGATGTCGGCGCGGGCGATGCCCTCCATGGTGAAGCCGGAGCGCAGGGCGACGAGCCGGGACAGGTGGTTGCCGACCTCGGCGCGCCAGGCGAGCCGGCGTACGCCCAGGTCCTCGATCGCCCACCGGGCCACCGCGCGGGTGGCGGCGGTGGTCGCGCCGCGCCGCCTGGCCCAGGGTGCGGTCCAGTAGCCGATCTCCGCGGTGCCGTCGTCGATCTTGACCAGGCCGGACGCGCCGACCAGGTCGCCGGTGGTCTCGTCGAAGACGCCGAGCGGTGCCCGCGTGCCGTCCCGCCAACTCGTGGTGGTGAACTCGCCGACGAAGAAATCAGCGTGTTCGCGAAGATAGGGGACGGGAACGGCCGTCCAACGCTGAATGTCCGGATCTTGGCAGGCTTTTGCCACCGCGGCCGCGTCGTCGGGGTGCCACGCGCGGATGACCAGACCGTCTGTGATGATCTTCGGGGGCTCCACGCGGTCATCCTGCCGGACCATTCTCCCGGGGCATAACCGGATTTCTCCCGGCGTTAGCTTCGTTATGTCCGTTATAACCTGCTCGTCGGGAACCGCCCCTGACAGTCACCCCGTAGGAGCGCCTACCATAGTTCGGCAGACCGTCTAGGGGAGCGTTGATCCGTGTCGATTCTGGAAAAGTTCCTTCGTGCGGGCGAAGGACGCATGCTGCGCAGGCTCAAGGCCATCGCGGCTGCGGTCAACTCGATCGAGGACGACTACGTCAACCTCACTGACGAGGAGCTCCGCGACCAGACCCATCAGTTCCGTGAGCGGCTGGCCGACGGGGAGACCCTCGACGACCTGCTGCCCGAGGCTTTCGCCGTGGCGCGCGAGGCGGCGCACCGGGTGCTCGGCCAGCGCGCCTACGACGTCCAGATCATGGGCGGCGCCGCGTTGCACTTCGGCAACATCTCGGAGATGAAGACCGGTGAGGGCAAGACCCTGACCGGCGTCTTCCCCGCCTACCTCAACGGCCTCTCCGGCAAGGGCGTGCACGTCATCACCGTCAACGACTACCTGGCGCAACGTGACGCCGAGTGGGTCGGGCGGGTGCACTCGTTCCTGGGCCTGACCGTCGGTGTGGTGCTGCCCAACCGGCCGTCGGCAGAGCACCGCGAGGCCTATGAGTGCGACATCACCTACGGCACCAACAACGAGTTCGGCTTCGACTACCTGCGCGACAACATGGCGTGGTCGAAGGACGAGCTCGTGCAGCGCGGCCACAACTTCGCGATCGTCGACGAGGTCGACTCGATCCTGATCGACGAGGCCCGCACGCCGCTGATCATCTCCGGCCCGGCCGAGCACTCCGCCCGGTGGTACTCGGAGTTCTCGGCGGTCGTCGCCCGGCTGCAGTCCGGCAAGGACGGCGAGGGCGACTACGAGGTCGACTACGCCAAGCGGACGATCGCGATCACCGAGCGGGGCGTCGGCAAGGTCGAGGACCGCCTCGGCATCGACAACCTCTACGAGTCGGTCAACACGCCGCTCGTCGGCTACCTCAACAACGCGATCAAGGCCAAGGAGCTCTACAAGCGCGACAAGGACTACATCGTCAACGACGGTGAGGTCCTGATCGTCGACGAGTTCACGGGCCGCATCCTGCACGGCCGCCGCTACAACGAGGGCATGCACCAGGCGATCGAGGCCAAGGAAGGCGTCGAGATCAAGCAGGAGAACCAGACTCTTGCCACGATCACACTGCAGAACTACTTCCGGCTGTACGAGAAGCTGGCGGGCATGACCGGCACGGCGCAGACCGAGGCCGGCGAGTTCAACAAGGTCTACAAGGTCGGCGTGGTCTCGATCCCGACCCACCGGCCGATGATCCGCGTGGACCGCCCCGACGTCATCTACAAGACCGAGAAGGCCAAGTTCAACGCGGTCGTCGAGGACATCGCCGAGCGGCACGCCGTCGGCCAGCCGATCCTCGTCGGCACCGTGTCCGTCGAGAACTCCGAGATCCTCTCGCAGCTCCTGCGCCGCCGGGGCATCCCGCACTCGGTCCTCAACGCGAAGTTCCACGCGAAGGAAGCCGAGATCATCGCCCAGGCGGGCCGCCGGGGCGCGGTGACGGTCGCGACGAACATGGCCGGCCGAGGCACCGACATCCTGCTCGGCGGCAGCGCCGAGCACCTGGCGGCGGCCGAGCTGCACCAGCGGGGCCTCGACCCGGTCGAGCACGAGGACGACTACGCGAAGGCGTTCGAGGAGATCCTGCCGCGCTGGAAGCAGCACTGCGACACGGAGGCCGACGAGGTCGTCGACGCCGGCGGTCTCTACGTGCTCGGCACCGAGCGCCACGAGTCGCGCCGCATCGACAACCAGCTGCGCGGTCGTTCCGGCCGGCAGGGCGACCCGGGCGAGTCCCGGTTCTACCTGTCGCTGCAGGACGAGCTGATGCGCCGCTTCCGCGCGGGCGCGGTCGAGGCCGTCATGGAGCGGTTCAACATCCCCGAGGATGTGCCGATCGAGTCGAAGATGGTGACCCGGCAGATCCGCAGCGCGCAGGCCCAGATCGAGGGCCAGAACGCGGAGATCCGCAAGAACGTTCTGAAATATGACGAGGTGCTCAACAAGCAGCGCCAGGTCATCTACGCCGAGCGCAAGCGGGTGCTCGACGGTGAGGACCTGCACGAGCAGGTCCGCCACATGATCGACGACGTCGTCGAGGCCTACGTCCAGGGCGCGACCGCCGACGGCTACGCCGAGGACTGGGACCTCGACCAGCTCTGGTCGTCGCTGAAGCAGCTCTACCCGGTCGGCGTGACGATCGACGACGTCGAGGACGAGGCCGGCGGCGAGCGCAACAACATCGACGCCGAGTTCCTGCTCTCCCGGATGAAGGACGACGCGCACAACGCGTACGACCGCCGCGAGGAGGAACTCGGCACCGAGGCCGTCCGCCAACTCGAGCGCATGGTGCTGCTGCAGGTCATCGACCGCAAGTGGCGCGAGCACCTCTACGAGATGGACTACCTGCAGGAGGGCATCAGCCTGCGGGCCTACGCGCAACGCGACCCGGTCGTGGAATACCAGCGCGAGGGCTTCGAGATGTTCGCCACGATGATGGACGGCATCAAGGAGGAGACGGTCGGCTTCCTCTACAACCTGGACGTCCAGGTGGAGGAGACCCCGGCCCCCGCACCGGCCGCCGCCGGCGGAGCCCTCCCGATGCCCGACGACGCGACGATCGAGATCAAGGCCAAGGGCCTGGGCCGCTCGTCCCGCTCCCAGTCGGGCCTGCAGTACTCGGCCCCCAC
Source organism: Asanoa siamensis (assembly GCF_016862555.1). GTDB lineage: Bacteria > Actinomycetota > Actinomycetes > Mycobacteriales > Micromonosporaceae > Asanoa > Asanoa siamensis. The sequence continues at coordinate 15,603 of NZ_BONE01000076.1, read as the reverse complement.
AATCGACGGCGCCGCCGGCGGCGGCGGGGTAGCGGTCCAGCACACCCAGCCGCAGCCGCCGATGCAGCACGCACCGGCCCTGGGCGTCGGGGCCCCGGCCCCGTCGACGGGCGACGACCGCCCACGCCCGTCGCCGGGCCGCCGCCCGTCCCCGGGCCGCCAGTCGGCCACGCCGAGCAACGGCCCGTCCCGCAACGCCCCGTGCCCGTGCGGCTCGGGCAAGAAGTACAAGCGCTGCCACGGCGCACCCACGCCGTAACGACCGACGCCCGAAGAGCCCGCCCCGCACCGCGGAGGCGGGCTCTTCGGCGTCCGTGCCGCTCCTTCCTTGCGCCTCGCTTCTACGACGCGCGCCCCCTTGCGGTCCCTGCATGGACGGCGCACGCCCTGGGTTGCGGCTCGTCGCGAAGCCGCGGATTCGCCGCCGGTCCGGGGGTGCGGACCCGTCGGTCGTGGCGCTCCTTCCTGCCGCCGGGGCTGGTCTCCGCGCGGCTCATGCGCTCTCGCCGCGGCCCGAGCGTTGGGCGCGGCTCGTCGGTGACGGCGGATTGGTGGCGTGGCCGTTTGGCCTGACGAAGCGAAGTTCCTTCGGCCCTGCGGCTCCTTCCTGCCGCCGGGGCTGGTCTCCGCGCGGCTCATGCGCTCTCGCCGCGGCCCGAGCGTTGGGCGCGGCCCGTCGGCGACCGCGGGTTGACGGCTTGGCCGGCCGGCAGCATCAACCCAGCCGGCCACGGCCCGGCGAACCTGTGCCGCCGTCCGTTGTGCCACTCCTTCCTGTCGCCGGTATCGGTTCCCACGTGCGTCACGCGGTCCCTGCGTGAGTGACGCGGTTCTGTCTGATCTGGGTGGAGCCCAGAGCGCCCACTGGCGTGCCCGCGCCGGTGGGCGCTCCGGGGGTCATAGGACCTGGAGGACCGTGCCCAGCCAGGTGGTGTTGGAGTGTTCCAGGCGGAAGGCCATCGCCCAGGTGCGGGTGTCGGTGCCCAGCGCCGCGGCGGCTTCGACGATGCCTGGTGTCGGCTCGCTGATGCGTAGGCTGCGCAGCCGAACCAGTTCCAGAGGTTGCTGTCGTCGCGGCAGGGCGGGTGGGCCCGGCATCCGGCGTAGCGCGTCGATGAGGTGCTCGATCAGGGTGTGCGCGGTGGCCGGCTGTGACAGCGAGCGGACGTGGGCCACCGGGCGGTAGCCGTTGAGGATCTCCAGACACGCCCGTGCGAAGCGGCCGGCCGCGTGGCGGGCCTCGGGTGAGGCCGTCGGGCGTGGCTCCGCGGGCGGGCTGACAGGGTCGCCTGGACGCGCCGCCGGCGGCGGCGTGGGCGGACGGGTCAGCGCCGCGAAGTCGAACGCCAACTGGCCCTTCGCCTCGGGCCACACCTCGTTGCCCGGACCGTCCGGGGCGGGCCGCCGGCCGATCGGCGGGTAGGAGCCCCGCGTCACCGTGCGTCGCTGCTGCGGCGAGCGCCGGACCAGCGACGCGCCGCCGTCGTGGACTACCCGATAGGGCGCCGCCGCCGGCGACGGATCGGACCAGGACCGACCCCGGGCGCTCCCGACGGGCGCCCGATGCCGCGGCGGCGGTGCGGGCACGGGCCAGCCGGTGCCGGTCGCCCGCACCATGGCTCCGTTGTGGGCGGCCGACCAGAGGCCCGGCCCCACTGCCGCTCGAGTCCCGGTCGAGCCGGACCAGAGCGTTCCGCCCGCGGGGCCTTGCCGTGACGCGACGGGCACGGCGGGGGACGGGCGTCCAACAGCAACGGACGGAGCGACCCGCGCTGCCCTGCTGGGCTGGCCCGCGCCGGCTGGTCGGCGTTCGATCGCCGTTCGCGCCTCGGACGCCGCCAGCGGACTACCGCCCCGCTGTGGGACGCCATGCGCGCCGCTCCCGACTGGTGGGTCCATGGGAGCCCGGCCAGCTGGTGGCGGCGTAGGCATGCCGGACGCCGGCGGGCCGCTGATGTGTTGTGGGATACGGGGCGCGCCGGTCCTGACCGTTGGGGCCAGGTGAGCGCGACCCGCTACTGGCGGTGTGGGCGCGCCGGTCCGGTGCGGTTGGGCCACGTGGGCGCGGCCGGCTGCTGGTGGGGTGGGCGTGCCAGGCGCCGGCGGGTCGTCGGTTGCGGGCGAGACGCCAGGCGCACCGCTTCCTAGCGGTGGGATCACCTGGGCGCGCCCAGCCGCCGATGGCGGGCCTTCGGGCATGTGCGGAGTGGGAGTGGACGGTCGCTGGACCGTCGGTGGTGCGGTCATGGTCGGCATGGGCAGCCTCCCCGGGTGGCTGATCGGCAGACAAAGAATCTTGCGTTTGCTTTCGTTTGCCTTCGACCAGCTCATACTCACGGCAGACCTCAGCCACCGTCAATGCCATCCATGAAAAGTGGCGTGCCACCTTCCCAGTGGCACGCCATTGCTGCGAAATCGCGCGACCAGCTACGGCGCCTCTTTGTCGATCAGCGGGTTGCTCCGTACCCATTCCGCGGTCTCGTCGTATTTGCGGCTGATGTATTCCTCGAGCTTCGCGCGCTCAACCCGCCACTGGCCGCGGCCGCCAACCTTGATCGCGGGGAGTTCGCCGCTGCGGACCATGTGGTAGACCTGCGAGTCCGAGACGGCCAGCTCCTCGGCCACCTCGGACAACTGCAGGAACCGGTGCTCCACCACGACGACGGTCACCCCTAATTCGGCTCGGTTGCCTCAGTTTGCCATCGAACGCGCTTGCGAAGCACCTATGCCTCGGCCCCGGGGCCAGCCGGTGGCCGGGCCGCCGCCGCCGAGACCGCGCGGCCCGGCAGTGGGCTCGAATAGACCACGCTGGTGGTCACCGAACCCAGGCCCGCGATGCGGCCGGCTACCCGCTCCAAATGGAGCATCGAGCGGGCCACCACCTTCAGCACGAAACAGTCCTCGCCGGTCACGTGGTGCGCCTCGATGATTTCCGGCGTGCTGTCGAGCAGCGCGTAGAACGGCTGGTAATTGCTGGTCGGATAGCGCAACCGCACGAATGCCATGATGTCCAGCCCGACCACCGCCGGCGGGACGACCGCGCGGTAGCCCGCGACCACCCCCGCCTCCTCGAGTCGGCGCACCCGCTCGGCCACGGCGCTCGGCGACATGGAGACGGCGCGGGCCAGGTCCGCGTACGACGCCCGCCCGCTGGTCTGCAGCTCCGCGAGCAATCGCCAGTCAGTCTGATCGAGTGCCGGGGATTCAACGGTCACGGCAGCAAACTACCGCCGGATCAACGCCCGATCAACCAGAGTGCCGTGGACAGCTCATTCACCCGGAGCCCAAAGCCACATACCGTCGACAACCATGAACGCCATCGAGTTCTTCGCTGCCAAGCTCGCCTTCCAGACCGACGTCTCCGACGTCCACGCGTCCAAGGACGACGACAGCTACACCCTCGTCGACACCCGCGATCTCGCCTCGTGGCGCCAGGGCCACATCCCGGGCGCCGTACACCTGCCGCGCAGGATGATCCCGATGCGCGCGGCCACCCTCCTGCCCGACAAGACCAGGCCGCTCGTCGTCTACTGCTGGGGTCCCGGCTGCGACGGCGCCACCCGGGCGGCCCACGAGTTCGCCCGCCGCGGCTACGAGGTCAAGGAGATGATCGGCGGCATCGAGTACTGGATCCGCGAAGGCTTCCCCGTCCTGACCGCCGACGGGCTGGTCACCCGCCAGACAGACCCGTTGACCGCGCCGCTGGCGAGCGCACCGGCCGGCAGTGTATGAACGTCCGGTGCCTGACGCTCTGATCCGGGTCTACCTGCCGGCGACGCTCCCGATGCTCGCCGCCCTCCGCGACGGGGGCCTCACGGTCGCCGCCGCCCACGCGGTCACCGCGAACCTCCGGGAGTGGTACGCGGAGGGCGACGAGGAGGAACTCGAGTACGTCGCCTTCACCCGGGCCGCCCAGAGCGCCCTCCGCCTGCTCCGGGAGGACCCGGACGCCCCGCGCCGCCGCGTCGTCGTCTCGGCCGACCTCGCCGCGTCAGCCGTGCAGCGCACCGACGGCGAGCTCGGGTCGAGCCTGGTCACGCTGACAGGCCCGGTGCCGCTCCAGGCCGTCGCCGCGGTCCACGTCGACAGCACCGACGCCGAGGAGGACGTCGCCGCAGCCGCCGAGCGGGTCGAGGAGGCGCTGGCCGGCGACGACGACGCGCAGTTCACGGTCGACAACGCCGAAGATCACGAACTGGAGTGGTACGACGTGTCAGAGCTGGACACGCTTCTTTGACGGCAGCGTGCGCCCGAACGCGATCGTCGTCGCCAGCGCACCCACGAAGAACACGATCAAGGTGTACGTGAGCCGGTCCGCGTCGACATGGGCGCGGAAGGCCCGGTCGAACTCGCTCAGCGACGCCACCGCGTCGAGCACCTGCGCGCCGCCGACCCGGGTGACCACCTCGGTGACCAGCAGCAGGAGGCCCACGCCCGCGCCCGTGACCATGTAGAAGGGCCAGCGCAGCGGGCCGCCCTCGGTGGTCTCCCGCTTGGTCACCCGGCGTAGGTAGAAGAACGGCACGAGCCCCGCGATCAGGCCGGCGAGCGCCGCGGCCAGCGTGCTGGCCCCGGAGACCACCCCGGCGCCGAGGTAGTTGAGCACGAACTGCACCGCGAACACCGCGAGCGCCCCGGAGAGCACCGCCGCCGCCACCGAGCTGGGGCGCAGGCCGGCCAGCGCGCCGCCGACCACCGAGGCGGCCGCGATCGTGGCGGCGAGCACCCGGCTGCCGGGGCCGTCGTACCCGACGATCACGCCGAGCGCGCCGAGCAGGCCGACCGCGATGCTGGTGACCAGCGCGCCGGCCCAGCGGGTCGACGCGGCCGGGGTCCAGCTGGCACGGGCGATCAGGTTGACGGCGACCAGCGCGGAGGCGGCGCCCGCGACCAGGCTCGCCGAGACCACCGTCGGCAGGGAGATGGCCGCCGAGGCGATCGCCACGGCGTCGGTCACGGAGGTCGAGATCTCCCGCTGCAGGACCCACAGGGTGGTGCCGAACCAGGCGAGCGCGAGCAGGGCCAGCAGGCCGGCGCCAGGGGCGGGAACCAATCCAGTGGTACGGGTGGTCGGCCGCGTCGAGATCCGCACTGGCGACTCGTCCCCGGCGGCCTCGTCCTCACTGGCGACGGCGCCTTCGACGGGTTCGGAACCGGCGTCGGCGGGGTCGGAAGCCGCCTCGTCGGCCGGCTCGGAATCGACCGGCTTCCGCTGCCCGACCACAGCCGGCTTGTCAGCGACCTTCGCCGCCTCGGCGGGGGCCTCCACCTCGGCGACCGCTGTGGTCTCGGCCACGGTCACCGCGTCGTTCTCGGCAGGGGGCGAGTCGGGTTCGGTGCCCAAAGCCCCGGTGCGCTCGCTCATGATCTCCCCTTCGGTCGGCTCGACCCCGGTCCGCTCGACGCATCAGCGTACGCGGGCCGTCTGACACCGCCCGGGCGCGGGCGCGGACGGGTGCCCACACCCCCGGACGTGCGAATATGGCGTGAGGTCCCACCACCGTGGCGCCGGCACCAGCCGGTGGCCGCGGCCATGCGTCCGGTTGACCGCCCGGCGCCGGCGGGCCCGAAGCCACCAAAGCCGTCGAGATCGGTCAGGAGCCGAAGATGGACGCCGTGTTCACGACCCCCGAGCCGCGCAACGAGCCCGTACGCGACTACGCGCCCGGCTCTCCCGAGCGCGACAGCCTGCAGCGCCGCCTCACCGAGCTCGCCGCAGACAAGGCCGAGCTGACCATGACGATCGGCGGCGAGCAGCGCATGGGTGCCGGCGACGCCATCGACGTCGTGCAGCCACACCGGCACCGGCATGTGCTGGGGGTCACCCATAACGCGTCCAACGCCGACGCGCAGGCGGCGGTGACGGCTGCCAAGGCCGCGGCACCCATGTGGCGGAGCCTCTCGTACGAGGATCGGGCAGCGATCTTCCTCCGCGCGGCCGACCTCCTGGCCGGCCCGTGGCGCGACACGCTCAACGCGGCGACCATGCTCGGCCAGTCGAAGACCTCCTACCAGGCGGAGATCGACGCGGCCTGCGAGCTGATCGACTTCCTCCGGTTCAACGTGAAGTTCGGCCAGGACCTGCTCTCCGACCAGCCGCGCAGCACCAACGGCGTGTGGAACCGGTTCGACCACCGCCCGCTCGAGGGCTTCGTCTACGCGATCACGCCGTTCAACTTCACCGCGATCGCCGGCAACCTGCCCAGCGCCCCGGCCCTGATGGGCAACACGGTCGTCTGGAAGCCGTCGCCGACCCAGCAGTTCGCGGCCCACTTCACGATGCGCCTGTTCGAGGCGGCCGGCCTGCCGCCCGGCGTGATCAACATGGTGACCGGCGACGGCCTGGCCGTCTCCGAGGTGGCGCTGGCCGACCCCGACCTGGCCGGCATCCACTTCACCGGCTCGACGCCGACCTTCCGCCACCTGTGGCACGAGGTCGGCACCAACCTCGACCGCTACCGGGGCTACCCGCGGCTGGTCGGCGAGACCGGCGGCAAGGACTTCGTGATCGCGCACTCCAGCGCCGATGTCGACGCGCTGCACACCGCGCTGATCCGGGGCGCCTTCGAATACCAGGGGCAGAAGTGCTCCGCCGCGTCCCGCGCGTACATCCCGCGCTCGATCTGGGAAGGTGGCCTGCGCGACCGGCTGGCCGCGACCGCCGACAGCCTGACCTACGGCGACGTCACCGACTTCGGCAACTTCGGCGGCGCGGTGATCGACGCCCGGGCGTTCGCGAAGCACGCGGGCGCGCTCGACCGGATCAAGAACTCGGCGAACTGCACCGTGCTCGCCGGTGGCACCGCCGACGACAGCGAGGGATGGTTCGTCCGCCCGACCGTGGTCGAGGCGAGCGACCCGACGCACGAGGTCTTCACGACCGAATACTTCGGGCCGATCCTCGGCGTGTACGTCTTCGACGACGCCCGCTTCGACGAGGTGGTCACGCAGGCGGAGGGCATCGCACCGTACGCGCTGACGGGTTCGATCTTCGCGAACGACCGCCGGATCGTCGACCAGGCCTCCGCGGCGCTGCGGTACGCGGCCGGCAACTTTTACATCAACGACAAGCCGACCGGTGCCGTGGTCGGCCAGCAGCCGTTCGGTGGCGCGCGGGCCAGCGGCACCAACGACAAGGCCGGCTCCTGGCACAACCTGATCCGCTGGACCAGCCCGCGGACCATCAAGGAGACCTTCGTGCCGCCGACGGACCACCGCTACCCGCACATGGGCTGAGTGTGGTTTGGAACGGTCCGTTGTTATGCGAAAAGCGTTAACAACGGACCGTTCCTTTCGGCTCACGCGGGTCGGACGCGCTCGATTCGGGTCAGGCCGAAGACCCGTTCGTCCTCGCGCAGCCGGCACCAGGCGACCATCCGCTTCCCGTCGAGTTCCAGTGGCTCGACGACCCGGCTGGAGAAGTCGCCGCCGGCGGTGCGGTAATCGATCGTGACCGGCCCGCCGACCACGATCGCGTAGACCAGCAGGTCGCGTTCCCGCTGCTCGAGCTGGGGCGTGTGGCGGCGCACCTCGCCCGCCACCGCCTCGGCCGGCTCGGGCGACGCGGGCTCGGACGACGCGGTGGCCGGTGCGGGCGCGGCCGGGTCCGGCACCAGCCAGAGCATCGGCCGCACGGTCTGCTCGGCCCCGGCGGTGACGAGCCGGGGCGCGGCCGCCTCGGTCTCCGGGACGGCGGAATCCAACAGCCGCTCGGCCAGCTCGACCAGGTCGCCGGTCGGCGCCGGCCGGGCCGTCGGGACGTGCCCGGCGCGGCGCCTCGGCGTGGCCCGCATCCGGGTCGCCCGGCGCACGGTCGGCGTGCCGGTGGCGTCCTCGGCGGCGGGGGAGTAGCCGGCCGCGCGCAGCGCCTCCAGCGTCTCCTCCGCCGACCGCGCGCTGGTCAGCACGGTCGGCGCGACGGCGGCCAGGCCGAGCCCGCGCAGCGGCCGGGCCCCGATCAGCTCGGCGGCCAGCGCGGCCGTGTCGGTGCGCAGGACGCAGCCGACCGCGCGTACCCGGACCTGCCCGTGCTGCCGCCCGACGTCGTCGATCAGGTATTCCAGGGCCTGCGGCAGCCGCCCGCCGGCGGCCACGATCCGCAGCGCCTCCAGCAGCGTCCCGGCGGTGAACCCCGTGTCCAGGGCCGCCCGCACCGATTCCGTGGTGAACCGCCACGACGCCGCGGCGCCGTCGGCGGCCGTCCGCTCGGCCGCCGTGTCCAGCAGGGTCCCCAGCGGCGCGGCCGGCAGCCCCGGCACCAGCACCGTCAGGTCGGCCTCGAAGATGGCCTCCGCGACCACGTCGGGCAGCAGTGCCCCGGCCACCTCGGCCACGGTCCCGGGCGCCTCGACCAGGGCCCGGCCGACCGCGCTCAGCGCACCGTGCGCCAGCACACCGAGCAGCCGGGCCTCGCGCAGCGTCCCCTCGACCAACGGGTCCGGCGACTGTCGCGTCGCCGGCAGCAGCACCGGCAGCCGCCAGCGCAGGGCGTCCGTGATCGCGTCGACGTCGGCGCCCGGCCCGGCCGCCGCCGCACCGCGACCCGGCGGCAGCTCGCCCAGCAGCCGAAGCAGGCCGGGGCGGGCGTCGAGCACCGGAGCCCAGGCCAGGTCGGGCAGCAGCGCGGACAGCTGCGGGCCGCCGCCGGGGCGGCCGGCGGCGGTGGGCACGGTGGGCAGCGTCGCCCAGGTGGTCACCAGGGTCGCGAGCCGGTCGGCCGGCCTGGCCGCGCGCCACTCGTCGTACGCGGCCGTCGGTGCGACCACCTCGTCGACGAGGCCGAGCAGGCCGGCCGCGTACCCGATCTCCAGCCAGAGCCGCACCTCGGTCTCGTCGGCCCCGGTCAGCTTCGCGACCCGGCGGATCTCGCGGGCGCCGACCCCGCCGGACCGCAGGAACGCCAGCGGCGCCCGCTCGGCGACGTCCAGCAACGCCCCGACCCGCTGCACCGCGAGCGTTCCGGCCGCCACGGCCTCGCGGTCGACCGCCGCGGCCGGCGCCAGGTTGATCGCGAGCACCGGCGGCCGAGGGTCGAACGGCGCGTGCCAGCCGGCCCCGCGCAGCGCCACCGCCACCTCGCGGGGCATCGTCGCGCGCCGCCAGCCGTCGGGGATGACCAGCCCGCGGTCCAGCGCCCAGCCGAGCGCCGTGCCGGGCAGCTCCGCCGCCGGTCCGTGCGCGGCCAGCCGGTCCAGCCGCCGGCGGGTGTCGGCGGGCGCGCCGCCGACCATCTCGCGTACGCGGCTCTCGTCGGACAGCGTCGCGGCCAGCGACCCCGGATCCACCCGCCACGCGGCCGCGATGCCCGCCAGGCGGTCCTGGTCGACCGTCGCGAGCAGCGTGGCGGCGGGCGGGCCCAGGCCCAGCGGGAACTCCGTCTCCGACCAGAGCGGCTCCGCCATCCGCAGCGCGCCCGTCTCGTCCGGCCAGACCAGCGCGAGCTCGGCGAGCCCGGCCAGCGCGTCCGCCAGGTCGGGATCGTGCTCCGGCCGGTCGAGCAGGGCGGCCAGCCGGCCGGGCCGCACACTCGGGCCACCGATGCCCGCCAGCGCCTCGACGACCTGCGCCTGCGGAAGCGGCACAGTGGACAGCGCGGCCGCGACCGAGCCGTCCCTCTCCAGCCGGGCCGCCAGGGTTTCGAGGTCGGCGACGGGGAGCGCGTCGCGGCGCCGTCGCAAGATCACGGCGAGCTCGTCGGGCGCACGGAGGGCCAACCACTGCAGCAACGCGGACGCCACGGGCAGCAGCCTGCTCCACCCACCGGCGCAGGTCAAACAACCAGGGGTTTAACGTTCGAAGGGTGACCGAAGAGATCCTTCACGACGCCCATTTCGGTGAGCAGGGCGGCCGCCTTACCTACGGGGCCTACCTGCGCCTACCCGAGCTGCTCGACCAGCAGGTGCCGGAGTCGTCGCCACCCGCGCACGACGAGCTGCTGTTCATCACGATCCACCAGGTGTACGAGCTGTGGTTCAAGCTCCTCCTCTCGGAGCTGACCGACGCCCGCGACCGGATGCTGGCCGGGGAGAGCTACCTGCCACGGGTGCGGCTGGAGCGCTGCCTGGTGGTCGAGCGGGTCCTGGTCAACCAGGTCGACGTGATCGACACGATGACACCGCAGGACTTCCTGGCGTTCCGCAACAAGCTCGCGCCGGCGTCCGGCTTCCAGTCCGCCCAGTTCCGCGAGATCGAGTTCCTCTCCGGCGCGAAGGACCCGGGCTTCATCCGCCGGTTCAAAGGCCTCGCCGACGACGACCGCGCCCGGCTGCAGGCCCGGCTCGACGAGCCGAGCATGTGGGACGGCTTCCTGGCGGTGCTCGTCAAGGCCGGCTTCGACGTGTCGACACCGGACGCGCGGTTCGACGCGTACGCGGCGATCGCCAACGACCGGGAACGCTACGGACAGCTCTGGGACCTGGCCGAGGCGCTGGTCGCCCACGACCAGGCGTTCTCGCTGTGGCGGGCGCGGCACGTGCTGATGGCGGAGCGCCAGATCGGCACCAAGCCGGGCACGGGCGGCTCCGCGGGCGGGGCGTACCTGCGCTCCCGCATCGAAATGCGCTTCTACCCGGAGCTGTGGGAGTTCCGCAGCCGGCTCTAGCGGGTTCGTGCCATCCCGGGCGGCGTAGTGACCGTCGCCACTTCCCGCGCGCCTAGCGTGAGCCGCGGGGAGGTCGGTCATGGCGGAGCGGTACGAGCGGGGCGAGGAGATCGCCCGGGGTGCGGTCGGCACCGTCTGGCGTGCCACCGACCGGGAACGGGCCGAGCCGGTGGCGATCAAGGTGCTGCGGCCGGAGGCGGCCCGCGAGCCCGAACTCGTCGCCGGCTTCGCGGCCGAGGCCGAGATCCTCGGCGCCCTCGACCATCCCGGCATCGTCGGGTTGCGCGGCACGACCACGGTCGACGGCGCGCCGGCGCTCGTGCTCGACCTCGTCGAGGGCGAGGACCTGCGGCGCCGGCTGCGCCGCGACGGGCCGGTGCCGCCCGCGGTCGCGGCGCACATCGCGGCCCAGGTCGCCGAGGCGCTCGCCTATCTGCACGCCCGCGGCGTCGTGCACGGCGACGTCAAGCCGGCCAACCTTCTCGTGCCCGCCGACGGGGGGCGGGTCCGGTTGACGGACTTCGGCGTGGCGCGGCGGATCGCGCGGGGTCGTCCCGACGTCATCCACGCCACGCCGGAGTACGTCGCACCCGAGGTCGTCGCCGGCGAACCGGCGGGCCGGGCCGCCGACGTGTACGCGCTCGGCATCGTCCTCTTCGAGATGCTCACCGGGCGCAGCCCTTACCGTGGTGGCCAACCGACCCAGGTGCTCGCCCGGCACACGACCTGCACTCCGGTAGCACCGCCGGGACTGCCCGCCGTCGTCTGGCCGCTCATCGAGGCCTGCGTCACGACCGCCCCCGACCAGCGCCCGCCCGCCGCGCTGCTCGCCGCCCGGCTGCGCGGGCTGGAGCCGGCCCTGGACGGGACGCCCACGCTCGCGCCGCTCGGCGGCGACCAGGTCACCTGGTGGCCCCGCCCCGGCGGTGCCACTGTGGCCCGTGCGCCGGTGGCCTGGGTTCCGCTGCGGGCCGCGCCTGTCTCGCCCGCGTCCGCGTACGCCGGCGGTCTGGTCGCCATCCCGCTCGCGGCGATGGGACAGCCGGGACTGCCCCCTGTGGAGCCTGCCCGCCGTCCCCATCGGCGTGTCGCGCTGTTCGGTGGTGGCGTGGCGGTGGTCACGCTGGTGACGGTCGCGGCGGTCGCGCTGCTCGGTGGTGGCGGCGGTGCTGGGCCGGGTGTGGGACCGGGCGGGCAACCTGAGGCCGGTTCGCCGACGGTCGTGACCCGGACCACAGTCCCCAGTGGTCCCACGACTCCCGACAGCACCGAAACTCCGCCTCCGGGTGTCGGTGAGCCCCTGCTTCCCACCGACCTGGGGCCTCTGCCCGGTATCGGGGAACTCATGCCTTCCATGCCTCCGAGGTCATGATCAAGGCTTTTGCAGCCGATACTGCCCGGCTGGCTTCATTGTCCTCAGCAGACTGTCTGTGCCAGACAGTGCATTGTGGAGACGCCCCGTTTTTGATCAGCCGAAATCCTGGACGACGGGCCGTCGAGGTGCGACCTTTGAGAGATGGCGGATACTGACATCAACCCCACGGCGGCCGCACTGCTCGGTCTGCTCCACGAAGGACCGATGACCGGCGGGCAGCTGATGGCGTCCGCCGAGCGTCGGCTCGGCCCTTACTGGTCGATGACCCGCAGCCAGGTCTACCGCGAGCTGCCGGCGCTGGCCGAGCAGGGCTACGTACGTCTCGGCAAGCCGGGTCCCCGTTCCAGCCAGCCCTACGCGATCACCGCGTCGGGCAAGCGGGCCTTCTCCCGGTGGCTCGGCGAGACGCCCGGCCGCGACGCCGTCCGCAACCCGACGGCCCTGCGCGTGGCGTTCGGCCAGCAGCACTCGGGCGGCCAGCTCAAGGAGCTCTACTCCAACGCGAACGCCTATCACACCCAGGCGCTCGCCTCGGCCCGCGAACAGGCCCGCGAGGCGAAGAAGGAAGGCGACCCGTACGGCGCCGCCGCCCTCGACTTCGCGATCAACTACCACAAGGCCGCTCTCAGCTGGCTGAAGTCAGCCCCGGCCAAGTAACACCCGATCGTCGTCCCTCGCTCGGTGGCACTCCTGCTGAGCGAGGGACTTCCGGTGGGCAGCGCTACTCTTACATGTTGTGACCGCTGCCGACTTCTCCGATCAGCTCAAGACCCTCGATGCCACCCTGCGCAACATCGAGGCCGTGCTCGACCTCGACAAGCTGCAGCGGGACAAGGCCGACCTCGAGGAGCAGGCCTCGGCCCCCGACCTGTGGGACGACCAGGCGCGGGCGCAGGTGGTCACCTCGAAGCTCTCCCACGTCAACAGCGAGATCGACCGGCTGGCGGCGCTCCGCGGCCGGATCGACGACGCCGCCGTGCTGCTGGAGCTCGCCGAGGCCGAGGCTGACCCGGGCGCCCTGGAGGAGGTCGGCTCCGAGCTGACCTCCCTGCACAAGGCGGTCGAGGAGATGGAGGTCCGGACCCTGCTCTCCGGCGAGTACGACTCGCGGGAGGCGCTGGTGGCCATCCGGGCCGGCGCGGGCGGCGTGGACGCCGCGGACTTCGCCGAGATGCTGCTCCGGATGTACCTGCGCTGGGCCGAGCGGCACAACTACGCGACCGAGGTCTACGACACCTCGTACGCGGAGGAGGCGGGTCTCAAGTCGGCGACCTTCGCGGTCAAGGCGCCCTATGCCTACGGCACGCTCAGCGTGGAGTCCGGCACCCACCGGCTCGTCCGGATCAGCCCGTTCGACAACCAGGGCCGGCGGCAGACGAGCTTCGCCGGCGTCGAGGTGCTGCCGGTGACCGAGACGACCGACCACATCGACATCCCGGAGAACGACATCCGCGTCGACGTCTACCGGTCGTCGGGTCCGGGTGGCCAGAGCGTCAACACGACCGACTCGGCCGTCCGGATCACCCATATCCCGACCGGCATCGTGGTCACCTGTCAGAACGAGAAGTCGCAGCTGCAGAACAAGGCGTCCGCGCTGCGGGTGCTGCAGGCCCGGCTGCTCGAGCGCAAGCGCCAGGAGGAGCAGGCCAAGCTCGACGGTCTCAAGACCGACGCCGCCGGCTCGTGGGGCGACCAGATGCGCTCGTACGTCCTCCACCCGTATCAGATGGTGAAAGACCTTCGAACTGAGGAGGAGACGGGCAACCCCTCTTCGGTGTTCGACGGCGAGATCGACGAGTTCATCGAGGCCGGGATCCGTTGGCGCAAGCAGCGCGAGTTGGAGTCCGAACCCTCCTAGCCCGTTATTTTCAGTGACTGTCCGTGTGCGGCTCCGTCTAATGTGTGGAATAAATTTCGGCCTTTCCGGCAATACGGGCACGATGGCTGCCTGGAGGCTTGGAGTTTTCGTTACACCGCGTAGACTCACGACCCGTGATTCAGCTCGAGCACGTGACCAAGACTTACCCGAAGGCTTCGCGGCCCTCGCTTGACGAGGTCTCCGTCGGGATCGAGAAGGGCGAGTTCGTCTTCTTCATCGGTCCGTCGGGTTCCGGCAAGTCGACGATCATCAAGCTGCTGCTGCACGAGGTCACCCCCAACCGCGGGAAGGTGCACGTCAACGGCCGCGACGTGACGGCGATGAGGTCGTGGAAGATCCCGGCGTTCCGGCGGCAGATCGGCTGCGTGTTCCAGGACTTCCGGCTCCTACCCAACCGCACCGCGTACGAGAACGTGGCGTTCGCCCTCGAGGTGATCGGCAAGACCAAGGCGGTCGCCCGCCGGGTGGTCCCCGAGGTCCTCGAGCTCGTCGGCCTGGGCGGCAAGGAGCACCGCTACCCCCACGAGCTGTCCGGTGGTGAGCAGCAGCGCGTGGCCGTGGCGCGCGCGTTCGTCAACCGGCCGCTGATCCTCCTGGCCGACGAGCCGACCGGAAACCTGGACCCGGACACGTCGATCGAGATCATGCGGTTGCTGGACCGGATCAACCGGACCGGCACGACGGTCGTGATGGTCACCCACGACTCCAACATCGTCAACCAGATGCGCCGGCGCGTCATCGAGATCGAGAGTGGTCGCATCGTCCGCGACCAGGCCCGAGGCGTCTACGGCTGAGGCGCGACCCCCCAGCGCACCTCGCCACCCCGGCAAGTCGGTTAGTCCAGCGGAGCTCCGGAAGGAATCCCCCCGATGCGGTTGAAGTACGTCATGTCCGAGGTGATGGTCGGACTGTGGCGCAACGTGACGATGACCGTCGCCATGATCATCACGATGGCAGTCTCCCTGTTCATGCTCGGTGCCAGCGGCCTGATCTACACGCAGGTCAAGGACATGAAGGCGTACTACTACGACAAGATCGAAGTCGCCATCTTCCTGAAGCCTGAGATCACGGACGACCAGCGCGCGAGCCTCGAGGGCGAGCTGAAGAGCGACCCGCTGGTACGCGAGGTCATCTACGAGTCCAAGGACGAGGCGTTCAAGAAGTTCCAGACGATGTTCGCCGACGTGCCGGCGGTCGTCGACGCGGTCAAGCCGGGCCAGTTGCCCGAGTCGTTCCGCGTCGGCCTGGTCAATCCCGAGCAGTATCAGGCTGTCCGCGAGACCTATGTGGGCAAGGACGGCGTCGACCAGATCATCGACCAACGGAACCTGCTCGAAAAGATCTTCAATATCCTCGGCGCGGGGCAGACCGGAGCACTGGTGGCGGCCAGCGTGATGGCGCTCGCTGCCCTCTTGCTGGTCGGCAACACGATCCAGGTCGCGGCCTACAGCAAACGCCGAGAAGTCGCGGTCATGAAACTCGTCGGTGCGTCCAACTGGTTCATCCAGGCACCGTTCGTGCTGGAGGCGGTGGTCGCCGGCCTCCTGGGCTCGGTCCTCGGCTTCGGCATGTTGGCGATCCTCAAGGTGGTGCTGCTCGACGGCTCGCTGCAGGATCTCACCGACCTGTTGACACCGCTGTCCTGGGCGAAGGTGTTGATCATGCTGCCCCTGATGGCCCTCGCGGGCACCGTGGTCAGCTCCGTCACCGCCTGGGTCACCCTCCGCTTCTACCTGCGGGTCTAGCGCC
>NZ_BONE01000075.1 GCF_016862555.1 Asanoa siamensis | reverse complement strand
CGCGGCCTGCTCGTTCGGGAAGTGGCCGCGGGCCTTGATCGCCCGCCGGTAGCGGGCGTTGAGGCTCTCGATGGCGTTGGTCGAACAGATCACCTTTCGGATCTCCACGTCGTAGTCCAGGAACGGGATGAACTCGCTCCAGGCGTTGTCCCACAAACGGATCACCGCCGGATACCGGCTGCCCCACTTGTCGGCCAGGTCGTCGAACGCAGCCCGGGCGGCGGCGGCGTTGACGGCGGTGTAGACCGGTTTGATATCGCGTTTGAGCTCGTCCCAGTGCTTGCGGGAGGTCAGCCGGAACGTGTTACGGATCAGATGGATCACGCACGTTTGGACGACCGTCTGGGGCCACACGTTCGTGACCACCTCCGGCAGCCCTTTCAGGCCGTCGCAGACCAGGAAGAACACGTCGCGGACGCCACGGTTGCGCAGGTCGGTCAGCACGCTCATCCAGAACTTGGCGCCCTCGCCGCCCGAGCCGGCCCACAGCCCGAGGATGTCCTTGTCGCCCTCGAGGGTGACTCCGATCGCGGCGTAGAACGGCCGGTTCGCGACCTGCCCGTCCCGGAGCTTGACCACGATCGCGTCGATGAACACCGCCGCATACACGGCGTCCAAGGGTCGGTCAGTCATCTCCTCGATCACCTTGTCAGTAATCCTCGAGATCGTCTCCTTCGACACCGACGCCCCATAGATCTCAGCGAAGTGCGCGCTGATCTCCCCGGTCGTCAATCGCTTGGCATACAACGAAAGCACGACCTCGTCGACGCCTGAGAGCCGACGCTGGCGCTTGCGGACGATCTGGGGCTCGAACGTGCCGGCCCGGTCCCGGGGCACGTCGATCTCCACATGTCCGGACGCGTCGGTCAACACCGTCTTGGCCCGGCTGCCGTTACGGATATTGCCGCCGCCGGCGGCGGCGCCGGCCTGGTCGTGTTTCTCATAGCCGAGGTGCTCGGTCATCTCTTCGTTGAGCGCGGTCTCCAGGACCGTCTTGGTCAGCTGCTTGAGCAGCCCGTCGGGGCCAGTCAACGACAGCCCCTGCTCCTTGGCCAGCCGCACCAGCTCGACCGCCGCCAGCTCCTCCGCTGACGGCTGCGGCCTCTTCTTCCTCGGGGTCACACCGTTCAGTGTCGCGGTCATCACGGCACCTTCCTCACCCGGCATCACACCGAGCGGGTCAGGCCCGAAACACCGTTAGATCCACAGTCCCAGGGGAGCCAGATGAGTGAACCGATGGTCACTGACGATCAGCTCGACGACGCTACGTAATCGAGCGGGGTCGGGTCGGGCTCGGTGTCGCTCTGAAGCCCCAGTGGCGAGTTGGCGGAACGGTCTCGTTCCTGCGTGGCCGTGGAGTCGTTGTTCTGGTCATGTCGGGAGCGAAGCGCCGCACACCGGTCGTGGTGGTGCGAGAGCCGAGGACGGCACCCTTGTCGGCGGAGGATCACCAGCAGGCGGTCACCGCCATGGCCGTCATGATCGACCAGTGGTGGTCGGGCGCCCGGGGCCGCAGCGGCGAGACTGTTTGTGGATCGTTTCCGTCCGGCGGTGCTGCGGACGGCCGGTGAGCTCCTCAGGGTAGGCGTCGACGCACCCTGTTCAGAGTCACGATTGGGCCCTGAACAGGGTGAATACGGTTCGGGTTCTGCCACATCGGGTCCACCGAATCGCTTGCTAAGCCATGTCCGCTGGCGCGGCCACGGCTTAGGAAGCGATTCGGTATGCCGATTCCGGGGGCGACCCCCGGAGACCCCACGTTCCGGTGGGCGCCGTCCGCGGTATGCGACGTCAGAACCAACGACACATTGGCTCTGACGTCGCCGGCTCGTGTCGTTACCGTCGTGACCCGCCGCCGCTGACCAAGCAGCAGCTGGGCCCGCCTCGGGCGAGCGTGGCGGTAGCGATCGTCCTATTCGGATTCCGCCCGAGCCCATTACCGTGCAGTGCGGTGCGCCTGTCGAGACCAATCGTGGTGGCCGGCGAAGGTTAGCTGCTCAAGCAGTTTCGGGTGTGTGCCTGGCCAGGAATTCGTCGATCGCCCGCCGGATCAAACCGGACCGTCCCGCTCGGTCGTTGCCGGCGAGCTCGTCGAGCCGCTGAACGGCCGAGGCGGAGAGCCGTACCCCGGTCACGATCATCGGCACGCTCTCTGGTTCCGGTGCCGGACCGAGATCCGGACCGGCGGCCGCGTCGCGCAGCAAATCCGAGATGTCCCCGCCGGCGTCGAAGTAGGCCACCAGCTCTTCCCGGGTCATCGCCCGGGGATCCCGGCGCATCGTCATCGCGTTCCCTCCATCCACTGCTTGACCTCTTCAGGAGTCGCTAGTCGGGCAGCCAGGATCGCGTAGCTGTTGACCCCGCCCATCCGCTCGCACAACACCACGATCACCCGGGCAGAACCGGCCAAGCCGGCCACCGCCAGCAGAAGCGTCCCGAGATGGTTCTCGATCCGTTGGGTCGAGAACAGCGCCTCGATCGTCTCCCGCTCGGACACACCGTGCCGTGCCGCGCTCGTTTTGCCGGCCTCTGTCCAGCCGTACTCCCGCTCGGTCACCCGGCCAGTGTATAACGCGTAAAACGTTCCGCGACAGCGACCGCAACCGAACCGGCCTTGGAGCCACGACAGACCTCGTGCAGCAGCCGCTTAGACGCCGCGAGGGCGATCCTCTCGCACCCGGTGGCGAGGCTCGGGCCTGCGGAAACGATGCCCGACCGTCAACATCAGGTCATCGAACAGCACCCGCCACCGCTGGGCGCGTCTACCGTATGTCCGCCAGGAACCGCTGCATCATGGTCAGTCCAGAACCGTCCACGATCGACGGTGGCTACCCTCGTACTTTCAAGGCATCGAACCGTAGCTCAGCCAAGGTCAACCCCGGGCTGGAGTACTAGAAGAGACTTCCCAGTCAGGCTGAACAGTTCGTCGATGCCCATGGCGACTCCCTGTCCTGGCAGGGGCAGCCCTCGGGTCACCCCTGGTCGGTGACGAATCAGACGGGAGCGATCGCGAGGTCGGTGACCTGGTCGTCCTTGATGCCGAACACGAACGCGAAGGACAGCGGCCCGCCGGGGAACTCACCGTCCCCGGAGGCCACCAGCCGGTCGCCCGCGAACGAGGTGGGCGTGATCACGATCTTGGGAGTGATCAGGTGCGCCTGGATCCACTCGCGGATCTCGGCCCCGCCGGCGTAGGTCGTCCCGTCATCACGCACGGTGGCCCCGTCGCCGAAGACTGCGGCCAACGCGTTCGCGTCGTGCGCGTTGGTGGCCGCGATGAAGTTCTGGACGGCCTTGGGAAGAGTGATGTGGTCCATTTCTGCTCTCCGGTTTCTCGGGCGCCAGAACGCGGGCGCGTGCTGGCATGTCCGTGCAGCGCCTCCGCAGCAGGATTACGCGACGACCCGTCACGGGCCGTGCCGCGCGGTGACCAGTTCGAGATGTCCGACCAAGGGTCAAGTCGGCATGGACACGCGCTGGGCGCATTCCGCTGGAGGCATCGTCGGGTCGGTTGTGCGGTAGCTCACCCGACTGGGTTCGTTACGTTCGCGGCAAGGTCGGCTTCCGCGGGTTGCGGATGCAACTTCTGGCAACAGCCTTAGAAGTCCGCACTGCGTGAGAGGTTCTCGTTCGCGCCCAGCTCTGCGAGTGCGTCCTTGTGCATCGCAACAACGACCTCGTAACCGGAGTTGCCGAGCACGATCCGGTGCGGCGGAACGGGTGCGTTCATCGCACCGAACACGGCCTGCACTCCACGTTTAGGGTCACCCGGTTGCTTGCCGTTCAGGTCCACGAACGCCGCCTTCACGGACTCGACCATCGGCACGTAGGCGTCGACCGTCTCGTTGACGGGCTCGTTCTCGAAGCTGGCGTAGGCCTTTGTGCGGAACGCCCCCGGCTCTACGACGAGCACGCGCACACCGAACGGCTCAACTTCCTGGCGCAGTGTCTCCGACAGTCCTTCGAGCGCGAACTTGGCCGCAGCGTAGTAGCCGAACCCCTGCGCCCCGACGAGGCCCGCCACCGATGACATGTTCACGATCCAGCCGTCGCCGCGTGCCCGCATACCTGGCAGGGCCGCGCGAATCACCTCGACCACGGCGAACAGGTTGAGGTCGAACGTGCGTCGGATCGTCTCGTCAGAGGCCCCCTCGACCGAGCCGTACCAGCCACGGCCCGCACAGTTGACAAGCACGTCGATCCCGCCGAACCGCTCCTCCGCCGCCGTGACCGCCGCACGCACCTGGTCGGCATCCGTGACATCGAGCTGGAGAACCAACACCCGGTCGCCGTACTGTTCAGCCCATTCCTGCAGCTCAGAGGGCCGACGCGCGGTCACCACCACTTGATCGCCTTGTTCCAGTGCAGCCTCGGCATAGACCACGCCGAACCCTCCGGGCGTCCCACCAGTGACAAACCAAGTCCTCATGGATCTATCCTCCCGCTATAGAAAGCAATGTAGCGCTATATAGCGTACTGTAGCAGGCATGAAGAACGCACGGGATCGACTCCTGCTCGCCGCGGCCGAGCTGTTGCAGGGCGGCGGGGCGGTGTCCACGAGGGCGGTGTGTGAGCACGCTGAGGTGCAGGCCCCGACGCTGTACCACCATTTCGGCAGCAAGCAGGGACTGTTCGACGCCGTCGTAAATCATGGTTTCACCCAGTTTACGGCAGTTGAGAACTCTGGCGACCCGCTCGACGACCTGCGCGAGGGCTGGGACAGGCACGTGCGGTTCGGGTTGGAGCACCCGTCGTTCTACGCGCTGCTCTACGGCCGCATCGAGCCGGGAAAGCCCTGCGCCGTCACCGCTCCCGCGCACGCCGCGTTGCGCACGCGGTTCACCGACGCCGCCGCCCAGGGCCTACTCAAGGTGCCAGCGGACGACGCCGCCGAACAGCTGCTCGCCGCCAACGTCGGCGTCACGCTCACCTTGATCAGCCAGCCGGAGCCTGACTTCGGGCTCTCCGGACGCGTCCGCGAGGCCGCGTTGGCCGGGGTCCTGCACACAGCTTCCACCGACGCCCCCAAGACCCGTGCAAGCGCCGCACTGACGCTACGAGCGCTTGTCGACAACGACCCCGGCGACCTCACCCCTGGCGAACGCGCGCTGCTCGGCGAGCTGCTGGACCGCCTGGCCCGCTAGAACACGCGGCGTTCCGCCAAGGACCGCACGTCCTCGTCGGTCTGGACACGCCGTCCCGCCCCGATGCGCCAGGACGCGGCAACGATCGCCAGGGTCAGCGTTGATCGAATCCCGCTCCCATGCTTGGCGTGACCCGCCGAGGGTTCGAACCTGCGCGCGGATCGCACTACAACCGCCGATTTCGCACAGGCGCGACGGTCACAAACTGGCCCTGAGCTGCTGGAATGCGGTTCGCATGCCGCCACATTGGGTCCACAAATCCCACGTTCCATTGCGCGCGGTCCGCGGTTCGCGACGTCAGACCCAACGGCACGTTGGCTCTGGCCTAGCCGGCTCGGCGCCGCTCGACGGTCCTGCCATGGCGGGAGTCCTGATGGCCCGGGCGCACCGCTGTCCCCTTCGGAGGGAACGCCCGTGGCATCTCAAACCGCTCGTGCCGCGTGAACGGACCGCTGTCGCGACGACGGGGTATGGAATTTGTTGCTGTTCAGGCAGTTTCGGGTGTGTGCCTGGCGAGGAATTCGTCGATCGCCCGACGGATCAAACCTGACCTTAATGGTTTGTCATCACCGGCGAACTCGTCCAGCCGCTGAACGGCTGCCGCGGAGAGCCGCACCCCGGTCACAGTCCATCGGCACGCTCTCGGGGGCCGGTGCCGGACCGAGATCCGGGCCGACGGGTGCGTCGCGCAGCAGTTCTGAGATGTCTCCGCCTGCGTGGAAGTAGGCCACTAGCTCTTCCCGGATCGCCACCCCGGGATCCCGCGCGGCGGCGCTGGGCTGGCCAGTGGTATCTGGAGATCAACCACTTTCACGATTGACGGCCGGCGGGACTCGGAGCGTCATCCAAACCTAATCGACGAGCATGCGTGTGACGTTCGGTGATGCCGACAGCGCGGACATCCCAGACAGACCCGGTCTGCTGAGAGCTGGCTCCGCGTCGGCAAAGGCCGGCGCTGAGGGCAGCGCCGGCCTTTCTCCGTCAGGGGCCTCGGGTTCCCGGTGTCTTCGCGACCCACAGCACCACGGTCCGGTCGGCGCGGGGTGCCGCGCCCGTGACGTACCAGTCTTCGGGCACGGCGGCCTCCACCTTGTGCGAGTCGGCGCCGGCGCGGTACTCGATGGTTCGCCCTCGGGCGGCGACGGCCCTGCGGACCTCGCCGACCTGCTTGCCGACCAGTTTGCGTACCCACCGCTTCTCGTCCTCGGTAGCGCCGCCCGGGGCGGCCGGAGCGGTTTCTCCCGACCGTGGTGTCCGCCCGAAGACCACCCGTGCCGACGACCGGAAGTCCACCGGTACGCGAATGCCGACCGAGCAGTTGCCGGTCGCCGAACAGTCACCGGGCGCCTCGATCGTCTCGATCGCCGGCCCGCTGTCGCTGGCGACCTCCTCGAAGATGACCCGCCCGACCTGTTCGGGGCCGGTCGCCACGACTGACAGCTCGATGTCCAGACCACGTTCGGCGAGCTCCGCCTGGTATCGCGCCGGGTCTGCCACCGGATCCAAGATCCTGATCTCGAGGTAACCATCCACCTCCACGATCCGCAGGACCTGCGCTTGGGCCGGCGCCGGTCCAGTAGGACTGGACGAGGGCACAACGGCCACCATTACGAAGATCAGGGCCGCGAGCGCAGCCACGGCAGGTCCGGCTACCACAAGGCGGCGCCAGGAGAGCCACGGTTTGCGACCAGACGCCTCTGGTACGGGCTGGTTCAGGATCGCCTGCAGTAGCTCCTCCGCAGCCGGCCCAGCCGGGTCCGCCGCGGCGGATGGCACCTCATACTGAGGCGCGAGCAGCCGGAGCAGGGCGTCCTGCCGCTGGTGAATATCGTTCACGTCAATCCCTTCGTCGCGTACTCAGAAAGCGGTGAGTCGTCTTGCAGCGCCCCGGCGAATCGGCGACGAGCCCGGTGCAGGCGGATGCGGACCGCGTTCACCGAGCAGCCGAGTACGACCGCCATTTCGGTCGTGGACAGGCCCTCCCAGGCGACGAGGCGCAGCAGCTCCTGGTCGGCCTCGGGCAAAGTGCGGAACGCGCGGCCCACGTAGTCCGCCGTTTCGGGCGGTGCCGGCGTTGCATGCGTGAGCTCGCCATGCAGGCGTGTGGCCAGGTCGGCGGTGCGCCGAGCGCTGCGGCGGTGGTTCGCCAGCACCCTCCGGGCCACCCCGAACAGCCAGAGCCGAGCCTGGTCGGACGGGATCTCGTTGATCCGCCGCCAGGCAACAAGAAACGTCTCTGCCACCACGTCCGCGGCAGCGTCGGGCCGCTCGCTGCGGCGTAGTGCGTAGTTCAGCAGGTCGCCGTAACAGGCCCGGTACATCGTCTCAAACCGGTCGGCGGCGTCGGCGCCCGTTCGGGCTGGAGCGGCGCGTGCCAAAGTTGCTCCCTCCAAGAGGTGGAAGCCGGACCGGACGGCCCGACAACCACCACATGTCCGCCGCGACCCGAAGCATTTCCAGGCGGGTGGGTTGTCGCGATCAAGTTGGTGCGTGTCGCAGTCGGACACGGCGTCTACCCTCGGGTAGATCACTTCGGTTGTGTGGGCCATAGTGATCGAGGGGCAGCCGCCGCCGAGCATCCGGCCTGGGGAGAGGTTGACGAACGGCTGCGGGTCGCGGTGCTGCGGGCGCTGCGGCCGGTGTTCGGAGAAGCTGGCAAGACCCAAACCCTGGGACGCCTGCGAATCAGCCGCGCTGAGCCCCTTTACGCCCGGCCGCGTACTGATGCGCCCGCACAATCGTCGAGTCGGCCTGCGCGTACCAGACCACCTCACCGTCAGCCTCGGCCAACGCCACCACCGCGGCTTTCAACCGCGCCCAGGCGCTGTCCGGGGACGACCGCCGGAACCGGTCATGCGCGATCGATCCCGGGCCGTACCGGGCCGGCATGTGCGCCCACGGCGACCCCATCCGCTTCACCCAACAGATGCCGTTGATGACCTGCTGGTGATCCCGCCACCGATCACCCTGCCTCGGCAGAGGCGGCTCCAAGACCGCCCACTCCGCATCCGACCGATCTAGGTTGATCTTGGTGTTATTGGGCGAGGGGTGCCGTTACCGCGGAGCGTCTCGGCGAGGATCTGGACGCCTTCGTCGCGGAGGTGTTCGCGTCGTTGACGCGGTCGGGTTGGCAGGACCGGGCCGGTGACTACCTGCGCTGTGTGATGCTCGACGGGCGTGGTAAGTCGATCCAGCCGATGGCGGCACGGCTGGCCAGGCCGCACGAACAGGCGTTGAATCACGTCACGAACAGACCGTGGGCCGCCCCCGCAGTGCGTGAACGCCTCGCGGTGCGGATGGATAAGGCGATCAGCCCCGCGGCGTGGGCGCTGGACGACACCCGCTGGCTCAACTGCGGCACCACCTCGGTGGGCGTAGCCCGGCAATACACCGGCACGGCCGGAAAGTCACCAACTGCCAGATCGGCGTGAGCCTGAACCTGGTCACCGACACCGCGTCCCGCCCGATCGACTGGCGCCTGTTCGTGCCGGAACCTTGGGACACGGCCACACCCGAGACCGTCGAACGCCGCCGCCGGGCCGCGATGCCGGCCGACGTGAGACATCAGGAGACGTAGCGCCCGGGCCTGGAGACGATCAACGAAGTCCGCGACCAGGGTGTCAAACCGCCGCTGACCGTCGCTGACGCCGGAGACGACGACGCCGCGCAGTTCCGCCAAGACCTCGAGAACCGCGACCTGACCTACGTCATCGGCGTGAACAGCGCGCATACCGCGTTTACCATCGACATCCACCGCACCGCACCGCACCGCCCTACGAAGGCGCCAGCCTTAGACCGCCGCTGATCTACCGCCAAGCCGCACCCAGCCTCAAGACCCACGTGCTCGATGCCAGCCGCGACGCCGTCCGGCCGATCATCCGGCGACCAGGTTCACGACACCGCAGCGGCAGACCCCGGACGATGCGCGGCCACCTCGTCTTCCTACGGCTGCGCCCAGCCAGCCTGACCCACCGACGCCGATTCTGGGCAGGTCGACTCGTTTGCTTCGATGAAGTCGCTTTGAAGCACCGGCATGATGTTCTCGCACCCGTAAACCTGACCGCGCGAGGTGCCGACGAGACCTGGATGGTCGAGCTGGCGCCAGTCACAGAATGGGAGAACCGACGTGCGCAAGAGGACACGGGCGATGTTCAAGGCCGCAGCGGCCGGCGCGCTGCTGGGGGTGGGCGGCGTCGCCGTCATCGCGGCGCCGGCTCAGGCGGCACCGCCGTCGAACTGCTACAACAATTCCGTCTGCGTGTACGCAGACATCGACTTCAACCATGGAGACCCGTACTCAGCCTATGAGAGTGTGATCCCAGCCCACCAACTCGAGGGGTGCGAGGTCGTTTTCCTCCGGGACGGGCTACTTACATCGTTCTACAACAACACGGGTACCGCCTACGACCTGTGGAACTGGAACGGTACCGGATCGCGGCGCAAGGCCGGCACGATGGCCCCGCGCAAGGGTTACCGCTACCTCAACGCCACCCACAACGACAAGGTCGATCTCGTCACCCGCGCGGGTTGCCTCGACCCGGCGTAGTGCCCGGGGGTCTGCGTCACGGCGGTGGCTACGGCGCGATCTGCTCGTCTTCGTCGGCACAGCCGCGACGCTGACCCCGGGTGCCGCCCGCCAGCCCGGCGTCGGCAGCACTACCCAATGGCTGCACTACTACAACCACCAACGCGCCCACACCGCAGTGCGGACCGATGTCCCATGCGGTCGTGAGCAGGTCGGCGGCGATGGCCCACGGTGACGAGAAGCTCTATCGCGGTCGGGCCGTTCGCGCCGGGCGCCGCTGCGGCCTTCTCCACCGCGCCTCGATCAACTGGCAGTCCTAAAGACGGCGCAGTAATGGTGCGAGTCAGCGGTCGCCGAACCGCCGCCTCGATCCGTGTTTCGCGTTGTACATAGCGACGTCGGCCTGTCTTAGTAGGAGCTCGACACTTGCCGTTCCGGGCATCGATGAGGTAGCGATGCCGATGCTAGCTCCCACCGCAACGTTGCGACCGTCGAGCAACATCGGCGTAGAGATGTCGGCGGTTGTTCGTCGAGCGACGGCGTCAGCTTCTTCTCGCGTGACATCACGCAGCAGCAACGCGAACTCGTCGCCGCCGAGCCGGACGATGATGTCGGGTCCGCGGACTATTTTCTTCAACCGCTCGGCGACCTCGACGAGGACAGCATCTCCAGCCGAATGACCCAGATCATCGTTAATTTGCTTAAAGCCGTTGAGGTCAATGACGATCGCGGCGACAGCATGATTCTCGGAGAATTCTGGCTCGATGGTGTTTAGTAACGCGCGATTGCCGAGCCCCGTCATCGAGTCGTGACATGCCTGATAACGGAACCAGGACTGGAGAAGGTGCAGCGCATCAACCTGTCTGTTTCTTGACCTTGTGTTCAGGCCGCCGAGTACCGCCAAGATCAATCCGAGGCCGATGACGAGGCTTGGATGTGGTTTTGAGACGTTGTTGTAAAGATTCAGCCAGAGGAGGATATAAACGCCGCTCAGCGCCAGCCACATAACTAACGCAGCAGAGAGGGACCGCCGCACGGCGGCCTCGATAATGGGGATCGCGAGAACGGGCCAGCTAAGGCTTGAGGGCGTCGCGGCGGAAAGCGCGACAATTCCGGATATGGCCACGAAATCCAGGACGAGCTGCGCCACCCCCAAAGCGGAATAACCGGGCTCCCGAAACCTGATCAATGCAAGGACGCCCAGCGCGCTCCCCGCCGCGAGAACACCGACTGCAACGAACGTGAATCCGGTCGCCCAGATCGCGTCACCGCCCAACCGCGGTGTAATCGCAAATCTTCCGATGAGGATCATGATGATGGCGATTGCGCGAGCTGCCAGGATGCCAAGTTCGAGCTCTTTGCGTTGACGGAATACAGGCTCCATCCAATCATAAGAAGGCTCAACGCTGCCCGGACTGGGCGAATGCGGCATGGCCCGCGATGCCGGGAGGGCCCGATGGCTCGGGTCGAGGCGTACCTGCCGACGCCCGATACGGCCCATACCCCACCTCTAGACGTCCAGCCACAGCGCGGGCCGTCGCTGGCTCGGTCACGACCCTGACCTGACTCTGACGCGTACCCACGTCCTGCGGCGCCGTCGAGCTGAGAGACGGGCCTCCAACGACTATGCCGGAGACACTGGCATCTGATGAATGATTATGTAAAGGCGCCGGTGCCGCTCATGGCGACAGCTTCGCTTAGTTTACCCGAGCGATACACGCGATGAAGCCACCCAGACGATCCCCTCCATCGCCTGAGTGGGCGCGATCCACGGTTAGGTGTCGCGGTGCAGGCGGATTCGCCCCATCAGGTCGATTTGCGTCGCCTATGATTCGGCGCCGGTTGTAGATCACCCATTGCGCCGGTGTTACGTTTGTGGCTAAAGACCAGAGTTTGGTCCATTCCGAGCCGAGTCGCGCAGTGATATCGCCACAGCAAGACCTCCGCGGCGAGCGCTGTCATCCGAGCGCAGGTTTCGCACGGCGCGAGGGTCAGGAACGCATGGGCGACCGAAGCGAGGCCTGTTTCACAGTCGTCGATGCACGCGTATTCGTACCCGATGCGCCAGCCTTCATCGCCGGGGTGCGCCGATATATCCGAGCCCGGCCGCGTCCCCTACGCTGACGCCTCGCACCGCTCCGATCCCGACTCGAGACAGGACCTACAACCCGTTGCTCATCTGCTGCGCGACGGCTCCATGACCGGTCCTCGTGTCGAGCGAGAGTGCCGTGGCGTCCCTACCGAGAACGTCGAGCCGAGCCGGTTCGTGCCGTCGGGCGCCACTGCCTGAGTGTCACCATGTCGGACGCTGACCACTAGGTTGCTTCCGATGACCCGAAACACCGGGTCCTGCCGATCCGATGGATCCCTACACTCGGGTGAGTCCAGAACAAGCACCGATCCACCGCCTTCGTCAGGTCCGGCGACGACGCTGCCGCTCCGATGCGAGCACTTGAGGCGGATCATCGCTGCGGACCATTACGGTAGTGGCCAGCGCGCCCGCGACCACCGCCTCCACTGCGGCCGTAGCAAGAACGACACGCCGACCCGTAGCTGCGGTCCGAGACGGCTTGCTGATTTTGGTCATCACCCGCATCCGCATGTCGGCGACCTGCCTTCGCGGGAGCCGCCGCTCCAGTGGCGGGATCAGGGAACTCATCCTCGCTCCTCGCTGGACTTCGTCGTTGCCGAGCACCCGGGCCAGCCGGGCCCGCGCCCGGTCGTTGGAAGGTTCGATCGACTCAGGCCTTTACCTTCGAGTCCCTATGGGAGAGCACTCGCGTCGAGCGAGGGTGCGCTCCCATCTCTCCGATGTCGCGCTTCCACCTCTCCGACTGTGTCGAAGGGCAACAGCGGACGTCGCGTGAGCCGTCAACGCTCTACGCAGCAGTGCCCACCCGCTACAAGCGGGAACCTCTGGCTGTTGCTCTCTCTCTACGAGCATGCTTGAGAACGTCTCATGTGGTTGCTGTGGCACCGTGACGCCGGCGGGTGGTGGTCGGCAGGATGGCGCGGTGTCGTTCTCTCGTCGTGATTACCCATCCGATTTGACCCATGCACAGTGGGGGTTATCGAGCCGCTGCTGCCAGAGCCCAGCGACGGAGGGTCGGCGGGAAAAGCATCCGCGGCGGGAGGTTGTCAACGGGACCTTGTAAGTGGTGCGGTCGGGGTGTCCGCGGCGGTGCCTGCCCGCTGATCTGCCGCCGTGGCAGACGGCGTACTGGTACTTCACGCGATAGGCACAGGTTGGCGTAACTGAGCAGCTGGTCGCCGCGTTGCGGATCAAGGCCCGGGCCGCCCAGGGGCCGGGAGCCGGAACCGTCCGCGGCAGTTATCGACTCCCAGTCCGTGAAAGGTGGCGACACTGTCGGCACCGGCTCGCGGCGCTACGACGCCGGCAAGAAAGCCAACGGTTGGAAGGGGTTCATCGTCACTGACACGTTGGGGTTGCTGGTCACCGTCTGGGTCCTGGCCGCGTCGTGGCAGGACCGCGATGGCGCCAAGAGCGCTCTGGTCGCAACGAGCCTCGCGGCGCCGTCGATGCGGCAGAAGGGATTCGCGGTCCACCCACGCCGTTGGGTTGTCGAGCGAACCTTCGCGTGGTTGACCGCACACCGCCGGTTGGCCCGCGACTACGAACGGATCCCGGAAGTTCCCGAAGCCATCATCTGCTTGGCCGCGATCGCTGGCATGGACCGCCGCATCACCCGCGGCACACCGGTCCGGCGACAAGCCCCTCGCACCTTCACCTGGAGCTGACCGAGCCTCTTAAGAGGTGCTGACGTAGCCACGCTCATTCGGCTAGACAGGGCGCATTTTCAGGATGGCACGAGCAGAGGTTCCGGTTACCATCGTCAGTTCGATGCCGTTGATCTGGGCCGGTCGGCCATTTGTGACGGAGACGTGCCCTTCGGCACCAGAGATGTCCGAGTCGAGGCCGCCCACCACGCCACCAGGGCCTTCCAATTCCTTCAGCCACAGTGTGATCTTTTCTTCAGACAAGTATTCGACCTCGATCGCAGAGAGGCGCCAGCCAGGGTCGAGGTGGACCTCGTCTTCTTTCTGGACCTCCACCTCGCAGGCCGCATCACGGCACGCTGCGAGGTTGGTGCTGTCAGCGGCCGGCAACGGTAAGGGAGACGACGAGGCGTTTTGCGTGGGCTCAGCCACGGCTACACAACCGGAAAGGCTCATGGCGGCGACTGCCATAACGATAAGGACCCTGCCTGCCATGACCACGCCTTCCGTGCTCCGTCGATCGGATCGACTGCCGCGGTGCCCAAGAGCCTATGAAAGCCCTCGGCCTAGCGATCCTATAGATTGCACGTTTCAGAACGCCTTCACGGCGTGGCTATTACGCCGGTGAGGAACGTCAACGGCCGCAGGCGGAAGTTCGTCACTGCCTTGGGCCCTTGCCGGGCCGCACCGGGGCAGGACCGCGACGGCGCAAGGGTGCCTAACGGCGCCAACGATGTGGCCTCTGTTCGCCGACTCCGGCTTCGCCGGCCGGCCACCAGAAGGAATCACCGTCCGCCCAGACGGTGAGTCGTCGGGCGTCTCCCAGCCGCGCTACCGCGCATCGACGGCGGTCCGCGGCTACGACCATCCCGGAAGTCAGTGGTGAGCGCCCCGGCACGCCGGGCGATCAGGTCTCGACGGGCCGCGAGCCGCGGCGAGGGGCAACATCGAGAGTCGAGGTCGACGACCGGGCTATGGCAGGCGAGCGCCTGCGCATCGCCGGTGGAGCTGGGGGCGCAGTCTGCTGCGCGGGGATGCAACTTTTCAGGCGGGTTCCGCATCCATTCCGGCGACAGTTATCTAGGGAGGAAGCGGTGTGGACGACGATGGGTTCCGGGAGTTTGTTCAGGTCCGCTACATGGGTTTGCTGCGTACGGCGTACCTGTTGACCGGCTCCCGCGACGCCGCTCAAGACCTAGTCCAGAATGCCCTAGTCAAGGTGATGAGTCGGTGGTCGCGGGTTGATGATCCGATGGCTTATCTGCGGCGGACCATGGTGAACGAGCGGACTGCCAGGTGGCGTCGGATCGGTTCACGGGAGATCCTCACCGCCTTCGTGCCGGAGCGATGGCGGCCAGATCCCGCCAACACGGTCGTCGAGCGAGACGAGTTACTGAGCGCTCTGGGCCAGCTGCCGGCCAGGATGCGTGCGGTGCTGGTGCTCCGCTACTGGGAGGACCTATCCGAGGCGGACACGGCCGCGATCCTCGGATGCTCGGTCGGGACAGTTAAAAGTCAAGCCGCACGAGGGTTGGCGAAGCTGCGCGTTCTGCTCGCGCCAGCAACCACTGCTCACCAGGTGGGAGAAGCGATTCGAGGAGGTAAGGCATGAGCGTCGAGGAGCTGCGTGCGCATTTCGAACGGATCGCTGGCGCCGTAACGCCTGACGTCGATCCGTACGGTGCCGTTGTGCGCCGGGCGGGTCTCCGCCGGCGGCGCCGGCTTCGCGGGCTTGGCACGGCCGTGGCTGCGCTGACGGCCGTAGCGCTCGCCGGTCCTGCCGCATTGAACGCTGCCGGATGGGATGAACTGCCTCCCGCGAACACTCCGTCAGGCCCGTTTGTTGGGCTTCCGGTGCACTCGTCGTGGACGTGGCGGTTGATCAACTCTCCCACCCGCGGCAATCTCGCTCACGATCAGTCACTCATCCAGGACATCACTCGCGAGTTCGCTCAGACCGGCGACATACGCAACGGGTTCGGCTTGTTGGGGAAAGCACCGAGCAGCAAGGTCCTTTTCGCCGACGAAGACACCGACTCGCGTACCGTGATCGTCGCGTACTACTCGAAGTCGGAGGCAATGCTCGTCACGCGATCGTCGCACCGCGGGGCATCGGCCGCCGACCTCGTCAAAGGCTCCGGGACCACCAAGCCGTGGGTAGACCCGTTCACAATCGTCGGTGAATCCTTTGGTGGCAGCTTGCGGGCGCAACACTGGGTCGGTCTTGCCCCGAGCGGATGCAGGGTGGACACCTCCACCAACGGGGTCGTCCAACCCGACGGCACAGTCCGCCGAACCTGGCAACCGTCACCCAATGGTGACTACATCGTGTCTGAGGACTACCCGCCCTTGGCGCTTTGGCGGGTCATCTGTGATGGTGTGGTTCGTTTCCAGTCTCCCGCGGCCTGGCAAGGGGCCTACGACGACCGCGTAGAGGCGGCCGCGAAAGCTCCGACCGACGTGAAGACTTCATGGGCAGGCATCGATCCGGCTACAGCTGCCACCGCGCTGGCCGCTCACCGTGGCCTGAGCGAGCACGCCGGGCTTCAGACCAGCAACGCCGAGGTCCGCTGGGGGGGATCAGTGCCCGGCACCGGCGGAGAAGAAGCACCCGCCGTCCTGGTCGGCCCGAAGTCCGGCGCGGGACCGGTGGTGCTCCAGGTGGGCGAATCGACGGCTCTAATAGTCGCGCTGGGTCCCACGCCTCAAATTAGGCATTACTACACTTCGAAGTACGTCGATAGGATGTCGTGGACGACCGCAGCGTCCACAGCCTCATCCGAGTTGATAGCGATACGCATACCCGTCAGGCAGGATCTAGGTGCCATCGCGACCGACAACATGCTCGTCGTGGCACCTCCCACAGCGGTCAAGGTCGAAGCCACGGTCAACGGCCGTCAGGTCTGGAAGGCCAGCCCGCTTGACGATGGCGCGGGAATCTTCAACGTCCGTTATCGCGGCGATGTGACCCTGCGTGCTCTCGACGCAACCGGTGCTGTGCTCGCCACCGCACCCTTGCAGGACCGGGCCCGTGGGAACTACTTGTTCGGAGAAGAGGTGATAGCGAACTGGTAGGACGGACGGTGGCCGAGGCGCCAATCGCCTCGGCCGGGCGGGCCCCCGGGCGCCAGCGTGTAGGGGACCTCACCAGCTCGGGCTGTGCTCGCAGGTTGGCGGGGCGCCTCGTGCAGGTCGTCGACGCCGGTCGCGGCGACGGCCAGCGCGGCGTTGGCGCCGCACTCCGCCGCATGCCATCACGGTGACTCCCGTGCCCGCCGCGGCCAGTTCCTTGATGAGTGGCGCACCGTCGAGTGCGGACCTGCGGCGGCGATGTCCCGGACGACGAGGTCCACTTCGTCGCGCGAGTAAAGGAGGTCGCCGGGTCGCGGCCGTACGAGCACGTGCACCTCCGCCAGCTGGACGGCGGCCTCGATGAGCGCGGCGCTCGGCGTGAGGCCGCCGTCGGACAAGCCGGCGCACAGCTCGACGCACCGGCCCAGGCGGCGATCCGGACGCCATCGACCGACGCGACACCGATCTCGACACGCATGCGGTGCGGTCCTTCGGATCGTTGTGCTCATCCACCTTGCGCCACCTGGTTCGCCGGAACGACGCGGTCCTGATCACCGCCGGCTGCCGGTCGGACGGTAGCTCCTCCGCCCAGCGCGGGATCGGACCAATCCGGGGCGCCGGCGTGGCCGTCTTGTTTGGACGCTCGGACACCTCGCGCGCGCTTTCTCTCGCCAGCACCAGTGGTCCGGCGAGCGAGCGCCGGCGGGGGTCGCACGCGGCCCCCGCCGACGCTCGGTCGACGTCTTGCGGGGTGTTACGCGTCTGTGCCGTTCGAGCGGTCGATCGAGGATCGCGCCGGCTGTGGGGTCCGCGCCACCGGCGCGGCCCAGGCCAGCGTCACGATGCTGTGGGCAGCCGCATCGGCCAGCTGGTGCAGCACGGTGGTGTTGACGTTGCCCAGGTTGTCACACGCCTGGTGGTAGCAGGGGTCATACTGCGCTCCGACGGTCCCACCGAAGATCGCGGCTTCTTCCGCCGTCTTCAATCCGTCGAATCCACTGTGTACGCCTCCGACCGGGACACCCGCGTCGAAGAACGGGCCATAATCCGATCGGAACTCGAAAGCGGTCTTCTTGACGGGCAGGCGCTGCGCGGCGAAATAGTTGGCAAAAGTCGTTTCGATCGTTGCGGATCCGGCTGGACCGGCGGCACCGCCGGTTTCCGATCCGTCACCGTCGTAGAGGAAACGAACGAAGTTAGCCGAGCCGAGCATATCGAAGTTGAGGTAGGCGGAAATACTCGCGAGCTGTGCGCTCGACAGGCTGTCGACGTAGTGTTGGGCGCCCAAGCTGCCAAACTCTTCGGCGCCCCAGAAGGCGAAGCGCATCTTCTGTCGCGTCGTGGTCTGCAGTTTCGCCGACTGTACGGCGATCTCCAGCAACGCAGCTACGCCGCTGCCGTTGTCGTTGACGCCCGGACCCTTGGCCACGGAGTCGAGATGGGCGCCCGCGATCACCACCTCGTTCGCATTGCCGCCCACCGTCTCGGCGAAGACATTCCTTGTCGTCGCGGGCCGGATCTCTGTGGTGGTGGCGACCCGCCCAACGGCGGTGCCGCCCTGGGCTGCCGCGTAGAGCTCGGCACCGCTGGCATAGCTGACGAGGGTCGCGGGAATGGCAGCCGGCTCGCTCAGAGTGCCGGGGATGGCATCCTGGCGTCCGGGCTGGCCCTCGTTGAAAATGATGACGGCGTCGTAACCCGCAGCCGCGGCGTTGATGACCTTGGTGCGGTAGTCACAGGTTCCCCGCTGAACCAGCGCGATCTGCCGCTGCGAAGGTGACGCCGGGATGAAGTCGGCGGCCTCGCAGCCCGAGCTCGAGGACGATGGCGTGGCACCCGGTGGGATCAGGATGTCGTTGGTCGGCACGATCGCACCAGTCACGTCACCCGTAGGGGAATAGTCCGCCGTGAAAGCGGCGTAGTTCCGCGGGGTCGGCGAAACCTGCGCCACCACCGCGGGGGTGACCTCTTTGTAGAAGGTGAACGTGAACTCTTGCTGCGTCACCCGCAGCCCGGCCGAGGTGAGCAGGTCGCTGACGTAGCTAGCGGACCGGTCGTACCCAGTGGTTCCCGATGCTCGACTGTTGCCGTTGGTCTCCGCGATGCGCTGGAATGCCCGCGTATGCCGCATGAGACCGTCGACGGTGACGGCATCACGCAACGCCTGACTGTCGTTCCTCGGCTCGGCGGCGGCCGGCGTCGGCGCGATCAGCGCGGCGCCTAGCAACGCCGTCAAGCTGATGGCTGTCTTGCGCAACAGGTCCTCCTTGACTGGAAAGTCGTTTCGGGAGCGACCCTACGTGGAAGGATATTCACGCCAATTTCACGCGGATTGGCGCGGCTTTCTATCGTGCAGGCAAAATAGGCGGCGGATCGGAGCTCACAGCGAGATACAAGGCAGTGCTTCGACACTGCTTCACCGCGCATGGAAAGCCGTTACTCCGGCCGACAGCGACCTCGGTCGTCGGGAATGCCCTGGGGGAGGAGTCCCGAGACGGTCGCCTCCAGCAGCGCCTCCGACGGCTGGCTGTAGGGCCAGGCCGCCGCAGTGGTCAGCGCGCCCAACGCCGCCGGGATCTCACCTTTGTGCTCGACGAGCGCGGCCCGCGCCACACCGACGTCGTCGTCAGCGGACTGCCCTGGACTGGTATCCGACAGCGGCGACAACGGGCGTCCTGGACGCCGTCACCGCCGTCCTGCAACCCGCCGACGCCGTCGCCACGTTCGCGTAGGTTCACACCCGCTGCTGGTCAGGTCAGCGCCTGGGGGCCGTCGGGCCAGCCGGGGCGCGGGAACGGGAACATGCTGGTACGCCTCCCCTCAAAGCCGGAAAAGAAAAGCCGAAAACGAAATTCGGTGAAACGCGCATGCCGATTGGCGCTACGCCGGAATGGGCGCGCGCGAGGGTCGGGAATGGGTGGGCGAAAATGCGGAAGCCGCCTGCCCCGGGAGTCGGGACAGGCGGCGTTTTAGCTGGTCAGCGACCAGCGGTAGGGTGTCCGCCTATCCGGAGCAACTCCCGGCACAGCAGTTGACCACTCGCGTCTGCGCCAAGCTTAAAGGCGGTCCGCAACATGGGTCGTCGTCCTGTCCTGGTCGGGTGAATTCCGGTTGCCTGGACAACGGTAGACCCGAGCAAAAGTGCGCGGCAATGAATTTAATCGCGACGCGCGCGGTCGAGGACCTCTTCTGTGGTGAGCGGGCTGGACGGGTGGTGGCTGAGGCACAGCGGCGCGCGCAGCTTCGCGAACGTGCCGCCGTCGACGGCCGCGTAGAAGTGGCCCGGGCGCAGCCGTGCCACGTCGGCGATGTCGCTGCCCTTGGCCCGCGCCATCTCCTTCGCCGCGGCGATCTGGGTCGGGCTGTTGAGCAGGCCGAACAGCTGCGTCGCCGCGTTGCCCGGGATCCGGTTGTGCAGGCCCTTCGGCGCCTGGGTGGCGAACACCAGGC
Source organism: Asanoa siamensis (assembly GCF_016862555.1). GTDB lineage: Bacteria > Actinomycetota > Actinomycetes > Mycobacteriales > Micromonosporaceae > Asanoa > Asanoa siamensis. Next base: position 17,962 of record NZ_BONE01000075.1, on the reverse strand, counting down.
CGAGCCCGTACTTGCGGGCCTGCGACGCCAGCGCCAGCGTGCTCTGCGTACACGCGGTCATCGCCCCTGACGGCGCCAGGGTCTGCGCCTCGTCCATCACGAGCAGCCCGCCGAGCGGACGGTCGGTCGCCGGGTTTCGTTTGATCCAGGCGAACAGGGCGAGCTGGAGCTGGTTGACGAAGCTCTGGCGCTGCGCGTCGTCGGGCAGGCCGACGAAGCTGATCACCGAGATCCGGGCCCGCCAGCCGTCGGCGGGGGTGAGCAGCTCGCCCGGGTCCAGCGGGGCGCCGTCGCCGCCGAACAGCGGGTCGCTGACGATCGTCGCGCGGAGCAGCTGGCCGATCTCGTTGGCGATCCGCGGCGCGTTGTCGAGCTCGCTGACCTGCGCCGGCAGGCCGGTCAGGTAGGCCGCGAAATCGCGGAGGTCGCCGTTGCGACCGGGACGGTCGATCGAGGCGTACGCGGTGAGCGCCTCCCGCAGCACGGCGTTGCCGATCCGGGCCTTGGTCGACGTGCCGTCGACGTTGACCCGCGGGGCGAGCGACGCCATCGCCGCGTCGATGCCGGACGCCAACGCGTCGGGGTCGTCGGCGATCGCCGCGAAGTCGGGCAGCGGCCGGAAGCTGAGCGGCCGCCCGGACGACCGCCGCGGGGTCCAGACGACGACATCGGTCTGCCGGTGGTACGCCGCCGCCCGCGCCGCGTCGATGTCGTCCCACTGCGCCGGGCGCTCGGGCCAGGGGTCACCGAGCCGCGCGAGGTCGTTGTTGGGGTCCAGCACGATCGCCGAAACACCCCGCAGCGCGCACTCCTCGACGAGGCGCCGGATCAGCACGGTCTTACCCGACCCGGACCCGGCGAAGATCGCCGCATGCCGCCGCAACGCCGCCAGGTCGATGCCCACCGGGCGTCCATTCTGGACAGACTGGCCGAGGGTGAGACGATCAGGACCATCCTGGCGTACGCCGACCGCCCGCGCCGTCGGCAACATCACCACCGGAGCCGGCACCGCCTCACCGGCGGCGGAGGTGCCCTCAGGCGTGGTGCTCGTGTGGGTCTCGCCCCTCCAGGCGGGCGTCGCGCTCGGCGCGGCGAAACGGTCCGACGCCGGAGCGGCGTCACCCGCGGGTCGCACGCCCGGCGCGGAATGCCGGTTCGCCCACGACACGCCTTCACCCGCCGACACCGGACCACGACCCGACGCCGCCACGTCCGCCGCGGACATCGCGCCCGCCGCCGCCCCGCGACCCGACGCCGGCGAGCCCTCCGTGGGCATCGAACCTGGCGCCGGCGCACGGCCCGACCCCCGCGCGTCCTCCGCAGACGTCGAACCCGGCGCCGCGACACGGCCCCACGCCGGCACACGCTCCGCGGGCATCGAACCCGCCGCCGGCCCACGGCCCGACCCCGGCGCACCCTCCGCAGACGCCGAACCCGGCGCCGCGACACGCCCCCACGCCGGCACACCCTCCGCAGGCATCGAACCCGCCGCCGACGCACGGCCCGACCCCGGCGCACCCTCCGCAGACGGCGGACCCGCCGCCGGGACACGGCCCCACCCCGGCGCACCCTCCGCAGACATCGAACCTGGCGCCCCGGCACGGCCCGCCGTGGGACGGGCCTCGGCGGCGGAAATGCCACCAGGCGTGACGCGGTCCGACGCCGCTGGGACCTCGGAGCCGCCGGCGTCGCCGCCCGGTGCCGAGGTCGGGGATGGCGCGGCAGCCGACGGCGGCACGGCGGCAGGCAAAGACCCCGCGCCCGCCAACGCCTCGCGCAGGAAGCTGATCTCGTCGGCCGGGCGCCGGGCCGCGAACCACGGTCGCAGCGTCTCGTACCCACGTTCCCGCAGCAGTTCCCGCAGCGCCATCAAGGCAGCCACGTCGGTCGGTGGGAACGCAAGCGTCCGCCCGCCCGCCCGGCTGAAGGTCTCGATCACCTCCGTCGTTCGCGCGCCGCCCGACCAGGGCTCGTTGCGCAGGAAGAACAGCTTGCGCTTCGCCACGCCCTCGGTCAGGCCCGCTGCCGTGCTCGCGTTGCGGATTCTGTTGAGCGCCGCCACCGGGTGCCGAGCGCTCACCGCCCGGAACGCCCAGTGGGCCTCGTCCTCCGTCTGCTCGTCGAGGCTGTGCCGCAGGCGTCCGTGCAGCGCCGGCTTGGTGCCCGGCTGCGGGTCCAGGCCGAACAGGCCGCCGTCGTGCCGGGCGCCGATCCAGGCCGTCAGGCCCGCCTCGAGCAGCGCCGGGACGACCGCGTCCTCCGTCGCCGCGTCGTACGCCGGGCCGGGGTCGGCGGCCGCCCGGAGCGCCGCGTACCGCGCGTCGAATCCCGCCAGTTCCCCGTCGGACGTCCGCTCGACGACGTCCGGGGCCGGCCCGGCGGACGGGCCGTGCACCAGGCGGTGCATCTCGCGGACCGATGAGTCGCGCAGGCACTCGCGTACGTGCGCGTCGATCGTCCGCAACAGCTCCCGCGGCGTGAACTGGACCGCCTCGGCGAACGCTGGTGGGCGCACGGGCCAGGTCGGGTACGGCGGCACGAAGCCCTGGTCGGCGAACGGCGCCGCGAACCGGCGGGCGATCAGCTCCCGGCCCAGCTCCGCGCTGCCGATCTGGCGTAGCTGCACCGCCTCGCGGAAACGGTCCTGCACGGTGTCCGTCGCCTGGGTCTTGACCAGTGCCCATGACTCGTCGAGGCAGGCGACGACCGACAGGGTGCGCCGGGTGGTCTCGCGCAGCGCCATCAGGCCGCCGGCGATCTGCTCCAGCAGCAGCGCGGCCCGCCACTCGAGCCTGGTCTCGCCGTCGAGCGACTTGGCCGCCTGGTTGATCAGCAGGTCGATCTGGTCGACGGCGATGACCGTCGGGCCGGTCAGCGCCAGCAGCCGGGAGACGTCGCGGACGATCTCCTGCGCGGACCGCCGCGCGCGGCGCATCCCCCAGAAGGCCCGCTGACCGGGCTCCAGCTCGTCGTTGGCGCACAGGAACTCGTGCCCGACGTCCTGGTCGGCCGTCTTCTCCGCGGCCTCCAGCACCAGCGCCCGCGCGGTGTCCTGGCAGTCGACGCCGACCTGGCGATTGTGTTTGCGCAGCAGGTCGACGAACGCGTCGAGGGCAGGCCGGGTCAGCTCCGCCTCGCCGGTCACCGCGCGGCGCACCGCCCGCGGTGCCCCGACCAGGTCGGCCAGCCGGCGCAGGAAGATCCGCAGCTGGCTCTCCCGCTCGTCGGTCTCCCGGTTGAGACCGTCGAGGATGGACAGTGCGGCGCCGCGCCAGAACGCGCTCGCCTCGAGCAGGCTGATCAGGAAGAAATAGCCGCCGGCGGCCTGTACGTGCTGGCGTACCGAGCCGAGCAGGTGGGTCTTGCCACTCCCCCGCTGACCGAGCACGGCGACGCCGACCGGGCTCGAGTCGGCGCTGCGGTCGGCGTCCTCGACCCCGTCGAGGATCGCCCGCAGCGCCTCCTTGTGCAGCTCCTCGACGTGGAACGCCGGCTGCCGCCAGACGTCGTCGGGGGTCGGCGCCCAGTTGAACCGGAGTGCCTTGAGTGCCAGCCGTTCCCGCTCGTCCATGGCGTCACATCCCGATGGCGATCAGGTGCCTGTCCTGGTTGCCGATGCGGACCGCGGCCTCCCGCTGCGCGGCCGTCAGCGTCTTCTGGTTGGACTCCGGGATGATCCGCACGTCGGGCTCGGCGCTCAGCCCGACCAGGGCGGCGTCGACGTCCGCCCGCTCCGCGCCGGCCAGTCGTGGGCGCAGCGCCGCGAGCGACACCAGCTCACCGGCGTGTGCGGCGATCTCCGCGTACGCCTTGCGGATGCTGACGTCGACGAGGGGTGCCGCCGGGGCGAAGAAGTCCGCCGCCGCCAGGTCGGAACGGTCGAGGAAGCCGCGGAGTCGATTCAACACCGTATAAAGTGCCGCGCCGCCCGCCCCGGCGCCGGCCGGTGGGTCCGCGCCGAGTTGCGCGATGGCCTGGGCCCAGCCGGCCTCGGTCAGCTCGAGGCTGATCCCGCGGCCGACCTTGCGCGCCGTGATCCAACCCCGGTCGACCAGCCGTTGCCGGTATTCGCGCTTGAGGTCGAGGCCGCGGCCGGCGATCCGCGCGTTGGGCACCTCGCCGGCCTCCGCCATGAGAACGACCAGCATGCAGCGCATGGCGAAGGTGACCTGCTTGTCGTCGGGCATGCCGAGGCTCCTCGAGCGGATTGGACGACGGGAGCCGATTCTGTCGAGCCGTCCCGCGTGGTGGCAAGGTCGGCGGCCGGTTTTCCGATATCCGACATCACTGTCGTGAGTGGATCTCCATCTGTCCTGCCCGAAAGCGCCGCCACGGGAACCGTTCGGACGAGCCGGTCGACGGTCGATATTGCCCGCGGGCCATGCCGGCAGGCACCATAGCCAGCAACCACCCCGAGGAGAGGACCCATGAGGTTCGCGCCGCCGAGCTTCCCGTGGGTCGTGGCGATCCACTCGTCGGCGGACAGCCCGACGCCGACGGGTGCCGGCGTGGTCGTCGCACCCGATCGGGTGCTCACCTGTGCCCCGGTCATCCGACCGGGCGGCCGCCCGCCCGAGGAGATCTGGGTCGCCTTCCCGGCCGCCGGCCACGCCCGCGGCCGCGTGCGCCAGGTCATCGCGGGCAGCGACCCCGACGTGGTCGTGCTCGCCCTCGACCGGCCGGCGCCGGTCGCCCCCGCCCGGCTGCGGCTGCCGCCGCTGGCGAACCTGGCCGGCCGTCCGTGGTGGTCGTTCGGCTTCCCCGACCACGACCCCGCCGGCCGCGCGACGCACGGCACGATCGGCGACCCGATCGACCGGGGCCACGTCCGCCTGACCAGCGACGACCCGACCCCCGCGGGAACCGCGAGCATCGGAAGCGGCACAGCTTACGGGGGTGCGCCCATCTGGTCGCCCGACTACCAGGCCGTGATCGGGCTGGTGGTGCCGGCGACCGGCCCCGCGGTCGGTGGCGACGGGCGGGCCGTGGGCCTGGCCGAGGCCCTGCCCGAGCTCAAGCTCGGCGCCCTGGCCGACTGGCGGCTCGACGCGGCCGGCGAGCCGGCCCGGACCGCCTGGGGCTGGGCCCGGGGCACGCACTTCCGCGGCCGCACCGCCGTCCTGCGGGTGGTGGGTGACTGGCTCGACCGGCCCGGGCCCGACGGTCGCCTCCTGGTGGTCACCGGCGCGCCCGGCATCGGCAAGTCCGGCGTGCTCGGCCGGATCGTGACCACCGCCGACGCCGCGGCGGCCCGGCTCGACCCCGGCGACACCGCCGCCCGCGGCAGCGTCGCCTGCGCCGTGCACGCCGGCGGCAAGGACGCCCTCGCGGTGGCCACCGAGATCGCGGTCGCCGCCTCGGCCGCGCTGCCCCACGCCCCCGGCGACCTGCTGCCCCACCTGCGCGACCGGCTCGCCACCCGCCCGGCCCGGTTCAACCTGGTCGTCGACGCGATCGACGAGGCGGTCCGGCCCCGCGAGCTGATCGAGACGGTGCTCGTGCCGCTGGCCCGGGAGGGCGACCTGCTCGGCGTGCGGGTCGTGGTCGGCACCCGGCGGGCCGACGACGAGGGTGACCTGCTGGCGGCCTTCGGCGCCGCGACGCCCGACGAGATCGGGCCAGGCGTCGATCTCGTCGACCTCGACTCCGCCGAGCACGTCAGCGGCTCCGACCTGGCCGCCCACGCCCTGGCGATGCTGCGGCTGGAGGGCGGCCCGCGCCCCGACAACCCGTACGCCGACCCGGAGCGGGCCGAACCCGTCGCCCGCCGGATCGCCACCCTCGCGGGCGGCAACTTCCTCGTCGCCGGCCTGGTCGCGGCCGCGCACGGGCGCAACGACGCCGAGGCCGTCGACCCGCACCGGTTGGCCTCGACGGCAACCGTGGCCGAGGCACTCGACGCGTACCTGGGCGGCGTCTCCCCCGCCGGCGCCACCTCCGCCCGCCTGGCGCTCACCGCCCTCGCCTTCGCCGAACCGCCCGGCCTGCCGTTGCCGTTGTGGCGGGTGGCCGTCGAGGCGCTCGGCGGCCGGGTGACCGACGACGACCTGGCGAACTTCGCCGCCGGCACCGGCTTCCTGGTCGACACCGGACCGCCGGGCGTGCACCGGCTGCGGCACCGGGCGCTCGGCGACGCGCTGCTCACCGCCCGGGCCGCGGTCAGGGCGCGGACCGACGACGAGCGCGGCCTGCTCTACGCCTGGATCCGGTACGGCCACGCGACCGGCTGGGCGAGCGCGCCCGACTACCTGCTGCGCGCGCTGCCCCGGCACGCCACCCGCGCGGAGCTGGTCGACACGCTGCTCAACGACGACGCGTACGTGCTCAACGCCGACCTCACCGGCCTGCTCGCCGCGGCCGACGCGGCCGAGACCGCCGAGGCGCTGGCCCGGGCCCGGCTGCTGCGCCGGACCCCGCAGGCCACCCACGCGGCTCCGGCCGAGCGGGCGGCGCTGTTCTCGGTCGTCGACCGGATCGACCGGCTCGGTGCCGGGCCGCAGACGGACGGTGCCGCGTACCGGGCCCGCTGGGCGCACACCCCGCCGCGCCTGGACGGCACCGTCCTCGAAGGACACTCCGACGCCGTGTACGACGTGTGCGCCGTCCCGATGGCCGGGCGCGACTTCCTCGCCTCGGCCGGCGCGGACGGCACCGTCCGGCTCTGGGACCCGCTGACCGGCCGGGTGGAGCGGGTGCTGACCGGCCACCCCGAGGGCGTACGCGGGTTGTGGGCGGTGCCAGCCGACGACGGCACGCTGCTCGCCACGGCCGGCCTCGACGGCACGATCGGCGTCTGGCACGCCGGCACCGGCGCGCGGCTGCGTACCCTGTCCGGTCATTCCGACTGGGTGCGCAACCTCTGCGCGGTCCCGGTGCCCGGCGGCCCGACGCTGCTGGCGTCGGCGAGCGACGACCGCACCGTCCGCCTCTGGAACCCCGCCGACGGCACGCTCGTGCACACCCTCACGGGGTTCGGCGGCTGGGTCACCGCGGTCACCCACCTGCCCGTCGGCCCGCACGGCCTGGTGGCCGCGACCGGGTTCGACGGCGTCATCGCGTTCTGGGACCCGGTGACCGGCGCCTGCACCAGCGCGGTCGTCGCGCACGACGGCTGGGCGACCACGCTCTGCGCCGTGCGCGCGGGCGGCGGGGTGGCGCTGGCCTCCGCCGGGTACGACGGCGTGGTCCGGCTCTGGAACCCCCTCAGCGGCGACCTGCTCGCCGCCATCGACCCGAAGGCCGGCCCCCTGACCGACCTGTGCACGGTCGAGGTCGACGGCACGGTGCTGCTCACCGCCACCGACGAGACCGGCGTGCTCCACCTCTGGGACGCCCGCGGCGGCGCGCCCCGGCCGAGCCTGCGCGGCGACGTGAGCTGGATCAGGGCGGTCTGCACGCTGCGGGTACGCGACCGCGACCTGCTGGCCACCGCCGGCGACGACGGCACCGTGCGGCTCTGGGACCCGGTCACCCGGCAGCCCGAGTCGGTGTTCGACGGTGGCCGGCCCGGTGCGGTCGCCGACCTGGCCGCGATCCCGTGGCGGGGCGGCACCGCGGTGGCCTCCACGGGCACCGACGGCGTCGTGCGGATCTGGGACCCGGCCAACGGTGCCCGGGCCGCCCAGCTCCCCGTCCGGGACGGCGCGGTGACGGCGCTGCGCGCGGTGCCCGACGCCGACGCGCCGCTGCTGGCCACCGGCGGCGACGACCATGTCGTGCGGCTCTGGGACCTGCGTGACGGCGCCGCCGGGCCGGAGCTGGCCGACCACCACGAGCGGGTCAACGCCGTGTGCGCGGTCGCGGCCGGCGGCCTGACCCTGGTCGCCACCGGCGCCGACGACGACACGGTGCGGCTGTGGAACCCGCGCGACGGCTCGGCGTACGGGGTGCTGCTCGGGCACCGCAGCTGGGTGACCGCGCTGACCACCGTGCGGCTCGGCGGGCGCGAGCTGCTCGCCTCCGGCGACAAGGACGGCACCGTCCGGCTCTGGGACCTCGACGGCGGCACGCGCTGGCAGCAGCTCGCGCACACCGACGCCGTCAACGCCCTCGGCACGGTCCGCGTCGACGATCGCGAACTGCTGGTCTCGGGCGGCGCCGACGGCACCGTGCGGCTCTGGCACCCCGAGGACGGCCGGCCGCACCACGTGCTGGGCGGCCACACGGGTCCGGTGACCGCGGTCTGCACGCTGCCGACCGGCGCCGGGGCCGAGCTGGTCGTCTCCGCCAGCCTGGACCGCACGGTGCGGTTGTGGGACCCGGCCACTGGCCACCGCGTACGCGCGATCCCGGTGCACCACCGCGCGCTGTCCTGCGCGTACGCCAACGGCACCCTGGTCGTCGGTCTTGATCGTGGTCTGCTGGGTCTGGCGCTCTAGAACCGGGTCGCCAGGAAGTCCTCGAAGGTGACGCCGCCGTCGGCGTGCTCCGGCGACAGGTGGGCGCCACCGCGGAAGGTGGAGAAGACCCGGCCGGGCAGGTTGAGGCCGACGACCCGGCGACGCCGACGGGCCGCCTCGAGATAGGCCTGGGCCAGCGAGCGGGCCGACCGCACCTCCGGCCCACCGATGTCCGGCACTCGCTCCCGGGGGCCCGCCGCGACGTGCGCGACGAGCCGGTCGGCGACGTCGCGCACGTCGACCGGCTGGAAGTCGAAGCCGGGCGCGAAGACCAGCGGCAGCCGGCGCTGGGAGTGGAAGAAGCGCATCACGAGGCTGTGGAACTGGGTGGCGCGCTGGATCGTGTACGGCAGCCCGGAGGTGGTGATCAACCGCTCGCACTCGGTCTTGGCCGCGTAGTAGGCGAGCGGGATCCGGTCCACCCCCACGATCGAGGTGAAGATCAGGTGAGGGGTACGCGGGAGGACCGCCGCGATCAGGCGGGAGCAGGCCTCAACGTCGCCGCGCGGCGCGGTGGCCAGGTGGACGATCGTGTCGGCCCCGGCGACCGCCTCCGGGATGCCCTCACCGGTACGCAGGTCGCCGCGGACCGATTGACCAGGGCGTACGCGCCGGCTGAGCACGCGCACCTCGTGCCCCGCCTCCCGCAGCTTGTCGCACACCACCCGACCGAGATTCCCGGTGCCCCCGGTGACCAGAACATCCCCCATGAGGTGATTTTCCCCCTTGACCAGCCCCGGCGGCACCACATGGTGAGGACCACCACCGGCTGACAGCCGACGCGTCGGCCGTGTGGTCCCGGCCATGGGATGGTCGGCCGGGCACCGACCCCGGTCGCCGTGTGGGTCGGCCGGGTCTACCCATGTCGATGCGGGCGGGTCGCCGGAAGACTGGCGCGATGTCGTTCCCTCCCCCATCGCCCGCGCCGAACTGGTTCGCGCGGCTCACCCCGATGCGCCGGGTCGGCGTGCTGTTCGGGGCGTTCCTGCTGCTCTGCTGCGGCGGCGCGGCCGGGTTCGTCGCGCTGCTGCCGGGTGCCGACGACCCGGCCGAGGACCGGCGGGCGGCCCTGGTCGCGCCGACCTTCGACCCGGCGGCCGAAGGGGCAGCCGCCGCTTCGGCCCCGGCGTCCGCCATCCCGACCGCCGAGCCGACCGTGGCCGTGCCGCCGCCGGCGACCGCCCGACCCACCACCGCCGCCCCGAAGCCCGTCAACTACGCCAACTGCGCCGCCGTCCGGGCCGCCGGCAAGGCGCCGCTGCGCCGGGGCCAGCCCGGTTACCGCGCCGGCCTCGACGCCGACCGCGACGGCGTCGCCTGCGAGAGCGCGACCCGGGCCAACGGCGGCGACGCACCCAACCCGCCGCCGAAGCCCAAGCCGAGCACCAGCCGGCCGGAGCCGGGCACCGACCCGCGGTTCAGCTCGTGCGCGAAGGCCATCGCGGCCGGCTACGGCCCGTACCGGCGGGGCGAGACCGAGTACGCCTGGTATCGGGATGCCGACAACGACGGGGTGGTCTGCGAATAGGGTCGAAGAAGACGAATCGGACCGCCCGGAGGGAGCCTGGCCATGGAGCTCACGTTGACCACGTTCCTGTCGGTCGACGGGGTCATGCAGGGTCCGGGCGGTCCGACGGAGGACATCACGGGCGGCTTCGCCCGGGGCGGGTGGATGGTCCCGTACATCGACCAGGATCTGAACGTCTTCATGCACGAGGTGCTGGACCGGGCGGAGGCGTTGCTGCTCGGCCGGCGGACGTACGAGATCTGGGCCTCGTACTGGCCCCGGATGGCCCATCCCCTGGCCGGGCGGTTCAACGGGCTGCACAAGTACGTGGCCACCCGGACGCTGGCGGAGACCGACTGGGAACCGGCGACGCTGCTGCTCGACGACATCTCCGAGGCGGTGGCGAAGCTCAAGGAACGCCCGGGCGGCGAGCTGCAGGTGCACGGCAGCGGCGAGCTGGCCCGGCACCTGATGTCGTACGACCTGTTCGACGCGTACCGGCTGCTGACCATGCCTGTCGTGGTGGGCGACGGCGCCCGGCTCTTCGACGTGATGGGGCTGCCGACCGGGCTGGAGCTGGTGCACCATCGCGGCACCCCGACCGGCATGGTGATCAACGTCTACCGGCCGACGGGCCGCGCCAGCTACGGGACGCTCGACCTCAGGGAGTGAGCCAGGGCTTGCAGCGCGGTGCCGAGCGGTGCGTCGACCTTGATCGTCGCGTACGCGTCGCCCCGGGTCGGTCCCTGGTTGACGATCGCGACCGGGATGCCGAGCTTGGCCGCGCGCAGCACGAACCGGCGCCCGGACATCACCGTCAACGAGGACCCGAGCACCAGCAGCAGCCGGGCGGCGCCGACCGCGGCGAAGCACCGGTCGACCCGCTCGGGCGGCACGCTCTCGCCGAAGAAGACCACATCGGGCTTGAGCACCCCGGACCGGCAGCGGGCGCAGTCGACCGGGCGGAACACGGCGACCGCGGCGTCGTCCAGGTCGGCGTCGCCGTCGGGGTTGACCGCGGCGGCGAGCGCGGCGAACGTCGGGTTGGCCGCCCGCAGGCGCTGGTCGAGGTCGCCGCGCGGGGTGGTCTGGCCGCAGCCGAGGCAGACGACCCGGTCGATGTTGCCGTGCAACTCGACCACGTCGCGGGCGCCCGCGGCCTGGTGCAGGCCGTCGACGTTCTGGGTGAGGACGGCGTCGACCAGGCCGGCCCGCTGCAGCGCGGCCACGGCCTGGTGGCCGGCGTTGGGTGCCGCCCGGCCGATCACCTGCCAGCCGACATGGCTGCGGGCCCAGTACCGCCGCCGGGCGGCGGCATCCCGGGTGAAGGTCTGGTAAGTCATCGGCGCGTACGTCCGCGCCGCCCCTGTCGGGCCGCGGTAGTCGGGAATGCCGGATTCGGTGGACAGGCCGGCGCCGCTCAACACGGCGACACCGCCCTCGGCCACCAGGTCGCGGAGCGCGGACAACGGGTCAGGCACGCGTCAATGGTGCCTGAGTCGCGGGGGGTGCACCGACCTTCGGATGCGTAGTAACATTGCTACACGCCAGAGGAGGTGATCGCGGTGACCGTCACGACACTGTCGAGCCGTGAGTTCAACCAGGACACGGGGCGAGCGAAGAACGCGGCCCGCAGCGGCCCGGTCTTCATCACCGACCGTGGTCGACCGGCGCATGTGCTGCTGACCTTCGAGGACTACCAGCGGCTGACCGGCGGTCAGGACAGCATCATCGACCTCCTCGGCCAGGCCCCCGACGAGGCCGAGATCGAGTTCGAGACCACGCCACTCCGCGATCTCGCCCGGCCCGCGGACCTGACCTGATGTTCCTGCTCGACACCAACGTCGTGTCCGAACTTCGGAAAGCGAAAGCCGGCCGGGCCGACAAGAACGTCGTCGCGTGGGCCGCCGGCGCCGCCGCGAGCACCATGTTCGTTTCGGCGATCACGATCCAGGAGCTGGAGATCGGGGTCCTGCTGGCCGAACGGCGGGACGCGGCGCAGGGTGCGATCCTGCGCCGTTGGCTCGAGGCGCAGGTGCTGACCGCGTTCGCCGAGCGGATCCTCCCGGTCGACACCGCCGTCGCCCGGCGCGGCGCCGTCCTGCACGTTCCCGACCCACGACCCGTCCGCGACGCGCTCATCGCCGCGACGGCACTCGTGCACGCCATGCCGGTCGCCACCCGTAACGTGGCCGACTTCGCCCCCACGGGCGTCGAGATCGTCAACCCGTGGGAGGCCGCCGACGCGGTCTGACGCGCAGTCGAATCTCGCCGGACTTGCGGCAATCGTCCGGATACGGTGGGCAGATGGCGGATGCGATCATCGCCGAGCGGCTGGGCAAGACCTACGGCTCCGTGAACGCCGTGGTCGACCTCGACCTCGTCGTGCCCGAGGGCACCGTGCTCGGGCTGCTCGGCCCGAACGGCGCCGGCAAGACCACGACCGTGCGCATGCTGACCACGCTGATCACGCCGACGTCCGGCCGGTGCGAGGTCGGCGGCATCGACGTGTGCGCGCACCCCGACCAGGTGCGCCGGATCATCGGCGTCTCCGGGCAGTACGCGGCCGTCGACGACTACCTGACCGGCTACGAGAACCTGGAGATGGTCGGCCGGCTCTACCACCTGGGCAAGCGGCGCGCCCGGAAGCGGGCGTTCGAGCTGCTGGAGCAGTTCGAGCTCACCGACGCCGCGGACCGGCCCGCGAAGACGTACTCCGGCGGCATGCGGCGGCGGCTCGACCTCGCGGGGGCGCTGGTCGTACACCCTCCGGTGATCTTCCTGGACGAGCCGACCACGGGGCTCGACCCGCGCAGCCGCCTCGGCATGTGGGGCGTGATCAGCGATCTCGTCAAGGCCGGGTCGACGCTGCTGCTCACCACCCAGTACCTCGAGGAGGCCGACCGGCTCTGCGACGAGATCGTCGTGATCGACCACGGCCGGGCCATCGCCCAGGGCACCGCGACGGAGCTGAAGTCGCAGATGGGCGGCGAGAAGCTGGCCGTCGCCGTCGGTGACCACGAGGAGCTGGCCACGGCGGCCGACGTGCTGCGCTCGGTCGGCGTCGACGAACCCGAGGTCGACGACCAGGCCCGCGAGGTCACCGTGCACATCGATCGCGGGACGGCCGCGTTGGTCGAGGCCGTGCGCAAGCTGGACGGCGCCGACATCACCCCGACCAACCTGGAGATCCGCAAGCCGACGTTGGACGACGTGTTCCTCACGCTCACCGGCCAGCCCGCGCAGGAGGAGACAGAGACGGGGGGTACGGCGTGAGCATGGTGCTCGAGGCCGCCAGCGACGGCTGGGTCGTCACCAAGCGCAACCTGCTGAAGATCAAGCGGGTCCCGGACCTGGTGATCTTCTCGACGATCCAGCCGATCATGTTCGTGCTGCTGTTCGCGTACGTGTTCGGCGGCGCGATCGCCACGCCGGGCATCAACTACCGCGAGTTCCTGATCCCCGGCATCTTCGTGCAGACGGTCGCGTTCGGCGCCGGCATCACCGCCATCGGGCTCGCCGACGACCTGCAGAAGGGCATCGTCGACCGGTTCCGCTCGCTGCCGATGTCGCGCGGGGCGGTGCTGTTCGGGCGTACGTCGTCCGACCTGATCAACAACGTCTTCACCGTGATCGTCATGTCGATCACGGGCGTGATCGTCGGTTGGCGGATCAACGAGGGCTTCCTGCGCGGCGTGGCGGGGTTCGCGATCCTGTTCCTGTTCGCGTACGCGATGAGTTGGATCTCGGCGGTGATCGGGCTGTCGGTCAAGTCGGTCGAGGTCGCGCAGAGCGCGGGCTTCATCTGGATGTTCCCGCTGACGTTCCTGTCGAACGCGTTCGTGCCGACGTCGTCGCTGCCGTCGGTGCTGAGACCGGTGGCCGAGTGGAACCCGATCTCGTCGGTGGTGCTGGCGCTGCGTGAGCTGTGGGGCAACGCGCCGGCCGGGGCGGCCAACGGCACGGGATTCCCGGCGCAGCACCCGATCTGGCTGTCGATCGGCTGGTGCCTGCTGATCCTGGCGATCTTCGTGCCGATGTCGATCGCCCGCTACCGCCGGGCCGCGAGCCGGTGACCACCCTTCCGTGGCGCGGTCACCGGCTCCTTTCCGGCTAGGCGGCTTCGGCCTGGTCGTCGGGCAGGCTCGGACCGCGGGCCGGGATCGACTCGGCCCGCTCCGGGTCGATCCGCCACAGGCTGCCGTCGGCGGCGCCCTGCACGGTCGCGATCATCGAGACGAACGCGCTGCGGATCTGGAACTCGACCTGGTCCGCGGGCAGGTTCGACAGTTCGACCAGCAGTGACGCGCTGCCGAGGATCCCGTACGCGTTCCGGGCGATGCCCTCGTAGCTCATGCCCGGGTAGCGGCTGACGTTCGCGCGGGCGAGGTGCGTCATCGCGTCGTAGTTGCGGACCGCGACCCGGCGCCCCGCGTCGACCGCCGCGGGCGCGGCCAGCGGGCTGGTCGGCCAGAGCATCGAGGCGGTCGTCTCACGCCCGTCGGGCTGCAGGTAGCGGCCCTGCATGTGGTAGTCGACGACGATCTTCGGGTGGTGCCTGTGCCACCAGCGCAGGATCGCCCGCGACTCCGGCACGGGGTTGTCGGCGATCGGCGTCAGGGGGTTGTGGAACCGGTTGATGTCGTAGCCGACGCCGGGCTCCGTCCAGTCGCCGGACGCGCTCGGGTCGTGGTTGTAGCGCTGGTCGCGGACCGCGCCGTCCGGGTTGGCCTGGACGACGACGTCGAGCGTGACGCGGCCGCGCAGCCAGCGGTGCCAGGCCGAGTTCGGCACGCCGAGCGCCCAGAGCGCGCGGACGGCGGCGGGGGTGCCGAGCGGCTCGTCGCCGTGCTGCTGGGTGACGAACAGGAGCCGGGTCGGCCCGTGCCCGACGGTCGCGACCCGCAGCGGGCGACCCTCGTTGCTGCGCCCGGCCACGCCGAGCCGGACCCGGCCGTCGCTCTCGCGGGCCACCCGGGCGAGCGCCCGGCCGACCTCCTCGGGGCTGGGGTGGGCGGAGATCAACCGTTCCGGCGCACTGACCGGAGCGGGCGTGGGTGGGGCGGCGGTGGCGCCGGCGGGTGGTGCCAGCAGCACGGCGGCCAGGGCGGTGGCCGCCACGTTGGCAAGCCTCGATCTCACCAGATCCTCCTCATCGAGGTCGCTGGATGGACCAGCTCACGATAAGGGGATCGGACGGATGGCGCAGATCGAGCGTTACCGGTACCAGCGGACGATCTCGCGCGCCTTGTCGCGGGCGTCGGCCCGGATCCGCCGCGCGAGGGCGTCGCGCGCCCGCCGGTCCGGCGCGGCGAGCAGGGCCTGCCCGTTGCGCCAGGCGGCCTCGCGCCAGGCGAAGATGTCGACGTCGGCGGTGGGCGGGACGACCTCGCCGAACAGGCCCGGGCAGAGGTCGCGCTGGATCTCGGGATAGACGACGGGCCGCGTACGGAAGACCAGGACGTCGTCGACATGCTTGTGATCCGCGTACGTGTAGCGGGGTCCCATGTCCTCGATCATGAACGCGAGGTCGTTGTTGATGTGCGCGCTGATGCCGAGATAGATCAGTTGCGTGCAGTTGAGCCGCTCGGGCATCGCGCGGAACGCGATCCGCCAGGCGGGATCGACCTCCCGCATGCGATGCCGCCGCCAGTCGGCGTAGGCGTCGAGGTAGTAGTCGGCGAAGGTCGGAATGACCTCGCGATCCCAGAATTCGGGTGCGGAGAACTCCCCCTCGAGATTGGCGTCCCGCATGCCCTCGGTGGTCCGCAGGTAGAGCAGGGCGAAGGGTTTGTTCTGGGCTTCGAGCCCCGGGTCCTGATAGTGAGCGGTCATCTGCGCGATGGTGTGCGCGGTGCCGTGATCGGCCCAAGCAGGCGCGACCCCGACCCCCACGCCCAGCACGGCGCCGAGAACAACTGCAACGACCCGACGCACCACGACGCCCCCTCCCGACAACCGACAACCAGATGCTCGCATCGACCACCCTCTACATCAGACAGGAGGCCGACACAGGGCTGGCATAAATGTGTCGCGGCGTCGCGCACCTGTGGAGCAAGGTTCCGGTGTGGTGGTGTTGTTGGAGACCGAGCGGCTCGTGTTGCGGGACTTCGTCGACGGGGATCTCGACGATCTGTTCGCCCTGCACGATGATCCCGAGGTCATGCGGTTCATCAACGGTGGCAAGCGCGCCAGCCTCGAAGAGATCCGGGAGCGGACCCTGCCCGAGATGCGGCGGGGCTGGCCCGCCTACGGTGGCCGGCCCGCGTGCTGGGTCGCCGCAGAGCGTCACGGTGGGCGGTTCGTCGGGTGGTTCGCCTTGCGGCCCGTCGATCCCGGGCGGCCCGATACCGTCGATCTCGGCTACCGGCTGCGGCGCGACGCATGGGGGCGCGGTTACGCCACCGAAGGTGGGCGGGCGCTCGTGGACAAAGGATTCCAGGACCTGGGCGTACGCCGCGTCGTGGCTGACACCATGGCCGTCAACACCGGGTCGCGGCGGGTGCTGGAGAAGATCGGGCTGACGTTCGAGCGGGCGTTCTTCACCGACTGGCCCGACGTCATCGACGGGTCCGACCAGGGGGACGTGGCCTACGCGCTCAGCCGCGACGCCTGGGATGCGGGCCGGGTCCGGCGGGGTTAGGGTCCCGCCATGGACCGTCCGTACCTGCGTCCCAACGGGATGGTGCTCGGTGCTCCCGACCCGGGCCAGCTCGCCGACTTCTACCAGCGCCTGCTCGGCTGGCCGCGCAACTCCGACGAGCCCGGGTGGGTCACCCTCAAGGCCCCCGGCGGCGGCATCGGCCTGTCGTTCCAGCTCGAGACCGAGCACGTGCCGCCCGTGTGGCCGGCGCAGGCCGGTGACCAGCAGATGCAGGTCCACCTCGACGTCGAGGTCCGCGATCTCGTCGCCGCGGTCGCCTGGGCGGAGGAGCAGGGTGCCAAGGTCGCCGAGTTCCAGCCGCAGGACGACGTCAAGGTCATGATCGACCCGGTCGGGCACCCGTTCTGTCTCTGGGTCAGCGAGAACAGCTAGGCGAGCTCGGCCCAGACCACCTTGCCGGGGTGGCCGGTGCGGGTCAGGGTGCCCCAGGCGCAGGCGACCGCCGCGACGATCGAGAGGCCCCGGCCGCCGATCCGCTCCGGGTCCGGTGCGCGCGGGGTCGGCTGCTCGCGGCTCCCGTCGGCCACCTCGATCCGCAGGCCGGCGGCGCACCGGCGGACCACGAGCACCCCACCCGTCCCGGCGTGCCGCACCGCGTTCTGGATGAGCTCGGTGGTCACCAGCAGGGCGTCGTCGGCCAGGTGCGCCAGCTTCCAGCGATCCAGGGCCTCCAGCACCGCCCGCCGGGCGGCGGCCGCGGCGGGGGCCCGCTCGAATCGCAAGCGCAGGGCGTCCACGACGACCTTTGTACCCAGCACCTGACCCGGCCATGCCAGACTCGGTGTGATGGCCGAGATCGTCGCCCTGCTGGCCTCACCCGTACACCGGTTCGAAGGCCGGCCCGCCGACGGCCCCGCGCCCGCGCCGCCCGGTGAGCTGGTCGACGAGATCACGATCCGGGCCGGTCTCGGCATCGTCGGCGATCGCTACTTCAACCACCCCGCGCACCGGGACGCGGCCGTCACCGTGATCGCCCGCGAGTACCTCCCGCCCGGGACCGGGCTCGTCGAGGTGCGGCGCAACGTCCTCGTGGCCGGCATCGAGGTGGACGACCTGGTCGGCCGGGTGCTGAGCCTGGACTCCGGCAGCGGCCCGGTGCGGCTCGCCGTCAAGCGGCGGGCCAACCCCTGCGCCTGGCTCGACCACACGATCGCGCCCGGCGCGTGGCGCGCGCTGCGCGGCCACGGCGGCGTGCGGTGCAGCCCGCTGGACGACGGGACGCTGCGGGTCGGACCGGTCCAGGTAATGATCGAATAAACCATATATCCTGAGAAAAGAGTTCAGGTTGGGGTGATTCGGTGTCGGTCGGGTCCGGCGGTCCGCCGGTGATCCTCACGCCGGACCAGCGTCTCCGGGTCTTCGTCAGCTCCACGCTCGAGGAGCTCGCCCCGG
>NZ_BONE01000074.1 GCF_016862555.1 Asanoa siamensis | reverse complement strand
CGCCCGAAGGGTCGCTCACGGCCTGTCGATCGGGTACGCGACCTCCGGCACCACCTCGATCGGAAGAATCTCCGCGTGGACCTCGGCGTGCGCGTGCGCGTCGGCGAAGGCGGCCTCCCGGGCGCCGGGTTCGTCCTCCCGTTGGTCCCCGGTCCAGCCACAGTCGCAGGAAGCCAGGTAGAAGGGCGGGTACTCGGCCTTGTCCTTGACGTACATCACGTGGACACGTTCGTAGACGGCCTCTGTCTCGTCGCTTTTCCTTCTCCACCACGCCACCGCGAACTCCCGTCAGAGCTGTCGAGCAGACGAACCATCGAACATGATCACACGCAACCGCAACGTCCCGGCGCTGATATCGTGGGGGCATGCGGACCAGGCCTGACCTCGGCTGGTGGCGCCCCTGACGGGGGCGGCACCTCATCCGCGCGTTTCGACCACGCGGCCGCCCTGTTCGGGCGGCCGTTCGCGTATCCGAAGCGTGGCAGGCCCGGGCACGGCGACCCTGATCCCACGGGAGCCACACCGATGCCACGACGACTCACCGGCTTCACGCCGTCCGGGCACCTGCACCTCGGCAACTACCTCGGCGCCATGCGGCCCATCATCGACGGGCAGGCGACGGGCGACACCGTCGTCTTCATCTCCGACCTGCACGCGTTGACGCTCGACCATGATCCGCGTGAGGTGCGGGACCGGACGCTCGAGTTCGCCACCCTGCTGCTCGCCGCCGGGCTCGACCCCGACGCCTGCCTGTTCATGGTGCAGTCGCACGTGCCCGAGCACGCCGAACTGCATTACCTGCTCGAGTGCGTCACCGGGTACGGCGAGGCGCAGCGCATGATCCAGTTCAAGGAGAAGTCCCGGCGGCAGGAGCAGGTCCGGATGTCCCTGCTGACCTACCCGATCCTGATGGCCGCCGACATCCTGTTGTACGACACCGCCGAGGTGCCCGTCGGCGACGACCAGCGCCAGCACGTCGAGTTGGCCCGGGATCTGGCGGTCCGGTTCAACGGCCGCTACGGCGAGACCTTCACGGTGCCCAGGACCGTCAACCCTCCGGTCGCCGCACGCGTGATGGACCTGTCGGCGCCGAAGGAGAAGATGAGCAAGTCGACCTCGGCGGCGGCCGGGGCGCTGCGCCTGCTCGACGAGCCGGCGCACCTCCGCCGCAAGATCATGCGGGCGGTCACCGACGCCGGTACGACCGTGACCTACGACCCCGACCAGTCCCCCGGCGTCGCCAACCTGCTCGACATCCTGGCGGGCTGCACCGGCGCGCAGCCAGGCGCGCTGGCCGCGGGCTTCGACCGCTACGGCGACCTCAAGCACGCGGTGGCCGACGCGGTCGTGGAAACTCTCGCCCCGATCCAACGCCGCTACGTCGAACTGGCCGCCGACCCCGACCACGTACGGGACGTGCTCCGCACGGGCGCCCGAAAGGCCCGTGCGATCGCGGCCGACAAGGTCCGCCGGACGGAGGCCGCCATCGGCCTCCTCCCGGCCTGACACGATGCCCGTCCCGCGCCGGCGCAGGATCTCCACGCCGTCCCGCCGAACCGACGGAAGCCCCAACGCACCTCCACGCCGCCTCGCCGAGCCGATCGCGGGGCCCCGGCAACCGACCACGCCCGGGCGCCCGCGGTCAGCGCAGGTGCGACGTGTCGTTCACCGTGCGCACGGCGACGCCGCCGTCCGGCCAGTAGTCCACAGTCGACACGCCCGCCGGGTCCAGGTAGAGCCGGTGCAGGAACCCCGGCCCGCCGGCCAGCGCGTCCTGGAGGATCAGCTTGATCGGTGAGACGTGCGAGACCACCACGACCGCGCTCGACGGATAGGTCGCCATCAGCATCGAGGTCGCGCGTCGGGCCCGGGTCGCCACGGCCGTGAAGGACTCGCCGCCGGGCGGCGCCACCGACGGGTCCGCGAGCCACGCGTCGAGCTCCGCCGCCCACCGCGACCGTACCTCCGCGAACGTCAGCCCTTCCCACTCCCCGAAGTCGCACTCGATCAGGTCGTCCTCGACGCGGACCGGTACGCCGCCGCCCAGCTCGGTGGCGATCGCCTCCGCGGTCGAGACGCAGCGGGCCAGCGGGGACGTGACCACCGCGACCACGTCCGGGGCCCGGGCCGCCACGACGACGCCCGCCGCCGTCGCCTGGGCCTCGCCGACCGTCGACAGCGGCACGTTGCCGCGACCGGAGTAGCGGCCCTGCGACGTGAGCGCCGTCTCGCCGTGCCGGACGAGGACGAGCCGGGTCGCCCCTTCCAGCGGGCGCGGCTCCCACGAGCGGGGCGCGGACGCCGCGGCCGGCTCGGCCGAGGACACGGGCGCGATCCCGGCCGCCGCGTCCATGGCGGCGTTCGCCAGAGCGTCGGCGTGCTTGTTGCGCTCGCGCGGTATCCACGTGAACGTCACGCGGTCCAGCCGGTCGACCAGTGCCGCCGCCTCGGCCGCCAACGGGCGCAGGCCCGCGTTCTTGATCTGCCAGCGGCCGGACATCTGCTCGACGACCAGCTTCGAGTCCATCCGGACGTCGACCTCGGCGGCGCCCAGGTCGACCGCGGCCTGCAGGCCCGCGATCAGCCCCCGATATTCGGCGACGTTGTTGGTGGTGATGCCCAGCGCCTCGGAGCGCTCGGCCAGCACGTCACCGGACGGCGACCGGACGACCGCGCCGTAGCCGGCAGGCCCCGGGTTCCCCCGCGCCCCGCCGTCGGCCTCCATGACGACGCGGGACGGGGCACTCACAGGCCGGACTCCCCCGTACGCACCATGATCCGTCGGCATTCCTCACAGCGGACCACGTCGTCGGCCGGGGCCGCCTTGATCCGGGCGCGGTCGGCGCCGGACAGCTCCAGGCGGCAGCCGCCGCAGCGGCCGGCGGTCAGCAGGGCCGCGCCGAGGCCACCCGAGGACTCGCGGATCTTGTCGTACAAACCCAGAAGATCGGCCGGGATGTCGGCCGCGACCGGACCGCGGGCGGCGACCCGGGACTGCTCGTCGCTCTCGATCTCGGCCAGGATCTGGTCGCGGCGCACCTCGGTGTCGCCCCGCCGGCCGCGGGCGGCGTCCAGCCGGCCGACGACCTCGTCCAGCGAACCCTGCGCGGTCTCCCGCTGCTCCATCAGCTCGAGCTCGCTGTCCTCGAGCTCCGACTGCCGCCGGGTGAGCGACACCACCTCGTGCTGCAACGCCTCCAGCTCGCGGGCGGGGCCGGTGCCCATGGTCAGGCGGGCCTCGTCGCGATCCTTGCGGGTGCGGACCTGCTCGACGTCCTTCTCGACCCGGGCGATGTCGCGGTCGAGGTCGTCGACGGCCACCTGGGCGCGTACCCGCTCGTCCTCGAGGGCGGACAGCTCCCGGGCCAGCGTCTCCAGCTCGCCGTTCTCGGGCAGCGTGCGCCGCCGGTGGGCAAGCTGGGCGAGCGCGGTGTCGATCGCCTGGAGGTCGAGCAGCCGGCGCTGCGCCTTCGGTTCGGCCTTCACGTGAGCGGCTCCTTCGGCGGGGTGAAGAGGGTGGACGCGGCGTGCAACGTCCACGGGTCGGTGTCGAGGTCGGAGACCAGCACGTCCACCTCAAGCGTGGCACGCAGGTAGGTCGCCAGGTCGTCCAGCCACGGACGCTCGGTCGCCCAGTGTGCCGCGTCGAGCAGCGCGGGACCACCTCCGGCGACCGCCTCGCTGGCGGGGTGGTGCCGGAGATCGGCGGTGAGATAGGCGTCGACCCCCGCGGCGGCGGCCGCACGCAGGAACGAGTCGCCCGCACCGCCGCAGACGGCCATGGTCGTGATCACCCGGTCGGGATCACCGGCGGCCCGCACGCCCCACGCGGTCCGCGGCAACACGGCGGCGGCCTGGGCGGTCAGCGCGGACAGCGGCCGCGGCACGGGCAGCCGCCCGATCCGCCCGGTCCCTCTCGCCTCTGACGATTCACCCGCGGCGACCAACGGCCGCAGATCGACCAGACCGAGCCGCGCGGCCAGGGCGTCGGAAACCCCGGGAGCGGCCACGTCGGCGTTGGTGTGCGCGGTGAACAGCGCGATGTCACCCTTGATCAGGTCGTGGACGATCCGTCCTTTGTAGCTGGTCGCCGCGACCGACGACACACCCCGCATCAGCAGGGGATGGTGGGCGACGATCAGGTCGGCCCCGACGGAGGCCGCCTCGGCGACGGTCTCGGGCACGCAGTCGACGACGCACAGCACACGGTGCACCGCGGCCGCCGGATCACCCACGACCAGCCCGACCCGGTCCCACTCTTCCGCCCAAGCGGGTGGATAACGGTCGTCGAGGGCCGCAACCGCCGCCGCCACAGTCGTGCTCATCGGCGCAGATCCTACCGGCGACGCTGGAGCGGGGCGGTGACGCGGTGGTGCGGGTCAGAGAGCACGGACATCCGGGCTCGGGTCCGCGGTGGGCGCGACCGTCGCTCCCGCCAGACACCGCTCCGCTGCCAGGCCCGCCGCGGGGCCCGTTCACTCCGAACGGGCACCGGCCCCGTCGGCGGCGATGTCGGCGCGACCCGGTGGCGCGAGCTCGACGCGGCCGTCGGTGGCCAGGCGGGCGTCGACCGCGTCCAGGGCCAGGTGCCAGGGGAAGACGTCGACCAGGTCGCCGCCCGTGCCCGGGGGGTGCATCGGGAGGACCTCGTCGCCGAAGAGCACCGTGATGCCCCACGACCGCAACCGGGTCAGTGACTCCTGGAAGGCCGGGTGGATGCCCATCGCGGCGTTCGTGAAGGGCATCGCCACGATCGGGATGTCCTTGCCCTGGCCCTCGACCACCAGGCCGAGAGCCAGGGTGTCGGCGATCCCGACCGCCCACTTGTTGATGGTGTTGACCGTCGCCGGGGCGACCACCATGGCGTGCGCGGTCGGCAGCACGTCGGGGTCGCCCGGGTTCTTGTAGAACGACCGCACCGGGTGACCCGTCAGCGCCGCCAACTCCGGCACGTCGACGAACTTGCGGCCGTCCGGCGTCGTGATGACGCAGACGTCCCAACCGCGCTGTTTCGCGAGGTCGACCAGCCGGCCGATGCCGCGGGCGACCGGCGAGCCGCAGCAGATCGCGTAGAGGACGCCTCTCATACCAGCAACTAAACTCCGACGCCCATGTGCTCCGCCAGTTCGGCGACGGCGGGCGGCGGGGTGCCACGGGTACGGCGCAGGACGTCGGACATGACCTCGTGCGCGATCGGCCGGCAGCGGATCTCCGACGGCGCGAGCCGGTCACCTTCCAACAGCATCTCGCTGGCCTTCTCGACGTCACCCATCTGCGCGAAGCCGCGGGCGATGTCGAGCATGTGGTGCGCCCGGCGCTCCGGCAGCAGGCTGTTGAAGCCCTCCTGGTCGATGCCCTCGTGCACCTCGACGGCCGCGCGCCCCTCGCCGAGCTCGACCGCCGCGGCGGCGCGGTGCAGCTTCACGTTGGTCGGCCCGAAGCACGTCCAGTAGTGGTTGTGGTCGCCGCCGATCGCGTTGGCCGCCTCCTCCGCGCCGTTGAGGAGGTCGCGGACGGTGGCGCCGTCGCCGATCCGGGCGGACGCCATGGCGCCCTGCAGCAGCAGCATCCCGTACACGGAGAGCTGTTCGGGGGTCTCGTTGCCACCCCCGGGCGCGAGCCGGTTCGCGATGTTGATGTTGACCTCGAGCGCGGGCCGGGCCCGGCCGAGCGCCAGCAGCGCGCAGCCGACCCGATGGGTGGCTGTGCCGGCGAGCAACGGGTCGCCGGCCCGCTGGGAGACCGCGATCGACCGGTCGGCGGCCAGCCAGGCCAGCTCGTGCTCGCCCAGCTTGCGCAGCGACGACGAGGCGATCTGGTAGACCTGCCCGAGCAGGTGGGCGGCGGGCTGGGCCTCGTCGCCGTTCGCGTACGCCGTGTCGGCCGCCTGTGCGTCGCGCAGCAGCTTGGGCAGCGCCCGGGCCAGCACGCCGTATTTCGCGTGCTGGAAGGTCAGCCAGGCGTGGCTGACCGCCTTGCGCATCTCGGTCAACGGCTGCGGCACGTACGACGTGTCGAAGAACGCGCTGATCGAGTCGTACCGCTCCAGGGCGGACCGGATCTCCTCGACCTCGACCTGGTCGATGCAGTTGATGGCGTCCGGCCGGCGTTCCGGGTCCTTGCCCAGCAGGAGCTGCACGTCGAGCTGGAGCACGTCGGCGATCTCGTAGACCACCGAGAACTTGTCTAGCCGGCGGACACCCCGCTCGACCTTGTCGACCCAGCTCTTCGACTTGCCCAGGCGGTCCGCGAAGACCTGCTGGGACATCCGGCGCCGGGCGCGCCAGTAGGCGACGCGGCGACCGATTGGGAGCTCATCCATGTCCGTCCTCCCCCCTCGCTCGTTCAGGGGCTGTCTGATTCGGGGCTTGCTGGGCGGTGTTGCGGATATCACCCGTTTGTGCCTATCGCACTCCGAGTGCGTTTCCCGTCACAGGTGCGCTCGTACTTTTCATTTGCAAGTTGCATTCAGCTCTGTGTCACACAACGGACCGCGTGTCGATCCAGTTACGGCGCCGGCCCTCTGCTAAGGGATGCCGGACCCAGATGTAGGGAGTTTCTGACCATGCGGTGGAGTATCCGACCACCATTCGCCCGAGTCGCACTGCGCCGATCGGCCGTGCGCTACGCCGACCACCAGTGGAAGGTGGTGCCCGGCGCATGGCTCGAGGGCGGCCGGTTCGCGTGCGAGAGGCCGGGCTGCCCGACGTCGACCTGCCACCCGGCGGTCGAGGGCTGGGAGCGCGGTGCCAGCGCCGATCCGTCCACGGTGGAGCGTTGGTGGCAGCGCCGGGCACACGCGGTGCTGCTGGCCACCGGCCACGCCTTCGACGTGCTCGAGGTGCCCAACAGCCTGGGCGGCCGGGTGCTGGCCGCGGCGCGGCTGCACGCCGGCGTGCTCGGCCCCGGGCGCCTGCAGGTGCGCGGCCCCGTCGCCGCGACGCCGCTCGGCCGGTGGATGTTCCTGGTGCGTCCGGGTGACCCGCTGCGACCCGAGCTCGAGAACTCGCTCGACGTGGTGCGGCACGGCACCGGGTCGTGGGTGCCCGCCCCGCCGACGCGCCTCCCCCAGGGCGCCGTGCGCTGGGTGGTCCCGCCCGAGGAGGTGGCCTGGAGCCTGCCGGACTCCTACGCGGTGCAGCGGATGATCGTCGACTCGATCCTCACCCGGCTCGACCGCGTGCCGCACCTGCCCCGCCAGCTCTCGACCACCCGCCGGGCGGCCTGACGAGCGACCCGCATTCCCGGATTCACGGATCCCGTGGACGAGACCGATGAAGATCCCGTCAACAGGACGTGAACAGCCGCACGTCCGGTCTGGCAACCGGTCGTTGATGCAGGTGGCGGCCCACATGGGCGCGCGGCGGGGAGGGAGGCACATGCTAGGTGACAAGGTAACGGCGGCATCCGTCGAGGTCGACCCCCTGAACGGCGGACTTCGATGCCAAAGATGGGCCGGCACCAGACCGTCCGGGTCACGCCCGAACGGCTCCCGGCCCACCGGCTCGCGACCGGCGGGCACGCACCGCCCGATCAAACGCTGATCGTACACGGGTTACCATGGTAGTTGTCTTAACCAGTCGGGGCCAGAGCGCGGGTGCTGAGCTTCCGTCCCTCGTCAGTGACGACAACACAGGCATAACCGGCGAGTCCGGCGAGCCACTGCAGGCCGGCCCGACCCATGGCGAGCGCCGCCGTCGCGTACGCGTCGGCCGTGCCGAGGTCCGGACCCACGACGGTGACCGACCGCAGCCCCTTCGCCGGCCGCCCGCGGCGCGGGTCGATGACGTGGTGTCCCCGCTCGTAGACGCCGGACGTCGCCACGGCCAGGTCGGTGCCCGCGACCGTGTGGCAGGTCGCCAGCGCTTCCCACGGATGCCGGATGCCGACCCGCCAGGGCCGTCCACCCGCCGCGTGGCCGCGCACCCGCAGGTCGCCGCCGGCGTTGACACAGTGGTCGGTCGCACCGGCGGCGAGCAGCCGGTCCGAGGCGACCTGCGCTGACCAGCCCTTCACGAACCCCGACGGATCCAACCGCCCGGTCACGTACGCGTCGAAGTAGCCGTCGGTCTCGCTCCACAGGTCGGCACAGCGCGACAGCACGTGCCGCAGGTCCGGTGACGCGTCGGCCAGCGCCAGCGCACCACGGTCGAGCCGGCACACCTCGCTGTCGTCCTTGAAGGTGCTGAACCGCGCGTCGACCTCGTCGAACCAGGCGAACACCTCGTCGAGCAGCGCCGCCGAGCCGCCCGCGGCGATCTCGACGCTGATCACCGTCCCCATGCACTCCTGGGCGCGGAACTCAGTCACGCTCGCCGTTCTTCATGCGTTCGATGGCGCGGCGCAACGACTCCTTGTAGGCCTCGCTCGTCTCCGTCGCGCCCGAGACCGTGTCGAGGTCGGCACCCTGCTCGCGGACCGCCTCCTCGCCCAGTTGCGACTCGACGAGCGCGCTGAGCTGGTCCGAACGCGCCTCGACGTCCGGCATCTCCAGCGTGCGCACGGCCGTGATCCGGTTGCCGTCGAGGTCGAGGACGACCTGGACCGCGCCGTACGGATTCTGGACCCGCGGCCCGACCACCTTGTTGGACTTCGGCGGCGCGGCCGGTGGTGGTGCCGCCTTGGTGCTGCTCTTCCCCGGCTTCGGCTTCGCGGACTGCTTGGTGCCGGGCTTGCCGGACGCCGACGGGGCGGCGGCGTCCGGGGCGGGCGGTGCGGCGGCCGACGGTGAACCCGACGGCGTCGGGCCGGCGTTGGCCGCCGCCACGGTGTCGGGCGCCGCTCCCCCGCCACCCTTGGCCACGACCAGCAGCGAGGTGCCGGCGGCGAGCCCGGCTACGGCCAGCGCGGCACGGCGCACGGGGTCCTCCTAGAGTTCGAACGCGGCAAGGTGGATCTTCTTGCGGGGCACGCCCGAGCGGCGCACGAGCTTCTGCGTCGCCTCCACGAAGCCCGGCGGCCCGCACAGCCAGACGTCCCGCCGCTCCAGGTCCGGCACGAGCTGGTGCAGGCCGGTGGGGCTCATCACCTGGCGCGGCCCGGGGTCGGTGCGGGCGCCGATCACGTACCAGACGTCGACGTCGCGGGCCCGGGCCAGCCAGTCGATCTCGCGCTGGAGCACGACGTCGGCCGGCGTGCTGGCCCGGTAGATCAGCGTCGCGCCCGGCGGCAGCTCCTCCAGCATCGCCCGGATCGGCGTGATGCCGATGCCGCCGGCGATCAGCAGCGAGCGGGCCGCGGTGCGCCGGGCGGCGGTGAACGAGCCGCGCGGCCCGACCGCGAAGACCCGCGCGCCGGACTCGAGCTCGCGCAGCTCCCGCGTGAAGGCGCCGACCACCTTGACCGTCAGCCGCAGCCACCGGCCGTTCTGGGCGGCCGAGACCGAGAACGGGTGCGACTGCCACCACAGCCCGCGGGCCAGGAACCGGAAGCGGAACCACTGTCCACCTAGGACCTTCAACCGGTCGAGCCGCCGGCCGGTCAGGTAGATCGAGATCGTGTCCGGGCCCTCGGCGACCACGTCGGCCACGCGCAGGGCGTACCGCAGGTTGAAGACCAGGGGCGCGATCACCCGGCCGTACGCGAGGAGCACGGCGACACCGACGTACGCGGCGAGCCAGCCCGTGCGTACGACACCGGGTTTGAACAGCTGTTGGCCCAGCGAGAACTGGTGCCCGAAGGACAGGTAGAGCACCAGGTACGTGGACATGTGCAGCCAGCGCCACATCTCGTACGGCATGGCGTGACGCACCGCCCGCACGGAGAAGAGCCCGACCGCGGTGAGGATGCCGGCCGACAGGAACGCGGTCAGCATGTCGGGCACGCCGGTGGCCAGCACCCGGGCCTCGACCAGCGGGTTGACGCCGTCGAGGGCGCCGTAGCCGACCAGGATCAACGCCATGTGGGCGAGCACCGCGACGATCAGCGCGCCGCCGATGTCCCGGTGCCAGCGGGTCATCAGCTCCTCGCCGGCCAGCCGGTCGAGCAACCGCAGCCGGCTCATCAGCACGATCTGGACGAGCATCACGTAGCCGGCGACCAGGCCGACGATCCGGCCCGCGGCCAGGGCCACCGCACCGCTGTCGGACAGGGAGCCGGCCGGCGTCGTCAGCCACCAGGGCAGCACGGCCAGCACGAGGCCGGCCCAGAAGATCAGCAGGAGCAGGCGCCGACCGGCACCGCCGCGCCGGGCGGGCACGTTGACGGGGGCGGGGGCGGGCGCGGGGCGACCGTCGGACCGGGTCGGGGGGTCCCCGGTCCGACGGCGGCCCGCTACTACGGCGCCAGTGGGATAGTCACGCAAAGAGCTTCACCGGGGCGTACTTCTGGCGGGGGAAGATCTTGTCCACCTCGGCGTTGGTCAGGCCGAACCTGCCCTGTGCGACGGCGCCGTAGACGTTGAACATGTTGTTGTACTCGGGGACGTTGCCTCCGTCCAGCTTGGCCAGGCCGTCCCAGCGGCCGAGCAGGTTGCCGGCCAATTTCCGGCCGGACAGCAGCGCGATGACGCCGCCGTGCCCGTGGTCGGTGCCGCTGCCGTTCTGGCTGACCCGGCGGCCGAACTCGCTGGACACCATGACGGTGACGTCTGCCGCGGCCGGGCCGAGGTCGTCGAAGAACGCCGCCAGCCCGCGGGCGAGCTCGTTCATGTGGTTGAAGACGTAGCCGCCCTGGGTGCCCTGGTTCTCGTGGGTGTCCCAGCCGCCCATGCCGATCGTCGCCACCCGGACGTTGGCGCCGCCCTTGATGAGCTGCGCGAGCTGCCGGAACGCGTTGCCGATGCCCTGGTAGTCGACGCCCTCCGCCGGCTGGTAGCCGTTGGCGGCGAGCCGCTGCGCGAGGCTCAGCGCGGTCAGCCCCTCCTGCACCGACTCCTCCACCGGGTGGTTGATGCCGGTGAACAGGGTCTTGATGGCCTTGGCCGTGCCGGCCTTGAACCGCTGGTCGCCGTTGAGGTTGAACGACCCGACGCTGTTGAGGGCGATCGCGCCGTTCGTGCCGACCAGCGAGCGCGGCAGCGTGCTGCCGATGCCGACGCTGCGGAACGCGGTGCCCGGGCCGAGCGCGTCGACCAGGCTGTCGAGCCAGCCCCGGCCGCCGGTCTCCCCCGGCAGGCCGCCGAGGTTGCAGGCGTCCGCGGCCTGGAAGTGGCTCAGCGACAGCCGCGGGTCGGTCACCGCCGGCACGAAGCCGAGCTGCCCCGCGTCGAGGTACTTCTTCAACGGCGCGAACGCCCCACTGAGGCGGAAGCCGCGCTGCAGCGCGATGCCGCCGTTCTCCGGGATGAGCTGGTCCGGGCGGACCTTGGCCAGCACCGGGTCGTCGGCCGGCGCGACCATGGCCAGGCCGTCGAGCCCGCCGTAGAGGAAGACGTGGATCAGGGTGCCGGTCTTCGTCGCCGCGAACGAGGCCCGGGTCGAGACGAACTGCGTCGTGGCCAGCGCGGTGGCGGTCGCGGCGGCGCCGGTGACGAAGGTCCGTCGGGTCACCCCACGGCCGTCCTGCTGCGCCTCCTCCAGCTCGTTGAGCGACTGGAGGCGGTCGCGTTCGGCGCTGTCCTCGGCCTCGACCGCCATCGCCTCGGCCCGCAGGGCGGCGTCGAAGGGGTTGTCGGCCAGCCGGGCGAGGTCCGGGCAGCCCGGGTGAACGGGGAATGTCGACACGCTGCTCTCCATTTGGCTCACCGCAGGTGGTGCTGGGGGGATGCGAGCAGCGCCCGCACGACGGATGTGAGCGCGCCACCCAGCGACGCGTCGACCGTGGCGCCGGCGGCGACGCCGGCGATGCCGAGGACCGCCGCCTTCTCCTTGGCGGTCAGGGTCTGGTGCACGAGGCGCTTGGCCAGCGCGTCGACGTAGGCGCCCGCGGTGGCCGGCGGCTTGGCGCCCGCGAACCGCTCCGGCTTGAGGTAGGAGAACATCCGGCGGTTGCCGTTGACGATGTCCAGCGCCTCGTTCCAGCCGTTGATCATCGTCCCGGCCGACGTCCAGGCGAGGAAGATGTCGGGGTAGCCGTTGGGCGTCGCCTGACCCGTCGGGAACTGGCCGAGCTCGTCCATCTTGTTGCGGATCTGCCGCAGCCCCTCCGCGAACGGGGTGCGGTTGCGGTTGCCCTGCTGGAAGCCAGGGCTGGGCGTCGGCGCGACGCTCAGCGCCCGGTAGGTGGCCGCGAGGTACTCCATCGGCCGGCGCACCTTCTGCCCGACCGCGGCCCAGAACTCCGACGAGCTGAACAGCGTCATCAGCACCGGCTTGATCGCGCCCTCGCTGGTGAGGTAGGTCTTGGCGAGCCGGTCGATCAGCGACTTCGGCGGGGTGTCGGAGACGAACCGGACCGCCAGGTTGAGCGCGATGTAGCGGGCGGTCGAGGGGTGCAGGGCCAGGAAGCGGAAGTACGCGTCGCTGGCCGCCTCGCCGCCGTCGGCCGTCGAGTTCGGGTGGCTGAAGCCCATGATCTTGATCGGCCCGACGTGGTGCCGCTCGGGGATGTAGACGTACTGGTCGTCGCGGACGCTGCGGCCCGTCTGCAGCAGCGCGGCCTGCTTGACGTCCTTCTCGGTGTAGCCGCCGTCGACGCCGACCGAGTACAGCTCCAGGTTCTCCCGGGCCAGGTTCTCGTTGACGTTGTCCTTGGAGGACTGGTTCTGGTTGAGGTAGATCAGCAGCGCCGGGTGGCGGTTCGCGGCGACCAGCATGTCGGGGTAGCGGCCCAGCGCGTGCTTGCGGATCACGTCGCGGTCGAAGCTCGACCGGACCATGTCCGAGCCGTCGAAGAACGGGCCGACGTGCAGGAAGTCGTTCCAGAAGTCGACCATGACCTCGAAGAGCTGCCGGTCCGAGAAGATCATGCGGCCGACCGCCGCGTCGACGACCTCCTGGTCGGCCTGGGTGCCCTTCTCGTTGAGGGCGTCCCGGTTGGCGCGCAGCTGCGGGATCGACATGGTCAGCGTCGTCAGCTCCGCGAGCTTCAGCTCACCGGGCGTCGGCGCGATCTTCTGGGGGTCGAGCTGGAGCTGGATCCACCTGTCGATGCCGAGGCGGCGGATGTCGGCGATCACCTGCGGCGTCGGCCCGAAGGTGGCCCGGCGGGCGAGGTGCAGCACCGGGTCCTTGGCGAGGACGGTCTTGACGGTGACCTTGGTGTTGGCCGCGGCGGCGCTCGGGGTCGGGTACGCCCGGCCCGTGGCGGGCGCGTTGCGCCGCAGCTCGTTGCCGGCCCGCGAGCCCATGTAGGACTCGTTCTGCTCCGTGTAGGTGCGCACCGTGCTCGGCTGCTGCTGCGCCGGCGCGTTGGAGATCGCGTTGTTGAGCTGGTCCGCCGTGGCGTCCACGCCGTCGCCGCCGAGCACCTTGTCGAGCAGCTCGCGGCCCTGGGAGGTGAAGCTCAGCGCGGCGCCGCCGCCGGCCACGGCGAACGCGCCGCCGAGCGCGATCAGCGCCCGCCGCCGGCCCTTGTTGGCCGCGCCGCCGTCGTCGTCCTCGTCGTCCTCGTAGATCTCCGGCAGGCCGGCGACCGAGCCGTCGATGCCGCCGTCCGGACCCACCCAGCGCGGGCCGGACTGCTGCTCGGGGTAGTGGTAGGCGACGGGCCGCTCGCGGTACCTGTCCGTGCTCGGGTGCGGCCGGCTGTCGAAGCGGCCGTCATCGCCCGGCCATTGGGGCGGCACGTTCCGGTTGGCCATGTACGGATCCCGGTTCTCGCGAGTGCGCCGCGGCCGTCCGCGGCGGGGTCGTCACGGAAGCTAAGGCACCGCAGCCGCCCTGCTCAAGGGCGGTTTTCGCAGGCCTCGGCGGCCGACTTAAGACAGCGTTGTCGATCATCAGGGCCGGCCCGGCAGCCCGCGAAGGCAGCACGCTGCGTCGATGTCCACG
Source organism: Asanoa siamensis (assembly GCF_016862555.1). Classification (GTDB taxonomy): domain Bacteria; phylum Actinomycetota; class Actinomycetes; order Mycobacteriales; family Micromonosporaceae; genus Asanoa; species Asanoa siamensis. The sequence goes on along the minus strand of NZ_BONE01000074.1, from coordinate 24,665 downwards.
GGTCGCACCGGCGGCCGCGCCGCAGGTCGTGGCGCCCTAAGCAACCGGCACAGGAAAACTTAAGGACCGGCTAAGCGCGACCAATGCCCATCGGCAAGCATCTCTGCCCGCTCCCACATGGTGGACGTCACCTTGACGCGGCCGGTCGCCCTAACCCACTCTTCCTATCAATCAAGTAGGAAAACAATGGATTGGACGGGCGATGAGAAGTCTCCCCCTGCGCAGGCTCGGCAATCTGGCCGCCGTCGCGATCGTGGCCGCCGCGACGCTCGGGACCGCCGCCGCGTGCGGCGGTGACGAGAGGGCCGGCACCGCGAGTGACCCGGTCACGCTCCGGCTCGGCTACTTCCCCAACATCACCCACGCGCCGGCGCTGGTCGGCGTCGAGAAGGGCATCTTCGCGGAGAAGCTCGGCTCCGGCGTCAAGCTGGAGACCAAGACCTTCAACGCCGGCCCCGAGGCGATCGAGGCCGTCTTCTCCGGCGCGCTCGACGCCACGTACATCGGTCCGAACCCGACCGTGAACGCGCACTCGAAGTCGAAGGGCGAGGCGGTCCGGGTCGTCTCCGGCGCCGCGTCGGGCGGCGTCGCGCTGGTCGTCAAGCCCGGGATCACCTCGGCCGAGGGCCTGCGCGGCAAGAAGATCGCGACACCGCAGCTCGGCAACACCCAGGACGTGGCGATCCGCTTCTGGCTCAAGGAGAAGGGCCTGACCACGACCAAGGAGGGCGGCGGCGACGTCAGCATCGTGCCGCAGGCCAACTCCCAGACGCTGGAGACGTTCCGCAGCGGGGCGATCGACGGTGCCTGGGTGCCCGAGCCGTTCGTGTCGCAGCTCGTCAACGCCGGCGGCAAGGTGCTGGTCGACGAGCGCGACCTCTGGCCCGGCGGCAAGTTCGTCATCACGAACCTGATCGTCAGCACGAAGTTCCTGAAGGAGCACCCGGACACCGTCAGGAAGCTGGTCGAGGGCCAGGTCGCCGCCAACGACTTCGTCAACCAGAAGCCCGACGAGGCGCAGCAGGCGATCTCCGACCACATCGGCAGGCTGACCGGCAAGCCGCTGGACCTGAAGCTGATCAAGCAGGCCTGGTCGACGCTGGAGTTCACCGACGACCCGATCGCGTCGTCGCTGAAGACCGGGCTCGACCACGCGGTCGCCGTCGGCCTCACCGAGCCGGTCGACCTGGCCGGGCTCTACGACCTGAGCTTCCTCAACGAGGCGCTCAAGGCCCAGGGCGAGACCGAGGTCCCGCTCCCGTGACCAGCACGACGCTCGTCCCCGAGGGCGCGACCACCGCGGTCGCGCTCTCGGGCGTGACCAAGGTGTACGGGCGGGGCGCGGACGCCGTCGTGGCGCTCGACCGCGTCTCGCTCGACGTGGCACCGGGCGAGTTCGTCTGTCTCGTCGGCGCATCCGGGTGCGGCAAGAGCACCCTGCTGAACCTGGTCGCCGGCCTCGACGCGGTCAGCGGCGGCGGCATCCACGTCGCCGGCGACGCCCGGCCGGGCCTGATGTTCCAGGAACCCGCGCTGTTCCCCTGGCTGACCGTCGGCGCCAACGTCGAGGTGCCGCTGAAACTGCGCGGCCTGGCCGGCGCGGAGCGCAAGACCCGGGTCGCCGAGCTGCTCGACACGGTGCACCTCGGCGACTTCGCCCGGCGCCGGCCGCACGAGCTCTCCGGCGGCATGCGCCAGCGGGTCGCGCTGGCCCGCACCCTGGCGCTCGACACCCCGGTGCTGCTGATGGACGAGCCGTTCGGCGCGCTCGACGCGATGACCCGCGACATCCTGCACGACGAGCTCGAGCGGCTGTGGACCGCGCGCAACGCCGCCGGCAAGCCGCTGACCGTGCTGTTCGTGACGCACAACGTACGGGAGGCGGCCCGGCTCGCCGACCGCATCGTGCTGCTCTCCAGCCGGCCCGGCCGGGTCATCTGGCAGACCCCGGTGGACGTCGCCCGGCCCCGCCGGATCGACTCCGCCGAGGTGGCCACGCTGGCCGCCGAGGTCACCGACCGGCTCCGCGCGGAGGTGGGACGCCATGGCCACTGACACCGTCACGATCTCCGGGCTGGACGCGCTCGAGGTCGCGAGCCAGCAGAAGGTGCCCGGCCGGGCGTCCCGCGTCTGGGCGGCGACCTGGCCCAAGCTGACGGCGCTGGCGCTCGCGCTGGGCCTCTGGCAGGTCGTGGTCTGGAGCGGCTGGAAGCCCGAGTACGCGCTGCCCGCCCCGCTCACCGTCGCGACGGACCTCTGGGCGTACGCGACGGGTGGTGCCCTGTGGGACGGGCTGCTGATCACCGCGCAGCGGGCCGCCATCGGGTTCGGCGCCGCGGTCGCGGTCGGGCTCGTGCTCGGCCTCGCGGTCGCGCGCGTCAAGGTGCTCCGCGCCGCGCTCGGCTCGATGATCACCGCGCTGCAGACCATGCCGTCGATCGCCTGGTTCCCGCTGGCCATCCTGCTGTTCCAGCTCAGCGAGCAGGCGATCTTCTTCGTCGTGGTGCTCGGCGCCGCGCCGTCGATCGCCAACGGCGTCATCCACGGCGTCGACTACGTGCCGCCGCTGCTGCTGCGGGCGGGCCGCAACCTGGGCGCGCGCGGGCTGAACCTCTACCGCTACGTGATCGCGCCGGCCGCGCTGCCGGCGATCGTGGCCGGGCTCAAGCAGGGCTGGGCGTTCGCCTGGCGCAGCCTGATGGCCGGCGAGTTGCTCGTGGTCATCGCGAAGTCCACGTCGATCGGCGTGCAGCTCACCTACGCCCGCGAGCTGTCCGACGCGCCCCGGGTGATCAGCGTGATGATCGTGATCCTGGTCGTCGGCCTGCTCGTCGACCTCCTGTTCACCAAGGCCGACAACGCGATCCGCCGCCGGTGGGGTCTGCTGGACCGGGAGTGACATGCAGGTCTCCGCACGCACCGACTACGCACTGCGGGCCATGCTCGCCGTGGCCGACGCGCCCGGCCGGGTGACCGCCGCGGCGCTGGCCCGGGCGCAGCAGATGCCGCCCGCGTTCCTGCAGGGCATCCTGGTCGACCTGCGGCGGGCCGGACTTTTGCACGGTCAGCGCGGCGGCGAGGGCGGGTACGCGCTGACCCGCCCCGCCGCCGACATCACGGTGGGCGACGTGGTGCGCGCCGTGAACGGTTCGCTGACCACGGTGCGCGGGCTGCCGACGGAGACCGCCGCCTACCCGCCGGCCGCCGCGGGGCTGCGCGAGGTGTGGCTGGCCGTGCACGACCGGATCGCCGACATCGTCGACCGCACCACGCTGGCCGACCTGCTCAGGCCGGCACCGCCGCCGGGACGCGATCGCGGGCCAGCCGGGGCAGCAGGAACTCACCCACGCGGTAGGCCTCCTCGAGGTGCGGCCAGCCCGACAGGATGAACTCGTCGACGCCCAGGTCCGCGTACTCCCGGATGCGCTCCTCGACCTCGGCGTAGCTGCCGACGAGCGCGGTGCCGGCGCCCTCGCGGACGAGGCCGACGCCGGCCCACAGGTTGGGCGCGATGGTCAGGTCGCCGGACCGTCCGTTGTGGAGGGCGGCCATCCGCTGCTGGCCCACCGAGTCCATCCGGGCGAAGCGGGCCTGCGCGGCGGCGATCTGCTCGGGCTTCATCCGGGCCAGCAGGCGGTCGGCCTCGCCCCACGCCTCGGCGGCGGTCTCCCGCGCGATCACGTGCAGCCGGATGCCGAGGCGCAGCGGGCGGGTCGCCGCCGCCCGCATCCTCGCCACCCGGTCGGCGATCGCGGCCGGCGGCTCGCCCCACATCAGGTAGACGTCGACGTGCGCGGCGGCGACCCGCTCGGCCGCGGGCGAGGCGCCGCCGAACCAGATCTCCGGCGGGTCGGCGAGCGGTTGGGCGAGCCCGCCGCCCTCGACCCGGTAGTGCGCGCCCGTGAAGTCGAACGGCGCACCCGCCCACGACCGGCGCAGCACCTCCAGGTACTCGGCGGTGCGGGCGTACCGCTCGTCGTGGTCGAGGAAGTCGCCGTAGCCGCGCTGTTCCGTGGAGTCGCCACCGGTCACGACGTTGAGCAGCAGCCGGCCGCCGGTGAGCGCCTGGAACGCCTGCGCCTGCTGCGCGAGCACGGTGGGCAGCGTGAAACCGGGGCGGAACGCGACGAGCAGCTTGATCCGCTCGGTGTGCTGGGCGATCGCGCCGCACACCACCAGCGGGTCGGGGCAGCCCGCGCCGACGGGGGTGAGCAGCGCCTCGAAGCCGCTCGCCTCGGCCGCCCGCGCGACCTGGGTGAGGTAGTCGAGCGTCGCCGGTCGCGCCGGCCCGCGGCCCGGGTCGGCGCCCGTGGTCGTGGTGGCCGGACGGACCTCGTGCCCGTCGCCGGTGGTGGGCAGGAACCAGTGGAAGCGCATGGGGCGGTCCTCTCGCTTAGTGCAGCTATCCTATCGGCAAAGTAGGAATCTGACCCGAGGAGGTTTCGCCGTGGTCTCCACCGCGCTGCGCGTCGCACCGGTCGTCACGCTGGTCGGCAACCCGCGCGCCGGGTCGCGTACCCGCGCGCTCGCCGACGCCGTGACGGCCGCCCTGATCGACCGGCTCGACCCGGGGGCGGGCACACCCACCGTGCTCGAACTCGCCGAGATCGTGGGCGTGACGTTCGGCGCGACCCCGGCCCCCGCTGTCACCCCGGCGGTCGACGCCTTCGCCACCGTGCGCGCGGCCCGCCTGCTCGTCGTGGCGACGCCCACCTACAAGGGCACGTACACCGGGCTGTTGAAGATCTTCCTCGACCAGCTCCCGCACGAGGCGCTGCGCGACGCCGTCGCCGTGCCGGTCGCCGTCGCCGCGTCCGAGCCGCACCGGTTCGCGGTCGGCGCCGCGCTGCACGACGTGCTCGTCGCGCTCGGGGCGCGCGTGCCGGCTCCCCCGCTGGCGCTGCTGGAGTCGCGGGCCGGGACGTTCGGCGCGGCGGCGCGCGACTGGGCGGCCACCCACGCGGCGGCGCTCGGCGGCGCCCTGCGGTAAGAATTCCTTCCGGTCGGGTGGACGCCGGGCACTCCTCGACGCGTCTATCGCGGCAGACAACCGGAAGAGGTCGCCTGAAGATGACGTTCGAGGAGTACGTCGGGTCGCGGGGTCCCGCGCTCGTACGGCTGGCCCGGCTGCTGACCGGCGACCCCCATCGCGCCGACGACCTGGTGCAGGAGGTGTTCGGGCAGGCGTTCGTGCGGTGGCGGGCGATCAGCGCGATGGAGCGGCCCGAGGTCTACCTGCGCCGGATGCTGGTCAACGCGAACGCGTCGTGGTGGCGCAAGCGGGCCAACCACGAGCGGCCGGCGCCGGACGCGGACCTGGCCTGGCACCACGCGGGCGGCACCGACATCGGTGTCGCGGTCGCCGAGACCGACGCGATGTGGCGACTCCTGCGCGACCTGCCGCGGCAGCAGCGGTCGGTGCTGGTGCTGCGGTACTACGAGGACCTCGACGACGCCACGATCGCCGAGATCCTCGGCTGCTCGCCGTCCACTGTGCGCAGTCACGCCGCGCGGGCGATGGATGCCCTGCGCCTCGCCCTGCAGCACACCCCCGCCGAGTGAGAGGACGACCGATGCCGGAACTGGACGAGTTGCTCCGCGCCACCCTCGACCGGCACGCGGCCGGGGAGATCGACCGGGTCACGCTGGTCGCCCGCGCGACGGACCGCGGGCGGGCGGTGCGCCGACGGCGCCGCACCGTCCTGACGCTGACGGCGGCCGCCGTCGCGGTGCTGGTCGCGGCCGGCGGCACGGTGGTCGTGCGGGCGGTCGGCGACGGCTCGGCGCTGCGACCCGGGGCCGTCGCGCCGGCCGAGGTCACCCTGCCCGACGCGGGCCTGCCCGGCGCGGCGATCGATCCGGCGGCCGTCGGCACGGATCCCAACTTTGTCCACTTCGCGGCGCCCGCCGTCGTGGCCGGCGCGCGGCACCACACCTGGAGCAGCACGGTGGGCTACGAACGGCTCGAGGCCGAGATCGACGGCGGGCTGGTGTACGTCACGATCGGGCGCGACCAGGCCGCCGTGGACCAGGCGGACGCGATGACCAACCTGCCCGCCGTGCTGCGCCGCGAGCCCGTGCCGGGGCTGTGGCTGCGGGTCGACGCCCGGGACGACGCGTACGCCCGGCGGGTCGCGGCGACCCTCGACCTGGAGCGTACGCAGCGGATCCTGCTGCCGTTCCAACTCGTGGAGCGACCGAGCGAGATCGAGAGTGCCTACGTGGGGTTCATCGGCGACCGGTACGCGCAGGGCGGTGTCGTGCTGCGGGACACGCAGGGCGGGCGGATGGAGGTGCAGGCGCAGTACGCCCGGGACGCCGACGGCACGCACGAGCGGAGCAACTACAGCGCCCGTGGGCGACCGGCCTACGTCTATCCCGGCCAGGACGAGGTGGCCCTGCTCGGGGTGCCGCACCTCGAGGTGACCGTCCGGATCGGCAAGGCGTACGAGGGTTTCGGGGTGGCCGACGCCGACGCGGTGCTGGCCACGCTGAACGTGACGGACAGGGTCGAACGGATCGACACCTGGCCGTCATCGCTCACGCTGGGTTAGACGGTGAAGTTGGCGAACAGGAGGGCGGCCAGGGCGAGGGCCAGGCCGATGTTGACGACGGTGGCGCTGGCGAACACGGCGATCGGGCGCCAGCCCGCCTCGCGCAGGGCCGTCAGGCGGAACTCCAGGCCGATGCTGACGAAGGCCAGGATCAGGAACCAGGTGCGGAAGTTCGTCGCGACGGCCTGAGCGGCGGAGTTGTCGGCGGCGCTGACCGAGTTGGCGAACCACGTGCCGATCACCGAAGCGGCGATGAAGCCGAGCACGAACTTGGGGAACCGGCGCCACAGCTCGCCGATGCCCGGCCGCTCGGCGTCGGCGGTGCGCTCCACCTTGAACGCGAACCACGCCGTCAGCGCGACGGCGACGATGCCGATCAGCGCGTTCTGGGTGACCTTGACGATGGTCGCGATCTTCAGCGCGTCCTCGCCGGCCAGGGTGCCGGCCGCGGTCACGGCCGCCGTGGTGTCGATGTTGCCGCCGATCCAGGCGCCGGCGACCGCGTCGGAGAGGCCGAACACGTCGGCGAGCCAGGGCAGCAGGAAGATCGACGGGAGGGCGAAGAGGATGACCAGGCTGGCGGCGTACGCGAGTTGCTCACGCCGGGCCCGCACCGCGCCCGCGGCGGCGATCGCGGCGCTGACGCCGCAGATGGAGACCGCGGAGGCGAGCAGCGCCCGGAGCTTGTCGTCGAGGCCGAGCCGGCCGCCGAGCCACCAGGTGAACAGGAAGACACCCGAGATCAGCAGGATGGCCTGGACGATCGCCGGCCCGGCCGCGGTGACGAGCAGCGACAGGTTGATCGAGACGCCGAGCAGCACGAGGCCGGTCTTGATGAAGAACTCGGTGCGGAACGCGGGCGCCAGCCGGTCCCGGACGCCGGTCAGGCTGAGCACCGCGTTGCCGACCAGGCCGATCGCGATCGCGTAGACCGGGTACTCGACGGACTTGGCGACCCGACTCAGGCTCGTGTCGGCGAGCCAGGTCGGCACGTTCTTGTCGAGATACCTCGTCAGCCAGGCGAGGGCGAGCACGAGCACGACGCCGGCGGCCACCCAGGCCCAGTCGACCTCGCGCTCCTCCGTCTCGACCGGCGCCAGCGCCTCGGTCTCGTTGACGGTGGTCACTGCAGGATCCCCTGGCTGATGACACCGGTCAGGATCAGGACCAGCAGCACGAGCCCGACGACCGTGGCCGCCCAGTCCTCGCTGATCCGCGTGGGTCTACTCATGGCATCTCTCCCTCTTATCCTATCGGATTAATAGGGTAGCGACGGATCGATGCGTCGGGCAATCCCCTCGGGTGGACGGCTCGGCGGCTCAGGCCGCGGCGTGGGCCCGGGTCGTGGTCAGCAGGTCGGCGACCGCGTAGGCCTGGGCGCGGATCTCCGGGATCGCGGTGGTCTCCCACCAGCGGCCGCGGCGCAGGCTGCCGATCACGTGCAGCCCTTCGACCGGGCGGCCGTGCCGGCCGATCGGGCGGCCCGCGGCGTCGACGTCGATGCCGAGCCCGAGCGGGTCGGCCGTGGCCAGGCCGTCGGCGACCAGCGTGCGGACCAGCGGGATGCCGGCCGGGTGGCCGGGTCCGGTGCAGTTGACGACGGCGTCGAAGCGGGCCGGCGCGGCGTCGCCCAGGGTGACCTCGAACCCGCGCGGCGAGGCGTGGATCAGCGACACCCGGGCGGCGCGAACCTCCAGCTCGCCGGTGGCCCGGGCGACGTCGATGGTCGCCGCCACCTCGGGCGCGCACCGGTGCCGGTGCACCTCCCAGTAGCGGGACAGGTGACGCAGGAACCGTCGCTGCTCCTCCAGGGTCAGTCCCGCCCAGACCTGGTCGACGCGGGGTCGCAGGGCGTCCACGGCGGCACGCCAGTCGGCGCTCGCGCGCACGGCCCGCAGCAGACCACGCAACGACGCCGGCCCCTCCTGCCCGGCGCGGGGCACGGCACCTGACGCCGCGGCGCCGAGTGGAGTGGGGACGGGCGGGGCCGAGGTGTGGGCGCGGGGTAGGAGGCCGTGGCGGGAGATCGCGACGATTCCGCCCGTGTGGCCGCGGGACAGCAGGGTCAGGGCCGCGTCGATGGCGGTCAGGCCCGTGCCGAGCAGGAGCACCCGGTCGGTCCGCGCGATGCCGTCCAGGGCTCCGGGTGACCAGGGCACCGGGACGTAGCCTGGCGCACGGCGTACCGCGACCGCGGCCGCTGACGGGAAGACGGGCGGTGGCGGGCCGACGGCGATGACCACCGCGGCCGCCCGCCGGGTCGTGCCGTCGTCGAGGTCGACCGCCCAGCGGCTCCCGACCCGGCGCACCCGGACCGCGCGCCGACGGAAGTGCGGCACCCCGGCCACCCGGTCGGCGAGGTAGTCGCCGAAGACCTGGCGTGGGACGAACGCGTCGGGTCGACATCGGGCCCAGGCGGCGAAATCGCCGGGGTCGCGGGGGTCCGCGGACATCGTCCCGGCCCGTGAGTTCAGCAGGTGCCCCCGCTCGTCGGTGGAATACGCTGAGCCGGGCCCGACCTCCCGGGCCGGGTCCACGACCACCGCGCGTCCACCGTGGGCGGTGACCGCGAGCGCCGCCAGGGCCCCGCCGGGGCCACCACCGATGACCAGTGTCTCCATCGCGACCGCCGCCCTTCAAATCCTATAGACATTGTAGGTTATAGTCGGCACCCGACCAAGGAGCTGCGCGATGCCGTTGTGGAAGCCAGATCCGACGTTCTATCCCTCGCCGCGCCAGGCGGTCACGGCGCCCGCCGAGAAGCTGGCCTACGTCGCCGCGTTCGACCGGTCCGCCGAGAAGCCCGACGCCATCGCCGTGCTCGACGTCGACGAGACCTCCGACAGCTACGGCCGCGTGGTCGGCTGGACCGACCTGCCCTACCGCGGCGACGAGCTGCACCACTTCGGCTGGAACGCGTGCAGCAGCGCGCTCTGCCCGGCCGCGCCGCACCCGCACGTCGAGCGCCGCTACCTGATCGTGCCGGGGCTGCGCTCCTCGCGGATCTACGTGCTCGACACCAAGGACGACCCGCGCGCCCCGAAGCTCGTCCGCACGATCGAGCCCGCCGAGCTGGCCAAGGCCGGCTACTCCCGCCCGCACACCGTGCACTGCGGCCCCGAGGGCATCTACGTGTCCAACCTCGGCGGTGCCGACGGCGCCGACGGGCCCGGCGGGATCGCGCTGCTCGACCACGACTCGTTCGACGTGCTCGGCGCCTGGGAGATCGACCGCGGGCCACAGTATTTCGGCTACGACTTCTGGTGGCACCTGACCCGCGACGTGCTGGTGACCAGTGAGTGGGGCACCCCGTCGATGATCGAGGACGGGCTGGTCGGCGAGCTGCTGCTCGGCCGCGAATACGGCCACGCGATCCACTTCTTCGACCTGCGCCGGCGCCGGCACCTGCAGACCCTGGACCTCGGCGACCAGCACCAGATGGTGCTCGAGCTGCGTCCGGCGCACGACCCCACGAAAGAATATGGCTTCGTCGGCGTCGTGGTCAGCGTCGAGGACCTGTCGGCCTCGGTCTGGGTCTGGCACCGCCAGGACGACGGCACCTTCGGCATCCGCAAGGTCATCGACATCCCGGCCGAGCCGGCCGACGCGGCCGACCTGCCGCCGATCCTGCAGCCCTTCGGCGCCGTACCGCCGCTCGTCACCGACATCGACCTGTCGGTCGACGACCGCTACCTCTACGTCTCGGCCTGGGGCATCGGCAAGCTGCTGCAGTACGACGTCTCGGACCCGTTCGCGCCGCGGCTGACCGGCGAGGTGCGGCTCGGCGGCATCGTCACCCGCGCCGCCCACCCGGCCGCGCCCGACGAGCGTCTCGCCGGCGGCCCGCAGATGGTCGAGGTGTCCCGCGACGGCCGCCGGGTCTACATCACCAACTCGCTCTACGGCGCCTGGGACGACCAGTTCTATCCGGACGGTGTCGGCGCCTGGGCCGCCCGCCTCGACGTCGACCTCGACAACGGCGGGCTCACCCCCGACGCACGGTTCTTCCCGCACGGCGACGAGTTCCGCGGGTTGCGCGTGCACCAGACGAGGCTGCAGGGCGGCGACGCCTCGTCTGACTCATACTGCTTCCCGTGAGTTGGCTGGCGATCGCGACCCTCGCCGGGCTCGGCGCGTTCCACGGCCTGAACCCGGGCATGGGCTGGCTGTTCGCGGTCGCCATCGGCCTGCAGGAACGCTCGGCCCTGGCGGTGCTCCGCGCGCTGGTGCCGATCGCCGCCGGCCACGCGCTGTCGGTGTTCGCCGTGGCCGGCCTGATCGAGGTGCTGCGCTCGGTGCTGGCGACCCGCGTGGTCGCCATCGCCGGCGGCGTGGTGATGGTCGGCTTCGGGCTGTGGCGCGCACTGTCCAAACGGCACTTCGCCTGGGCCGGCATGCGCCTGCACGGGTGGCAGCTCACCGGCTGGTCGTTCCTGATGTCGTCGGTGCACGGCGCCGGCCTCATGCTGGTGCCGGTGCTGGTCGCCAACCCGCCGCCCGGCGTGCACCAGGACCACGCCCTGCACGCCCCGTCCGACCCGGGCGCCCTGCTCTGGCAGGGCCTGGCGGCCACGACCGTCCACACTGTCGCGATGGTCGCCGTAGCGGGGGCCGTCGGGCTGCTGGTCTACCGGATCCTCGGCCTGGAGGTCCTCCGCAAGGCGTGGGTCAACCTCGACCTGGTCTGGGCGGTCGCGTTGATCGGCTCCGGGGCCGCCGCGGTGGCGCTCACCCTTTGAGCGAACCGGTGCGCTTCGTCGTCGGGTCTGTCGCCACGCAGGTCACGCCGCGGTCGCCCGAGGTCCAGGAGAGCCGGCTCGGGTGCAGATAGAACAACTCGACCTTGTCGTCGGCGACCGACGACGGCGCATAGGTCTCGAACCGCGCGAGGCACTCCGACTGCGCCTGGCTGCCGAGGGCCTCGTCGCCCGGGTACGGGCCGGGCGGCAGCGAGAAGATCGCGAACACCTCGCCCTCGTGCGGCTCCTCGCACGGCCGCACCGGCAGCCCGGCCAGGTCGTCGCTCTCCTTCAGCCCGTCGACGCAGTGCCCGACGGTCAGCTTGGCCGCCGAGACCTCGGCGCCGGACGAGGACGCGCCCGCCCCGCCGAGGGCGACGGCGGCGCCGACCACCGCGGCCACGACGATGACCACGGCGAACAGCACGCCGAAGACGAGCAGGCCGCGGGCCGGCGCCGGGTGGGGTGACGGATCGGACATCACGCGCGGCAAAGTAGCACCGTGGGCCGGGTCGGGCGAGCGTTGTGACACGATCGCGGCCATGTTGCGCAGCGTCCACGACCGCGCCGAGCTTGCCGCGTTGCTCCGCAAGGACGCCGCTCTACACGCGTACGAGCTGGGCGACCTCGACGACTTCTTCTGGCCGTGGACGACCTGGTACCGGGTCGGCGACACGCTCGCGCTGCTCTACCACGCCCTGCCGACGCCGACACTGCTCGCCTTCGGCCCGGCCGCACCGTTGGCGACCCTCCTCGACGCCATGTCGCCGGTGCTGCCGCGCCGCTTCCACGCCCACCTGAGCCTCGGGGCGGGTGACGCGCTCGCGCCCGCGTACACCCGGGTGCTCGACGGCGGCCCCCACCACAAGATGGCGCTGGCCGGCGCACCCGTCGGTCCGGCGGAGGGCGAGCCGCTCTCCCCCGCGGACGAGCCGGAGCTGACCGCGCTCTACGCGGACGCGTACCCGGAGAACTGGTTCGACCGCCGGATGCTGGAAACCGGCCAGTACGTGGGGGTCCGCCGCGCGGGCCGGATCGTCGCGGTGGCGGGCGTGCACGTCTGGTCGCCCACCTACCGGGTCAGCGCGATCGGCAACGTCACGGTCCACCCGGACCACCGCGGGCAGGGGCTGGCGCAGCGGGTGACGGCGGCGCTCTGCCACCGGCTGCGCGCGACCACGGACGTCATCACCCTGAACGTGAAGGCGGACAACACCGCCGCGATCACGGCCTACCGCCGGATCGGCTTCACGGTCATCGGCGACTACGAGGAGACGACCTACGCCGCGGCTTGACCCTCACGTCACGGGAGGGTGTTTCGTGGACGTCGGAGAGGGGGTGAGCCGGGTGGGTTATCCGGTGAGTCGGGTCGCGGCGCTGGCCGGGGTCACGGTGCGCACGCTGCACCACTACGACGAGATCGGGCTGCTGGTGCCGGGCGAGCGGACGGCCGCGGGCTACCGCGTCTACACCGACACCGATCTGGAGCGGTTGCAGCAGATCCGCTACTACCGGGAGCTCGGTTTCGGGCTCGACGAGATCGCGACCCTGCTGGACACCGCCGAACCGCGGGAACACTTCCGCCGCCAGCATCGACTGCTGCTGGGGCGGATCAAGAAACTGCAGGAGATGGTGACAGCCATCGAGTTCGCCATGGAGGCACAGAAGGTGGGGGTAAACCTGACACCCGAGGAGCGGTTCGAGGTCTTCGGCGACTTCGAACCCGAGCGGTACGCGGACGAGGCCGAGGAACGCTGGGGCGGCACCGACGCGTACGCCGAGTCGCAGCGCCGCACCAGCCGCTACGACAAGGCCGACTGGCTGCGGTTCCGCACCGAGAGCGAGGACTGGGGCCGCCGGTTCGTGGCCGTGATGGACAGCGGCGGCAGCCCCGAGGGCGAGGCCGCGACGGATCTCGCCGAGGAGCACCGCCAGCAGATCAGCCGCTGGTTCTACGAATGCACGTACGAGATCCACACCGGGCTCGCCGACATGTACGTCGAGGATCCCCGGTTCACCGCGTACTACGAGAAGATCAAGCCGGGGATGGCCCGGTTCCTGCACGAGGCGATCCACGCCAACGCGGTGGCAAGGTCATAACCTTGGCCCCATGACTGGTCGCGCGATCGAAGCGCTGGAGAACGCCGGAGTGGCGCACCGGGTCGTCAGCCACGGCCCGGTGCGCAGCCTCGCCGAGGCCGCCGCCGCCCGCGGTGTCGAGATCCCCGACGTGGTGAAGACGATCGTGGTGCGCCGCGGCGAGGGCGACTACCTGTTCGTCCTCGTGCCCGGCGACCGGGTGATCTCCTGGCCCAAGCTGCGTACCCTGCTCGGGGTCAGCCGGCTCTCGATGCCGGACGCGGCGACCGCGTTCGACGCGACCGGCTACGAGCGCGGCACGATCACCCCGTTCGGGTCGCTGGTGCCCTGGCCGGTGGTCGCCGACGAGCGGATGGCCGGTCGGGAGATCACGCTCGGCGCGGGTGAGCACGGCGTGGCGGTGGCGGTCGATGCCGACACCGCGGTGCGGGCGTTGGGCGCCACGGTGGCCGACGTGTCGGATCCGGAACAAAACGACTGATAACCCATCGTTAACGGCGAGTTCCGGCGGAAGCGATACCGTCGGAGGAGGCGTCCGTCCCACATCGGCGCGCGCCGCTCCGCACGGGGCGCGTGGGCCGGTAGCGTCGTGCGGGGCGTCCACGGCGGCGACCGACCACCGCGACACGAGGGGTACGCATGAACGGCGACCTTGGCCCGGGCAACGAGATCCGGATCAACGGAGACGGCGGCGACGATCGCAAGGCTCCGCCCGGTGTTGTCGTGATCTTCGGGGCCTCGGGTGACCTGACGGAGCGCAAGCTGATGCCGGCGCTGGCCCGGCTCGCGCAGTTCAAGCGCCTGCCCGACGAGTTCCGCCTGGTCGGCGTGGCCCGCAGCCACCTGTCCGACGACGAGTTCCGCCAGCGCTTCCCCACCGGCCCGGCCGCCGAGGCGCCGGGGCTCGTCGAGAACATGCGCTACCTGAGCGGCGACTACGACGACCCCGACACGTTCCACCGGCTGCGCGACCTGCTCGAGGGCTTCGACAAGGACGCCGGCACCGCGGGCAACCGGATGTTCTACCTCGCCACGCCGCCGCAGGCGTTCGTGCCGATCATCGAGAACCTGACGGCCGCGGGGCTCAACCAGCCGGGCTCGCCGACGGGGTCGGCGCGCCTGGTGATCGAGAAGCCGTACGGCCACGACGAGGCCAGTGCCCGCAAGCTCGACGAGCGGATCCACCAGGGGTTCGAGGAGGACCAGGTCTTCCGCATCGACCACTACCTGGGCAAGGACACCGTCCAGAACGTGATGGCCCTGCGGTTCGCCAACACGATATTCCAGCCCATCTGGAACCGCACCTGGATCGACCAGGTGCAGATCACCGTCGCCGAGACGCTGGGCGTCGGCACCCGGGGCGGCTTCTACGAGCACGCGGGCGCGATGCGCGACATCGTGCAGAACCACGTGCTCCAGGTGCTCGCGCTCGCGCTGATGGAGCCGCCGGCCTCGTTCGCGCCCGAGGCGCTGCGCAACGAGAAGGTCAAGCTGCTCCAGTCGATCCGGCACCCGGCCGACGGCGACATCGACCGCATCGCGGTGCGCGGGCAATACACCCGCGGCGGCACCAGCGGTGACCTGATGCCCGGCTACCGCGAGGAGCAGGGCGTCGACCCGCTGTCCCGCACCGAGACCTACGCGGCCATGCGGCTCGACGTCGACAACTGGCGCTGGGCCGGCGTGCCGTTCTACGTCCGCACCGGCAAGCGGCTGCCCCGCCGGGTCACCGAGGTCGTCCTGCAGTTCACCCGGCCGCCGCACCTGCCGATCAGCGCCGCGCAGGTGACCGGGCTGCAGCCCGACGCGCTGATCCTGCGCATCCAGCCCGACGAGGGCATCACGCTGCGGTTCGGCGCCAAGGTGCCGGGTCACTCCTTCCGGGTACGCACGGCCACGATGGAGTTCTCCTACGAGTCGACGTTCCGCGAGGAGTCGCCCGAGGCGTACGAGCGGCTCCTGCTCGACGCCCTGATCGGCGACCCGACGCTGTTCATCCGCTCCGACGAGGTGCTGCAGAGCTGGCGGATCGTCGACCCGATCATCGAGCACTGGGCCAACAGCAAGGGCCGGATCCCGCTGTACGAGGCGTCCTCGTGGGGTCCGGACGAGGCCGACCAGCTCCTCTCCCGCGACGGCCGCGCGTGGCACAACCCCGGCGGGCGCTGATGACATCGGTCTACGTGCTCAACGGCCCCAACCTCAACCTGCTCGGCACCCGGCGCCCCGAGGTCTACGGCAGCACCACGCTCGCCGACGTCGAGGAGCTGTGCCGGCAGGAGGCCGGCAAGCTCGGGCTGGAGCTCGAGTTCCTGCAGTCCAACCACGAGGGTCAGCTCGTCGACTGGGTGCAGGAGGCCGGCGCCCGCGTGGCGGCCGGCGACTGCCTGGGCGCGGTGTTCAACCCGGGCGCCTACACGCACACCTCGATCGCGCTGCACGACGCGATCGAGGGGGCCAGCCTGCCCGTGGTCGAGGTGCACATCTCGAACGTGCACGCCCGCGAGGAGTTCCGGCGCCACTCGTACGTGTCGCCGGTGGCCCGCGGTGTCGTGGTCGGCTTCGGCGTCTACGGCTACGTGCTGGCGCTGCGCGGCCTGCACCACTCGGCCGGCCTCGGCTGAGGGCTAGCCCACCACTCCCGCCGCCCGCAGCTCCGCGCACTCCCGCTCGGTGACGCCCAGCTCGGCCAGGATCGCCGCGGTGTGCGCGCCCGGGTGCGGTGCCGGCGCCGGCACGGGCGGCGCGGCGGGCTCCGCGGCCGGGTCGGTCGTGAACCGCGGCGTCGGCGTCACCTGGTGGCCGCCGGGCACGGGCGCGTAGAGGTCGCGGGCGACCGCCTGCGGCGCCTTCGGCGCCTCGCCCAGCTCCAGCACGGGCGTCACGCAGGCGTCCTGCCCGGTGAACCGCTGCGTCCACTCGTCGCGGGTCGCGCCCGCGAACGCCGCGGCCAGCGCGGACCGCAGCGCGGGCCAGTGCGCCGGGTCGCGGTGGGCGGCCACCAGATCCGGCTGCCCGTCGAGGCCCAGCACGCCGAGCAGGTTGAGGTAGAAGCGCCGCTCGATCGCGCCGACCGCCACCCAGCCGTCGTCGGCGCAGCGGTAGACGTCGTAGTAGGGGCATCCCGTGTCGATCAGGTTGGTGCCGCGACGGTCGGACCACAGCCCCGCCGCGCGCAGCCCCTGCACCATCGCCAGCAGCGAGGTCGTGCCGTCGTGCACGTTGGCGTCGACCACGCGGCCGCCGCCGGCCCAGAGCGCGCACATGATCCCGTACACCAGGAACAGGGATCCGCCGCCGAAGTCACCGACCAGGTTCATCGGCGGCTGCGGCGGGCCGCCGGCCCGGCCGATCGCCGCCAGCGCGCCCGTCAGGCTGATGTAGTTGATGTCGTGCCCGGCGGCGCCGGCCAGCGGACCGGACTGACCCCAGCCGCTCATCCGGGCGTAGACGAGGCCGGGGTGCACCGCGAGGCACGGCACCGGACCGATCCCGAGCCGCTCCGCGACACCAGGTCGGAAACTTTCCACCAGTACGTCGGAGCGGGCGACCAGGCGCAGCAGCACCTCGACGCCCGCGGGCGACTTGAGATCGAGCGCGATCGACCGGCGCCCCCGGTCGAGAACGGGGTTGACCAGGGCGTACTCGTCGGGTGGGCCACCGATCCGGTCGACCCGGGTGACGTCGGCACCCATGTCGGCGAGGAGCATCGCGGCGTAGGGCGCGGGACCGATCCCGGCGAGCTCGACGACACTCAGCCCGGTGAGCGGGCCACTGGACATGCGCGGATGGCCTTAAGCTGAAGGGACTGGGGCCGGGCGTCGGGACGGGCGTCCGGCCCCAGGCCCGCGTGGGCGGGTCAGCCGCAGGCAGCGCGCGCCGAGATAGAGCAGCAGCGCATAGCCCGGCAGCGTCGGCAGGCCCCCGACCAGCGCGCCCCACAGCGAGGTGCCGCCCGTCGGCGCGCCCATGGTGAGGAACAGCCCGCTGCCCATCATCGCGAGGACCGTGGCCACCGCCGCGGCGCCGACCACGCGCACGATCAGCACGGGCGAGGCCGACCGCCGGGCGAACCAGTGCAGCGCCAGCAGCAGCACCGCGAAACCGACGCTCGCGGCGATCAGGAACACGTCGGTGGCGCGGGCGAGGTCGCGGTAGCCGGGGCTCGGCGCGACGCCCGTGCTGCCGGCCCGCCACATCAGCGTGGTCACGGCCATCACCAGCGGCAGCGCGATCGCGAACACCCAGGCGGTGCGCCAGGCCTGCGTGACGGCGAGCTCCGTCTGGAAATCGGGCGCGACCGCGGGCACCGGGCCGAACTCCTCGACGGCCTGCCGCTCGGCCTCGGCCGGGCTGACCCCCGACTCCGCCCGCACCGCGTCGGCCGCGTCCCGCAGCCCGTCGCGGACCTCGACGATCATGTCGGCCTTGCGCCGGCGCGGCCCGTGCAGCCGCCGGTCGAGCTCGCGCACATAGCTGTCGATGGCGGTCACGCCATCCATTGTGCCTGATCTGCTAGCGCGTGCGGGCCTGATAGAGCTCGGTGTCGACCGCGACGCGGACCTCGCTGCCCAGCCGGGCGAGGATGTCGGCGAACAGCGCCGAGCGCGTCTCGGGCTCGACCGCCGCGTAACCCGAACGGGCGGCCAGGTTGGCGACGAAGTCCACGCTGGGCAGCTCGACCTGCCAGCGGTAGACGTGCGACTCCCGGTGGGCCAGGCCGTGGATGCCCGGCCACGGCGGCGGGTCGGGCAGCATCCGCGGGTCGAACCGGACCTTGGGCACGTGCTTGCGGTGCGCGGCCTGGATCTCGTCGTTGATCGCGGCGTCGGCGGGCCGCTCGCGATTCCAGAACAGCGCGATGACCCCGCCGGGGGTGACCGCCTCGGCCGCCTTCCGCCAACGGACCGCCGGGTCGACCCTGTGCCAGGCCTGCGCGCTGAACAGCAGGCCGAACCGGCGCTCGGGCACGTAATCTTCGAACGTGCTGACCCGCACCGTGACAGGCGCGCCCGCGACCTTGCGGGTGAGCACCGCGGCCAGCCGCGCGTCGGGCTCGACGGCCGTGATCGGCAGGCCCTTGGCGACGAACTTCATCGTCGCCCGGCCGGTGCCGGCGCCCACCTCCAGCGCGGGTTGGCCACCTAGTCGGGCGTAGCCGATCACGTCGCTGACGAGCTGATCCGGATAGCCGAGTCGGAGCCGGCCGGCCGAGCCGCCGCGGCACAGCCGCTCTGGCACTTCTGTCACCCGTCGTACCTATCATCCCGACCGGTCCCCGCGCACTCCGCCTCAGCGAAAATCACTGTCCCTTAAAATCGGCGGACCATGCGCTACGCGATCCTTATCCTGCCGTCCGCCAACCGCGTCTACGCCGACTCCTCCGTCGGGCTGACGGTCGCCGAATTGGAGATCTTCGCCGGCGCCGTCCTCGAGGGCGAGGTCGGCGACATCACCGCCGAGGACATCGCCGGCGTGCCGTACGTGACCTTCGACTCCGCGCCCCTCGACGAGCGGGCCACCCGTTTCCTGGCCAACCTGTCGTCGATCTACGCGCTGTTCGCCGTCGAGGGCGGCGGGCTGCTGCGCCCCGTGCCGCTGCACCCGCTCGACCGGTTCGACGACGACCTCGTCACCATCCCGAAGTACCCCGGGAAGACCAACGAGCAGTTCACCAAGCTGCTGCTCAACGCCACCCTGATGGGGTCCGCGTTCGCCGGCGGGATGCTCGACCGGCGGCTGACCGTGCTGGACCCGCTCGCCGGCCGCGGCACGACCCTGAACCAGGCGATGATGTACGGCTACGACGCGTACGGCGTGGACCGCGACCAGAAGGACTTCGAGGCGTACAGCACGTTCATCCAGCGCTGGCTCAAGGAGAAGCGGATCAAGCACAGGGCGGAGAACGGGCCGGTACGGCGCAACCGCCAGGTCGTCGGCCGCCGGTTGCAGATCACGCTGGCGGCCACCAAGGAGGACTACAAGGCCGCCGACACCCAGCGGATCGACATGGTCAACGCGGACACGACCCGCACGCTGGAGTTCTGGAAACCCCGCTCGGTCGACCTCGTCGTGGCCGACGCGCCGTACGGGGTGCAGCACGGCAGCCGTACGCAGGCGAAGGGCCTCAACCGCAGCCCGCTCGAACTGCTCCGCGACGCCGCGCCGGTGTGGGCCGGGGCGCTGCGGCCGGGCGGCGCGCTCGGCCTGTCCTGGAACACCTTCGTGGCCGACCGCGCCGACGCGGCCGCCGCCCTGACCGACGCGGGCCTCGAGGTGGTCGACTCCCCCGCCCACCGCCGCCTGGCCCACCGGGTCGACCAGGCCATCCACCGGGATGTGTTGATCGCGCGGAAGCCGGGCTGAACGGTTTAGGGTTGGCGGCCGTGAAGTACATGCTGCTGATCTACAACAACCCCGCCGTCATCGAGGCGATGTCGCAGGACGAGCGCACCGGGCTGTTCGCCCAGGTCGACGAGATCATGGCGGAACTGACCGCCTCCGGTGAGCTGATCCGGGGCGAGGCCCTGTCGGGCGCGGCCAAGACCGTCCGCCTGCGCGGCGGCGTCGCCGCGACCACCGACGGCCCGTTCGTCGAGGCCAAGGAGCAGTTCGCCGGCTACCTCGCGGTCGACGTCGCCAGCGAGGACCGGGCGCTCGAGATCGCCGCCCGCTGGCCCGACGCCGCCTGGGGCGGCATGGAGGTCCGGCAGATTCTCGGCTGAGCCTGTCGAAGGCGCGTCGCCGGCTCCGACGTGTCCGGTGGAAGCCACCCGTCTGGAGGAAGAACATGGCGACGCTCGAGGTCCCCAGGGCCACGCTGCACCACGAGGTCCGCGGCAGCGGGCCCACCCTGCTGCTGATCTGCGGCGGGGTCTACGACGCGGCCGGCTACGCGGGGCTGGCCCGCGCGCTGGCCGACCGCTACACGGTGATCACCTACGACCGGCGGGGCAACTCGCGCAGCCCGCTGCACGGTCCCGACGGGCCACAGTCGCTGCCCACGCACGCCGACGACGCGGCCGCGCTGCTCGGCCACCTCGCCGACGGGCCCGCGTACGTGTTCGGCAACAGCTCGGGCGCGATCATCGGGCTCGACCTGGCCGCCCGCCGTCCGGGCCTGGTCCGCACGCTGGTCGCGCACGAGCCGCCGCTGTTCGACCTGCTGCCCGAGCGCGACTCCTATCGCAAGCTGCTGGACGAGGTCGAGCGGACCTTCGCCGCGGAGGGACCCGCCGCGGCGAACGCGGTGCTCGGCCAGGGCCTGGACATGGGCCCGGCCGAGGAGGAGGACCGCGCCCCGGGCGGCGGCCCGACGGAGCCCCCGGACGCCGAGACCCTCGAGATGTTCGGCCGCCTGGAGAAGAACTTCGCGTTCTTCATCGGCTACGAGGTGCCGCCGTTCGGCCGCTACGAGCCGGACTACCCGGCCCTGCGCGACGGCCCGGTGCGGATCGTGCCGGCCGCCGGCGAGGGCTCGGCGGGCCAGCCGCCCTACCGGGCCGCGTACGCGCTCGGCGAGCGGCTCGGCACGACGACCGCGCCCGTGCCCGGCGACCACGGCGGCTTCGGCCAGCGGGTGCCGGAGTTCGCGGCCCGGCTCCACGCGCTACTCGCGCAGTAGCACCGGGCTGGCCATGCTACTGGCGCAGTAGCACCGGGCCCGCGTCGACCGGGACCCGGAACACCGCGTACGGCGGCTGCCGCAGGTCCTGACCGTCGTTGTAGGACGCCTGCCGGTGGAGCTGGTTGGCGGTGACGTAGAGGTGCCCGTCCGTGGCCAGCGACATGGTGTCCGGCCAGAGCAGCCGCGGGTCGTGCACCAGCGTCGCCCACTCCCCCTCCGGGGACCGCCGCAGGATCGCGTTCTGCTCGTACGCGGTGCTGTAGATCCGCCCAGCGTCGTCGCTCTCCAGGCCGTCGGCGCAGCTGCCCCGGTCGCCCTCGTCGACCACCGTCGCGGCGACCGCGTCGTCGTCCAGGGAGCGGTCGCAGAGCGCGTCGACGGAGACGCTGTAGAGCCGGCGCGACATCAGCGGGCAGTAGAAGAGCCGGCTGCCGTCCGCCGAGATGGCGATCCCGTCGCTGCCGAAGGTGAGCTGGTAGGGGTCCGCGTCGCCCGGCCGGTTGAGGAAAAAGCGCCCCTCGACCACCGGCCGGGTGGCGCGCAGCGGCGGCGCCTTCGTCGACGGGTGGTCGTGCAGCCGGCGCCAGGACTGGCCGGTGGCCAGGTCGACCACGATGATCCCGTTGGGTCCCTGGCTCGCGGAGTCCGTCACGAAGGCCATGCCCTCGTCGCCGCGGCGCAGGTCGAAGCGGACGTCGTTGAGGTACGACGACGGCAGCGCGACCTCGGTCGGGAACGTGATGACCTGGCAGGCGGCGTCCTTGTCGAGGTCGATCCGGACCAGCTTGGGCCCGCCCTGCTTCGTCGACCGCAGCAGCGGGGCGCCGGTGTCGACGACCCACAGCCGGTCCAGCGGGTCGATGACGACGCACTGCACCGAGACGAACGCGTGCGGGTCGGCGTCGGACTCCGGCTGGTTCCACGGCTCGTTGGGGAACGGCACCCGCTCGCCGTCCCGCAGCTCCACCACGGTGGCCGGCACGTCGTCGCCCCACTTCGGGTGGTTCAGGAAGATCCGGCCGGTGTTCGAGACCGCGACACCCGTGGGCATGGGCGCGCCGACGGTCGCCACCAGCTCCAGGTTGCCGGTCGGTTGGTCGGTTGAGGTCATACCTGGACGCGTACCCGCGTACCGCCCGATTTATCGCCTTGGCTGTAAGGCAGTACTCGCTCTTTCTCTGACGTCTGGCGCGATGTTAGGGTCCCTGACCGAACGCTTGGGAGGGCGCCGTGACCGATCTCGACCTACGCCTCGCCCGCCGGGCCGCGGGCAGCGGCGACGAGCTGAGCGCGATCCTCTCACTCGTCAACGCGCCCGGGTTGATCACCTTCTCGGGCGGCTTCCCGGCGCACGAGATCTTCCCGGTCGAGTTCGTCCGCGACCTGGCCACCGGTCAGCTCGCCAGCGGCGCGCAGGTCGCGCTGCAGTACACCCCGACCGAGGGGCTCGCCTCGTTCCGCGCGGCCCTGGCCGACTGGCTGCTCGCCTCGCAAGGCGTCGCGCCGGAGGCCCTGATGGTGACCAGCGGCGGCATCGAGGCCCTGCAGCTCATCTGCCGCACCCTGCTCGACCCCGGCGACCGGGTGCTGGTCGAGTCGCCCACCTACGTCGGCGCGCTCACCGCGTTCAGCGGCTTCGAGGCCCGGATCGACGCGGTGGCCGCCGACAGCGACGGCATCGACCCCGACGCGCTCGCCGCCGCGCTGGCGGCCGGCCCGCCGCCGAAGCTGCTCTACGTCATCCCCGACTTCCAGAACCCGACCGGCGCCTGGCTGACCACGGAACGCCGGCACGCGCTGGTCGACCTGGCCCGGCAGCACGGGCTGCTGGTCGTCGAGGACGTCGCCTACCGGGAGCTCGGCTTCACCGGCGAGCAGCGGCCGTCGCTCTGGTCGCTTGCCCCCGACGTGGTGGTCCAGGTCGGCACGTTCTCGAAGATCCTGTTCCCGGGCGTACGGCTCGGCTGGGCGGCCGGACCACCGGCGCTGATCCCGCACCTCGTGCGGGCCAAGCAGAACTCCGACCAGTGCGCCGGCGGGTTCGGCCAGTGGCTGGCCGAGTCGCTGCTGCGCGGCGACCGCCTCGAACCCCAACTCGCGCTCGCCCGCGCCACCTACGCGCAGCGGTGGGCCGCGATGTCGGCCGGCCTCAGCAAGCACCTCGGGCCCGAGTTCTCGTGGAGCGAGCCGGGTGGCGGCTTCTTCACGTGGGTCACCGGCCCGCGCGACCTCGACACGACCGCCCTGCTGCCCCGGGCCCGCGACCTAGGCGTCGCGTTCGTTCCCGGCGCCCCGTTCCACGCCGCCCGCACCGCCTCGTCGGTCGCGGGAGACCGCGACAGACACCACACGTTGCGGCTGGCGTTCAGCGCCACCACCCCGGACGAGATCGCCGAAGGCACCCGGCGGCTCGGCCTTCTGTTGACAGGAGCAGCCTCATGACCAGCGCCGAGTCCCACTTCGGCAGTGCCGGCGGCACCCCGACCTCCCCCGGCCGGTTCGTCGACCACACCACGATCGAGCCGCACGAGATCCTGCCGGGGCTCAACTTCCAGCCCGTGCTGGGCGAGAAGAGCCTGCTCAACTTCGTGCGGTTCGACGCGCACGCGCAGGCGCCCGTGCACACGCACGAGGAGGAGCAGGTCGTGCTGGTCCTCGAGGGCGAGATCGAGTTCGAGATCGACGGCGCCGTGCGCGTGCTGAAGCCGGGCGACGTGGCCGTCATCCCGTCCTGGGTGCCGCACGGCGCGCGGACCACCGGGACCCCGTGCGTCGAGGTCGACTTCTTCACGCCGCCCCGGGCCACGCTGCTCGACCAGGCGCGCGCGGCGATCGAGAAGGGCGACGCGTGAAGCTGGGCCTGACGGGGCGGCGCGCGCTGGTCACCGGCGGCAGCAAGGGCATCGGGTACGGTGTCGCCGCCGAGCTCCTCGCCGAGGGCGCCGCCGTGGCCATCTGCGCGCGTAACCCCGACGAGGTCGCCGCCGCCGTGAAGTCGCTGTCCGAAGTGGATGGCGCGGTCGTCTCCGGGCACGTCTGCGACGTCACCGACGCGGCCGCGGTCGAGGCGCTGGTCGGGTCCGTGGCCGCCGAGCACGGGGGCCTGGACGTCCTCGTCAACAACGCCGGCGGCGCGCACCCGGGCGGCTTCGAGGACCTGACCGACGAAGCCTGGCAGCGCGACCTCGACGTGAAGCTGTTCTCGCAGATCCGGTGCACCCGCGCGGCCCTGCCGCACCTGCGCCGCAGCGCCGCACCGCGGGTGATCAACGTCAACGCCGTCTACGCCCGCTACCCCGACCCGGCGTTCTTCGCGACGTCGGTCAACCGGGCCGCCTGCCACAACCTGACCAAGGTCCTGGCACAGCAGTACGGGCCGGAGGGGATCCTCGTCAACAGCGTCAACATCGGCTTCGTGGTGACGCCGCAGTGGGCGAACATCCGGGCCCGCCGGGCGCCGGAGCTGTCCGAGGAGGAGTTCTTCGCCAAGCTGTCGGCGCAGGAGGTGCCGCTCGGCCGGTTCGGCACGGTCGACGAGGTGTCGGGCCTGGTGGCGTTCCTGGCGAGCGACCGGGCGAGCTACATCACCGGCGCCTCGATCGACGTGGCCGGCGGGATGGGGAAATACAGCTAGGGTCTAGCCCC
>NZ_BONE01000073.1 GCF_016862555.1 Asanoa siamensis | reverse complement strand
CCGCCGCCGCGGCGGGCGCGCGCCACTCGAGCCCCGCCGGCTCGGCGGCGACCGGCGGCAGCGGTGGCGGCGGAGCGGGCGGCGGCTCGGCCAGCCGCGGCTCGGCCCGGGCGTAGGACTCGTAGCCGCCACCCCGGTAGGGCTCGGCGTAGTCGCCACCGTCGAACCGGTCGGGGACGTAGCCGGGCTCGACGTAACCGGTCCCGTACCCGTAGTCGGTCTCGCCGTAGTAGGTGCCCGTCGACCGGTAGGACGTCGGCTCGTAGCTCTCCTGCGGCGGCGGCTGGTAGGACTCCTGCACCGGCGGCTGGTAGGACTCCTGGGCCGGTGGCAGGTAGGACTCCTGCTCGGGCGGATAGCGCCGCTCCGGCGGGTAGGCCACCGGCGCCACGGCGCGGCCCTGGAAGCCGTTGACCGGCGCGACCGGAGCGGGCGGCGCGACCGGAGCCGGCGGCGCCTGACGGTCCATCGGCGTCCGCGGCGCGGCCACCCGGGCCTCCCGGACCTCGTGGTTTTCCCCGGTGCGGCCCCCGAGGAGCGCACGGTCGAGGAGTGCCCGCCACCGTGGGGCCGGCTCAGCCGATCGACCCCATCCGGTTTCGGTGCCCTCCACGCCTCGCCCTCCCGACGCGTTCTCCCGCTCGACAGATCCGGCTACGACGCAACCCTATGCGGCCCGCACCAGGACGCATATCCCCACTGTGCACATGGCGCACCCTCGGACTGGTCCAACGTGCCGGGCCGGTCACCGGATGTGGGCCACTCCACGATTACCCCGGCTCCGGTGAACCCGTGCTGACCAGTCCCGTCGGCCCCGGGGTCGGCGGTTCGGCGGTCGGTTGCGGTGCCTCCTCGCCGGGTGGCTCCGTCGGTGCCGGCTCCGGCGACACGGTCGGCTCCACCGGCGACGGCGGCGGTGCGGTCGGGCCCGGCGTCGTCTCCGGGCCGTCCGGGTCCGGCAGCGGCGGCAGGAACACCGCGCGGTCGAGCGAGCGCACCTCGGGTGCCGGGTCGACCGCGCGCACGCCCGGTCGCGCGGCGAGGCGCTTGAGATCGGGCGCCGCCGCGCGCAGGACCGCCGCGTAGATACATGAGCAATGGGTACGGTATGCGGTCGCCTCGGCGATCGCCACCCGCGCCGCTGTCTCGTACACGGGACGTAGTTTTTCCTCGTCGGGTGTTCCGACGACCTCCGCCGCGCGCTCCTGGTAGTCGTGCGCCTCGCGCTCCTTGCGCTCCGCGAACCGGATCATCCCGGCGACCACGTCGTCGGGCACGTGCCGCACGGGCATGCGGGCGATCTGGGTCTGCATGCCAGGCAGCGGCACCCGGGTGAACACTTCGGACACCGGCGCGTCGGCGAGCACCGTCGGGAGCCGGTCCGGAGCGAGATAGGCGGAGAACATCACCAACGCGTACGGGTCACCCTCGGTGAAGCCGTGCGCCGGCAGCGCGTCGAGCTCGCGCCGCGACTCGGCGAGGTAGCTCGGCACCGAGATGCCGTCGGGCACGCCGACCCGCACGACGTCACCGGGCTGCGGGGTGTCGTGGGGCCGCTCGGCCACCCAGACGGCGGTCGCCAGCACGGCGGTCACGGAGACCAGGGCGACCGCGGTCAACAGGCCGGTGTGGCCGGTCGGCCGGCGGAGCCGGTCGAGCACGCGACCGAGCGGTGGGACGACCGCGTCGTCGATCCGGCGGAGCAGGTCGTCGAAGCGCACGATCCCCTCCCCCCGGTAGGTGCCGGCTCAGTCGCGCAGGATGTCGAGCGCGTGCCGCAGGTCGTCAGGGTAGCTGCTCTCGAAGAGCACCTCGTCGCCTGTGCCGGGGTGCACGAAGGAGAGCGCCCGGGCGTGCAGCCACTGCCGGCTCAGACCCAGCCGGGCGGAGAGCGTCGGGTCGGCGCCGTAGGTCAGGTCACCGACGCACGGATGCCGCAGAGCGGAAAAATGCACCCGGATCTGATGTGTACGGCCGGTCTCCAGTCGCACGTCGATCAGGCTGGCGGCCGGAAACGCCTCGAGCGTGTCGTAGTGGGTGACGCTCGGCTTCCCGCCCGAGACGACCGCCCACCGGTAGTCGTGGTGCGGGTGCCGGTCGATCGGCGCGTCGATGGTCCCGCGCAGCGGATCGAGGTGGCCCTGCACGACGGCGCTGTAGCGCTTCTCCACCTCGCGGACCTTGAAGGCCCTTTTCAAGGAGGTGTACGCGCGCTCGCTCTTGGCCACCACCATCAGCCCGCTGGTGCCGACGTCGAGCCGGTGCACGACGCCCTGCCGCTCGGCGGCCCCGCTGGTCGAGATCCGGTGGCCGATCGCGGCCAGGCCGCCGACCACGGTCGGGCCGGTCCAGCCCGGGCTCGGGTGCGCGGCGACGCCGACGGGCTTGTCGACCACCACGATGTCGTCGTCGGCGTAGACGACCTGCAGCCCGGGGACCGCCTGCGGCACGACGGCGGCCTCGGACTGGGGTTCTGGGAGCGTGACCTCGAGCCAGGCGCCGGCGGAGACCTTGTCGGACTTGGGGCGCGGGGTGCCGTCGACGACCGCGTCACCGGCTTCGACGATGGCCGCGGCGGCGGTGCGGGACAGCCCGAAGAGGCGGGAGATGGCCTGGTCGAGCCGCATGCCGTCGAGACCGTCCGGCACGGGCAGGGCGCGTGAGGTCACTTGTCGCCCGACCCCGGTGCGCCGTCGCCGGCCGTACCGCTGTCTGGGTCGTCGGTCTTCCCGGCGCTGTCGTCCTTGCCGGCGGCCGTTTTGGCCTTGCGCAGCGGGATCCGTGTGCCGTCCCGTTGCCGGCCGCTGAACTCCAGGATGATCGCCAGCACGACGCCGCAGCTCAGGGCGCTGTCGGCGATGTTGAAGACCGCGAACTTCTCGCCGTACGGCGCGAACAGGCTGATCATGTCGACCACGTGGCCCTGGAACGGGCCGGGCGCGCGGAACAGCCGGTCGATGAAGTTGCCCAGCGCGCCGCCGGCGACCAGGCCGAGGGCTATCGCCCAGGGCATCGAACGCAGCTTGAACGCCATCCAGGTGATCCACGCGAGCACCGCGAGGGCGATCAACGGGAAGATCCAGGTGTGGCCGCTGGCCAGGCTGAACGCGGCGCCGCTGTTGCGGATCAGGCTGAGGTAGACGAGCCCGCCGAGGATCCGCACCGGGCCCCGGTCGGTCAGCTCCTCGGTGGCGAAGTGCTTGGTGAGCTGGTCGAGCAGGATGATGAAGGCGGCGACGCCCACCAGGGACCAGACGGCCACCCGCCGGGCGCGTACCCGCGGCGCCGGGGTCTGGTCTTCGCCCGCGGGCTCGGTCGCGGTCATCTGTCCCTCTTCGGCGGCGTTCAGCTCGGCCTGCTTCCTCGTCGGCTGGTGGTCGCCGGGTGCCCCATATGCGAGGTTGCCCGGTCAGGCCGCGGGTGCACGGCCCGGCCGGGCAACTCTACGCGAGTGCGCGGGCGCCGGGACTACCGGCGCTCCTCCAACTGCTTGCAGGTGACGCAGAGGGTCGCCGAGGGGAAAGCGGCGAGCCGCTCGACGGGGATGGGGTTGCCGCACCGCTCGCACCAGCCGTAGTTGCCCTCTTCGAGCCGCTCCAGCGCCCGCTCGACCTGGCTGATCCGGTCGAGGATGCTGTTGGCGAGGGTGATCTCCTGCTCGCGCTCGAACGTCTTGGTGCCGGTGTCGGCCTGGTCGTCGCCCGCCGAGTCGGTGAACCGGTCGCGCTGCAGGACGGTGATCTCGGTCAACGTCTGGCTGTGCTCGATCGTCAACTCTTCCCGCCGGGCCGAGAGCGCCGCACGGATCTTCTCAGTCTCCGCGGCGGACCGGGTGCCCTTGGGCGCCGATTTGCGGCTAGCGGCGGTCTTCGTGTCGGCTGGCTTCACCATGGCTTCTCCCTCAGCCGCGGCCCCCGCGGCGGTTTGTGCTGCCGCCGCGGAGGAGGAACGCTTCCTCCGCGACGCGACCGGATCGGCAGACCCGGTCTGGATCGAGGTGTCGGCTCCGGCCGGCGCCCGCGCGGCGCCCGCCTCCGACCTGGTGGCACGGGTCCGGGACCCGGCCTTCGACCCGCGTCCGGCCGGCGCGGCGCGGCCTCCACGGTCCGACGCCGCCGCCGCCGTTGGCGCGGCTTCCTTCCCCGCGGCGGTACGCGCCTGCGCGGCACCACCACGAGCCTTCGCTGCCTTCTTCGTCGAAGCCTTACGCGCGGGCGCCGCCTTCGGGGGCAGGTCGGCAGCGTCCGGAGTCACCTCGGGCGGCGTCGCGGTGGTTGCGCTCTTCCGCGCGACCGCCCTGGCACCCGCTTTCTTCGCCGGCGCGGCCTTCTTGGCAACCTTCGCCGGGGCGGCCTTCTTCGCGGCCGCCTTTTTCCGCGGAGCGGCCTTCTTCGCGCCGGCGCCGGCCTCATCGGTGGTCGCCTTCGCGGGACCCTGGGCGGCGGCCTTCTTACCTGGCGCGGTCTTCCCGGTCGCCTTGGCGGGACCGTCGGCGGCGGCCTTCCTACCGGGCGCGGTCTTCCCTGCCGCCTTCGCGGCGTCCTTGGCGGGCGCGGCCTTCGCCGGCGCTGCCTTCTCGGCCCGCGGCGCGGGGGCGGCCTTCGCCGCGGTCCCGGCGGGGGCCGCCTTCGCGGCCTTCGCCGGCGCGGCCTTCGCCCTCGCCTCGGCCGGGGCCGCCTTCGTGGCCTTGGCGGGAGCGGCCTTCGCCGCTGCCTTACCCGGCGCCGCCTTCGCGGCCCGCTGCGCGGGCGCCGCCTTCGCCGACGTGGCCTTGGCGGAGGTCGCCTTCTCGGCGGTCTTCGCGGGGGTCGCCGTGGTCCTGCCAGCCGCAGCCTTGGCGGCGGTCGCCTTCGCCGTGGCCTTCGCCGCCGGCGCGGCCTTCTCGGCCTGCTGAGCAGACGCCGCTTCGGCCGGCACGACCGTCCGCGCCGCTGTCTCCTTGCGCGCGGTCGCCTTCTTCTCTACAGCCTTCGCCCCGTTCGGGGTCGACTTCGCGGCGGCGGCCTTGGCGGGGGCCTTCTTAGCCGCGCCCGCCTTCTTAGCGGCACCGGCCTTGGTCGCCTTGCGCCCGGACCCGCCTTCGGCGGCGACAACAGCCTTCCGGCGGGCTCGCGACGACCCCGCCGCCGGCTCGACCCGAGCCGTGGTCACGGTCCTGCTGCTGCGCTCCGCCGGAACGGCCACCCGACCGGGCGTCACGTCCGCGAATCCTGAATCGGTCCGCGACCCGGCCTTCGGCCGGCCGGCGTCCGCATCCGCGGTGGATCCGGACCTGCCCCGCGCGCCCGAGGTCGAGGCCGAACCGTCGGTCGTAGGCGGCCGGCCCGCTGGGTCCGGGCGAAGCCCGGACCGGCGGTCGGCAGGCGGCTTCGGCTGGGTGGCGTCCGGGCGGGGCGTGGGCACGTCGGTCGATCGATCACGCGCGTCCGGGGTCCCGCTCGCAGGACCGCGCGCGATCTTGGCGCCGTCCCGCCCAGTGGGACGGCGGCGGGTGCGGTCCGGGGGTGGCGTCGCCGCGCGCGAACCCGGCGCGCCGGCCGAGGCCGGTGCTTTCCGGGCGATGCTCGCGCGGTCGGCCATCACGTTCCCCCACGTGCAAAACGGGCGCGCGGCGGGCCGCCGCGCACTCCGGAGATTGGCAAGAGTACGGAACGTGAAGACGTCCGACAACATGCCGCACCGATTCCGCCAGTTCCACCCATGATTGACCGGCAATCGGGGCAAAAGGAACCTTAACTGATGGTCAGCCCCTTTCCTCCCCGTACTCGGCAAACCAGCGGGCCAATCGTCCTCGCCGGCTCACCGCGCGGAGGCGGCGTTCCGTGGCGTCCCGGACCGCGGCCGTCGCCACGATCAACAGGCTGTCGCCGACCTTGAGGCGCGTGTCGGGCGCGGGTACGAAACCCACGCCGTCGCGGAGCACAAGGGTCACCGCGGCGCCGACCGGGAGGCGTAGCTCGTCGAGGTGTACGCCCGAGAGCATCGAGCCCGCCGGCACCTCGAGCTGCAACAGGTCCGCGCCCATCCGTTCCAGGGGTGCCGTCTCCACCCGCAGCTCCGCGGCCTCCCCCGGCGCCGTGACCTTCAGGGCCCGGGCGACCGGCGCGATCGTCGTGGCCTGGAGCACCGTGAAGATCAACACGAGCACGAACACGACGTCGAAGAGCCGGGCCGCGCCGGGCGTGCCGTACGACAGCGGGATGGTCGCCAGCACGACCGGCACCGCACCGCGCAGGCCGGCCCACGCGAGGAACGCCTGTGCGCGCAGCGGCACCCGGAACGGGGTCGCGGAGATCAGCACCGACAGCGGCCGGGCGAAGAACACCAGCGCGATGCCGACCACCACCGCCGGGACGAGCACGTCGTCGAGCCGGGCCGGCGACGCGAGCAGGCCGAGCAGCACGAACAGGCCGATCTGCGCGACCCAGGCCAACCCGTCGGCGAAACCCAGGATCTGCTGGCGGTGCGGCAGCCGGGCGTTGCCGATCACCACGCCGGCCGTGTAGACCGCGAGGAAACCGGACGCGTGCGCGACCGCGCCGGCCGCGTAGGCGAGCGCGGTCAGGCCGACCACCGCGATCGGGTAGAGCCCGGACGACGGCAGCGCCGCGCGGCGCAGCACCCACACGCCGCCCAGGCCGACGACGAGGCCGATCGCTCCGCCCGCGACGAGCTCGTAGAAGATCAGGAGCAGCTCCCACCACCAGGGGTGGGCGAACGGCCCGATGGTGGAGAGCAGCACGACGACGAGCACGACCGGCGCGTCGTTGATGCCGGACTCGGCCTCGACGGCGGCGACCAGCCGCGCCGGCAGGCGCAGCTTGCGCAAGGTGGCGAAGACCGCGGCCGCGTCCGTCGACGAGACGACCGCGCCGTAGAGCAGCGCGAGTCGCCAGTCCAGGTCGAGCAGCGCGTGTACGGCGACGCCCACCACCGCGATGCTCACCGCCACGCCGACCGTGGCCAGGGTCAGCGAGACGCCCAACACCGGGCGCAACGTCGCCCACCGCGCGGTCAGGCCGCCTTCCGCGATGATCACGATCAGCGCGGCGAAACCGAGGGTCCGGGTCAGCGAGGCGTCCTCGAACTGGATGCCCAGACCGGACTCGCCGATCAGCAGCCCGAGCGCCAGGTAGACCAGGAGGCTCGGCAGGCCGAGGCGGGACGACAGCCGCACCGCGGCGACCGCCACGAGCAGCACCCCCGCCCCCAGCAGCAGGGCGAGGTTGAGGTCCTCGGTCACGTCCCCGCGTCGCGGAGGACGGCGAACCGGTCGAGCGTGACGGCACCGTCGGGGACGTCGACCGCGAAGAGCTTCTCGCGGCTGGCCGCCCCGGTCCGCAGGGCGACGTCGGCGCGCCGGACCCCCAGCGCGTCGGCCACCGCGAGCCGGGCCGCCTCGGTCGCCCGGCCGTCGACCGCGGGCGCCGTCACCGCGACGACGAGCGCCGGGCCGTGCGGCCCGTCGTGCCGGCCACCCACCCGGGCACGCGAAGCGCCCGGTTTGACCCGGACGGCGATCACGACCATGCCTCATTGTGCCAAGAAGGGCATCCGTGCAACGGATGCCCTTCTACAAAGGCGATCGAACCGAAAGGCAGTCAGACCCGGCGGGCCCCCGCGAGGAGGGCGCTGTCCGGCTCGCAGAGGCTGCACGGCGTGAAGCCGAGATCAGCCGCCTCGCTCACCGGCAACGGCTCGCTCTCGCGGCCGAGCAGGTGGACGCAACCCGAGATGTGGTAGCGCGGCCGTCCGTCGATCACGAGGACGGGCGCGGACATCCGTGCCACCCGGGCCGCGTCCGCGGCCGAGACGAACTGGGCCGCCGGCTCGTCCGGTGGGTCCTCGTCGTCGTCATCGTCATCGTCGTCGTCCGGCGCCGCCGCGGCGTACGCCTGCTGCGGTGGCGGTTGCTGCTGTTGACCGGGCCACTGCGGCGCACTGTCGCCGCGCAGGTCGGCGAAGCCCTGGTCGTACTGGCCGGTCCGGTCGTCGACAAGGCCCCCCGGCTCGTCGACGGTGGCGGCCGCCGCGCGGCGGCGGCCGTACTCCGTGCCCTCGCCCGACCGGTAGGCGCCCTGGTTGGGCACGCTCGGTGGGACGACGGGGTCGGCGACCGCGACGGACGTCTCGTCCGCCCCCCATGCGGTCGCCCGCCGGCGGCCGGGATCGCTGCCCCTGGCCGTCGAGCGGTGGTGGAACACTCTCGAGTCATCCTCGTCGCCGGCACGCTTGAACCGCTCGTCATCCGCGTAGCTGGTCCGGGCCCGTGCGGCGGCGGCCTGGCGGGCGCCGACGACGAGCGCGACAGCGGCGAACAGACTCGCCGCGATCGAGATGACCAGCAACACGCTCGAACCACCTGCGAGTCCGAGCACGAGCAGCGTGACAGCACCGAGGATGAGCACCAAACTTGCAACGATCACGGCTCACCCCCGCCGCTTTCTGTATAGATGTCGTGGGTCCGGCGTGCCCCCGGGGGGACCCGGGTACGCCGGAGACACGGCACCGTCCGGGGGACGCATGCCCGCCCCCGGTTGGGCTACGGAACCGTCGTCTGCCGAAGGCTCAGCGACCGGCTTCGAGGGAACCGGAACGTCCCCCGCCGCCGTAGGAGCCCGCCAGACCGGCGGTGGCCAGACCCGGTGCGCCGGAGGTCACGGACCGATTGCCGTCGGTCCGGGACATCTCGGCCTCGAGCCCCTGGCCGCGACCGTCGAGGTCGCGCAGCTGGCTCTCCAGGTAGGCCTTGAGCCGGGTGCGGTACTCCCGTTCGAACTGCTTGAGCTCTTCGATGTGCTTCTGCAGTGCGGTGCGCTTGGCGTCGAGGCCGCCCATGGCCTCCTGGTGCCGCTGCCGCGCGTCACGCTCGAGCGCGTCGGCCTTGGCCCGCGCCTCGCGAGTGACCTCTTCGGCCTTGGTGCGCGCGTCGGAGAGCAGCTTGTCGGCCTCACGCCGGGCGTCGGACACGTGGTCGTCGGCCGTGCGCTGGGCCATCATCAGGACCCGGAGGGCCTGCTGCTCGCCGTCGCCACCCACCACCGGGGCGCCCTGGGCACGCATCTGCTCGAGCTCGCCCTGCATGGCGCGGGCGGCCTGCTCAGCGGCGGCCTTGTCACGCTGGACCCGGTCGATCTGGGCCTTGAGGTCGTTGAGCTCCGCGGCCATGCGCGGGTCGGCACCCGGGCCGGCTGGCGCGCCGCCACGGGGACCGCCACGCTCGACCTGAGCGCGCAGCTCGTTGTTCTCCTCGATCAGACGGGCGAGCTCGCGCTCGACCTCATCGAGGAACGCGTCGACCTCCTCCTCGTCGTACCCCCGTTTGCCGATCGGGGGTTTCTTGAAGGCGACGTTGTGCACGTCGGCCGGTGTAAGCGGCATCGAAACTCCTCGGGTCAGTTGCGGCCGCGTAGCTCCTGGTCAGACCGTGTGTCAGATCCAGGGCTGCACCACGAATCTCATCAGCACGAACAGGATAACCAAGAGCACAAGGGAGGCGAGGTCGATGCTGAGGTTACCGATCCGCAGTGGTGGGATCACACGCCTCAACGCCTTGAGGGGCGGATCGGTGACGCTCCACACCACTTCCAGTCCGGCGGCCGCACCTCGCCTCGGTTGCCAGCGACGGCCGTATTGGAGCACAGCGCTCAATACGAAACGGGCCAGCAGCACGATCAGGAAGAAGTACAACAGCAGGTAGAGCACCTGGAACAGAATCGACAACACGACTCGCAGGACCCTCCGTCAGGCCGACTCTGCCCTGCTCAAGGGCTACGGCAGGGTGAAGAACCCGCCCTCAGCGATCTTCGCCTTGTCCTCTGCGGTGACTTGGACGTTGGCCGGTGAGAGCAGAAACACCCGGTTGGTAACGCGCTCGATCGTACCCCGCAAACCAAAGGCCAACCCCGCCGCAAAATCCACCAGACGGCGGGCATCCGACTCATCCATTTCGGTGAGGTTGATGATCACCGGAACGCCGTCCCGGAAATGCTCACCGATGGTGCGGGCCTCGCGATAGGTGGTCGGGTGCAGGGTGGTGATCTGGTATCGCTGCTCGTCGTCGGCGATCACCGCGCGCTCGCGCAACTGCACCTGGGGAGCCAGGGCGAGATTGTCGCGAGTGGGGTAATTCACCTGAGACGGACTTTCCGGAGCCGGCGCGCGGGTGATCGAACGCACGCTGGAGCGTTCGAGGGCCCGGCTCTCCCGGGCCTCGGCGAGCTCCGCCTCGGCCGCTTCGAGCCGGCTCGGCCCCCGGTCGGTGTGCCGGGTCGAGCGCGCCCGCGGCACCGCCGGCGCCTCGTCGGCCTCGTCCTCGTCGTCGGCGAACTCGTCGGCGTACCGGTTGGACCGGTAGCGTGATTCGCGGTAACCGGCATCGCCGGACCGGCTGCTGCCGGACCGGCTCGACCGGCCGTCGTAGCCCTCGTCATAGGTCTGGTCGTCGTCTTCCTCTTCGACCAGACCGAGCCAGACGCCCGCCTTTCGCAACGCTCCCATGTGCCGCGCCCCTCCGTCCGCCGTGTGGAACGTGCCCCCCTGCACGAGCCACTGTCACGCGCGTGGACTCCGCCTATGCATCGGCACCAGGTCGACCTTCCGTTGCCGTCACCCTCCCGGTTGACGGCGCGCCCCCCGGCGCTGCGAAGCTCGGCATGGAAAACAACACCGATGTAGTTTGGTGTCCGCCGTCAGGCTACCCCAGGTAGTGACGCTTACCGAGCAACGCGCTACCTATCCGCACATGTGTCGCGCCGTGCGAAACGGCGCTTTCCAGGTCATCGGACATTCCCGCCGACAGGACCGTGGCTGTCGGATGATCGACTCGGAAGTCCGCGGCGATCGCGGCGAGCCGCGCGAACGCGTCGTCGGCCTCCGCACCCAGCGGCGCGACGGCCATCAGGCCCGCGAGCCGCAGTGCCGAAGCGCCGGCTACCGCGGCCGCCGCCGCGCCCAGACCACGGTCCGGGTCGGCCGAGCCGGGCAGCGCGCCGCCCCGCGCGGGGTCGCCGTCCAGGCTCACCTGGATCAGCACGTCGAGCACGCGGCCGTGGCCGGCCGCGCCCCGGTCGAGCGCCGCCGCGAGGCGGACGCTGTCGACGGACTGCACCACGTCGGCGTACGCGCTGACCGACTTCGCCTTGTTGCGCTGGAGCTGGCCCACGAAGTGCCAGCGCACCCGTCCGCCGATGCCGGCCGCCTTGGGCGCCGCCTCCTGGTCCTTGTTTTCGCCGACGTCGGCGACACCCAGGTCGGCCAGCAACGCGACGTCGCTCGCCGGGTAGGTCTTGGTGACCGCGACCAGGGTGACCTCGTCGGTACGCGCGGCGGCCGAGCGGGCGGCGTCGATCCTGGCACGGACCCGTGCCAGGTTGGCTGCCAGCTCGGCGCGCCGGGTGTCGTCAACAGCAGTCACCCGAGGAGCGTATTAAGAGCCGTTCTTCAGGAAGTCGGGGACGTCCACGTCGTCGAACAGGACCCGCCGGGCGGGCTGGGTCGGTGCGACCGGCGGCGGCGTCGGCTCGACCGGCGCCGGCGAGACAGGCTGGGGCTGAGCGACCTTGCGCACCTCGGCCGGCTTGTAGGCGGGCGTGCCGCCGTCGAAACCCGCCGCGATCACGGTGACCCGCACCTCGTCGCCGAGCGCGTCGTCGATGACCGCGCCGAAGATGATGTTCGCGTCGGGGTGGGCCGCGTCCGTGACGAGCTGCGCCGCGTCGTTGATCTCGAACAGGCCGAGGTCGGAGCCGCCGGCGATGGAGAGCAGCACGCCGCGCGCGCCGTCCATGCTCTGCTCGAGCAGCGGGCTGGAGATGGCCGCCTCGGCGGCCTCCACGGCGCGGTTGTCGCCGCGGGCGCTGCCGATGCCCATCAGCGCGCTGCCGGCGCCGCTCATGACGCTCTTGACGTCGGCGAAGTCGAGGTTGATCAGGCCGGGCGTGGTGATCAGGTCGGTGATGCCCTGGACACCGGAGAGCAGCACCTGGTCGGCCTGGCGGAACGCGTCCATCATGCTGATGCCGCGGTCGCCGAGCGCCAGGAGCCGGTCGTTCGGGATGACGATCAGCGTGTCGCACTGGTTGCGCAGCTCGTCGATGCCGGCCTCGGCCTGCACCTGGCGGCGCTTGCCCTCGAACGAGAACGGCCGGGTGACCACGCCGATGGTCAGCGCGCCGAGCTTGCGGGCGATGTTGGCGACGACCGGGGCGCCGCCCGTGCCGGTGCCGCCGCCCTCGCCGCACGTCACGAAGACCATGTCGGCGCCCTTGAGCACCTCTTCGATCTCGTCGCGGTGGTCCTCGGCGGCACTCTTGCCGACGTCGGGGTTGGCACCGGCGCCGAGGCCGCGGGTCAGCTCACGGCCGACGTCGAGCTTGACGTCGGCGTCGCTCATCAGCAACGCCTGCGCGTCGGTGTTGATGGCGATGAACTCGACGCCCTTCAGGCCGACCTCGATCATCCGGTTGACGGCGTTGACGCCACCGCCACCGATGCCGACGACCTTGATGACCGCCAGGTAGTTGTGCGGAGGAGTCATCGGGGATGCCTTCCCTTCCCGTGTGCGGGCGGACCGCGGCATGCCGCCGCTACGCGAAGGGCAAGGGGGAAACCCTCACCCTCTACTAGAGGCTTAGAGTTATGTCAACTGGTCGGCCTCTGGGGCAACGTAAGCGGGACACGACCGTGATCCAAGGAAGCGGTACGGCGTGTCGCCACGCGGTATTTCTTCAGCGGATCGTGACGACCTCGGGATCGCTGACGTCGATCGTCTTTCCGTCCCGCTGCAACAGCCCCGCGGTGACGGTCGCCTTCGCCGCGCTGCGGCTCGCGTCGCCCCAGACGACGGTACGGCCGCCGGTCAGCTTGAGCGTGATCCGCGCCGGCCCCGACACCCCGACCTCGACCAGTTGCCGGCGCAGGGCCGGCGTGAGCGAGGCGATCACCTCGACCGCACCGCGTACGCCGTCGACGTTGCCGCGCGGGTCCGTGATCCGCACCAGCGGCAGGTGGGCCGGTCGGCGGCGCAGGTCCTGGAACGCCACCCCGAACCGGTCGACCACGACGAACCGCTTGCCGGCCGTCGCCACCGCCTCGGGGCTGCGCTCGACGACCTCGATGCGCAGCCCGTTGGGCCAGTCCCGGGTGACGGTCGCCTTCTCCACGGGCGCCAGCGTGCCCACCCGCGCGGCCACG
Source organism: Asanoa siamensis (assembly GCF_016862555.1). Lineage (GTDB taxonomy): Bacteria > Actinomycetota > Actinomycetes > Mycobacteriales > Micromonosporaceae > Asanoa > Asanoa siamensis. The sequence goes on along the minus strand of NZ_BONE01000073.1, from coordinate 26,325 downwards.
GCCGCCAGGTCGACCCGGGCCAGCGGGTCGCCGGCCGGCACGGCGGCCGCCGTGCGCACCTCGTCGGGCGTGACCAGTGACGTGCCGTCGACCGCGACCGTGCGCACGCCGAGCAGGCCCGTGCCGAGCACCAGCCAGACCGGCAGGCCGAGCAGCACCAGCACGGCCAGGGCGGCCGCCCACGGTAGGGCGGCCCGCACCCGGCGGCGGCGGGCCCGCTGCATGAACCGGCGCACCGAGGACGGCACCGCGTCGCTGCCGGCCCGGACCAGGGTCCAGCGGCGCCGCTCCGGCGCGGTCCCGCCCGGCCGGACGGTCATCAGCCCGCGACCGGTGACACCGAACCAGCGGAGGCGCCGTCGGCCGCCGACAGCGCCGCGAGCAGCTCGTCACCGAGCAGCGAGCTGGGTGGCGCGCCCATGGTGACGACCAGGTCGCCGGGGTGCGCCCGGCGGACCACCTCGGCCGGCACCGCGTCCCAGTCGGGCACGAACACCTTGTGCGCGGCCGGCAGGTCGATCGCCGCGGTCAGCGCGACGCCGCCCTCCCCCGGGCCGCGGGTCTCGCCCGGGCCGAAGACCTCCAGCACGATCGCCTCGTCGGCGATGGCCAGCGCCGCGGCGAGCTCGGCCTCCATGTCGCGGGTGCGGTAGACCCGGTAGGGCTGGAACACCACCACCAGGCGCCCGCCGGACGCGACCTCGCGCAGCGTCTCCAGGGCCGCGGTGACCGACACCGGGTGGTACGCGTACTCGTCGTAGACGACGACGCCGTTGGCGACGCCCTTGCGCTCGAAGCGGCGGCGCACGCCCGGGAAGGCGGCCAGCGCCTCGACGGTGACCGGCAGCGCCACGCCCAGCTCGACCGCGGCGAGCACGGCGGCCGCGCTGTTGAGCCCGAAGTGCCCGCCCGGCACCGGCAGCCGGATCTCGCCGACCGGCGCGCCGTGCAGCACCGCCTGGTAACGGACCCCGAGCACGGACGAGGAGATGTCGGACAGCCGCAGGTCGGCGTCGCCGGCGGTGCCGTAGGTGACGACCCGGCGGCCCTCCGCCCGCAGCGTCGCCGCGAGCCGGCGGGTGCCCTCGTTGTCGGCGCAGGTCACGATGAAGCCGGCCGGGTCGGTCAGCCGGGCATATTCCAGGAACGCGGCCTCGAGACCCGCCAGGTCGCCGTAGGTGTTCAGGTGGTCCGCGTCGATGTTCGTGATGATCGACACGAACGGCCGGTAGAGCAGGAACGACCGGTCGCTCTCGTCGGCCTCGGCCACGAACAGGTCGCCGGTGCCGTGGTGGGCGTTGGAGCCGGCCTCGGAGATCTCGCCGCCGATCACGAACGACGGGTCGAGCCCGGCGTGCTGCAGGATCAGCGTGATCATCGAGGTGGTGGTCGTCTTGCCGTGCGTGCCGGCCACCGCGACCGTGCGCCGCCCGGTCATCGCGGCCGCGAGCGCCTCGGACCGGTGCATGATCCGCAGGCCCCGCCGGCGCGCCTCCTCGAGCTCCAGGTGGTCCTGCGGGATCGCGGTCGAGTAGACGACCGTGTCGACGCCGTCGAGGTTCTCCGGCACGTGCCGCATGTGGATGGTGCCGCCGAGGGCGCGCAGCCCGGCCAGCGCCGGCCAGTCCCGCAGCTCGCTGCCGGACGTCGGGATGCCGCGCGTCAGCAGGAGGCGGGCGAGCCCGCTCATGCCGACCCCGCCCACGCCGATCAGGTGCACCGTGCCGAGGTCCTCCGCGGCCACCGTGCCGGCCGGGGTGAAATCAGCGATGTTGAGCCCTGCCACCATGCCTCGCTCTCGTCAAAGTCACTCTCAGCCGCGGGTCGCCGCTTCGTAAACGAAGTCGAGCAGCGCCTCGTCACCGTCGCGCCGGCCGTAGCCCGCCGCCGCGTGGCCCATCGCGGCCAGCCGGTGCGGGTCGCGCATCAGCGGGATCACCGTGCGCTCGACCCACGCCGGGGTCATCTCGCCGTCGTCGACCAGCAGGCCGCCGCCCGCGTCGACCACCGGCTGCGCGTTGCGGCTCTGCTCCTGGTTGCTGTAGGGGTAGGGCACGAAGATCGTCGGCAGGCCGATCGCGCACACCTCGGCGACGGTCATCGCGCCGCCCCGGCTGAGCATCATGTCGGCGGCCGCGTAGCCGAGCTCCATCTCGCTCAGGTAGGGCACGGTCACGTAGGGCACCGGCAGGTCGTGCGGCACCGAGACCGGCTCGTTACGGGCGCCGATCACGTGCAGCACCTGGATGCCCGCGCGGGACAGCTCCTTGGCGGCGCCGGCGACGGCCAGGTTGATCGAGCGGGCGCCCTGCGAGCCGCCGGAGACGAACAGCACCGGCAGGTCGGGGCGCAGGCCCAGGCGGTAGCGGGCGTGGGCGACCGCGGCGCGCCGGTCGAGGTGGGCGATCGAGCTGCGCAGCGGCACGCCGACCACCCGCGCGTCGCGCAGCGAGTCGGCCTGGCGCGGCTGGTGCGGGAAGCCGACGGCCACGTGCTTGGTGAACCGCATGCCCATCCGGTTGGCCACGCCCGGCGGCACGTTGACCTCGTGGATCACGATCGGCGTCTCGCGGCGCCACGCGGCCAGGTAGCCGGGCACCGAGACGTAGCCGCCGAAGCCCACCACCACGTCGGCCCGGACCTCGTCGAGGATCTTGCCGGCCGCGCGGGACGAGGTCAGCATCCGGTCGGGGGTGCGCAGCAGGGCCATGTTGAGCGACCGGGGCAGCTGGAACGCCGGGATCTGCCGCAGGTCGTAGCCGGCCGGCGGGATCAGGTCGTTCTCCAGGCCCTTCGGCGTGCCGAGGCAGGTGATCCGGACCGATGGATCGTGCCGGCGCAGACAGTCGGCGAAGGCGAGCAACGGGTAGATGTGCCCACCCGTCCCTCCACCAGCCAGCACGACCGACCGCAGCGGACCCATCACCGTCTCCTCTCGCCACCCACGCCGGCGCGGTCACGCGCGGCGCGCCCGGCCGCGGGCGCGGTCGGGCGGCTGGCCTTCGGAGCCGGTGGCAACGGAGGCAGCGGGGCCCAGAGTAGTCGGACCCAGCGGGCCGGCGGGCGGGCATGCAGGGCACGGGCGGCATCGGGTTCGGCCCGGGCGAACGACGCGAGCATGCCGACACCGGCGAGGGTCACCACCAGGGCGCTGCCGCCGTCGGAGATGAAGGGCAGCGGCAGCCCGGTGATCGGCAGCAGGCCGACGACGCCACCGATGTTGACCAGGGCCTGGGCGATCAGCCAGGTGGTGATCGCGGCGGCGACGAGCCGGCGGAACGGGTCGTCGACGCGCCGGGCGATCCGCAGCCCCGTGTAGGCCAGCACGCCGAACAGCGCGAGGATCACCGCGCAGCCCACGACGCCGAGCTCCTCGGCGACCACGGCGAAGATGAAGTCGTTGTTGGCCTCCGGCAGCCAGTTCCACTTGAGCCGGCCCTGGCCCAGGCCGACGCCGAACCAGCCGCCGTTGTCGATCGCGTACCGGGCCTGGATGCCCTGGTAGCAGCCGGCGTCCGCGCAGTCGGCCGGCGGGTTGACGAAGGTGAGCAACCGGGCGAACCGGTAGTTGCCGCCGTCCCCGCCGTCGGAGCCGCCGCCCCGGGAGGCGGCCGCGATCAGCAGGCCGATGCCGGCCAGGCCGATCGCGGACAGGCTGGCGAACACCCGCATCCGCACGCCGGCGGCCCAGAGCATGCCGACCACGATGGCGAGCAGGATCAGCATGGTGCCGAGGTCGTTGTAGCCGACCAGCACGAACAGCAGGGCGACCACCGGGAACAGCGGCATGACGAGCTCGCGCCAGTAGCTCAGCGCCGGGCCCTTGCGGCTGATCACGTCGGCGCCCCAGAGGATCAGGCCGACCTTGACGAACTCCGAGGGCTGCACCTGGATCGGGCCGATGTGCAGCCAGAGGAAGTCGCTCTCGATCGGGCCGAGCTGGATCTCCTTGACCTCCCGGATCGCGGCCAGCGCGTTCAACCCGTTGAGGAAGAGCAGCAGCGCCACCGACACGCCGAGGACCGGCACGGCCAACGCCCGGAAGGTACGGGCCGGCAGCCGCTGGCAGATCCAGAACGCGAGGATGCCCACGACCGCGAACAGGCCCTGCTTGGCCAGCGCCGAGAAGGCGTTGCCGTCCTCGATGTCCCGCGGACCGGTCGCCGAGAAGACCATCGTCAGGCCGATGATCAGCAGCAGGCCGGCGCTGGAGATCAACAGGTAGTAGGACGCCAGCGGGCGGGCGAGCAGCCCGCGCAGCGCGGCCACACCGCCGTCGAACACCGACCGGCCCGCGTGACCCGCTTTCGCTTCCTCCCCCACCGGCCCATCATCGACGCTCGGCGCGCCCGGACAGCGGAGAAACTTTCGGCGTGTCGGACCCGGTTGCCTAACTCGTCGCGGCGAGGAAGTCGCTGTAGAAGAGGCCCAGCGCCATCGCGACGCCGATGCCGGCGACGATCCAGAACCGGACCACGATGTTGACCTCGCTCCAGCCCGCCAGCTCGAAGTGGTGCTGGAGGGGCGACATCCGGAACACGCGTTTGCCCGTGGTCCGGAACGAGATGATCTGGATGACCACCGACATCGTGATGATCACGAAGAGCCCGCCGATGATCGGCAGCAGCAGCACCGTGCGGGTCGACATCGCCATGCCGGCGATCAGGCCACCCAGGCCGAGCGCGCCGGTGTCGCCCATGAAGATCCGGGCCGGGGACGTGTTCCACCACAGGAAGCCCACACAGGCCCCCGCGGCGGCCCCGGCTATCAGGGCTATCTCGAGCGGATCCCGTACGGCGTAGCAGTAGGTGTCGGGCTTGGTCACGTAGCTCGGGTCGGCGCACCAGTGCCGGTACTGCCAGAACGCGATCAACGCGTACGCGCCGAGCACCATCGTCGACGCGCCCGTGGCCAGGCCGTCGAGGCCGTCGGTCAGGTTGACGCCGTTGGTCGAGGCGAGCACGACCAGCACGAAGACGATGACCGAGCCGACCTTGCCGACGTCGAGCCAGCTCACCTCGCGGATGAACGAGAGCGCGGTGCTGCCGACCGTCTCGGTGTTGGTGCGGCTGCCCTGCGTGTCGAGCATCGTGCTCGGGAAGTAGAGGGCGACGATGCCGAACGTGGCGCCGACCAGGAGCTGGCCGAGCAGCTTGCCGCGCTTGTTGAGGCCGCCGCTGTGGCGCCGGCGGACCTTCAGGAAGTCGTCGATGAAGCCGACCGCGCCGCTGAACACCAGCAGGCCGAGCAGCACCAGCGCGGTGATCGTCGGGCCGACCTGGAAGATCTGCTGGCTCGGGAGCGTGGTCAGGGCGATGTGCCCCGCCACGTACGCGATGATCGTGGCCACGATGAAGACCACGCCGCCCATCGTCGGCGTGCCCTTCTTGCCCATGTGCATCTGCGGGCCGTCGGACCGGATCGGCTGGCCGGCCTTGAGCCGGGTGAACACCTTGATCGCGATCGGGGTGCAGAACAGCGAGACGAGGAACGCCACCGCGATGGCGACGATGACCGCCCTCACGCCGGGGTCCCGTCCACGCGCAGGGCGTCGACCACGTCCCAGGTGCGGTACCGGGAGCCCTTCACCAGCACCACGTCGCCCGGCCGCAGATCGGCGCGGAGCGCGTCGATCACCGCCACCTGGTCGCCCAGCACCACGGACCTACCTCCCCAGCCCGGATGGGCGGTCGCGCCGTCGTGGATCGCCCCGGCCGCCGTGCCGACCACGACCAGTCGGTCGACGCCCAGCTCGGCGGCGAGCCGCCCGACCTCTTCGTGTCCGGATCGTTCTAAATCGCCCAGCTCGGCCATGTAACCGAGCACCGCGACGGTACGCCGTCCCTCGCCCATCGCCGCCAGCGCCCGCAGCGCCGCGGACATCGACGCCGGGTTGGCGTTGTAGGAGTCGTCGATGACGGTGATCCCGTCCGGCCGCTCGAACACGTCCATCCGGCGGACCGAACGGATCCCCAGCTCACCCAGGGCCTCGCCCAGCTCGCGCAGCGGCATGCCCAGCTCGCGGGCCACCGCCGCGGCGGCCAGGCTGTTGCCGACCTGGTGCCGGCCGGGCACCCGCAGCGACACCGGCACGCTGCCCCGGGCCACCCGCAACGTGTACGACGCCAGTCCGCGCGCGTCCACGGTCACGTCCTCCGCCCGCACGTCCGCGTCCGGCGCCTCGCCGACCAGGACCACCTTGCCCCGGGTACGCACGGCCATCTTCCGGACCCGCTCGTCGTCGGCGTTGAGGATCGCCACCCCGTCCACGGGTACGGCCTCCGCCAGCTCGCCCTTGGCCGTGGCGATGTTCTCGACCGACCCGAACTCGCCGATGTGCGAGGTGCCGACGTTGAGCACGACGCCGACCCGCGGCTTGGCGATGCCCGCGAGGTAGCTGATGTGGCCCATCCCCCGCGCGCCCATCTCCAGCACGAGGTAGCGGGTCTGCTCGTCGGCCTTGAGCACCGTGTAGGGGAAGCCGAGCTCGTTGTTGAGCGATCCGGGCGGCGCCACCGTCGGGCCGAGCCGGGCGGCGAGCTGGGCGACCATGTCCTTGGTGGTCGTCTTGCCGGACGAGCCGGTCAGGCCGATCACGCACAGGTCGGGCAGCCGGGTCAGCACCGTGCGGGCCAGCCCGGCCAGGGCCGCCAGCGGGTCGTCGACCAGCACCATCGGCACGCCGTCGACCGCCCGGGTGCCCAGGACCGCCGTGGCGCCCGCGGCGACGGCCGCCGCGGCGTAGTCGTGCCCGTCGACCTGCTCGCCCGCGAACGCCACGAACAGGCCGCCCGCGGCCACCTTGCGGGAGTCGTACTCGACCGGGCCGGTCACCTCGGCCGCCGGGTCCGCTCCGGAGAGCCGGCCCCCGGTCGCGGCGGCCACCTCGTCGAGGCGCATCCGGATCATCGCTGACCCACCAGGTGGCCGAACCGGGCGCGGAGCGCCGCCGCGAGTTCGACCCGGTCGTCGAACGGGTGCGTCACGCCGGCCACCTCCTGCCCTCGTTCGTGCCCCTTGCCGAGCACCGCGATCACGTCGTCCTCGCCGGCCCGGCGCACGGCCTCGTCGATCGCCGCGCGCCGCCCGCCGGTGACCTCTTCCACGACCGCCGGCCCGGAGGCGCCCGCCAGCACCTCGGCGCGGATCACCGCCGGGTCCTCGGTGCGCGGGTTGTCGTCGGTGACCAGCACCAGGTCGGCGCCCTCGGCCGCCGCCGCGCCCATCAGCGGGCGCTTGCCGCGGTCCCGGTCGCCGCCGGCGCCGATCACGCAGATCAGCCGGCCGCCACGGGACTCGGCGCGGGCCCGCAGCGCCCGCAGCGCCGCGACGATCGCGTCGGGCTTGTGCGCGTAGTCGACGACGCCGAGCACCGGGCCGGGCGCCTCGACGACCTCGAGCCGGCCGGGCACCCCCTTGCAGGCGGCGACGCCGGCCGCGGCGGTCACGGGGTCGACCCCGACCGCCACCAGCGAAGCGACGGCGAGCAGCGCGTTGGCCACGTTGTGCAGCCCGGGCAGCGCCACTCCCGCGTCCACGGCCACCCCGCTCGGCCCGTGCGCGGTGAACGCCTGGCCGTAGCCCGCGTCGACCACGCCGTCGGCCCACCAGGTCGCGGCCGGGTCGCCGGCGGCCGAGTAGGTCACCGTGGTGGGCCTGCGCAGCGGCAGCAGGGCCGGGTCGTCGAAGTTGAGGATCTCGACCCGGCAGCGCCCGTCGAACAGCTTCGCCTTGGCAGCGAAGTAGTCGTCGCGGTCGGCGTGGAAGTCGAGGTGGTCCTGGCCGAAGTTGGTGTAGCCGCCGACCGCGAACCGCACCCCGCCGACCCGGCCCATCGCCAGCGCGTGGCTGGAGACCTCCATGACCACGGCGGTCACGCCGCGCTCCCGGGCGGCGGCGAGCAGCGCGTGCAGGTCGGTCGCCTCGGGCGTCGTGCGGACGCTGTCGATCACGAGGTCGCCCAGCCGGGTCTCGACGGTGCCGATCAGGCCGGTCACGTGGCCGGCCGCGCGCAGGCCGGACTCGACCAGGTAGGCCGTCGAGGTCTTGCCGGCGGTGCCGGTGATACCGATGATCACCAGGCCGGCCGTGGGGTCGCCGTAGACGGCCGCCGCGACCGCGCCGAGCGCCTCGCGCGGGTCGTCGACCACGATCGCCGGCAGCCCCGCCGCGGCGGCGGCCGGCGCACCGGCGGCGTCGGTGAGCACCGCGACCGCTCCGGCCGCGGCGACGGCCGGCACGAACTCGGCACCGTGCCGGCGGGCGCCGGGCAGCGCCGCGTAGAGATCACCGGGGCGCACCTCGCCACTGGCGTGCGTGATGCCCGTGACCTGGACGTCTGTCGCGGGCGCGGCGGCGCCGACCAGGGCCGCCAGATCGGCGAGCCGGACGGGAGCGACGGCGCTGGGGCGCGGATTGCCGGGCACGGCGTCAGACCCTACCCGGTCCGCGCCCGGCTTCCGCATACCCACGCTGATCTACGGCTGATCTAGGACTGATCTACGGAAACGCCGTGAACTTCGGGGCCGCCTTGGTGCTCGGCGGGACGCGGTAGTGCTGCAGCGTGTACCGCATCATCTCCTTGAACGCCGGCCCCGTGACGTCGCCGCCCCCGCCACCCGGGGTGTAGGCGAAGACCGCGACCACGTACCGCGGGGCCTCGGCCGGCGCCATGCCGATGAACGACGCGACGTCACCAGGCGCGTACTTTCCGTCGACGACACGCTTGCCCGTGCCCGTCTTGCCGGCCACCCGGTAGCCGTTGACCCGGCCGGACACACCGGTCGCGTCCGGGATCGTGGTGACCGCCTCCATCAGTGTGCGCAGCTCCGCGGCGTGCTGCGGGCTGATCACCTGCCGGGTCTCCGGTGCCGGCGCCGGCACCTTCGTGCCGTCGGGCTTGATCGTCTCCTTGATCAGGTGCGGCTGGATCCACTTGCCGTCGTTGGCGATCGCCGCGTAGACGGCGGCCATCTGCAGCGGCGTCACGTCGACGCTGTGCCCGATCGGGATCGAGCCCGGCGACGAGCCGTTCCACTCGGCCGGCGGCAGCACCCGGCCGGACGCCTCGCCCGGCATGCCCTCGCCGGTCGGCTTCCCGAGGCCGAACTTGAGCTGGTAGTCGTACACCTTCTGCGGGCCCAGCTTGTCCGCGATCATGATCGTCGTGACGTTCGACGAATACGCGAGCGCGCCGGCCATCGACATCCGCTTGCCACCAGCCGGGTGGGTGTCCCGGTAGACGACGTCCTTGCGGATCGTGGACTGGATCGGCCACACCGTCTTCGGCGTGATGACGCCCTCCTGCAGACCCGCGCCGAAGACGATCGCCTTGTGCACCGAGCCCGGGTCGACGACGAACGAGGTCGCCGCGTCCTCCCGGTCCTCGGGCTTGAACTTCTGCCAGTCGGCCGCGTTGTAGGTCGGCTCGCTCGCCTGCGCCAGCACCTCGCCGGTCTTGATGTCGATGACCACGGCCGCGCCGACGGTGCCGTTGCGGGCCCGCACGTTGGTGCCGAGCAGCCGCTGGATCTCGTACTGCAGGTCGCGGTCGATGGTCAGGGTGAGCGAGCTTCCCGGCTTGGCCTCGGTGACCTGGCTGAAACCGTTGGGGATCGGCGTGTACGACGCGTCGTTGCCGAACTCGAACAGGTGCTTGCCGTTGGTGCCGCGCAGCACGTCGTCGTAGCGGGACTCCAGGCCCTCGAGCCCGTTCAGGTCCTCGCCGGTGATGCCGATCAAGTTCGCGGCCACGTCGGCGCCCGGGATCTCGCGGCGCTCGTCGTGCTCGATCCCGATGCCCTTGATGTTGAGCGCCATCACCTGGTTGGCCTTGTCGATCGGCACACCCCGGGCGAGCCAGGCGAACGTCGACTGGACGCCGGTGGGCAGCTTCCGCTTGGCCATCCGCTTCTCGAGGTCCGAGCGGGCCACGCCGAGCAACGGCGACAGCTTGGCCGCGGCCTCCCGCGGGTTCTCGATCAGCGTCGGGTCGGCGTAGACGTACCGCGCCTCGACGCTGTGCGTCAGCGGGACGCCCGACCGGTCGTAGATGCCACCCCGGGAGGCGAACAGCGTGACGGTACGCAGCCGGTCCTCGATGCCGCCGTTGGCGTAGGCGGGCGTCGGCAGCACCTGCAGCGTGACGAGCCGGATGCCGATGGTGGCGAACATGGCCAGCGCGAGGAACGCGCCGAGCCGCAGACGCCGGTTCGGGTCGGCCAGCTTCGGCCGCTTGCGGGGCTTGCGCCGCAGCGGCGGCCGGGGTGGGGTGGCCCCGCCCTTGGTGGCGGTGCTCCGACCCTTCGGCACGGCGCCCGTCCGTCCCGTGTCCGTGCGGGCCCGTCCCGTGTCCGTGCGGGCCCGTCCCGTGTCAGTGCGGGGAGCGCGCGAACGGGCGGGCGCGGCGGTCTTCCTGGCCGCCGCACCCGCCGTCGTGCCGGTTCGCCCCCCGGTCGAACCGGTCCGGGTCGCGGCCGGGCGGGCGGCCCGTGGTTCGCCCGCCCGGCCCCCGTCGACCACCCGCAACCGTGGCGGAGCCGGTTCCGCCGCCCGACCGCCACGGGACTGCTCCCGCTGCGTCGGCGGCGCCGGCTCCGGCGTGGTCTCCGGCGCCTTCCGGGCGCCGCGGGACTGTTCGCGCACCGTCCGCCCGCGCGGGGTGTACGCCTGTGCCTCGAAGATCCCGCCCCGGCCGCTACGGGCCGGGGTGGGATCGTCGTCGCCGGACGGCCGGCCGCCACGGGGCGGGTTCCGGCGCGCCGCGGGCGGTTCGCGCCGGGGGTCCGGCGTCCGCGGCGGCACCCGCTACCGCCCCGCGGGCTGGTCGCTGGTCACCGACGGCACACCGGCACCCGGCTTCGGAATCCCGATGATCTTGCCGTCCTGCAGCCGGATGTAGGCCGGGTCGCCCCCCGCGACCATGCCCAGCTTCCGTGCCGCGGCGGTCAGGTTGCCCGGCGCCTTGGCCGTGGCGATCTCCCGCTGCAGCTCCTGCTGCTGGATGTCGAGCGCGGCGCCGGTCTCCTTCAGCCGCTCGATCCGGAACGCGTTCTCGGCGATCTTCGTGTTGACCACCAGGATGCCGAGCACGCCGCCGATCACCAGCACCAGGACCAGCGCGACGAACGGCACCCGCGGCCCGGTCACCGGCGGTGGCGGCGCGACCTTCAGCCGCGGCCCCCCGGCCGGGGCGGTCGTCGCGCGCTCCTTCGGACGCAGCGCCGCGCTGCCCTGCGTCGGGAACTCCCGGGCGGCCGTGCGGCCGCGCGGATCCGTGCGGTGCGCGCGGATACCCCGCCCGACCTGGCGCTCCGTGGTCCGGCCCCCCGACCGCGGTGCGCGCTTCTGATCTGTCATGTTCCCTCCCCCTCGTGCTCGTCGTCGCGGGTACCTCCGCCAGGGGTACGACCGCGACCACCGCTGCTTCCCGCCGTTCGCGCGGCGGGTTGGTGCAGTGCCTTGACCCGGCGCGGCCGGTCACGCGGCGCCGCGTCGGGATCGATCCGTTCCGCCGCCCGCAGCCGCACCGAAGCGGCCCGCGGGTTGGCCTCGACCTCGTCGTCGCTCGGCAGTTCGCTGCCGCGGGTGAGCAGCCGCAGCGTCGGCCCGGTGCCGGGCAGCTCGACCGGCAGGTCGATCGGCCCGGACGATTTCGCGCGTTCGGCCATCGCCCGCTTGGTTATCCGGTCCTCCAGCGACTGGTAGGACATGACCACGATGCGGCCGCCCAGGTCGAGCGCGTCCAGTGCCGCCGGCACCGCCCGCTCCAGCGTCTCGAGCTCGCCGTTGACCTCGATCCGCAGCGCCTGGAAGCTGCGCTTGGCCGGGTGCCCGCCGGTGCGGCGGGCGGCCGCCGGGATCGCGTCGCGGACGAGCTCCGCCAGCCGCGCCGACGACGTGATCGGCTGCTTGGCCCGTTCCCGGACGATCGCCGCCGCGATGCGGTTGGCGAACCGCTCCTCGCCGTACACCCGCAGCACCCGGGTCAGCTCCCCGGCGGTGTAGGTGTTGACGACGGTCTCGGCCGTGGTGCCCCGGGTCTGGTCCATCCGCATGTCCAGCGGCGCGTCCTGGGCGTACGAGAAGCCCCGGTCGGGCACGTCGAGCTGCAGGGAGGAGACCCCGAGGTCCATCAGCACCCCGTCGACCGCCGGGATGCCGAGGTCGTCGAGGACCTCCGGCAGCTCGTCGTAGACGGCGTGCACCAGGTGGACGCGGTCGTCGTAGCGGGCCAGCCGCTGCCGGGACGCCGCCAGCGCCTCGGTGTCGCGGTCGAGCCCGATCAGCACGACGTCGGGATGCGCGGCGAGAACCGCCTCCGCGTGCCCACCGAGACCGAGGGTGGCGTCGACATGGACGCGCGGGCCCTGCCGGGCGGGACGGGCGAGCGCCGGAGCGAGCAGCCCGAGCGTCCGCTCGAGCAGCACCGGCACGTGGGTGCCGCGTGGCTCCTGCATCGGTTGTCCCCCCAGTGACCCGCCGTCTTCCGCCGTGCCAGACGGCTGCATCGCTCGCCGTACCGCCAGATCCCCATCCGCCGCCATGCCTGGCACCGGGGAAGGGACGCCAGGGACGGGAGCGGGTGGAGATCTCGCGGTACGGCGGGCGAACGGCGGCGGAACGCGGGTCTTCGCGGGACCCGATGCCTCGTCGCCCTACAGTCCGCCGGGCAGCACCCCCTCTTCGATGTCGGCGAAGTCGTCTTCGCTTTCCGCGAGGTAGGTGTCCCAGGCCTGCTTGTCCCAGATCTCCACCCGGGTGCTGGCGCCGATCACGACCAGCTCTCGGGACAGACCCGCGTATTCCCGCAGGTGCGCCGGGATGGTGACCCGACCTTGCTTGTCGGGCACCTCGTCATGTGCGCTGGCGAAGAAGACCCGGCTGTAGGCCCGTGCGGCCTTGTGGGTCATCGGCTGCTCGCGCAACTGCCCCGCGATCCGCTGGAACTCGGGCGTCGGGAAGACGTAGAGACAGCGCTCCTGCCCTTTGGTGATCACGACACCTCCCGCCAGTTCGTCCCGGAACTTCGCCGGCAGGATCAACCGGCCTTTTTCGTCCAGGCGTGGGGTATGCGTGCCGAGAAACATTCGGCCCACCCCCTCGCGCTGCGGGCGGATTCGCGGTCCACCCGAGGCCGGCGGACCCTTCCGGCCCCGCCATTGATCCCCACTCTACTCCACTTCCCTCCACCCGCAACCAGAATCCGGCTTCACATCCGGCCAGCGCGGACGTAAAACCGCACGTCAAAGGCGGTGGGACGGAGTGGAGGGCCGCACGCCGCGGGTGCTTGTCCAAATACTGACAAGCTCCATTCCGCGCGCAACGATTCGCACATTCACCTCGTTAACCTCATCCGCCACACGATCGGACCCGGTTTCGGAGCCCGGTGGAGGATCTTGGTGGAGCGAAGTGGAGACGCGCGTGGGGGCACGGCGGCAGTGCCGCCGTGCCCCCACGAATTGCCTGGAACCTCAGACGATCCGGCGCACCACGTAGTTCCGCGACCAGATCTTGTGCTTGCCGACCCGGGTGCCCGGGCGCGGAGAGTCGTACATGTAGCCGCCACCGGCGTAGATGCCGGCGTGCGTGCCGTACGAACCGCTGCGGACCACGATCAGGTCGCCCGGCCGGGCGGCCGACTTCGACACCGCCCGCCCGTACCGCTGCTGCGAGTTCGCCTTGTGCGGCAGTTTCTTTCCGGCGGCCTTGCGGTAGACGTACATCGTGTAGCCGGAACAGTCGAACGCCGTCGGCCCGGCGGCACCGGACCGGTAGGGGCGGCCGACGTGCCGCTTGGCCTCCGCGAGCACCTTGGCGCCGCTCGGCGTCACGGTGATCCACATCGGCGACGTCCAGTAACGCCGGTAGCTGGCGTCGCCGGTGAACACGATGCGATAGGAGGTGGTGGCGAGCGGCTTGACGGCGAACCAGTTGTAGCCGTTTCCGTACAGCCGCTTGGTCGCCTTCCGCTTCCAGGTCCGCGAGGCGGCGGACCACTCCTCGAGCGCTACTACGGTCCGCGCTCCGGCCGGCTTGCCGGTCCGGGGGTCCTTGACGGCGACGCGCACTGCCGCGCCGCTTCCCCACGGAACCGATTGCCGACTGACACTTCCGGTGATCGCCGGCCGCACGGCGGCCGCTGACTCGGCGGCTCGCGCCGGTGACGTGGCGACCAGTTGGCCGGCGCACAGGCAGGCGGCAGCGGTGGTCGCGGCGATCCGGCCGGCTCGGGCGGTGGGCCGCCCACTCCGGCGAGAACGAAGTTCCAACACGTACGGGATCCCTCCGGCACGCCTACGGCGGGAGCCGCCGGGCGTACCGGCGCGACGGTTGGCCGCGCCTGTCCGACACCCGACGTCCGCCCCGGCCGCTGGCGGCGGCGTGGCGACGCGGATTCCCCCCATCCCCGCTCTGGTCTGCCGTGGTTGAGACGTCAGGACGGCGTCGCGGGGATGAGCGGGGTTGAGCGTGTCCCACGCGGCGCGGTGGCCGCGCAACGCTGCGCGACCGGCCATCAGTTTGTAGCTGATCGATGGTTCTACGCTGCGTGATGGTGCGATTACCACCCGAAGTTGGCACACGGCGGCTCGTCCTGATCGCGAATCCGTGTCCGTTTCATCACTGACAGTGGGTCACTGTCCGATCCGGTATCCGTGATAACGATCAGTGACGATGCCCACACGACTCGTTCGGGTGCCCGGGTACAAATCGGGTATTTTTCCCGGCCCCCGCCACTGCGCGCGACCAGCCGCGTGCTATGTCCTGTCCGGTAACCTCGCTCGCGTGACGGACGCGAAAATGCCCCTGCGGGCGAAGGTGGCCAGCTCGGTGTCCCGCACCGCCGCGGCGCTCTCCCGGGCCGCCGGGCGCGGTGACGGCTCGGTGATCGGCGGGTGGATCGGCCTCAAGATCGATCCTGAGCTGCTCACCCACCTGGCCGCGGGCCGGTCGGTGGCGCTGATCTCGGGCACCAACGGCAAGACCACGACCACCAAGCTCACCGTGGCCGCCCTCGAAGGGATCGGCCGGGTGGCCACCAACGCGTTCGGCGCCAACATGCCGACCGGGCACACCTCGGCGCTGGCCAAGGCCGGCAGCACGCCCTTCGCGGTGCTCGAGGTCGACGAGCACTACCTCGCGCGGGTCCTCGAGGAGACCCGGCCCCGCGCGGTCGCGCTGCTCAACCTCTCCCGGGACCAGCTCGACCGGGCGAAGGAGGTGGCGATGATGGCGCAGATGTGGCGCGAGGCGCTGGCCAACCACCCCGACGTGCACGTCGTCGCCAACGCCGACGACCCGATGGTCACCTGGGCGGCCCTGGGCTCGCCGGCGGTCACCTGGTTCAGCGCCGGCCAGCGCTGGCACGACGACTCGTGGGTCTGCCCCAACTGCGGCGGCGCGATCGAGCGCGCCGGCGGCGACTGGCGGTGCACCAACTGCCCGTTGCGCCGGCCCCGGCCCCAGTGGGTCGTCGAGGAAGACGGCGTCTTCGACCCGACCGGCGCTTGGCACCAGGTCAAGCTGCAGCTTCCGGGCACGGTCAACATCGGCAACGCGGCCACCGCGCTTGCCGTCGCCGCCCAGTTCGGCGTGCGCCCGGCCGACGCCGTGCTGCGGCTGAGCACGGTCAGCTCGGTCGCCGGCCGCTACGCCCAGGTCGAGCGCGACGGCAAGCTGATCCGGCTGCTGCTCGCGAAGAACCCGGCGAGCTGGCTCGAGGCGTTCGACATGGCGGAACCCGCACCGACGCTGCTCTCCATCAACGCCCGGGACCCCGACGGCCTCGACACGTCGTGGCTGTTCGACGTCGACTTCTCCCCCCTGTACGGGCGGCGGGTGCTGATCACCGGCGACCGCGCGTACGACCTCGCCGTGCGGCTGCATGTCAACGGCATCCCGTTCGAGCACGTCACGTCGTTCGCCGACGCCCTCGACGCGGTGCCGCCGGGCCGGCTCGAAGTGATCGCCAACTACACCGCCTTCCAGGACATTCGAGCGGAGCTGGACCGTGTCAACTGAAGACCTGCGGATCGTCTGGATCTACCCGGACCTGCTGTCCACCTACGGCGACCGGGGCAACATGCTGATCCTCGCCGCCCGCGCCCAGGCCCGCGGGATCCCGGTCGAGACCATCGAGGTGCGCTCCGACCAGCGGCTGCCCGAGGGCGCCGACCTCTACCTGATCGGCGGCGGCGAGGACGGCCCGCAGGCCCTGGCCGCGCAGCGGCTCAACGCCGACGGCGGCCTGCACCGGGCCGTGGCGCAGGGCTCGGTGGTGTTCGCGGTCTGCGCCGGCTACCAGCTCCTCGGCACGTCCTTCTTCGCCAAGGGCGCCCAGTTCCCCGGCCTCAACCTGCTCGACCTGCACTCCGACCGCGGGCCGTCCCGCGCCGTCGGCGAACTGCACGGCGTGATCGACCCCCGCCTCGGCCTACCGCCGCTGTCGGGGTTCGAGAACCACGGCGGGCGTACGCACCTCGGCCCCGGGGTCTCGCCGCTGGCCCAGGTGACGACGGGCATCGGCAACGACGGCACCAGCGAGGGAGCGTGGCGCGGCAACCTGCTCGGCACGTACTCCCACGGCCCGGCGCTGTCCCGCAACCCGGCCCTGGCCGACCTGCTGCTGCGCTGGGCCACCGGCGCGGGCTACCTGCCGCCGCTGGACGACAGCTGGGCGGAGCGCCTGCGCCAGGAGCGCCAACTCGCCGTTCAACCGTGACCCCGGACCCGCCGGAGCGGCGGGCACTCCCCGCCCCACCGGCGCGACCGGCCCTCCCACCCGGTCGGTCCATGCTGGCCTTGCCGGCGGGCGCCCGCTCCCGCTGGCACCGGCACCCGGTGCTCCGCTTCGCGCTCCTGGTCGCCCTGCTGGGCACCTTCGGCCTGATCCTGCTGCTGGCCCCACCCGACCTCCAGGCCATCCCGGACGCCGTCGACCGGTTGGGCCCGTTCGCGCCTCTGGCCGCGATCCTGGTCGGCGCCGCACTGTTGATCGCCCTGGTGCCGCGCACCCTGATCACGGTCGCCTGGGGCGCCCTCTTCGGCCCCCTCGGCGGCGCGGGTTACACCCTGGCCGCGGCCTTCCTGGCGGCCCTACTGGGCTTCGCCCTGGGCCGCTGGCTGGGCCGCGACTTCGTAGCCGAACGCGTCCGCGGCCGCCTGGCCCAACTCGACGGCTGGTTCACCCGCCAGTCCATGCTCGGCGTCATCACGGTCCGCCTGGTCCCCCTGGGCGGCTTCGGCCTGGTCAGCTACGGCTACGGCACGACCGGCGCCCGCCTTGCTCCCTACCTGGCCGGCAGCGTGATCGCCTCGGTGCCTTCCGCCTTCGGTTATGCCGCCTTCGGCTCGGCAGTGGTCTCGCCCGGCTCGATCAATTGGTTCACCGTGGTCCCGGCGAGCTTCGGGTTGATCGCTAGCGCTGTGATCGTCTGGCGGTGGCGGCGGTCGGCGCGCCGTTCCAAGACCGGTTCAGCTCGGGACTGACCGGGTTTCTCGGCGTCGTGGCTCACTCTCTAGGTCCCGGGAGGGTGTCGCGCGCTTACGCAAAGTCGCAAACCCCGCTCCCAATGCTCCAGCGCGCAACACCCTCCCGTGCCCTGACCCACCCACCATCCGCGACCACGACCACGGCCCGAGGGACACAGTCCATTGGCGATCTTCGCGGTGGGAATTCCGCGGTGGGTCACGGTTGGGGGCATCGCCGGTCAGGAATCAAGAAGCACGCACACCGGCTAGACGAATAGCGTCATCGCATGCCTTCCATCGAGTTCGTAACCGTCGAGGCGGCTGACGCCGCTGCCGCCGAGCGCTTCTACACAGCCGCCTTCGGGCTGGGCGACCGCCTGCGGATAAAGGCCGCCGACGCGCCGACGAACGGCTTCCGCGGCTTCACCCTGTCGCTGGTCGTGTCGCAGCCCGCCACCGTCAACGCCCTCGTCGACGCCGCGGCACAGGCAGGCGCCACGATCCTCAAGCCGGCCGCGACGTCCCTGTGGGGCTACGGCGGCGTCGTGCAGGCCCCCGACGGCACCCTCTGGACGATCGCATCGTCGTCGAAGAAAGACACCGGCCCAGCCACCAAACAGATCGCCGCCATCGTCCTCCAACTGGGCTGCGAAGACGTCGCGGCAAGCAAGCGCTTCTACGCGGAACACGGCCTCGCCGCCTCGAAGAGCTTCGGCGGCCGCTACGTCGAGTTCGACACCGGCCCGGTGAAGCTGACCCTCAACAAGCGCCGGGCGATCGCCAAGACCGCCGGCGTCTCCCCCGACGGCACCGGCTCCCACCGCCTGACCATCTCCGCCGACACCCCGGCCTTCACCGACCCCGACGGCTTCACCTGGGAGCCCGCCAACACCTGATCAGTCACCAACAAACCGCAGCCCCAGCTCACGAGCTTCCTGACAGGACTCGGCCAACCGCCGGATCGCCCGCAACACCTCGAGCTCACCCTCGGATGCGGCGATGAGCTGACTCAGCTCGGCGAGCAACTGAGGCATCTCGTCATGCGAAAGCTCGAGCGTTCCATAGAGATCAATGCGGTCGAGCATCGGCGTGGTGCCTTGATGCTGTGCCCGCTCGAGAACCTTGGCGAAGTGGAAGTGGACATCACCGACCGAGGCGACCTCGACGGTCCGCCGACGCCGGGGACTAGTCCCCAGTTGCTCGATCCGAAACAACTCGACATCGACGCCCACAGGTGATCCTCCCTGCTCGAAGCCGCCGCCGACCCACCCACGCAACCCCCCGCGGAAGTCCCACCGCGAAAGATCAGCCAATGGACTGTGACCCTCGGGCCGTGACCGTGGTCGCGGATGGTGGGTGCGTCAGGACACGGGAGGGGTATTGCGCGCTGGAGCATAAGGGAGCGGTTTGTGCGACAGCTCCAGCGCGCAATACCCCTCCCGGGGCCTAGAGGGTGACCAACGACGCCGAAGATTCCGGCCAGTCCCGAGCGGAACCGGTCATGGAAACGGCGCCCTTCAAAAGCGCGACCAACGACGAACCCCGGGTCCGGCGGGAGCGACGGTCGCGCCCCCGACGAACCCGGGACATCAGCTTGGATCTCTTCGGTTTGACGCTCTCTAGACGACGACGCTCACCATGCGGCCCTTGATGACGATGACCTTCTTCGGAGATTTGCCGTCCAGGGCCTCGGCCACCTCGGACAGCGCGGCCGCCCTGACGGTCTCCTCGGAAGCGTCGACTGCGACCGAGATGCGCCCCCGGACCTTGCCGTTGATCTGGACCGGGTAGGTGACCTCCTCGGCCACCAGCAGTGCCGGGTCGGCGACGGGGAAGTCGACGTACGTCAGCGACTCCGAATGGCCCAGACGCTGCCACAGCTCCTCGGCCACGTGCGGGGCGAATGGCGCCGACATCAGCACCAGCGGCTCGACGGCCTCGCGCGGTGCCGGACCCCCCAGCGCCGTCAGCCCGTTCGTCAGCTCGATCAGCTTCGCCACGCCCGTGTTGAAGCGCAGTTCGTCCAGGTCGGTGCGGACGCCGTCGATGACCTTGTGCAGCAGGCGCTTCGTGGTCTCGTTGGCCGGCTCCTCGCTCACGCGGGTCTTGCCGGTCTCCTCGTCGACCACCAGGCGCCAGACCCGCTGCAGGAAGCGCTGCGCCCCGATCACCGCCCGGGTCTCCCACGGCCGGGACACGTCCAGCGGACCCATCGCCATCTCGTAGACCCGGAACGTGTCGGCGCCGTAGGCCTCGCACATCTCGTCGGGCGTCACCACATTTTTCAGCGACTTGCCCATCTTCCCGTACTCCCGGAAGACCTCTTCGCCGCCGTAGAACCAGTGCCCGTCGCGGTCCTCGACCTCCTCGGCCGGCACCACCATGCCGCGCGCGTCGCGGAACGCGTACGCCTGGATGTAGCCCTGGTTGAACAGGCGGCGGTACGGCTCGAACGACGAGACGTGGCCCAGGTCGAACAGGACCTTGTGCCAGAACCGGGCGTACAGCAGGTGCAGGACGGCGTGCTCGACGCCGCCGACGTACAGGTCGACGCCGCCCGGGTCGCCCTCGTGGCGCGGGCCCATCCAGTAGGCCTCGTTCTCGGGATCGACCGCGTGCTTGTCGTTGTGCGGGTCCAGGTAGCGCAGCGAGTACCAGCACGAGCCCGCCCAGTTCGGCATCGTGTTGGTGTCGCGGACGTAGCGCTTCGGCCCGTCGCCCAGGTCCAGTTCGACCTCGACCCACTCGCGGGCCCGGGACAGGGGGGTCTCCGGGTTGCTGTCGGCGTCGTCCGCCTCGAACGTACGCGGCGCGAAGTCGTCGACCTCGGGCAGCGCGACCGGCAGCATCGAGTCCGGCAGGGCGACCGGCATGCCGGTCTCGTCGTAGACGATCGGGAACGGCTCGCCCCAGTAGCGCTGGCGGCTGAACAGCCAGTCGCGCAGCCGGTAGGTGGTCGCGCCGGTGCCGGCGCCGTTCGCCTCCAGCCAGGCGATCATGGTGGCCTTCGCGTCGGCGACAACCAGGCCGTCCAGGTTCAGGCCGCGGTCGGGTGCGGCCGAGTTGATGGCCGGACCGTCCCCGGTGTACGCCTTACCGTCGAAGCCGTCGGCCGGCCGTACCGTGCGGATGATCGGCAGTTCGAAGACCTCCGCGAACTCCCAGTCGCGCTCGTCCTGGCCGGGCACCGCCATGATCGCGCCGGTGCCGTAGCCGGCCAGCACGTAGTCGGCGATGAACACCGGGACGCGCGCGCCGTTGACCGGGTTGACCGCGTACGTGCCGGTGAAGACGCCGGTCTTGTCCCGCGCCTCGGCGGCCCGCTCGACCTCGGTCTTGCGGGCGGCGGCCCGGCGATATTCCGCGACCGCCTGCACCGGCGTCTCGTGGCCACCGGTCCACGGTGTGTGGGTGCCCTCGGGCCAGTGCGCCGCGGTCAGCGTGTCGACGATCGGGTGCTCGGGCGCGACGACCATGTAGGTGGCGCCGAACAGGGTGTCGGGCCGGGTGGTGAAGACGGTGATCTCACCCTCGGCGCCGGCGGCGGTCTCGAACGGGAAGTCGACGTGCGCGCCGGTGGAGCGCCCGATCCAGTTGCGCTGCATCAGCTTGACCGGCTCGGGCCAGTCCAGCACGTCCAGGTCGTCGACCAGGCGGTCGGCGTACGCGGTGATCCGCATCATCCACTGCTTCAGGCGGCGCTTGAAGACCGGGAAGTTGCCCCGCTCGCTGCGGCCGTCGGGGGTGACCTCCTCGTTGGCCAGCACGGTGCCCAGGCCGGGACACCAGTTGACCGGCGCCTCGGAGACGTAGGCCAGCCGGTGCTCGTCCAGCAGCGCCCGCTTCTCGACGCCCGACAGCTCAGCCCACGGCTTGTCGCCGGGGGTCGGCCGCGTGCCCGACGCGTACTCGTTGATCAGCTCGTCGATCGGCCGGGCCTTGCCGGCGTCCTTGTCGTACCAGGAGTTGAAGATCTGCAGGAAGATCCACTGGGTCCAGCGGAAGAACTCCGGCTCGCTGGTGGCGACCCGCCGGCGCTCGTCGTAGCCCATGCCCAGGCGGCGCAGCTGCGCCCAGAACCGGACCATGTTGCGCTCGGTGGTGATCCGCGGGTGGGTGCCGGTCTGCACGGCGTATTGCTCGGCCGGCAGGCCGAACGCGTCGAAGCCCATCGGGTGCAGCACGTTGAAGCCGGTCATCCGCTTGAACCGGGTGTAGACGTCCGTGCCGATGTAGCCCAGCGGGTGACCGACGTGCAGGCCGTCGCCGGACGGGTACGGGAACATGTCGTGCACGTACATCTTGGGCGCGCCGGCCCGGGGGTGCTCGGGGTCGGCCAGCTCGCCGACCGGGTTGGGCGCGCGGAACGTGCCGCGGGCCTCCCAGTAGTCCTGCCACTTCCGCTCGACGTCACCGGCCAGCGCGGCCGTGTAACGGAACGGGGGGACGTCCTGGTCGGGACGCTCGGCTGCCTCGCTCATGTTCGCCACCTCGGTATTTTCGTCGTCAGGGCCAGTGGTGCGGCACGCGGGGTGTCAGCGCGTCTGCACGAGGGCATAAAAAAGCCCCTCACGCAGGAGGGGTAGCCGTGCCGGTCGCGTCAGCGACGTCAGCACGGCTAGGTAAGGAGCAGGAAGGCCCTGGCCATGAGCGGAGTGTACCCCGGTCAGCGATAGATCGCGAACGCCGCGCTCGCCACCAGGGTCGTCACGGCATCGACGATCTCCCGTACGGGATCGGACAGCTTGCCCCGGATCTCCCGCAGCCGCTGGTCGAGACCGGCCAGCGGCATCGTGACGAACACGTGCTCGTGCAGGAGTACGGCGTGCATCAGGCCGCACAGGGCCGCGGTCGGCTCGTCGGGCTGCGAGCGGCCGTGTGCCGCGTACCACAGCCGGACCGTGATCGCCCGGACCACGCCCTCGTCTGCCGGGTAGCGGGTCACCGGCACGAGGCCGAGCCGGCGCTGGGCGGTCTTGGTCAGCACGCCCTCGGTGAGCAGGACGCTCCGGACGGCCTCGCCGGCGCCCTCGCGGAGCTGGTTGAGCGCGCCGGCCAGCGGCGGCGCCTGGGCGGCCAGCCGGATCGCGGCGAGCAGGTTGTCGTCGCCGGCGTCGCCGGTGGGCTCGACCCCGACCACGCCCAGCCGGCCGCCGCTGACGGCGACCCGGCCGGCGAGCACGAGCTCGACCAGCCGGGCGCCGGCCACACCGATGTCGAGGCTGTCCGGGTGGACCGCCGGCTTGCCGGCCTTGTCGAAGCCGAGCACGAACAGCTCTTCGCGCAGGCGCACCGCGATCCGTCCCTCCCCCTCGACCGCGGTCAGCGGTAGCTGTCGGCGAGGGCGCGTAGTCGGGCGTGGGCGCCCTGATACATGTCGACGGTCGGAAGGTAGCGCTTGGCCACCTTGGCGACCATCGTGTAGTTGGCGTCGCAGACGTTGCCCACGGGTGCCTCACCCGCCTGGCTGATCAGCTGATACGAGTCGAGGACGTCCAGCTTGCCGGCGTCGGCGACCCAGGTCACCAGGTCGTGCTGGCTCATCCGGAACGCGTCCTCCAGCGGCCGGGCCGAGCCCGCCGACATCAGGTGGTCGTCGGTCTCGAGTCGCGGCGTCGGCGTGGCCACGCCCTTGATCAGCTCGACGGCGACCACGGTGTCCATCGCGGCCTCGACCGCGACGCCGCTGACCTCGCCCTGGCCCTGTCGGGCGTGCCCGTCACCGAGGGCGAACAGCGCGCCGGGCACGTTGACGCCGAAGTAGACGGTGGTGCCCGCGCGCAGCTCCGGGGTGTCCATGTTGCCGCCGTGCGCGTCCGGGACGATCGTCATCCGGGCCTCGAACGCGCCGGGCGCGACGCCGACCGTGCCGTGCATCGGGTCCAGCGGCAGGTCCACGGTGAAGTCGCTGTTGCGGGCCGCGTACCGGACCAGCTTGTCGGCCTTGTCGATCTCGTAGACCCAGACCCGCTCCTCCAGCGGCTCGTGCAGCATCGCCGTGGTGTGCGTGGCGGTGAGCGCGCCGAAGTGCGGGAAGGTCGACGAGACGGCCCAGTCGCGGGCCGGGGTGATGGAGACGAAGTGCAGCGCGAGCGTGTCGCCGGGCTCCGCACCCTCCACGAAGAACGGTCCCGTGACCGGGTTGAGGTAGGGGAACTCGCAGACCTGCGAGGGCAGGTCGCCGACGCCGCGGACGACGCCACCGAAGCAGTCCTCGGTGTACGTGTCCAGGATGTCGCCGGACTTGATGCGGGCCACCGGCTCGCGGCCGCCGAACGTGTAGCTCAGTTCGGCGGCCGTCGGCCGGTAGCGGAGAACGTCGGTCACGCTTCCGCCTTCCGTGGGTCTTGTCGCTTGTGGATCTTAGAGCGCCGGGTCCCTGGGTGCCGGGGCCACGTTGTCGTCGGGGTCCACGGTGGTCTCCTCGGACATGCCGGCGAGCACCGGCGTGCGCTTGGTGGCCACCAGGACGGCGACGATGACGATGCCGATGAGGACCCAGATGCCGCCGATGAGCTGGGCGAAGATCTTCTGGTTGACCACGACGTAGATCAGCATGGCGAGGCCGACCGCCGGCAGGATCGCGTGGCGGAACCAGTCGCGGCTGCCGTTGCGGACGACGTACCACCAGAAGACCGTCAGGTGCAGCACGATGAACGCGACCAGCGCGCCGAAGTTGACCAGCCGGCCGAGGTCGGCGATCGCGTCGGCCTCCCGGGTGAACCAGAGCGTCAGGCCCAGCACCAGCGAGAGGCCGGCGACCAGGAACACGGCGTTGGTCGGCACCGCGTGTCGCGGCGAGACCCGGGCGAGGAACGCCGGCAGCTGCCTGTCGCGGGCCATCGCGAAGAGCAGCCGGGACGTGGCGCCCTGCGCGACCATCGCGTTGGCGATGCCCCAGGCGAGGGCGGTGGCGAGCGACGTCAGCACGTACATCCAGTGCCCGCTGGCCGACTCGGCGGCCTGCGCGAACTCGTCGCCGACGACCGCGCCGCCCTGCAACAACCCGTCGGGGTTCGGCACCAGCATGGAGCCGAGCCAGGTCTGCAGCACGAACAGGACGCCCGCGACGATCAGGGCGCCGGCCATCGCGCGACCGATCTTGCTGGCCTCCTCGCGGTTCTCCTCGGCCAGCATCGAGATGCCGTCGAAGCCGAGGAAGGAGAGCATCGCGACGCCGACCGCGGCGAAGATCAGCGACCAGCCGAACAGGTCGCCGTTGAACAGCGCCGTGCCCGCCGAGAGCCCGTTGCCCTTGCCCTGGCCGAGTGCGATCAGGAAGACGACGACGACGAGGGCCAGGACCGCGAGCTCGGCGATCAGGAACCAGCGCGTGACCTTGGCGGTGATCTTGATGCCCAGGTAGTTGACGACCGTGTTGACCGCCACGAAGGCGATGAGCCAGAGCCAGGTCGGGATCGCCGTCACGATGGCGTTCATCGAGAATGCGGCGACCACGTACAGCAGGCTCGGCACGAGGATGTAGTCGAGCAGGATCGCCCAGCCCGCCACGAATCCGACCGGCGGCGCGATTCCGCGACTGGCGTAGTTGTAGACCGACCCCGCCATGGGGAAGGCCCGCACCATCTGCGCGTACGAGTTGGCGGTGAACAGCATGGCCACGAGCGCGACCAGATAGGTGAGGGCGACCATGCCGCCCGAGGCCTGGAACACGGAGCCGAAGATGGCGAAGGGGGCGATCGGGACCATGAACACGAGGCCGTAGGCCAGCATGTCGACGAAGCGGAGCTCCCGCCGAAGCTCCTGGCGATAGCCGAAGTTCTCGAGGGATGCCGGTCCCTCTGCCGGTTGCGGACTCACGCCCGCTTGAGGGGAAGCCATGAGGCGTCACGATAGTGCTCGATGATCGTTTATGAAAGATATCGATCCGCCAATTCATCGCGCGGTATGTCGTTGTTTCGCGGTTATCCGGCGAAGCCGCTCCCGGCGGTCAAAGCTCCCATCCTGGACAGCGCGGGCGGCCGGGTCGGCGCGGTCAAAAAATCCAGTTAGCCTGATGGCACGGGTGGGGCCGGCGGTGGTGCGGCGGCTTGCCGAATTCTGCCCGCACCGGGTGAACCAAACCACGGGTCCAGACGCTCTTGCATATGAAGCCGCAGCACCCCCGAGGAGGAGGCCCGTGACACAACAGACCTGGGACGAGTTGGGCGCACCGCTGCCCGGTCCCGAGTTCCGAGCCGCCAGCGACGCCATCGTGGCCAACATCGAGCAGGTCATCGAGGGCAAGACGGCGACGGTGCGGCTCGCGCTCGCCGTGCTGCTGGCCGAGGGTCACCTCCTGATCGAAGACGTCCCGGGTGTCGGCAAGACCAAGCTGGCCAAGGCGCTGGCCCGGTCGATCGACTGCTCCGTGCGGCGCATCCAGTTCACACCCGACCTGCTGCCCAGCGACGTCACCGGTGTCTCCGTCTACAACCAGGAGAACCACGACTTCGAGTTCAAGCCGGGCGCGGTCTTCGCCAACCTGGTGGTCGGCGACGAGATCAACCGGGCTTCGCCGAAGACCCAGTCGGCGCTGCTCGAGTGCATGGAGGAGCGCCAGGTCACCGTCGACGGCACCACCTACGAGCTGCAGACGCCGTTCATGGTGATCGCGACGCAGAACCCGATCGAGATGGAGGGGACCTACCCGCTGCCCGAGGCGCAGCGCGACCGGTTCACCGCCCGGATCGCGATGGGTTACCCCGATGCCGGCGCCGAGCTCGCGATGCTCGACGCGCACGGCGGCCACGACCCGCTGCAGGACCTGCGGCCGGTCTCCGACGCCGCCACCGTGCGCCGCCTGATCGCGACGGTCCGGGGCGTGCACGCCGCCGACGCGGTCAAGCAGTACGC
>NZ_BONE01000072.1 GCF_016862555.1 Asanoa siamensis | reverse complement strand
CATGCTCCACTGGAACGAATACCCCACCAACAATCCAGCAGCTTGAACCTCCGAGGCGCATCTCATCCAACGGGCCAGAAGGACCTCGCGGCACCGTCCACGATCAGCCGGGGCTGCGCCGCAATGTCCTGACGCGGCTCATGGTGGCGAGCGACCTGGCACATGGCCGACTACGGGAAAGAGCTCGTCGGCCCCCGGGAGGGCTTCTGGCTGACATCAAGCATCGGCGCGAGAGATACCGCCCGGAACGGGAGGTGCCGGCCTGCCGAACGATCCAGGCGGCACCGAGAATACGGGGCCTGAGTCGCCCGGCAGCGAGGTGGGCCCGAGACTGCGGTTGGCATGATCAGCAAGAGGAGGTAAGTCTGCGGCTCAGGTTAGGTTGGTCCGGCGTCGACGAGTCGCTCTGAATCGTCTGTGGATCACCCTGAGGCACTGCCATTTGTCACCGATTGGGCTATGGCGGCACATCGATGGGGCTGCGCATACTGTCACATGGCCAATACGGGGCGTCATAGTGCCGGATTTGTCCCCCAGTACCAACAGTTACGGGGCTTTCGCGAGCCTGTGGCTGATCTTCTGGCCAAGATCGCGAGCCGCGATCGCCCGCGGAGCGAAGCCACACTGCAGGCCGACATTCGAAGGCTCCTGCTAGCCGGTGACTTCGGCCTGTCCGACGACCACGTCGATGTCGACCTGGAAGTGCCGGCTGGTGGTGGCCGTCGCATCGATATCGAAGCCGGATACACCGCCATCGAGGTCAAAAAGAACCTGGGAAGCGCCCGCGTCGTCGCCGAGGCCGAGAAGCAGTTGGCGGGCTATGTAACCGCGCGAAGTCATCAGACCGGACAACACTACGTCGGCATTCTTACAGACGGAGTTCAGTGGCATGCCTATCAGCTTCAAGGCGAAGGCCTGACTCGCGTTACAACCTATAAGAACAGCCCTGGTACGGGGGATCCTCTTGCGCTGTTCTATTGGCTCGAGGGCATCTTAGCGACCCAGCAGGGCGTCTTGCCAACACCGACGGAAATTGTCCAGCGCCTCGGTGCGGCCAGCACATCGCACGCGCTCGATCGGGCTATGCTTGCCGACCTTTACGCCGAACATGTCGACCTACCAACAGTCCAAGTCAAGCGGCGCCTTTGGGCACAACTCTTGCACAGCGCGCTTGGGACTCAGTTCATCGACAGTGACGAACTCTTCGTCGAGCACACACTTCTGGTGAATAGCGCGGACATAATTGCGCATCTGGTTCTTGGGATCGACGTCCTGGACCTGCAGCCGGCTAGCCTGATTAGCGGCCAACGATTCGAACAAGCGGGCATTTTTGGGGTCGTAGAGCAGGACTTCTTTGACTGGACAATAGAGGTTCCCGGGGGCGCACAGTTCGTGCAGTCTTTGGCTCGACGTTTGGCCCGATTCGATTGGGCGCACGTCGAGCACGACGTACTTAAGATCCTCTACGAATCAGTGATCGGCACGGAGACACGCAAGCGAATGGGCGAATACTATACGCCCGACTGGCTCGCGGAGGAGATAGTAAACAAGTCGATCAGCCAACCTTTGCAGCAACGAGTGCTGGATCCTGCTTGCGGCTCAGGTACGTTCCTGTTTCACGCAGTCAGGAAGTATCTAGCCGCAGCGGACGTACGCGGAGAATCCGTTGATTCTGCCCTTGCGAGCCTCTCGCGGCACGTGATCGGAGTGGACCTTCACCCCGTTGCAGTGGCTCTCGCTCGCGTGACTTATCTGCTGGCCATTGGTCGGGAACGCTTGGTCGACCCCGGTAGAGACACCATCAATATTCCCGTCTACCTGGGCGACAGCATTCAATGGAGAGAACGGCTCGACCTCTTCACCGAGGAACACCTCCGCATTAGTGCTGGACACGGCGCAAGTCTTCTCGAGGACGTGCTTCGCTTTCCCGAGCACCTACTCTCCGATCCTAGTCGTTTCGACAGACTCGTATCGAATTTGGCATCGCTGGCGGCGAAGCCACGCGACAAGAATACGCTTCCTTCCTTGGGCGCCGTTTTTCATAGGATGGCGATCGCCGAAGAAGATCAGCCGATGATTCTCGAGACCTTCGCCGCGATGTGCAGACTTCACGACGAAGGTCGCAATCATATCTGGAGTTACTACATTAGGAACCTTGCGCGTCCCGTATGGCTCGCCCTACGCGAGAATCGCGTGGATGTCCTTATTGGAAATCCACCGTGGTTGTCCTACCGGCACATGCCGATCGATATGCAGAAACTTTTTAAGGACCTGTCAAGCGATCGCGGGATCTGGCACGGGGGCAAGTTTGCGACTCACCAGGACCTCTCCGCCCTATTCGTTGCGCGCGCCATACAGCAGTATCTGGCGATGGGCGGGTCGTTTGCATTTGTGCTCCCAAACGCGGTACTCGACCGTGCCTACTATGCCGGCTTTCGGTCAGGCTGGTACGACGATTCTGCCGAGCCTGTTGCCGTGACGTTCACTGCTACGTGGGACCTACGGCGGTTGCGTCCCCATCCCTTCCCGCGTGGCGCGAGCGTGATTTTTGGCCGCAGAACGTCATCAGACCAATATCGACAGATGTCCGCGACGACGCAACGTTGGTCCGGGCGAATACCGGCTTCAGGGGGATCATGGGACGTTGTGGAACCGAACATAGAGATTAAGATCGCAGGGTTGGTCTCGACCGGATCACTCGTCGAGGAATCACCTTACGCGCCACGTGTGAACAACGGTGCCACTATCTTCCCTCGCGTGTTGTTTTTTGTTGATGTTCCGCATAGTCCACTCGGGTTTGCCGCCGGCAGTCGAAAGGTCAAGTCGTCGCGAAGCAACTACGAGAAACAACCATGGAAGGACCTCGAAAGGTTAGAAGGGGTTGTTGAAACCGAGTTTATCCGGGACGTCCTACTTGGAGAGAGTCTCCTCCCGTACCGCCTGCTTCCTGCCCGTCGGGTCGTCCTCCCAATCGTGGGGCAACGCCTAATTGCTAGTGACGACTCTGTCCTTGACTATTATCCCGGATTAGCGGACTGGTGGCAGCAGGCGGTAGCCGTTTGGGAGAACCACCGTCGCAGCACACGCCTTACGCTCGGTGAGCAGCTCGACTACCGGCGGAAGCTCTCGGTTCAGATTCCGCCATCTCCACTACGTCTCGCGTATGGCGCCTCTGGAATGCACGTCTCTGCGGCTGTTGTAGAGGATCCGCGAGTAATCCTGGAGCACGGACTATATTACTGTACAATTTCTACGCACGACGAAGGTCTCTACTTGTGCGCGATCCTAAACAGCGCGTTGCTCACAGAGCTGATCCGGCCGATGATGTCTTATGGCAAGGACGAGCGACACGTCGACAAGCACATCTGGCAGCTGCCGATTCCACTTTACGACAAGGCGCGCCCCGATCACCGACGCCTCGTCGAACTGGGAGCTAGGCAGCGCGACATCGTTTCAGGGCTTGCATTCGACGAGAATACGAGCTTTATCTCTTTGCGCCGCCGCATCCGCACCGAGCTTGCGACCCATCCGGCGGCCACGCAGATAGAAGCCATCGTTCGAGCGATGCTGGCCTAGCTAGTTTCCCGCGTTGGCACTCGTCCTCCCTTGACCCTCGGTTCTCATTGCGTCAGTGTTGTCGCATGACTCAGGCGAATAGTCCGGGCCCTCGCCGGGACGTGGTGCAGGTAGAGCGCATCGAAAGCAGACTCGCTCGCAACGGGATAGTCACCTATCTGCCGACCCGGGTATTGCGCAGCAAGCGCTATCTCATTCAAGCGATAGCGTGGATCGTTCCACACTCCACCAGCTCTGCTGAACTAGTGCTTCGCCTGGAACGTATTGACACGACAAAGCCAATGTCCCCAAAGAATGAGATCTCCCTAAGCGAGTCGGAGGTTCACGAGCTTCTAAAATACGTGGATGCTGCGGCCGCGATTCGGAATCGGACGCCTGGATCATATGCACTCATTCGAGTCGACGACGTCGCCGGGGACGACTCAATAGATGCAGCCGCAGCGTTAGCCAAAATTCTGAGCATGCCCCAGATGGCATCAGTCATGCGACAGCCTGAAGTGGCGGACATCATCAGCAATTCCATCGATGACGCAGTGAGATTGAGCGCATTGCGGCGTGCAACCGATCAGCTTGGGTCACTTCTCGAGAGTGGCCAGGTTGCAGAGACCATTTATCAAGATTGGCTGGAGGCACACACATGGGCGCTCGGAAACGTGTATGTTCGTCGCGACGCGGTCCGGCGAGTCAGTGCCGCCGACGATATAGACATTCTTGTGGAGTCGGCGTTAAACGGCCTTCGAGACGTCTACGAACTGAAGCGGCCGGACGCGACGGTGTTGAACTATGACCGTGAGCACAAATGTTTTTATTGGGCCCACCAAATAACGAAAGCAATCGGGCAATGTCATCGCTATTTGGACGTTCTGCACGACAAGCTCCGAGGCGGACTTGACGACCATCCGGAAATTGTCGCGTATCATCCCAGGGCCGTCATCATTGCTGGACGGTCGTCTAAGTGGACACGCCGTGAGTTGCATGCATTGCACGGACTAAATGCTCGCCTTCATGGCATCACGGTTATGACATATGACCAACTTTTGGCACAGTGCAGAGCATTACTTGGTTCAGTCGACCGCTTGTAGTACTAAGTTGGGATTGGCGACGTGATGGCGGGTCGAATCGACGTGATGCCCCCAGCTATGCGAGGTGCTGGTTCTCTTTGCCCTAGAATCGCCACGACCACCTCAGACGGTGCCCGCCAAACGGCCGGCGGTTGCCCTTGCCGGCCGGTAGCAAGTTTATGTCTGCCACCGTCCGGATGATCTCCCGCTTTACCGCGACCTGATCGCCCAGGTCGGCCCATTTTTGTGCGGCGTGCTCGCCGATCCGTCCGCGAAGTACCGGCGGCATACCGGCCTGTTGTGCCCGCTGCTCGTGCTCGGCGATCTGCGCGGTCAACCCCTTCTCCGCCCGTGCGTACGCTACAGCCGAGACTTCGCCCTGCTCGCCCAGCTTGCGCCACTCCTCCAACTCCACCCGGAGCCGAACCGCCTCAGCTCGCGCCTGAGCGGCTTGCTCGTCCCCACCGGACAAGGCCGAGAGCATCTCGCTGGTTTCTGGCAGGGACAGCCACGCCACGACGGTTCGCTGGACGTACTCGTCGAGGAATTCGGCCTTGACCGCTGCGCACCGCCTCTTGAGGCACGAGTACACCTGTCCTTCCCAACCGTGCCGGTTCACGTGGTTGGACGACAGCGGACCGCCGCAGACCCCGCACGCGGCGATGTAGGACAGCAGGTGGACGGCCCGGCCGGCCCGAGTCGTCGTCCGGGACGGGTCGCTTAGCAACTGCACGCACGCCCAATAGACGCCCTCACCGTCCAGCAGTGCCGGCCACGCGCCGTCCCCGATCACCTCGCCGCGGAAGACTCGCTTGCCGATGTAGGCCGGGTTCATCACCTGCTTACGGATGATCCCGCGCCGCCAGGTCTTTCCCTCTGGGGACGGGATGCCCCTGGCGTTCAGATCGCGCTCGATCGTAATCAGCGGAACCCCAGCCGCGACCCGCTTGAAGTTGTCCCGCACGACCCCGGCATGGCTGTACTCAATCACCGTCCCGTCAACAGCGGTCGCGGTGCGGAGCTCCGTGTCGGGCTCCTGCCGTAGCAGGGCTCTCGTGCGCTGGTCGTAGATCCGCCGATACCCGTAGGTGACCTTCCCATGCGGACGGCCCGCCTCCGCGGCCATCGCCACACCGCGCAAGACGTTGTCCCGGATCGAGTCCGCCATCCACTCCGCCTGGACCGCCTGGAAGCCGAGCATCATCCGGTCGTTCTTGTCCCGCAGGTCGTACAGGACTCCGCCGACGAGCCAGAAGTACAAGCCGACCTTCGTGCACATGTCCCGGATCTTCACGTACACCGCCAGGTCACGCTCCCGACGGGACATCTCCCAGATCACCAGCACGTCACCCCGACCGGCTTCGATCCGCTCGATCAGCAACTCGAACTCCGGCCGATCCTTCTTCGCGTGCCGGCTCGCCGACCGGTCGTTGTCCGTGAACGACCCCGCGTCCGACCAGGACCGCTTGGTGACCTCGGCCAAGTTCAGCTTGCCTTGATCACCGACGCTCTTGCCCTGCTCTTTCCTGTCTTGACTGGCCCGCTGGTACCGCAAGGCCCGCACATCGACACCGCCGGCCAGAAGCGCGTCCTTGCTGTCGAACCGAACCCGGTTCCCGGACCGGGCGACCCGCCGTACCATCGGAAATGGCCCCCTGCGATCGATGACCCTGAGTATTGACATCGACCTTAGCATCTAACGTCCCTTAGGAGTGCCGACCGAGCAGCCGAGCACCTCGGCGACCTGTGGCTCGGTCAGGTCCTCGTAGAACCGCAGCACGACCACGGCGCGCTGGCGCGGGGTGAGCTGGCGCAACGCGGCCGCGACGGTCAACCGGAGGGCGGTCGCGTCGGAGTGGTCGGTGCCGGCCCGCTCGACCGGCTCCGACTCCAGGCGTTCGGTGAGCCGACGTTGCCGCCACCAGGAGACCTGCTGGTGGTACATGGCGCGCCGCACGTACGCCTCGGGATCGCTGATCCGCCGCCAGTGCCGGTAGGTCTTGGCCAGCGCGTTCTGCAGCAGGTCCTCGGCGAGTTGGTGGTCGCCGGTGAGCAGGTAGGCCCGCCGGGACAGCGCCGGGGATCGTTGCACCACGAACTCGTGGAACGTCTCGGCCATGCCCACCCCCTCGCCAGATAGGACGCCACCTGACGCCGCGATGGTTGGGGTCGGGTCAGTGCGTGTGGAGGGTGCCGTCGGCGGTGAGGCGGGCCGCGCGGGCCGTGCCCCAGTCGCCGAGCGGGGCGAGTGCCGCGTTCAGCGACCGGCCGTCCGGCGTCAGCGAATATTCGACCTTCGGCGGCACCTCGCCGTACACCTGGCGGTTGATCAGCCCGTCCTGTTCCATCTCGCGGAGCTGCTGGATCAGCATCTTCTCGCTGACGCCGGGCAGGCCGCGCCGGAGCTCGCCGAACCGCCGCACGCCGTGGTTGTCGAGCTCCCACAGGATCAGCGACTTCCACTTGCCCGATACCACGTCCATGGCGGCGTCGATGCCGCAGACGTACGGGCCGCGCCGTGCCTTCGCGGTCATGCCGGCTCCCATGCTTACTGAAAGGTAAGTAGTGCACAAAATAGTAGGTACTTGCCGCACCGAGGGTATCCGCGAAGCATGGTTCGCATGAACAGCACCACTGTCATCGGCCTCGGCCCGATGGGGCGCGCCATCGCCGCGACGCTCGTCCGCGCCGGGCACCAGGTCACCGTCTGGAACCGCACGGCCGGCCGCGCCGGCGGGCTCGTCGGTGTCACGATCGCCCCGACCCCGGACGCCGCCGTCGCGGCCGGCGACCTCGTGCTGCTCAGCCTGACCGACTACGGCGCGATGTACGACGTGCTGGGCAGCACGGGCCTGAGCCGCAAGGTCCTCGTCAACCTCGGTTCCGGCACCCCCGACGAGTCCCGCGCGGCCGCCGCCTGGGCCCGGGAGCGCGACGCGGGCTTCCTGACCGGCGGGATCATGGTGCCGCCGCCGCTGGTCGGCCAGGCCGGCGCGTACGCCTTCTACAGTGGACCGTCCGACCTCTTCCGGGAGCACGAGCCGACCCTGCGGGCGATCGGTGACACGCGGTACCTCGGCGCCGACCCGGGCCTCGCGCAACTGCTCTACCAGGCGCACCTCGACGTCTTCCTCACCGCCCTCGCCGGCCTCCTGCACGGCACCGCGCTCGTCACCTCGGCGGGCGTACCCGCGGAAGACTTCCTCCCCGACGCGATGCGCCTCCTGACCGACCTGCCGGCGATGGTCGGTGACGGCGCCGACCTCGCCGCCGAACTGGCGGCGGGGGAGTATCCCGGCGACCTCAGCACGGTTCGCATGATGGGCGCCACCGCCGTCCACATCGCCGAGACCAGCGTGGCCGCCGGCGTCGACGCCGCCGTCCCGAACGCGGTCCGCTCGCTCTACGACCGCGCCGTCGCGGCCGGTCTCGCGACCCGCGACTGGACCGCGCTGTACGACATCGTCAGAAATCCATCCTGAGAAACCCCCCTTCGGCTGATCCCTTTGTGGATGGCGTGGGTGAGATTGTCTGCGTCGTGGTCATAACGGGGGCGGCGCCTGCGCGCGTCGAAACGGTGGAGTCCGCGCGTCCGGCGCCGGCTCCAGAGGCACGACGATGGTGGCGCGTCCTGCGGCACGAGTGGACGCTGGTCGTCCTCGGCGCGGTCGCGCTGGCCGCGCTGGTCACCTGGCCTACGCTGCGCCATCCCACCCGCACGATCCCGGGCGACACCGGCGACCCGACCATGCAGGCGTGGCAGATGGCCTGGTCGGGTCACGCGCTGCGGACCGACCCGACGAACCTCTGGCACGCCAACGCGTTCCATCCCGAGAGCACCAGCTTCGCCTTCACCGACACCCTGCTGGGATACGCGCCGGCGGGGCTCATCGGCTCCGGGCCGGTCGCCGCGCTGCTGCGCTACAACATCGTCTACGTGCTGGTGTTCGCGTTGGCGTTCATCGGCGCGTACGCCCTGGTCCGTCAACTCGGCGCGGGCCGGATCGCCGGTGCCGTGGCGGGCGCCGCGTTCGCGTACGCGCCGTGGCGGCTCGCCCAGGTCGGTCACCTCCAGGTGCTCTCGACCGGTGGGATCGCGCTGGCCCTCGCGATGCTCGCCCGCGGGCACGGCTGGTCGCTGCGGCACGGCTACCGGCCGTCGCACGCGCGTCCCGGCTGGGCGGTCGCCGGGTGGTGCGTCGCCGCGTGGCAGGTGTCGCTCGGCTTCGGCATCGGCGTTCCCTTCGGCTACGCGCTGGCCCTGGTCGGCGTCGTGGCCGTCATCGCCTGGCTGCGGCACCGGCCGCCCGTGTCCCGCCGCCTGCTCCGCGCCGACGGCATCGGGCTAGGGGTGTTCCTCGCCGCGGCCGCGTTCATGGCCCGGCCCTACCTGCAGGTCGCCGAGCAGTTCCCGTACGTCCGCCGGAGCTGGAGCGACCTGCAGTGGTCCTCGCCGCCCCTGCGCGGCTTCTTCAGCTCGCCCAACACCTCGGTGGTCTGGGGCGACCTGCACGCCGGCGTCCGCGCGTCGCTCGGCCACCGGGGCGAGACGTCACTGCTGCCCGGATACACGTTGTACGCGCTCGCCGCGCTCGGCCTGGTGGTGTCGATCTGGACGCTGCGCCAACGGCTGCTGCTCGCGGCGGGCGTCATCGCGAGCATCGTCCTCGCGATGGGCACGCAGGGGCCCGGCGGCGGTCGCTATACGTACGGGCTCGTCTACGTGCTGCCCGGCTTCGACGGCATCCGTACCCCTGGCCGGCTCGTCGTCTGGACCACGCTGCTGCTCGGGATCCTCGCCGCCGGCGCGGTCACGGCGCTCGCCCGGCGGGCGACCCTGCGGCCGGCGAGCCTCGCGGTCGCGCTGCTGCCGCTGCTCGTCGTCGCCGAGGGCATCAACACCACCGGCCACCCGACGGTGCCGACGCGGCCGGCCGCGCTGGCGACCGCGCCCGCGCCGCTGCTCGTCCTGCCCACGGGAGCGACGATCGACGGCGTCCCGATGCTCTGGGAGACCGACCGCTTCCCGGCGATGGTCAACGGCGCGGCCGCGTTCACGCCGCCGCGGCAGAACGCCATCCGCGAGGCCACGCTGCGGTTCCCGGACGCCGACAGCGTCGCGCTGCTGCGGGAGTCCGGTGTCCGCAGTGTCGTGGTGGTGCGCGCGCAGGTCGTGGGCACGCCGTACGAGCCGACGCTGGACGGTCGGGTCGACGGCCTGCCGCTGCGCCGCGTCGACACCCCGGACGCGGTGGTCTACCTGCTGGAGCCCTGAGCGGCGGCCGACGTGCGGTCGCGGACCAGGCGCAGCATCTCGGTGACCGAGCCGGCCGGGTCGGTCACCGGGAACTGCACGGCGCGCACCGTCGCGGTCGGGTCGAGCAGCAGCGTGGCCCGCTTGAGCCGGTCGGTGCCCGCGGCGCGGAACGTGGGCAGCAGCAGCGCCGTGGCGAGCCGCCCCTCGGCG
The DNA here is from genome assembly GCF_016862555.1 of Asanoa siamensis. Taxonomy (GTDB): domain Bacteria; phylum Actinomycetota; class Actinomycetes; order Mycobacteriales; family Micromonosporaceae; genus Asanoa; species Asanoa siamensis. The sequence goes on along the minus strand of NZ_BONE01000072.1, from coordinate 29,766 downwards.
TCGGAGAGCAGCGGGAACGGCAGCTCGGCGTGCGCGGCGAAGGCCGCGAGTTGGTCCGGGCGCTGCGTGCTGACCCCGTGGATGCGCGCGCCCGCGGCGGTGAAGTCGGCGGCCCGGGCCGCGTACGTGTGCGACTCGAGCGTGCAGCCGGCGGCACCGGGGATGTCTCCCCAGTACGGCGGGAGGCCCTGCACGCCCGGCACGAACGCGCCGGGGAAGCAGTAGAGGACCGTCCAGGCGTCGGGGTCGGCGGGCGGCACCGGCGCACCGTCGTGGCGCGCCAGGGTCAGGTCGGGGAGCCGGCGCCCGATCAGGGCGTGCACCCGGCGCGCCTCGGCCGACCCGGCCGCCGCCGTGGCGGTCAGTGACCCGTCGCCGAGCACGTGCCGGTCGCCCCACTCCTGCAGGGCGATCAGCACCGGCATCAGGCCCTCGCCCTTCTCGGTGAGCAGGTAGTCGTAGCGCGGCGGCCGGTCCGTGTAGCGCCGGCGGTGCAGCACGCCGTGGTCGACCAGCGCGGCGAGGCGCTCGGCCAGGGCGCGGCGGCTCATCCCGAGCCCGTGCTGGAGGCCGTCGAAGCGGGTCACCCCGCCGGCGACGTCGCGGACGAGCAGGAACGTCCACCAGTCGGTCAGCACGCCGAGGGACTGCGCGATGCCGCAGTCCGCGTCGGCGAGGTCGACTCTTCTCACACCCACCACTATAGTCAGTTCCATTATGAAACCCACTGCCTTCTGGCGTTGGTGGATCGCCGGCACGTCCAGCCACCTCGGCTCGGCGGTCGGTGGCATCGCGCTGCCGCTGACCGCACTGTCCGTGCTGGACGCCTCGGCCTTCGAGATGGGCCTGATCACGGCGGCCGGCTATCTCGCGTACCTGCTGATCAGCCTGCCGGCGGGCGTGATCGTGCAGCGCGTGCCGCTGCGTGGCATGCAGGTCGCGCTGGACCTGGTCCGGGCCCTCGCCATCGCGTCCGTGCCGCTGGCGTGGTGGCTGGACGCGCTGACGGTGGCCCAGCTCGTCGGGGTCGCCTTGGTCGTGAGCTTCGCCAACGTGCTGTTCGACGTGGCGAACCAGACCTTCCTGCCGGAGATCGTGCCGGCGGAGCAGTTGCAGGCCCGCAACAGCCTCAACTCCGGTACGCACGCCGCCACGCAGCTCGGCGGGCCGTCGCTCGGTGGGCTCGCGGTGCAGGTGCTGGGCGCGGTGCCGACGCTGTTCGTCGACGCCGTCAGCTACGTCGTCTCGGCCGTGCTGCTGCGCACGCTGCCGGCCCGGCGGGTGCTGCACGCCGCGGAGCGGCCACCGATGGTCACGTTGATCCGCGAGGGCTGGCACTACGTGCTCCGCCACCCGATCATCGGGCCGGCCATGTGGGACGCGACGGCGACCAACTTCGTCTGCGGCGCGATGCTCGCGCTGTTCCCGTTCTATCTGGTCCGTGAGCTGCACGCGACGCCGGTCCTGGTCGGCCTGCTGCTCGCGGCCGACGGCCTCGGCACCCTCATCGGGGCGGCGCTCACGACGCGGTTCACGGACCGGGTCGGCACCGCCCGCGGGCTGATCATCTCGGCCTTCGTCGGCGTGGCCGGCGCGCTGCTGATCCCGCTGGGCACGGGCACCGTCGGCTACGTCGCCTTCGCCGTGGGCAACCTCGTCTTCGCCGGGTCCACAGTGGTCCTGAGCGTGACGACCCGGACCTACCGGATGCTCGCGAGCCCGCCGGAGCTCCTGTCGCGGGTGATCGCGACGGTCAAGTTCGTCTCCTGGGGCGCCATCCCGCTGGGCGGGCTCCTTGCGGGGATCCTGGCGGGTCCGCTCGGCGCCCGTACCACCCTGCTGTTGTTCGGGGCTTTGACGGTGCTCTCGCCGATCATCTACCTGTCGACCCCGATCCGCCGGCTCCGCGACCTGCCGCTCGACCCCACCCCGAAACCCGCGGCGGCCCTCGTCTGAACAGCGGTATCCTGTAGCCCGGAGTCAGGCACCTCGTCGATGGCCCGCGTGCGCCGAGAAGCACGCCACACATGACTGCTGACGCGCGGAGCGCCGCCGCTCCCGTGCGGTGAAGCCCGCGATCCGGGTCCGGACCCCTCGGGAGATCCGGGCGACCCGGCGACCCCGCCGGCACCGCTGCTGGGGACACCTCGTCGCCGCTCCACTGTGGCCGATGCACGGCGCCAACCTCGGCACGCTGCTGCGCACCTGCGACGCGGTCGGGGCCTGCCTGGCGGTGCCGCCGTTCGGCTGGGTGGACGAGGCGCTCGCCCGCGGCAACACGCTGCGGCAGCCCGCCTGCGTGCACCGCGCCTCCACGGCGATCCTGGGCGTGGAACTGGCGGACGAGGCGGTCCGGCTGGCCGACCTACCGCCCGCGCGGCGCCGGACCGTCATGGTGCTCGGGCACGAGGCCACGGGCATTCCACCGGAGGCGCTCGACCTGCTCGACGGTGCGGTGGAGATCCCGATGGTCGGCACCGGTTCGAGCCTGAACGTGGCCGTCGCCGGTTCGCTGGTGCTGTACCGGCTCGCCGGGCTGCTGTAGCCCCAGGTCTAGGTCTCCCGGCCGTCCGGGGTGGGTGCGAACGGATCGGGGAAGTGGACCGCGGTCGTCGGCCGCCCGTCGGGCGGTGCTTCCCCGCGTTCCAGCCACAGGTCCGGGGTGAGCGTCAGGCCCGCTTCGAAGCCTGCGGCGGGCCGACGGACCGCACGCACCACGGGATCGACGTCCCAGTGCCGTACGACGGTGCCGCGACCCGGGACGTACGTGTCGCGGTGCAGGGGGACACAGTCGACGAACACCCAACCGGACCCGTCGGGCGGGGCGTAGCAGAGCACTCGCCGGGACACGATGAGGCCCGGCGTGCCGAACTCGTCGAGCACCTGTTCGTAGCGCAGGTCGCGGCCGTCGACTCCCGCGGTGATGCGCCGCCACGCGTCCGCGTCCATCAGCACTCGACGTCGAGGTAGCCCAGCCGATGGAACTGCTCCGCGAAGACCGACGCGACCGTCGAGCCATCGCCGCCGAACCTCCGCCGCCGCCCGCACGGCAACAGGCTACCGGCCCGGAGTCAACCCGAACGGGGTCCGCGGGATGCGGCGCGGGTTGCGGAGGTGACGCGACTTCGGTTACATTGCAGTCGTAATGTGAAACAGATCGGAAGGGGTACTGCGGTGGTTGGAACAGTCGAGGCGAACATCGCGCTGATGCGCACGGCATTCGGGGCGCTGGATCGCGGCGATCTGGAGGCGTGCGCCGACCTGGTCGCGGAGGACTTCGTCGCCAACCTTCCCGGGCTGGACGAGCCGCTGCACGGCCGGGAGATCTGGAAGCTCGGCGTACAGGCCATGCTGGCGGGCTTTCCCGACCTGCGGGTCAGCATCGAGGACATCTTCGGCGACGGCGACAAGGTCGCGATGCGGTTGCGTTTCGAGGGCACCCACAAGGGACCGTTCCAAGGCGTTCCGGCGACCGAACGCCGCGTCGGCTTCACCAGCATCGAGATCTACCGCGTCGCGGACGGCAGGATCGCCGAGGAGTGGGTCTCGCCGGACATGATGGGTCTCATGCGGCAGATCTCGTCCTGACCCCGGCCAGCCGAAGACCCGGTGCCGAGGCACATAGGTGGGGCTCCGGGATCGTCGACACGGCAACGGTGTCTACGGCGGCTGCCGGGAACGACTCCGCCGACTCGGGCCCGGTCACCGGCACCGCGCTCTCCACCGGAGCGACCAGCACCCGCCAGTGGCCGGCGTCGGCGGGGTCGAAGCCCCACCGCTCCTCGGGCAGGTCGTAGAAGAACGACAACACCGTGTCCGCGGGCAGCCGCGGGCCGGCTGCCCGCGCGTCGACGTCGTTGCTGTTCAACTGGCCGATGAACGCATGAACCGCGCCGCGGTGCCCCGGACAGGGGCACCGCGGGCGCGGTCGGCTAGGCGGCGGAGACGACCACCGGGACCGGCCGCAGGACCACCCGGACCGCGGTCCCCGTCGGGAGGTCCGCCAGGCGGGCGCTCTCCGTCTGGGCGACGACGAGCACCTCGTCGGGCAGTGCCACGGTGACCCGGGCCGTCGCGCCGAGGAAGCTCGCCGAGACCACCCGGCCCGGGCCGTCCGGGGCGGCCGTCACGTCGATCGACTCCGGCCGGACCAGCGCCGTGACCGCACCGTCGGGCGCGGACGCCGCGGCGATCAGGGGCAGGCGGGCGTCGAGCACCTCGACCACGTCGCCCACCACCGTGCCCGGCAGGCGGTTGCTCAGGCCGACGAACTCCGCCACGAACGGTGTCGCGGGGGTCGCGTAGATGGCCTCCGGCGCGTCGATCTGCTCGAGCCGGCCCGCGCGCATCACGCCGACGCGGTCCGCGATGGCCAGCGCCTCCTCCTGGTCGTGCGTCACGAACAGCGTCGTCGTGCCGACCTCGAGCTGGATGCGCCGGATCTCCTCGCGCAGCTGTACGCGGACCTTCGCGTCCAATGCGGACAGTGGCTCGTCGAGCAGCAGCACCTGCGGCTGGATCGCCAGCGCCCGGGCCAGCGCCACCCGCTGCTGCTGGCCGCCCGACATCTGCTGCGGATAGCGGTCGCCCATCGCACCCAGGCCGACCAGCTCGAGCATCTCGCGGGAACGCGCCCGGCGCGAAGCCGCGTTCTGCCGCCGCAGCCGCAGGCCGAACTCCACGTTCTCCGCCGCCGTCAGGTGCGGGAACAGGCTGTAGGCCTGGAACACCATGCCCATGTCGCGGCGGTTGGCCGGCACGTTCGCGATGTCCCTGCCACCCACCACGATGCGGCCCGAGTCGGCGTCCTCCAGCCCGGCCAGGATCCGCAGCGCCGTCGTCTTGCCGCAGCCCGACGGCCCGAGCAGGGCCACGAGCTCGCCCGGCGCCAGGTCCAGGTCGAGGCCGTCCAACGCCGGCACGCCGCCGAACGAGCGGCGCAGCGCCTCCAGGCGTACCCCTGACGAAGTCACGAAGTTGTCCTTTCCCGATTGACCCGATTGACCCGATTGACCCGACGGGCCTGACCGCGCCGGCGACCGGCGAAGGAGAGCAGGAACAGCAGCACGAACGCGAGCACGAGCGCGGCCAGCGACACCGCCACCGACACGGGCGCGCTGCTCTTGCCGAGCTGGTTGATGGCGACCTGGATGTTGTCGCGGTTGAGCAGCGACGCGATCGTGAACTCGCCCAGCACCAGCGCCACGGTCAGGAACGCGGCGGAGAGCACGGCGCTGCGGATGTTCGGCAGGACCACCTTCCACATCACCGTCGCCCAACCGGCGCCGAGGCTGCGGGCGGCCTCCGAGAGCGTGCGCACGTCGATCGCCGACAGGCCGGCGTCGATGGCGCGATAGGCGAAGGGCAAGGCCAGCACGGTGTACGCGAGGAACAGCGTCACCGACGAGCCGCCGACGAAGTAGACGACCCACGCGTACACCGGCGCGAGGCCGACGACGAGCACGATGGCCGGCACCGTGAGCGGCAGCAGGCTGACGAACTCGACGACCCGCCGCAGCTTCGGCAGCCGCAGCCGGACCCAGACCACGGTCGGCACGAGCAGCGCCAGCGTCAGCGCCACCGACAGCAGCATCAGCCAGAACGAGGCCTTCATGCCGGTCCAGAGGATGGGGTACGTCGACGCGAGCGTGCCCCAGTCGAACAGGACCCGCCACGTCTCCCACGTCAAACCACCACCGGCGCCGCGGGTCGTGAACTCGAGCATCGCGAACAGCGGCAGCAGGAACAGCACCGCGAACAGCGCGACGACGACCCAGCGCAGCACGCGCTGCCGGCGGACGCGGCGTTGTCTCAGTCCAGCCATCGGGAGGTCCTCCGCTGCAACAGGCCGTAGAGCCACATGACGAGCGCCACGACGACGACCATGCCCAGCGCCATCGCCTTGCCGAGGTTCTCGCGGCCGAGCAGCACCTCGCTGGTCAGCGCGGAACGGATCTGCAGCGGCACGAGCGGAGCGCCCTGGCTGACCAGCGCCGCCGCCGTGGCGTACGCGGAGAACGCGTTGGCGAACAACAGCAGCGTCGATCCGAGGAACGCCGGCGCGAGCAGCGGGCCCGCCACGTGCCGCCAGTAGTACCAGGTCGACCCGCCCAGGTTCTCGGTCGCCTCCCGCCACTGTGGACGGATGCCGTCGAGCGCGGGCAGGAAGACGATGACCATCAGGGGAATCTGGAAGTACGTGTAGACGAGCACGAGGCCCGGCAGGTCGAACAGCCAGACGCCGCCCGAGAAGATGTCGATGCCCAGCGAGTCGCGCAGGAACACCGTGACGAAGCCGCTCAGGCCGAGCGTGGCGATGAACGCGAACGCCAGCGTCACGCCGCCGAACTGGGCCAGCACGCCGCAGGCCGAGGTGACGAGCCGGCGGACGAGGCTGTCCGGCCCGGCGGTCACCACCACGTAGGCGAGCAGGGCGCCCAGCGCCGCGCCGAGCAGCGCGGTCACCGCGGAGACGGTGATGCTGCGGACGAAGGCGTCCACGATGTAGCCGTCGGCCAGCGCGGTGATGTTGTCGAGCGTGGGCCGGTTGTCGGGGCCGGCGAACGCGCCGATCACGACGACGAGCGTCGGGATCAGCAGGAAGATCGTGACGAAGACGAAGAACGGGAGCACACCCAGCAGGTCACGCAGGAGCCGACCACCCCGTACGACAGTGGTGGTCGGCGCCTGCGCTGTGTCGAGCGTCCCCGTGGCGGGGGCGCTCATCAACCGATGGCCTTGGCCCAGTTGGCGGCGAGGTACTCGTTGGCCGACTTGGTCTGGTCCTCGGTGAGGAACACCGGGGAGCCGGTGACCGGCGGGAGCGCGTCGAACAGCGCCTTGTCCAGGGTGCCGGCCGCCGTCATCGCGTCGGCGCGGACCGGACGGGCACCGCCCTCGAGCCACAGGTTCTGGCCCTCGTCGCTGTAGAGGAACTCCTGCCACAGCCGGGCGGCCGCGGGGTGCGGCGCGTCGGCGTTGACGGCCTGCACGTAGTAGGAGCCGAGCACCGCGTTCGCGGGTACGACGGTCTTCCACTCGACCTTGCCCTTGAGCTTGGCGCCCTGGGCGACGTTCAGGTAGTCCCAGTCGAAGACGACCGGGGTCTGGCCCGACTCGATCGTCGTCGGGGTCGGGTCGACGGGCAGGAAGTTGCCGGACTTCTTGAGCTGGCCGAAGAAGTCGACGCCCTTCGCGATGTCGCCGGCGGAGCCGCCGTTGCCCAGCGCGGCCGCGACGACGCCGTTGAACGCCGCGCCGGCCTGCGTCGGGTCACCGTTGAGGGCGACCTTCCCCTTGTACGCGGGGCCTAGCAGGTCGGCGATGCTGGTCGGAGCCGGCACCTTCGACGAGTCGTACCCGATCGACATGTAGCCGCCGTAGTCGTTGACCCACGTGCCGCCGGCGTCCTTCAGCGCGGCCGGGATGTCGTCCCAGGTCGTCACCTTGTACGGGGCGAACGTGGCCGTGTTGGCCAGCGCAACCGAGGAGCCGAGGTCGAACACGTCGGGCGCGCCGCCCTGGCCTTTGAGCTGTTTGGCCGCGTTGATCTCGTCCTGGCTGGACGCGTCGGGCTGGGCGGAGTTGACGGTGATGCCGTACTTCGCGGTGAACGCCTTGATGATCTCGCCGTAGTTGGCCCAGTCCGGCGGCAACGCGATGACGTTGAGCGCGCCTTCCTTCTTGGCGGCCTCGACGAGCTTGTCGATGCCACCGAGGGCGGCGGCGCTGGTGGCCTTCGCGGCGTCGCTCGCGGCGGCCTCGTTCTCCTTCGCCGGCGGGGAACAGGCCGACAGGCCGACCAGCGTGGCGGCGACCGCAACCAGGGCGGTCCCGCGGGCTATCGAGAATCGCACGGATCCTCCCTTCTCGCCGGTCCGTGATTCGACCGGCCTCGTAGATCTTTTGCCGCTTGATCTTGCTCGGGCGGGGTCTACGTATCGCGCAACGGCGGAAGGCGCCTCCCTTGCGATTGGTCGACAGCTCGGTGACCAGGCAGCGGATGACGCCCGAAACCTGCCCCCTTGACGGGGTGTACGGCGTACACCTACGGTTGGTGTACGCCGTACACCTGGAGGCTTTGATGAAGACGATCCTGGCGTTGGTGGCTCTCAGCCTGGTCCCGGTGATCGCCGGGTCGCTGCGCCTGATCGAGTTCGCCGGCGGACCGCGGCTGTTGCCCGACAACCCCCGCGTCGACGCGTCGCCGCTGCCGGTGGTGCCGCACATCGTCGCCGCGGCCGTCTATGCCTTCCTGGGCGCGGCCCAGTTCTCGGCCCGGCTGCGCCGCCGCCGCATCGGCTGGCACCGGGTCGCGGGCCGGGTGCTGGTCGGGACGGGGCTGGTCGTGGCGGGCACCGGCCTGTGGATGACCCTGTTCTATCCGGGCGCGCCCGGCGGCGACCTGCTGTGGGGGATCCGGCTCGTGGTCTCGTCGGCGATGGGGGCGTTCCTGGTGCTGGGCTTCGCCGCGATCCGGCGCCGCGACTTCGCCGCCCACCGGGCGTGGATGATCCGCGCCTACGCGCTCGCGGTCGGCGCCGGCACGCAGGTGCTCACCCAGGGCATCGGCGAGCCGCTGTTCGGCACGGGCGACCTGAGCACGGCACTCTGCGTGGGCGCGGGCTGGGTCGTCAACGCGATCGTCGCCGAGTGGCTCGTCCGCCGCCGCCCGGTCACCCGGAAGGCCCCTGCCCGGGTCGCGGACCCGGTCCGCTGAAGGGCCGGCGCGGGAGCCCGGCCTCGACGAGGCCGAGCTCCCGGCCCCGATGTCAGCCGGTGATGGTGGTCGGTGCGTGGCCCTTCTCCACCCAGCGCACCAGCGCCCCGAGCGGGTCGACCGGCTGCGGGCCCGAGCCGCCGCCGCAGTGGGTGACGCCGGGGAGCAGGAAGAGGCGGTAGAAGTCGTCGACCCGGTGTGCTCCGCCCATCAGCCGCTCCACCCGCTGGCGGTAGTCGACGCTGCCCCGCGTGGGAATCAGCTCGTCCGCCTGGCCGTGCCAGCTCAGCAGCTTGCCGCCCGCGGCGCGGAAGGCGAACAGGTTCGGGTCGTCCGTACCGATGACGTCGTGGAACCGGTCCTGGGACTGCTGGAACAGCCGCGCGAACTCCCGGTAGGTGAGCGTCGTGGTGTCGAACGCGGGGTCGCGCTCCACGAAGTACCTGACCCAGGTGTCGGCGACGAAGAACGGGGTGCCGGCGTTCGCCAGCGCGCTGAGGCTCGCGCCCTTGTTCGGGCCGTACCACAGCTTCGGACCCGCCCAGATCTTGTTGACGACGTCCGCGACCGCCGGGGAGATCGTGATCTCGCGGCCGTCGCAGACGACCTTCGTGCCGATCAGCCGGCGGGCGTCCCAGTGGCAGTCGCGCGGGTCGTCGATGATGCCGTCCGCGACGCCGTCCAACCTGTCGCAGGCCTTGACGGCGGCGGTGGTGAACGCCTCGAGCTCACACACCGTCGGGTACGTCTTCTCCTCGTTGAACACCACCTGCGGCCAGAGCGTGGCGACGGCGAACCGGTCCCAGCTCGTCGCCGGCGCCCCGGCGAGGATGCCCTGGAAGTCCTTCGGGTGCCGCTGTGCCTCCGCGAAGCCCTGCCGGCCGCCCGTCGAGCAGCCGTTCCAGTAGGAGTAGCGCACCGGGCTGCCGTAGAACGACCGGGCCACGTCCTTGCCGACGATCGCCATGTCGTGCACCGACCGGTCGGCGAAGTTCGCGAGCAGCGCGCCGTCGTCGGTCGGCGCCCAGCCGCTGACGTCCAGCGGCGACTGGCCGATGCCGGCGTCGGTGGCCGCCGCCACATAGCCCGCCTTGACGGCGGTCACGAGCGGAGCGCCGAAATCACCCGCCAGGTACGCGCTGCCGCCGGTGGCCTGGAACCGTCCGGTCCAGTCGCGCCGGTCCTGGGGGAGCGCGATCCTGACCTGGACGTGGTCGTGCGCGCCGGGGTGGGTGAGCGTGACGGTGATCTCGCAGCGCGCGGGGACGCCGGTGATCGGTGGCGGCTGCGGCAGCGGCGGCGGGGCCGGGACGGTGACCGTCCCGCCGGCGTGCGCGACGGCCGTCACGGCCTCCACCTCGGCGCCGGGTGGCGCGGCGACCGTGAGCGGAGCACAGCGCGGACGGCTGTCGGCGGCATCGGCCGCTGCCGGCAGCAACGCCGCCGAGAGGGGCACGATCGCCGCCATCAGCATGATCATTCGTTTCATGTCCCCACCGTCGCGGCCGGGCGCCGGCGCGGGACCAGGGAGGCACCCGGGTGTGCTCCCTGGCGTCCCGGCCCGGCGCCGCCGCCGGTGTAGATTTGCGCGCCGGGGAGGGGTGCCGTGCCGAGGAACGCGGGGGGCGTGCGGCTGCGCGGCCGGCGGCGGGAGCAGGAGGTCCTGGACCACCTGCTGCGTACCGTCCGTGACGGCCGGAGCCAGGTCCTGGTGCTGCGTGGCGAGCCGGGCGTCGGCAAGACGGCGCTGCTCGATCACCTCGCCGCGCGGGCGGGCGGATGTGTGGTGACCCGCACCGCGGGCGTCGAGCCCGAGTCCGAGATCGCCTACTCCGCGCTGCAGCAGGTGTGCGCGCCGCTGCTGGATCACCTCGACCGGCTGCCCGAGCCGCAACACGCGGCGCTGTCCACCGCGTTCGGGCTGACGGTCGGCGATCCGCCCGACGGGCTGCTGGTCGGGCTGGCCGTGCTGGGCCTGTTCGCCGAGGCGGCGACGGCCCGGCCGCTCGTCTGTGTCGTGGACGACGCGCAGTGGCTCGACCGGATGTCCGAGGTGATCCTCACGTTCGTGGCCCGCCGGCTCGACGCCGAGTCGGTCGCGCTGGTCCTCGCCTCCCGCGGGCCGGGCGACGACCTGCTGCGCGGCCTGCCGGAGCTGCGCGTCGAAGGGCTTCCGGACGCCGACGCCCGGGCGCTGCTCGACTCCGTGCTGACCGGGCCGGTCGACGCCCGCGTACGCGACCGGATCGTCGCCGAGACCCGCGGCAACCCGCTGGCGCTGCTGGAGCTGCCGCGTGGCCTCACCCCGGCGGAGCTCGCCTTCGGCCTCGGCGGGCCGAGCCCGGCCGCGCTGGTCACCCGGGTCGAGGAGGGCTTCCAGCGGCGCATCGCCGCCCTGCCGGACCAGACCCGGCGCCTGCTGCTCACCGCCGCCGTCGAACCGATCGGTGACGTGCCCCTGCTCTGGCGCGCGCTGGAACGGCTGGGGATCGGGCCGGAGGCCGGCGCACCCGCGGCGGACGCCGGGCTCGTCGAGATCGGCACCCGGGTGCGGTTCCGGCATCCGCTGGTGCGCTCGGCGGCGTGGCGGTCGGCCGAGCCCACGGCGCTGCGCCTCGTCCATCGGGCTCTCGCGGACGCGACCGATCCGGCGCGGGACCCGGACCGGCGGGCCTGGCACCGCGCGCACGCCGCGCTGGGGCCTGACGACGAGGTCGCCGGTGAGCTGGAACGCTGCGCGGACCGGGCCCGGGCCCGCGGTGGCAACGCGGCCGCGGCGTCGTTTCTGGAGCGTGCGACGGAGCTGACCGCGGACCCGCGGCGCCGCGCGACGCTGGCGTTGGCCGCGGCCCATGCCTGGTTCGCCGCCGGCGCGCCGGCCGCCGTACCCGATCTGCTCTCCGCCGCCGATCTCGGTCCGCTCGACGGGCGCGAGCGGGCCGACGCGCAACGCCTGCGGGCCAGGGTCACGTTCGCGCTCAACCCGGGCCGCGAGGCCGGCCCGGCGCTGCTCGCGGCCGCGCACCGGTTGGAGACGCTGGACCCCGCCGCGGCCCGGGCGACCTACCTGTCCGCGCTCGGCGCGGCCGTGCACGCGGGCCGGCTCGGCGACGGCGACCTGCACCGCGCCGCGCGGGCCGCCCGGGAGGTCACGCCGGGCACGGACGCGGGCGGTCTGCTGCTGGCCGGGCTCACGGCCTGGAGCCTCGACGGGTACGCGCCGGCCCTGCCACTGCTGAACGACGCGTTGGACGCGCTGGCGCGCCAGGACGACCCGGGCCTGCTCTGGCTGGCCGCGCCGGTCGCGCACGAGGTGTGGCGGGAGGCCGACTGGTTCCGGCTCACCGAGCGGGCGCTCGCCCACGCCCGCGGCCCGGCGGCGCTGACCTTCCGCGCCGGTGCGCTGCTGTACGGCGGTCGGCTCGCCGACGCGGCGGACCTGCTCGACGAGGCCGGCGCGTTGGAACGGGCCACGGGCCTGGCGGCGCACCCGTCGGCCGCGCTGGCGCTGGCGGCCCACCGGGGCCACGAGGCGGCGGCCCTGGAGCTGATCGACAGCACCGTGAAGGACGCCGACGCCCGCGGCGAGGGCCGGCTGCTCGGCCTGGCCGGCTACGCCAGGGCGGTGCTGTTCAACGGCCTGTCCGACTACCCGGCGGCGTTGGCGGCCGCACGGGAGGGGGCCGGGTACGAGGACCTCGCCGTCTACCACTGGACGCTCGGCGAGCTGGTCGAGGCGGCGACCCGGGCCGGCGCACCGGCGGTGGCGGCCGAGGCACGCGAGCGCCTCGCCGAGCGGACCGCGGCGGCCGGCACGAACTGGGCGCTGGGTGCCCAGGCCCTCGCCGACGCGCTGGCCGGCCGACCGGCACGGGCGGAGGAGTGTTTCCGCGAGGCGGTCGACCGGCTGTCGGCGACCCGGATGGGACTGCCGCTCGCCCGCGCGCGCCTGCTGTGCGGGGAGTGGCTGCGGCGGCAGAACCGGCTCGTCGACGCGCGTACGCACCTGCGCCTCGCCTACGACGCGTTCACGGCGATGGGCGCGGACGGCTTCGCCGAGCGGACGGGCCGGGAGCTGACGGCGGCCGGCGACCCGGTGCGACACCGGGCCGCGGCCGGTGCCGCGGCCGACCTGACGGCCCAGGAGACCCAGATCGCCCGCCTGGCCGGCGCGGGCCGGACCAACCCGGAGATCGGCGCGGTCCTGTTCCTGAGCCCACGCACGGTCGAATGGCACCTACGCAAGATCTACATGAAGTTGGGCATCACGTCACGGCGCGAGCTGCGCGGGCGCTGACCCGGGGGTCGGCCAGTGACTGCCCTGGCTCCCGCCCGGGGGTGGGCGGCCGACAGTGTTGCCATGTTCCGCATCTACCTCGTCCGCGGCCTCGCCGCGATCGCCTGGGCCGTGGCGTTCTCGACCACGCCCGCGTCCCTGTCCACCGCTTCGGTGCTCCTGCTGGTCGCGTACCCGCTGATCGACGTGGTGGCCACGCTGCTCGACGCCCGCGCGGACCCGGGCTCTCCCGCGCGGCGGCTGCAGCTGTTCAACACCGCGCTCAGCGCGGCGGCGGCCGTCGCGCTCGGCGTGGCGGCCGTCGACGGGCTCGCGGCGGTGCTGGCCACGTTCGGCGTGTGGGCGATCGCGTCCGGTGGCGCGCAGGTCGCGGTCGCGGTGCGCCGCCGCGTTCCGGAGCTGGGCCGGCAGTGGCCGATGCTGACCGCCGGGGTGCTCTCGGCGATCGCGGGCGCGACCTACCTCGTCGCCGCGGCCGGGCCGGCGCCGGGCCTGGGGGCGCTGGTCACCTACACCGCCGCGGGCGGCACGTTCTTCGTCCTGCAGGCGGCCACCCTGGCCTGGCGCCGCCGCCGGCCGCGCGACCTCCCGGCCTGACGCACGTGCCGCCCGCGACCGGTAGCGTGTGGCGGTGCGGTCCGCGACGGAGCTTCGGCAGCGCTGGCTCGACTCCCTGCCATGGATGCTCACCAGACCCGAGATGTACGCGACCAGCGGCCAGGCGTTCGACTTCGCGGCGCGGGCGCTGATGGCGGACCTGTGCTTCCTCGACGAGCGCGAGCCGGAGTTCGAGGACGTGCTGGCGGGCCTGCGCGCGTACGGGACGCTCGGTGTGGCCGGGCCGTTCGTCGCGATGTTCGGGGAGGACCTGAGCTGCACGGCCGAGGTCGCGTCGGTCTTCGCCGAGCAGTTCCACCGGCTCGGCTACCTCGACGTCGAGCGGGTGCTCGACGCCGACGAGTGGCAGCGTCTCATCGCGACCGTCCGCGGTTTCGGTGGCCGCGACGTGCGGCTGAGCGAGGTGGTCGCCGAGATCGGGCCGGCGAGCCTCGTCATGGGGAAGCGGATCCTCGGCTACGCCCCGGCCGACGGGTCGGGTTGGGTGTTCGTCGACTGCCTGCCGCGACACCGCGACGAGTACGTGCCGGGCAAAGGCAGCTTCACCTGGCGGCGCGACGACGATCCGCTGGCCCGCGCGGTCCGCACCCCGGCCACCGACTTCGAGGCGGGCCTCGTCCTCACCCTGTACGGCAAGGTCCTGCGCTGGGGCACGGCCTGGTGGCTGGACCACGACGACGACCTGCCCGCCGCGCAACGGGCCTGACCTCCGCGGCGGCGGGCGCGAGCTAGGCGTCGAGCGTCGCCAGGTCCTCCGGGGTCAGGCGGAGTGCGCCGGCTGCCAGGTTCTCGACCAGGTGGTCCGGGTCGCCTGTGCCCGGGATCGCCAGCACGTGCGGCCCGCGGCTCAGCGTCCAGGCGATCCGGACCTGCGCCGGGGTGGCGCCGTGGGCGCGGGCGACCGCGTGGACCGCGTCGTTGCCCGCGACGCCACCGGCATCGCGGCCGTCACCCGCGATCGAGTAGAACGGCACGAACGCGATGCCCTGCTCGCCGCACGCGCGCAGGGTCGGTTCGCTGATCCGCCTGTCGATGCCGTACGCGTTCTGCACGCAGACGACCGGCGCGATCGCCTGGGCCTGCGCCAGGTGCTGCGGGCGCACGTTGGAGATGCCCAGGTGCCGGATCAGCCCGGCCGCGCGCAGGTCGGCCAGCGCACCGAAGTGCTCGGCGATCGAGTCGAGGCCGTGCTGCCGCAGGTTCACCACGTCGAGGTGGTCCCGGCCGAGCTGCCGCAGGTTCTCCTCGACCTGCCCGCGCAGCTGGTCGGGCCGGGCCAGCGGCAGCCAGTCACCCGACGGATCCCGGCCGGGACCGACCTTGGTGACGATGACCAGATCGGCCGGGTACGGCGCGAGCGCGCGGTTGATCAGCTCGTTGGCGGACCGCAGGGAGGAGAAGTAGAACGCCGCGGTGTCGACGTGGTTGACACCCAACTCGACCGCGCGGCGCAGCACACCGATGACCCGCTCACGGTCGCTGGGCGCACCGCGGTCGAAGGCACCGCTGCCGGTCACCCGCATCGCCCCGAACCCGATCCGATTGACGGTCAGGTCACCGAGCGTCCACGTCCCCGCGGCGGCCGCGATGATCTCGTCTGTAGGCACCGGACGAACATAGTCACCTCCTAGGCCGGGGTCGGCCGACGGGTGGTGCTGAAGCGGCGTTGGTAGGCCGTGGGGGTGATCTTCAGTTCGCGGGCGAAGACCCGGCGCATGCTCTCGTAGCTCGGGAACCCCGCCATCGTCGCCGCCTGTGTCGCCGTGTGGCCCTGGTCGAGCAGCGCCCGCGCCATGTCGAAGCGGATGTTCTCCACGTAGCGCGCCGGTGTCGTCGCGAGCTCGTCGTGGAACAGGCGGGACAGCTGGCGCGTGCTCACGTTGAGGTGCTTCGCGAGGTCGCCCAGCGAGTGCGCGGCCCGCGGGTTCGCCGTCACCAGGTCCGTGATCGTGCGCAGCGTCGGCGAGCGCGGCGGTGGTCCCTGCAGCGGCGCCGAGAACTGCGACTGCCCGCCCGCGCGCTGCATGTAGACCACCAGCGACCGGGCCACCGCGCGGGCCAGGTCCGGGCCGTGGTCCTCCTCGACCAGCGCCAGCGCCAGGTCGATGCCCGCGGTCACACCCGCCGAGGTGTACGTGTTCCCGTCGCGTACGTAGATCGCGTCCGGGTCGACCTGGCAGGTCGGGCAGCGGGCCGCGAGCTCGTGGGTGACCTGCCAGTGCGTCGTCGCCCGCTTGCCGTCCAGCAGGCCCGCGGCGGCGAGGACGAACGCGCCCGTGCAGACCGACGCGATCCGGCCCGCCGCGGGCGCCGGTTTCCGGGCGGCGTCCGCCAGGTCGGCGGGGACGGGCGTGCGCGGGTAGATGTCCGAGCCGGCCACCAGGAACGTGTCGAATGGTGTCGACGACACCGCGCCGTCGACCGCGACGCGGATCCCCAGGTTCGAGGTGACGTCGGCGCCCGTCGGTGACACCAGCACCGTCTCGTACGCGGCGCCGAGGCGGGTCGCTTCCTTGAAGACCTCCGCGGGGCCGGCCACGTCGAGCAGCGTCACCCCGTCGTACACCAGGATCGCGATGCGGTGGGGCGCGGGCACCGTTCATTGGTAACACAGCGTTATCGGACAGCGCGGCCGTTGTCTGGATACGGGTGACTCCTGGCAGGCGAAAGGCGGCGTCGCGCCGTCGTCCGCGGGCAGCATGGGGATCGGAAGCGGATCACCGCACGGAAAGCCGGAGGGTCATGCCGGACGTCATCGCGGGCGTGGAGATTCCCGAGACCACAGCCGTCGCGGAAGCGGACAGGCTCGTCGAGAAGACCATGAGCCCCGTCCTGTACCGGCACTCGCGGCGGGTCTTCGTGTTCGGCCTGCTGCACGCGCGCAACCTCGGCCTGCAGCCCGACCCGGAGCTGAACTACCTGGCGGCGATCTTCCACGACTCGGGTCTCCTAACCCCGTTCTCCGCCGTCGAGCAGCGCTTCGAGGTCGACGGCGCCGACCACGCGCGGGCCTTCCTGCTGGAGCGGGGCTTCGACGAGGGCGCCGTCGAGAAGGTCTGGCTGGCGATCGCCCTGCACACCACGCCGGGCATCCCGCACCGCATGGGTCCCGAGATCGCGACCACGCAGCTCGGCATCCTGACCGACGTGCTCGGCCTCGGGCTCGACGGGTTCGACCGCGGCCGGGTCGACGAGATCGTGGCCGCGTACCCGCGGGGGGACTTCAAGAACGAGTTCCTGCAGGCCCATGTCGACGGGCTGCGCGGGCGCCCCGAGACCACCAACGGGACGGTGAACGCCGACATCCTCGAGCACCTCGTCCCGGACTTCCGCCGGGCCACGACGGTCCAGCGGATCCTCGGGGCGCCCTGGCCGAGCTGAGACGAAGGGACGGACCATGCGAGCGATCACGGTACGAGACCGCGAGGCCGGCGTCGGCGGCCTCACCCTGACCGACATGCCGTATCCGCACGCCGCCGAGAACGACGTCATCGTGCGCGTACACGCGGCGGGTTTCACGCCTGGAGAGCTGTCGTGGCCGGCCACCTGGACCGACCGCGCCGGCCACGACCGGACGCCGACGATCCCCGGGCACGAGCTGTCCGGGACGGTGGCGGAGCTCGGGTACGGGACGACCGGCCTGAGCGTGGGCCAGCGCGTGTTCGGGCTCACGGACTGGGCCCGCAACGGATCCCTGGCCGAGTACACGGCGGTGGAGGCGCGCAACCTCGCGCCGCTCGCGGCCGACGTCGACCACACGGTGGCCGCCGCGCTGCCCATCTCCGGGCTGACCGCCTGGGAGGGGCTGTTCGACCACGGGCACCTGACGACCGGCCAGACGGTCCTCGTGCACGGTGCCGCGGGCGGCGTCGGCTCGATCGCCGTCCAGCTCGCCCGCGACGTGGGCGCCCGGGTGATCGGCACCGGGCGGGCCGGCGACCGTGACGTCGTGCGCGGTCTCGGCGCGCACGAGTTCGTCGACCTCGCCGCCGGCGACCTCGCGGACGTCGGCGGCGTCGACGTGGTGTTCGACGTCATCGGCGGGGAGATCCTCGCGCGGTCGACCAGGCTCGTCCGCGCCGGCGGCACGGTCGTCACCATCGCCGAGCCGCCGACCGTGCGACCCGAGGACGGGCGCGCGGTCTTCTTCGTCGTCGAACCCGACCGCGCCCGCCTGGCGGACCTCGCCGAGCGCGTCCGCGCGGGGCGGCTCGAGCCGATCGTGGGGGACGTGCGGCCGCTGTCCGAGACGGTCGACGCGTTCGCCCGCCGCCGCCGGACACCCGGCAAGACGATCATCCAGGTCGCGGACGTCCACTGAGGAGGGTATGAGGATGGCGAAGGTCATCGTGGGGGCGACCCCGTTCGAGGGGCACGTGAGCCCGGTCCTCACCGTCGCCGGGGATCTGGTCCGACGTGGCCACGAGGTCGTCGTCTACACGGGTTCGCGGTTCGCGGAGCGGGCCCGGGCGACCGGTGCCCGGTTCCGGCCGCTGCCGCCGCAGGCCGACGTCGACGACGGGCAGCTGGGCACCCTCTTCCCGGAGCGGGCGGCGCTGCCGCCCGGCCCGGCCCAGCTCTCGTTCGACTTCGAGAACTTCTTCCTGGGCCAGTTGCCCGCGCAGATGTGCGGCCTGCGGTCGCTGCGGGCCGAGTTCCCCGCCGACGTGGTGATCGGTGAGCTCGGGTTCTGGTCGATACCCGTGCTCAGCCTGCACACGGCCCGGGAGCACCGGCCGACGCTCGTGACGCTGGGCGCCATCCCGCTGCTGCTCGGTGGCGGCGACGACGCCGAAGCCCGCCAGGCCTTCGCCGGCCTGCAGAAGTTCGGCGAGACGACCCTCGCGTCGCTGGGCGTACGCCTGACCGACTTCCTGTTCGACGCGCCCTTCCAACGCACCGATCACTACCTCCAGCTCACGGTGCCGAGCTTCGAGTACCCCCGGGACGACCTGCCGGCTCACCTCCGGTTCGTCGGAGCGCTGCCGCCGACGCGCGGCGGCGAGTTCGCGGAGCCGTCGTGGTGGCCCGAGCTGTCGGACGGGCGCCCGGTCGTGGTCGTCACCCAGGGCACGGTCGCCAACACCGACCTGACCGAACTGGTGGTCCCGACCGTGCGGGCGCTCGCCGACCTCGACGTGCTCGTGGTGGCGGCCACCGCCCGCCCGGACGGGCCGGAGGTGGTGCGCCGGGAGCTCGGCGGCGTGGTGCCGGCGAACGTGCGGCTGGCCGGTTACGTACCCTTCGACCGCCTGCTGCCGCACGCCGCCGTCCTCGTCACCAACGGCGGCTACGGCGGCGTCCAGACCGCGCTGCACCACGGTGTCCCGCTGGTGGTCGCCGGCGCCAGCGAGGACAAGCCGGAGGTCGCCGCCCGCGTCGCATGGAGCGGCACCGGCCTGGACCTGGGCACCGGCCGCCCGGCGGACTCCGAGGTCTCGGCGGCCGTGCGCAAGGTGCTGTTCGACCCCGGCTACCGCGCCCAGGCGGGCACGATGGCGCGGGAGATGGCGCGGTACGACCCGCTGCGGGCGATCGCGGACATCGTCGAAGCGTCCGCCCGCGGTTGAGGATCCGGCGGGAACCTCCTTGTGATAGACAATCATCACAGCGATGACTATCGAAGGAGTACGACATGCCGATCAGCCGTCGTTCCCTCCTGGCCGCCGGTGCGGGCGCCGCAGCCGGTATCGCCGCGCCCGCCGCCGCATCCGCCGCTGCGGCCGGTGGCGCCACGACCGTGCGGTTCACGCTCGACGCCGAGGTGCTCGACGGCGGTGAGCAGGTCACCTCGGTCACCCTCGACACCGCGCGGCTCGGCCGGATCGACCCCGCCAGCCTGACCACCGGCACGTTCGGCGTGCACGCCAAGGCCACCAGCCCGATTCCCATCGCGCCCGGCGACCAGATCTTCAGCGAGTACGACCTCGACCGCACCGTGACCGCCGCCCGGCTCGACCGGCGTGGCGACATCGTGCTCGAGCTGAGCCACGCCGAGGGCCAGACGGGCGGCGGCACCCTCGGCTACATCCTCAGCCGGGGCCGCAACGTCCGGCTCGACCTCGTCTACACCATCACCCAGCACGCACCGCTCGTCGTACGCGGCCGCGGCCCGGTCACCGTCGAGCGGTTCGTCCAGGGCCGGCTGGTCAACCCGGAGGTCGACGCGTTCCGCTACGGAACCTCCGCCTCCGGCATGAAGTACCGGCTGTTCGCGCCGAGCTCCGGCCGCGGCCGGCGCCCGCTGGTCGTCTGGCTGCACGGCGGGGGAGAGGGCGCGTCCCTGCCCGACGGCTACTACGACAACGAGACGACCCTGCGGGCCAACCGCGGCGCGCTGGGCTTCGCCACGCGGGAGGCGCAGCGCGTCTTCGGCGGCGCGTACGTGGTGGCACCGCAGAGCACCTCGTTCTGGCTCGAGGACGGCCCGCGGTTCGCGCCGCTGATCCGGGAGCTGGTGCACGACCTGGCCCGCCGCCACGCGGTCGACCGCGACCGGATCTACGTCGCCGGCTGCAGCAACGGTGGCTACCTGAGCCTGAAGCTGACCGCGACGTACCCGGACCTGTTCGCGGCCTCCGTACCCGTCTGCGGTGTCGTCACGTCCCTGCAGCCCGGCGGCCCGACGATGGTGACCGACGCCGAGCTCGCGTCGATCCGGACGCCGACCTGGCTCGTCACGTCGCTCGACGACACGACGGTGCCGCCGCTGCCCAACACCGTGCACGCCCACGAGCTCATCCCGGGTTCGCTGCTCACCCTCTACGACAACGTGGTCTGGAACGGCCACCGGTTCCCGGGCCACTGGTCCTGGATCTACGTGGCCCGCAACGACCCGAGCATCGACGGCACCCACATCTGGCAGTGGATGGCCCGGCAGGAGAGGTAGCCGCTCAAGATCATCCAATCGGCGGACCATCGAGGGCGTACGCCTGTCGTATGCTCCCGCCTGTGTCTGCCCCCGCCGCCTTACCCGCGCCCATTTTCGACCCGTACGCGGGCTATTCCGAGCCGCGGATGTTGGCCGACGCCGCGAAGGCGGGCGACTGGCGCGCGGTCGACGCCGGCTTCGCGCGGCTGACGGACCCGGACGTGCGCCACCACGCGATCGGCAAGGTCGCGAACGCCGCGGAGCGGTACTTCCTCGAGGACGTCGCCGCCGCGGAGCCGACCTCGGTGCTGGCCGGCACGCTGCTGGCGAGCCGGCTGATCACCGACGGCTGGGACATCCGCACCGGCTCCTGGGGCAAGGACGTCAGCCGCGAGCAGTGGAAGGCGTTCTCGGAGCACCTGCACCGCGCGGAGCAGACGCTGATCGAGGTGACGGCGCGGGACCCGGGCCAGGCCACCGCGTGGAAGCTGCGGCTCGACATCGCGCGCGGGCTGAGCCTGGGCCAGGCCGAGGCGCGCCGCCGGTACGACCACGTCGCGCCGCACTTCCTCCCGGCCCAGGAAGCCATGGTGCAGCAACTCTGTCCGAAGTGGAGCGGATCGTACGAGGCCATGCACGGCTTCGCCGTCGAGTGCGTGAAGGCGTCGCCGCCCGGGTCCCCGAACGGTGTCGCGGTCGCGCTGGCGCACATCGAGCACTGGTTGTTGATCGACCGCGACGAGGGCGGCCCGGCGGCCGCCGCGTACCTGGCACGCCACGACGTCCAGGGTGAGCTGCGCTGGGCGGCCGAGCACTCCGTGTTCAACCCGGCCGCCCGGCCGTCGCCCGGCTGGGTCACGGGGCACAGCGCGTTCGCGATGGCCTTCAGCCTGGCCGAGAACCACGCCGCGGCGGCCGCGCACTTCAACGCGCTGCTCCGGGCCGGCAACTACGCCGACGACGACAGCTGGCGGTACCTCGGCGACGAGCACGCCGAGTTCGTCGCCCACCGCCGGCGCGCGTTCCAGAGAGGGTTCAGCCGGTGATCCGCGAAACAGAGGTCGACGGGGTACAGACCCTCCTGGCGCGCAAGAGCGGCCCGCTCGTGGCCGGCCTGACCTTCCGCGTGGGCCGGGCCGACGAGACGCTGGCCACGGCCGGCATCACGCACCTGCTGGAGCATCTCGCCCTGCACCACAACGGGTTGAGCGACTACCACTACAACGGCGCGACCGGCTCGGTCGTCACCCACTTCCACATGCAGGGCTCGCCCGACGACATCGCGCGCTACCTGAACGGGGTCTGCGCGGCCCTGGCCAACCTGCCGATGGCGCGGTTGGAGATGGAGAAGGGCATCCTGCGTACGGAGGCCGCCGGTCGCAAGCGGGGCGTCAACGACTCGCTGCCCCTCTGGCGGTACGGCGCGCAGGGCTACGGCCTGGTCAGCTACGAGGAGATGGGCCTGCCCCGGCTCACCCCCGACGACCTGCGCCGCTGGGCCGCGACCTGGTTCACCCGGCAGAACGCGGTGCTCTGGATCGCCTCCGACCGGGTGCCCGCCGGCCTGCGGCTGCACCTCCCGGAGGGCGTCCGCCGGCCGGTGCCGCGGCCCTCCTCGGCGCTGCCCACGACACCGGCGTACTTCAGCGACCGGGTCAACGGCGTCGTGTACGACACGGTGGTCCGCCGCAGCGCGGCCGCGCAGGTGTTCTCGGCGGTGCTGGAGCGGGAGATGTACCGCAGCCTGCGCCAGGACGGCGGCTACTCCTATGTGGCCAGCACGTCGTACGACCCGCGCGGCGACGGGTTCGCGACCGTGACCGCGCTGGCCGACGCGCTGCCCGACAAGCAGGACGCCGTGCTCGGCGGCTTCGTCGACCTGCTGGCCAAGCTCCGCGTGGGCCGGATCGACCAGGCCGACATCGCCAGCGTGCGCACCAAGGCGGAGGAGGCGCTGCGGCACGAGGAGCGCGACGCGGCCCGGCTCCCGGGCGCCGCGATGAACGCGCTGACCGGCCAGCCCAACCAGCCCGGGGAGCAGCTCCTCGACGAGATCCGCGCCGTGACCGCCGACGACGTGCGGGCGGTCGCGGTGGAGGCGACGGCCGCCGGGCTGCTGCTCGTGCCCGACGGCCTCGACGCGGAGTGGGCCGGCTACCGGCCCGCGCCGACGTTCTCGACCTCGGCGGTCGACGGGCGTAGCTACGGCTCCCGGCAGAACGACCGGCTCGGGCTCGTCATCGGCGCCGAAGGCGTCAGCCTCGTCGACGGGACCCACCAGGTCACGGTCCGCTACGCGGAGTGCGCGGTCGCCCTGGCCTGGCCCGACGGCGGCCGCCACCTGATCGGCCTCGACGGGATCGCGGTGCGGGTCGAGCCCACGCTCTACGCCGTGCCGCCGGACCAGATCGCCCGCCTCGACGCGAGCGTGCCGCCGGGCAGCCTGGTCTGGCAGCCCGCGCGCGAGCCCTCGGCGATCCCGCAGCCGTCCGCGGGCCAGACCATCACGAGCGCGTCGCCGGCGGCGAAGCGCGGCCCGGCGACCACCGCCGGCCTCGTCGTGCTGATCGTGCTGGCCGCCGTCATGGGCGTGCTGACCCTGCTCTGCGGTGCCGTCATCGTCTCCGCCGACCCGGTGGCCAATCCCGACGACGCGATCCTGCGGGATCCGGTCACCTACACCATGTTCGGCGTGACGCTGGCGGTCACGATCGGCTTCGCGGTCGGCGCGGTCCTGGTGGCCCGGCGGCGCCGCGCCGCGTGAGGCGGCATCCATCGATTGACATGGAATAACGTTCCACCTACCGTCCCGGCATGGATGGAACGTCGTTCCATGTTCGGAGGTTGTCGATGGGTCGTCCGACATTCGCCGTGCGCGTCCGCGCGGTCGCGATCGGGTTCGCCGTCGGGGCGCTGGCGGTGGGCGGTCTCCAGTTCGTGCCGACCGGCGGCTCGCTGCCGTTGCGGGACGACGCGCTGCCCGCCGGTGACGGTGCCGCGCCGGACCGGTTCAGCAGTGGCACCGGCTCGCACTGGAACGTGCTCAACTGGGGCCCGGGCGCGGTGGCGGCCGTGCCGGGTTCGTTCGCCAAGGACACCGTGGACGCCTCCGGGCGTACGGTGAAGCAGATCTTCGTCTCGTCCGCGGCCAATCCCGACGTCGGCACGGCCGCCAGCGAGAACAACATGTCGCGGTCCGACGACTCGGGCTTGTCCTTCCTCACCACGCAGCGGGCGTACCCGACCGGGGCCGGCAACATCGTGCGGCTGCCGGACGGGTCGCTGCTCGGCATCGACTTCATCCCGGAGTGGGGCGACGCCCAGCACAGCTACACCAACCTGATCGTGCGCACGTCGCGGGACGGCACGCGGTGGACGACGCGCAAGGCCCCGGTGACCATGCCGCCCGACAAGCCGCTCGGGCCCATGTCCAACGGCCTGCGGGTGCACCGCGGGCCGCTGGTGCTGGCGGACGGCACGCTGGTCGTGCCCGCGTACACCGTGCTCGCGGGCACCAGCCGGCAGATCTCGATCGTGCTGCAGTCGACGGACCTCGGCCGCACGTGGTCGCTGCGGTCGGTCGTGCCGGGTGGCGCGACGCCGGGCACCAACGAGGTCGGCTGGAGCCGGACCACCGACGGCCGGCTGACCGCGGCGCTGCGCACCACCGACAACCCGGCGCGTCTGGTGCAGTCCTTCTCGGCCGACGACGGCCGCACCTGGACCGACCCGGTGCCCCTGCGCGGTCCGGACGGCGCCCAGGTCGTCGGCGTCTCGCCCGAGGTGCTGCTGCAGGCCAACGGCACGCTGCTGCTGGCCACCGGCCGGCCGGACGTGCGGGTGCTGGTCAGCTACGACGGCACCGGGCAGGCGTGGGACACGCAGTCCACGGTGTTCGCCAACTACCCGTCGACCGGGAACAACGGCCGGTACGACGGGACGAGCGGCAACACCACCATGGAGACGGTGGGTGCCGGCCGGTCCGTGCTCTTCTACGACCAGTGCGCGGCCTGGGGCTGTGGCGCGTACGACGAGCAGATGGGCATCAGCGCCCAGTACGTCTCGGCGGTCACGCCCGGCGCCGGCCGGATCGACGTGGCGAGCAAGCTGCTCGACGGATCGGCGACGGTGAGGGGCACGTTCGCCGGGCGGGACAAGCGGTTCCCGGAGCAGCGGCCGCAGGGTGCGTTCGACGGCAGCGCGTCGCCGGCGGCCGCCGCGGTGCTCACGGCCGGCCGGCGGGGCACGCCGTCGCTGGTGCTGGCGCTCGACCGGAGCTACCGGCTCGACAAGGTCGGCCTGATGCTGGGCAGCGGACAGCCGCAGACCGCCACCGTGGCGCTCTCCGCCGACGGGGTCACCTGGTCCGACCCGGTCGTCAGCGCGGTCGCCCAGCGGGACTGGGCGCTGCGGTACGCGTCGTTCCCGGCCCAGGAAGCCCGGTTCGTCAGAGTGACCGGGCCGGTGGGCGCGACGACGACCGTGACCGAGCTGGAGGTCTACGCGTCCGACGTGGACACCTTCGAGAACGAGAACCCGTTCTCGGTGCCGCGCGGCTGGCGGGACGCCTCGCACGCCTGGGTGACCGACGTGGCACCGAACCCGGCGTACACGGAGTTCGGCGGCTTCCGGAGCGCGACGGCGTTGCGGTTGTGGGACAAGTGGACCGACGCGAACGCCCACATCACCCGGCCGTTGCCGGCCGCGGGGACTGTCAGCGCGAGCCTGCGGTGGGGCTACTCGGATCCGCGCGCCCGGTTCACCATCGGGGTGGGCGGCGGTGGTGCGGCCGGCTGGACGTTCGCGATCGTGGCGGGCGCGACGGCCTCCGCGCCGCAGTCGGTCCAGGTCTTCGACGGTCGGGTGTGGACATCGCTGGGGACGCTGGGCGCAGCGGTGCCCGCCAAGAGCTACGTGCCGCTCGCGGTGGAGGCTGCCGCGGGGTCGGCGACGTTGACGGTCGACGGGCAGCGGTTCACGACGACGGTGCGCGCGGGAGACGCGGCGACCTTCGACGGTCTCACCCTGAGCACCGGTGAACCGGCGGAGTACGGCGGGATCTACTTCGTCGACGACGTCACCGTGGGGTAGGCGCGGCGGAGCCGCTCGACGACCTGTCGCACGTCGGCCTCGTCTCCGGCCGGAGCGGTCTCAGCCGGGCGGCTCCGCCGCGAGCGCGTCGTAGTGGGCGACGGGCCAGGGCACGGTGAAGTAGCGCCGTTCGACCGCCCGGTCGAGCAACGGGCGCAGGTCCGCGCCGCTGATCGTCTTCAGTCGGAACAGGGCCGGGTCGCCCTGGCGTACGTTCTCGACGACGTAGATCCAGAAGTTCGGGTTCGCCAGGGCTTCGTCGCGCTGGCGGGGCTCGAGCCACAGGTCCTGGCCGCGCGCCCACTGGCCGTACGCCTTGATCTCGATGGTCCGGACCTCACCGGCGACGTCGGCCGCGGCGCCGGTGCCACGGGTGTCCCGCGCGGGCCGCCCGTGGTCGGCTTCCCACCGCAGGACGAACGCGACCGCGGCGTTCTCGACGGCCTTGCCGACCAGTGGACCGCTCATGGTCGTCACCCCCGCGCACGTTCGGGTGTCAGACCGTCACCGTACGACTACGGCGCCATCGACCACAATGGTCGTCACGGGGTCGCGGGCGGGGCCTGGAGTCCCGCCACGATGAAGCGGACCGCACGGTCCAGCGTGTGCGCGTCGCGGGCGACCGGCGGCCGGCCGGCGACGCTGGTCTCGTCGAACGGGCCCACGATCATGCTGGCCACGGCGGTTGCGGCCATGTTGACGCGGAACGTGAGCTCCGCCGTGGACAGTGCCGGCAGTCGCTCCGCGAGTAGTGCGAAGAGCAGCGCGTACGTCTCGGCGTGGGTGCGCGTCCCCAGCTCCCGCAGCTCCGGGGAGCCGCCGCTGACCACGCGGGCGGCGACGCGGGGGATCAGGGCCGTGCCGGCCTCGACGGACGGGCCGATCCAGGCCCGGACGACGCCCTCCAGATCGCACCGCTCCGCGGCCCGGGCGGCGCGCAACGCCGCGAGCTGCTGGCCGGCGTGGGCGGTCAGCGCGCGCTCGATCACGGCGGTGACCAGGGCGTCCTTGGAGCCGAAGTGATAGTTGACCGCGGCCACGTTCGTACCCGCCGCGGCCGTGATGTCGCGCAGTGATACGTCCAGGTCGGGGCGCTCGGCGAGAAGGGTCTCGACGGCCGTGACCAGCCGCTCCGGGGTGCTCTCGGCCTGCCCCGAGGCAGGCGGCAGCGTGACCTTCCTCATGCGGCTGATTCAAGCACGCGCTTGAAGAGTGTGTCCACACGACCTACCGTTCAAGCGAATGATTCAATCGACTGCTTGAGAGATCGACATGGTTTCTGTGGAAAGACGCGTGCCGCTCTGGGCGGTGCTGGTCATCGCGGCCGTCGCCCAGTTCATGGTCATCCTGGACACGACGATCGTGAACGTCGCCCTGCCAGGGATGGAGCGGGACCTGGGCCTGAGTGTGGTGGGGCAGCAGTGGGTGGTGAACGCCTACGTGCTCGCGTTCGGCGGGTTCCTCCTGCTCGGCGGTCGGCTGGCCGACCTGTTCGGCCGGCGGCGGGTGTTCGCGACCGGCCTGGTCGTCTTCACGCTGGCGAGCCTGCTCGGCGGCCTTGCCCAGAGCGGCGGCATGCTGATCGGCGCCCGGGTGGCGCAGGGGCTGGGCGCCGCGGTCCTGGCGCCGGCCACGCTGAGCCTGCTGACGACGACGTACACCGAGGCGAAGGCGCGCACGACCGCCCTGACGGTCTGGGCGATCACGGCATCCAGCGGCGGCGTCGCGGGCGTGGTCCTCGGCGGCGTGCTCACCTCGGCGCTCGACTGGCGCTGGGTGCTGTTCGTCAACGTACCGATCGGCCTCGGCCTGCTGCTCGCGGCGTTCGCCTACCTGACCGAGTCGCCGGGCTCGGCACGCGGCTGGCGGACGCTGGACCTGCCCGGCGCCGTCACGGTCACGGCCGGGCTGGCGCTGCTCACCTACGCCATCGTCGCCACCGACACGCACGCGTGGTCGTCGGTGCACACGGTCGGGCTGCTGACGCTGGGCGTACTCCTGATCGTGGTGTTCCTGCTCATCGAAGCTCGCCACCCGCGGCCGCTGGTGCCGTTGCGGATCTTCGCCGGCCGCACGCTCAACGCCGCCAACCTGATCGCCGTGGTCATCGGCGTCACCGCGACCAGCTACCTTTTCTTCGTCTCGCTCTACCTGCAGGAGGTCAACGGCTACAGCGCGGTACGCGGTGGCCTGGCGATGGCCCCGGCCGCGGCGGCGACGGCGGTCGCGTCGCTGCTCGGCGGTCGGCTGGTAGCCCGGATCGGCGCGCGTGCCCTGCTCGTCGTCGGTCCCGTGCTCGCGGCGGGCGGCATGTTCTGGATGGCCCGGCTCTCGGCCGGTGACGGGTACGCGGGGCACATCCTCGCGCCGACCATGCTGACGATGTTCGGCATGGGGCTGTGCTTCGTGCCGATGACGACGCTGGCCACCACGGGGGTGGCCCGCGCGGACGCCGGGCTCGCGTCGGGCCTGCTGAACGCGGCGCGGCAGGTCGGGGGAGCGGTGGGCCTGGCGGCGCTGGTGACCGCGGCCACCGCGCGCACGGCGGGCTTCAGGGCTGACCACCCGGGCGGACCGGCCGCGGACGCGCTGGCCGCCGGCTACGACCTCGGCTTCCTGGTGGCCGGGGTGCTGTTTCTGCTCGTGGTGGTAGTCGCGGTGACGGTGTTGCCGGCCCAGAAACCCGTGATCGCCTCGGCGGTGCGCGGGTCGAACAGCGGGGCGAGGTGACCTTTTCCGGGTAGGACGAGATGGTGCCCTTCGGCGACGCGCGCGGCCCAGGCGGCCGTGTCGCTGGGGGTGCACATCGGATCGTGTTCGCCGGTGGCCATCAGGGTCGGTGCCCGTACCGCGTCGAGTTGGTCGGTGGCGTCGGGCCGGTCGAGGCTGATCGCCTGGATCGCCTGCCGCATGCCACGCCGGTCGGCACGGACGAACGCCGACCGCACGACGGCGGCGGCTTCGGGATCGGCGCGGCGCAGATCCTTGCCCAGCAACGCGTCGGCGAGCAGTCCGGCCACCGGCCGGGGACCGGCCAGGCGGTGCAGCAGGCGGACGAGCGCGACTGACCGCCGGTCGTTTGGCGCCAGGGCGGTGATCGGGGTGGCGATCGTGGTGAGGCTGCGGCAGGCGTCCGGGTGCTCGGCGGCGAAGAACACGCCGACGTGCCCGCCCCAGGCGTTGCCGAGCCAGTCGACGGGCCCGCTCACGGCGAGCGCGCCGAGCACTTCACGGGCGGCAAGGGCACAGTCCGACAGGGTGTACGGCCGGGGCGCGGCGTCGCTGCGCCCGTGGCCCGGGCCGTCGACGGTGACGAGGGTCCGGGTGGCGGCCAGTGTTGGTCGCAGCCGGGCCCAGGTGGTGGAGTCGACGAACAGGCTGTGCCAGAGCAGTGCCGGGGGACCGGACCCCTCGACCTCGACATGCAGCCGGCCGACCCGGGTGGCCACGTGCGCCATCTCTTCTACCTGCCTCGCGCTCGCTGATGAGATGCTTCGGAGCCCGAAGCTTCGGCTTCCGAAGTATCATCCTGCCGTGACGCCCACGTCAAGCGACCTCCCGACCGACCGCGCGGCCATCGGCCAGCTCCTGGTGCGCCTCCTCCGCGAGTTCCGCGCGGAGATGTTCGAACCGGCCGAGGCCCGCGGCTACGGCGACCTCCGCGAGCCGCACCTACAGATTTTCGGCAACATCTACGGCGGCGCCCGCCTCACCGACCTGGCGTCCCGCGCCCAGCTGAGCCTGGCCGCGACGTCGGAGCTGGTGAACGATCTGCAGCGGCTGGGATACCTGGAACGCCAGCCGGACCCGGCGGACGGCCGCGCGAAACTGATCGTCCCGACGACCCGCGGCCGCGCGGCCCTCGCGGACGCGGGGGACCGGGTAGCGGAGATCGAACAACACTGGGCGACCTTGATCGGCGAGGCACGCTTCGCCGAGGCCTGCCGCGCGCTGCAGGACCTCCTGGACGCCTTGGACAACAACCGCGCGTGACAAGCCACCAACCGCGCCCGGCCGCACGGGCGTCGCGGTCATGTCGCGTCAGGCCGCCCGCGCGTCGGCCAAAGGCGTTCACCCAAAGTGCTACCGCCGCAAGGGCCGAACTTGGACCGCTCTTACCGCCGACGACGATGACCAATCAGGTTGGCGGTGCCGCGCCCGCACGGCGGT
>NZ_BONE01000071.1 GCF_016862555.1 Asanoa siamensis | reverse complement strand
GCGGAGAGTGCGGTCCGGGTCAGGCGTTGCGCTGTTCCGCGTATGCGGCCAAGCGGGCGACCTGTGCCGGGTCGAGGGAGGGGCGGATGCGCTGCCGGGCCGCGGCCACGTTTTTCGCCGTGACCGTGGTGGCCTCGAGGGACTCGCGCATCGCTACGAAGGCCGACTCGCGGATCAGGGCCGCGCAGTCCGCCGCCGAGAAGCCGTCGAGTTCGCGGGCCAGGGTCGTGAGGTCGACCTCCGGATCCAGGGGGACGCCGCGGGCTGTTGCCTTGAGGATCTCCGCGCGGGCGTCCGCGTCCGGGGGTGGTACGAAGACCAGGCGTTCCAACCTTCCCGGTCGCAGCAGGGCCGGGTCGATCAGGTCCGGACGGTTCGTCGCGCCGATCACCACGACGTCGCGCAGGGTTTCTACGCCGTCCAGTTCCGTGAGGAGGGCCGCTACCACGCGGTCCGTGGTGCCGCCGTCGGTGGATTGGCCGCGGAGCGGGGCCAGCGCGTCCACCTCGTCCAGGAAAATCAAGGTTGGGGCCGCCTCGCGGGCCCTCCGGAACAGCTCGCGGACCGCGCGCTCGCTCTCGCCTACCCACTTGCTGAGCAGTTCGGCGCCCTTGACCGACAGCACGTTCGCCTTGCCGCTGCCCGCCAGCGCCGTCACCAGGAAGGTCTTCCCGCAGCCGGGTGGGCCGTAGAGCAGCACCCCGCGTGGTGGGCGCACCCCGAGCCGGGCGAACGTGTCCGGGTAGGTCAGCGGCCAGAGCACCGACTCCGTCAACACCTCCTTGACCTCGACGAGGTCGCCGACGTCGTCCAGGGTCAGGCCCGAAAGCTCCAGTGTGGACGTTGCCATCGAGGTCGGTCGCACGACCTCCAGCGCCGCGGCGAAGTCCGCGGCCGTCACCACCGGCGCCTCCACCTCGCGCTGGCGCAGCGCCGCGCGGACGCCGGCCTCGCGGACGAGCGCGGCCAGGTCGGCGGCGACGAACCCGGGTGTACGCGCCGCCACGTCGTCGAGCTGCACGTCCGCCGCCAGCGGGGTCGACCGGGTGAGCACGGCGAGCTGCTCGCGGCGCATCGCCTGGTCCGGCAGTGGCACCGCGATCTCCAGCGAGAGCAGGTCGGGCGCCCGCAGCGCGGGGTCGATCTCCTCGGGCCGGCTGCTCGTGCAGACCACGGCGGCCCCGGCGCCGACCATGGCGCTGAGCACCTGCCGGAACACGGTGGCCAACGGGCCCGGGCTCTCCCGCGGCGCGAGCGCGTCGACGTCGGTGATCAGCACGACGCTCGGCGGTGGGGCCGATTCGGTGGTGAGATCGGCGACGACGGCGCGCAGCCGGGCCGCGGCCGCGTCGTTGGTGAGCGCGGCGACCCCCGGTGCCCAGACGGTCAACACCCGGGCGCCGACCGCGGCGGCGACCGCGCGCACCAGGTCCGACTTGCCCGAACCGGCCGGGCCGGTGACCAACACTCCCAGCGAGACCGATGTAGCCAGCCGCGCCAGCACGTCCCGGTGGTGAAAACCGAGGTCCAGCAGTTCGGTGAGCTGCTGCGCCTGGCTGCGCAGGCCGGGCAGATCGTCGACGCCGGGCGCGTTCCGGCCGACGGCCTCGTCGACCACCGACTCCTCGACCACCTCGCCGTCGATGACGTTCACATCGTCCTCGCCGGCCGCGCCGCCCGAAGAACCGCGGGTCGCGCCACCACGGCCGGCCGATCCGCCACCGGGTCGGCCCGATCCGGTTCCGCCGCCGGGACCGACCCAACCGAGACCGCTCCCGCCACGGCCGCCGGGACCGTCACCAGCACCGCTACCGCCGCGGCCGCCCGGGCCGTCCCAACCAGCACCGCCCCCGGCAGGACCGCTCCAGTCGGAACCAGGCCCGCCCGTTCCGGCTCCGCCGCCGGCCCAGCCAGAGGCATCACCGCCGCCCGGGCCGCCACGGCCGGCGCCGACCGGGTCCGCGGCCGTTCGTACACCTGAGGCTTGGGTTATTTGTCCGTTCTCCCAGCCCACCACCGTGTCCATCGTGATCAAGGCCGCATCCGCCGGCGTCACATCCACCACGCTGAGCAACGTGCTGGTCCAGGCGTAACCCACCCGGTTGGCCAGGCTCTGCCGCGCCGCGGCCACCAAGGACCGCGCCGCCTCGTCAGGCACGACGTCCTGCGGCAGCAGTGACACATCGTCGCCGGTAGAGATGACCTTGCCCAGCAGCGCCAGCCGCAGCATCTCCGGCGAGACCACCGCCACCACCTGCGGCGCACCCCGCAGCGTCGCCCGCCGGGCCGCGACCACCGGCGCGGGCGCGATGGTCACCTGGGCGCCGTCGCGTACGCCCAGGTTGCCGAGCATCAGGTCGTCGGCATGGAGCAGCCCGCGCCCGTCCGAAGCCTCCCCGGGGGCGACGATCCCGGCGGTGGTGCGCCGCCCGGTCAGCCGCACGGGGTCACCGGGCCGCAGGCCGAGCGCGCTGAGCACCTCGGGGTGCAACCGGACGATGCCGCGCCGGGCGTCGAGTGCCGCCGGGCGCAGGCTGACGGTCAGGACAAGGTCACGATCGGCCACCCCGCCGACACTAATCCGGATCCGGCCCGAGCAGCCGGTGGTCGCGGCGGATCAGGTCGGCGAGCTGCGCCGCCGCGTCCTTGACCGGGCCCGGCGAGATCGACACCGTCTCGTTGACCCAGCCCACCGTGAACGCCGTGCTGTCGCCCGCCGACTCGACGGAGATCGTCACCATCGTGTCGGGATGCCGCTCGACGATCCGCCGGACGGCCTCGGCCACCTCAGCCGCCACGGACGTCCGTCTGTTGGTCGCCGCGTCCGCCCGCAGCCGTTCGAGTTCCTCCCGCCGCGCCATGCGGTCGAGCGCGTCGCCGAACGCGTCTCTCATCCGGACCGACCTCCGTCCCCGTCACCCTGCCCAGCTCTACACACCTCCGCGTTCGCGCAGGGCCCGATCCAGTGCCCGGTCGAGGAGCACGAGCAGCGCGTCGCGGACCGACAGGCGCTGCCGCGCGTCGAACCGGACCACCGGCACGTGGTCGCCGACCGCCAGCGCCCACCGCACCGCGTTGAGGTCGTGGGTCAGCTGCCCGTCGAACGCGTTCACGGCCACCACGAACGGCAGATCGGCCCGTTCGAAGTAGTCGATGGCGAAATGACACTCGTCCAATCGAGCGCTGTCAACCACTACCAGCGCGCCGAGAGCGCCGCGGGTGAGGTCGTCCCACATGAAACCGAACCGGGACTGGCCGGGCGTACCGAACAGGTAGAGCTTGAGGCTCCCGTCGATCGTGACGCAGCCGAAGTCCATCGCCACCGTGGTGGTGGTCTTGGTCGAGTCGGGATGCAGGTCGTCGACGCCGATGGAGGCGGTGGTCATCTCGGCCTCGGTCGTCAGCGGCGCGATCTCGGAGATGGCGCCGACCGTGGTGGTCTTGCCGACGCCGAAGCCGCCCGCGATAACGATCTTGACCGGGATCGGCGCCCGGCGCCGCTTCTGCGGCGGGCCGACCACGCGCGCGTCGACGGCCGGCGGGGGCGCGCCGATGTGGTGCCAGCCCACGTTGGGCGCATAGGCCGACTGCTGCTCCCGGTGCCGCCCACCGGGGTCCGCGCCAGGGCCAACGACCGGCGGGCGGTCGATGGTCAACGGCCACTCAGGAGATCGCACGTAGTCCACGGATCACCCGCCGTATCGTCTCTGGGTCGCGAGGGTCCGCGACATCAAGCGTGTGTACATCCAGATGGCCGGTCGCCCGGAGGTCTCCGACCAGCACCCGGGTCACCCCGAGGTGCATGCGCAACCGCGCCGAAATCTCGGCCACGGACAACGGGTTGACGCAGAGCGCCACGATCGCGTGCAGTTCGCGCGCGCTGCTCGGCAGGTGGCTGTGCGGGGGTCCGTCGTGGACGGTCACCTGCGTCTCCATGCCGATCGCCGGATCGACGCCGACGACCCGACCGGAGGTCAGGACGAACGGCCGCAGCGCCGCCGACGGGTCGACGTCGGGCGGCGCGGGGCCGCCGTCGCCGCCGGTCAGCCCCGCCTGCAGGTACGGGCGCACGCCCGCACCCGGCTCGGGGTCCTGCGCCGGGGTCATGACTGCACGGAGTTCTTCAGCTCGGCGATCAGGCGGGGCGTCAGCGCACCGCCGGCCCGGCTCGCGAACAGCGTCATCTCGTACGCCAGCGTGCCGAGGTTGGCCGACCGGTCGGCGATCACGCCGAGCACCGAGCCGCTGCTGATCGAGGTGATCAGCAGATAGCCGTCGGCCATGTCGACGATGACGCGGTTGAGGCCGCCCAGCGTGTACCAGTTGGCGGCTCCGCCGGCCAGGCTGGTCATGCCGGAGACGATCGCGGCCAGCCGCTCGGCGTTGGCCCGGTCCTTGATCGCGGACATCGCCATCAGCAGGCCGTCGCTGGAGACGGCGATGGCTTCCAGGACACCGGCGGTGCCCGAGGTGAACGAGTCGAGCAGCCAGTTGAAGGTCTGCGCCTCCTGGCTGAGCTGGCCATTCGACACGTCGGCATCCGGCCGCTCGATGCTTTCGTGGATGTACGGGCTCGTCATCGGGTTCCCTCTTCGTCGCCATTGCCGGCACTGATCTGGCGCAACGCGCGTGCCACACCGGATTCGAACTGCTGGACCAGGTCGCGCGCGGCGTCCGGGTCCGGTGGTTGGTCGGACGTCTGGCGCTCGGTGTTGACCGCCGGCTCGTCCAGCGTGGCGCCGGGTTGGCGCCTGCGCAGCGGCTGACCTGGTTCGGCCGCCGCGGGCTTGCGGTTGGTCGCCACGGCACCGTTGGAGCCGTTCGACGAGCCGTTCATGGGTACGGGCTTCGCCCCCGGCACGCCACCGCCGCGCACCTGGCGCTCGGCGTACCGGACGCCGGCCTCGAACTCCTCGACCAGCGCGCGGGCCGCGGCCGGGTCGGCCGGCGACGGCGGTGCGGAGGTCGGCGTGGGCTCGGGCTCGGCGGTCGGTAGCTGCGCCCCCGGCACCCGGCGGCGCAGGACGGCCTGGGTCTCCTCGTCGGAGAGTTCCGGCTGCGGCTTGCGCTTGCCCTGTGCCGGGCCTGGCTTGCCCGGCTTGGGTGGCTGGGCGGGCTGCGCCGGCCGCGCGGGCTGGGCCGGGCGGGCCGGTGTGCCGGGCCCGGGCGGCTGGTTGGTCTCGGCGGCGGCCGGCCGGGTCGGGCGCTGGTTGGCCGGCGGTCCGGCCGGCTTCGCCGGCGCCTCGGCCTCACCGGTGACCCGCGGCTGGGGCACGAACGCGTTCCAGGGCTGCCCGTTGGCCAGCATCCGGCTGGCCCGGTCGAGCGCCGCCTCGTCGAAGCCGGGCCCGTTGCCCGCCGGCGCGGTGGTGCGGCGGCTCACCGGGGCCGACCGGCGGGTCACCTGCGGCTCGTCGGGCTCGTCCGCCTTGGCCGGTGTCGGCGTCGGCGGGTCCGTGCGGCCGGGCACGCGCTGGCGGATCGGCCACTCGGGTGCGGCCGCCGCCGGGGGCGCGGCCGCCGGGGTGGCTTCGGGTTCCTGGTGGGGATCCGCGGCACCGGCCGGCGCGGGTGCCGGCCCGGAGGCCGGTGCCGCGGACGATCCACCGGGCCCGACGCCGGTGCGGCGGTCGGGCCGGAACGGGTCGTAGACGGGTGCGGCGGAGCCGTCGCCGCCGATCACCGGCGGGGAGATCGGCCGCTCCACGGGCGGCTCGGGCGGGCTGCCGACCCGGGCCCGGGCGACCGCGGCGACCGGCGGCACCTCGCGGCCGTCGGTGACCAGGTCGCGCTCGTGCACCTCGAGCTCGGCGGTGACGCCGCCACCGGGCGTCGGGGTCAGCGTGACCCGCATGCCGTGGCGGCGGGCCAGCCGGCCGACCACGAACAGGCCGAGCACCTCGGTGGGCACCAGGTCGAGCCGCTCGCGGCGGGCCAGCCGGGCGTTCTCCTCGGCCATCCGCTCGGGCGACATGCCCAGGCCGTGGTCGACGACCAGCAGGCGGATGCCCGGGTCGCTGACGACGCCCGTGACCGTGACCCGGGTGTGCGGCGGCGAGAACGTGGTCGCGTTCTCCATCAGCTCGGCCAGCACCAGCACCAGGTCGCCGATCATCGACGGTGCGACGCTGATCTCGGTCGGCACCTTGATGTCGACGCGCAGGTAGTCCTCGATCTCACCGAGGGCCAGCCGGATGACGTCGGTCAGCGGCAGCGGCGCGACGTGGCTGTCGGCGCCGGCGGAGCCGGAGAGCACCACGAGGCTGCTCGCGCTGCGCCGCAGCCGGCTGGAGATGTGGTCGAGCCGGTAGAGGTGCTGCAGCCGGCCGGGGTCGGTCTCCTGCCGCTCCAGCCGGTCGATCAGCGCGAGCTGGCGGCCGACCAGGTTCTGGGTGCGGCGGCCGACGTGGCCGAACATCTGCGCGACGTTGCGCCGGCCGGCGACCTGGCGCTCGACCAGCCGGGCGGCGGTCGCCTGGACCCGCTCGAACGCCCGGGCGAGGTCGCCGACCTCGTCCTTGGCGCGCACGTCGACCGCTTCCAACCGGACGGGCACCGACGGGTCCAGCTCGCCGTCGGCCACCTTGGTCAGCTCGGCCTCGGCGACCTTGGCGACGCCGTCGGCCGACTCGGTGAGCCGGGTCAGCGGCCGGGCCACCGCGCGGGCCACCGCGACGCTCAACAGCACGACACAGAGCAGCAGGAGTACGCAGGCCAGGCCCACGCCGTACGCCTCGGTCAGGGCTCGGCGCTCCCGGTCGGCGACCTCGACCTTGACGTCGGCGATGATCCGGTCCTCGACGAACCGGCCGAGCGTCATCAGCGACTCGGCGATCGGGAACAGGGCGGGCAGCGTGATGTCGCGCAGCGCGGCGATCGGGTCCTCGGCGAGCCGGCCCAGGAAGTTGCCGGTCGTGCTGCGCGCGTCGACGCCCTGCTGCACCAGGTCGTACAGGCCGTTCTGCTCGACCGTCGCGTACGCGCGGAACCGGTCGACGTCCTGCAGCAGGACCGCCATGGTCGTCCCGGAGACGCCGGCCGGCGCCTGCTCGCGCAGCGCGGCGAGCAGCACGAGCTGGGTGGCGACCAGGCTGATGCCCTCGTCGGAGCGGAGCACCGAGTCGAGCGCCATGACCTGCCGGCCGGCGGCGGTGGTCGTGTCGGCCTTCAGCTGCAGCTGCAGCGAGTTGATCAGGCCCTTGACCTGTGCGCCGTACTGCGCCAGCACCACGTCGGGCCGGCCCTCGCCGGTGAGCACCGACGCCCGGGTGATCGCCAGCGAGGGCAGCCCGTCGAGCGCGTCCCGCAGCTCGCCGGGCAGGTCCTGGTTGGCCCGCAGGTCGGCGACGTCGTCGCTGACCTGGGCGCTCTGCAACACGAGCCGGCTGCGGTCGACGACGCGGAAGAGGTAGCCGATGGAGAGCATCCGTTCCTGCTGGATGTTCTGCACCAGCGAACCGACCTGACCCGCGATCTCGACGGTGCGCGCGGTCTCCTCGGCCCGGGCGGCGATGCTGATCCGGTCGCCGACCACCGGCACCGCCAGCGCGACGATGCCGAGCAGCGGGGCGATGAGCAGCAGCGCGAGCTTTCCGCGGATGCGTAACCTACCGAGCAGCACCGGATCGCTCCCACTGTGTCGGCTTGTCCTGGGGCGCGCCCTGGTAGGGCGCACCGGTGATCGGCGCGACGGTCGGCCACGCCACGGCCTCGTCCGGTTGCGGCGCGCCCGGGTCACCCGCGGGGAACGGGCCGGCGGGGCGCTGCGTGCGCGGCCGGCCGCCGAGAAAGTAGGCGAGGAAGAACCCGACCGTGAGCAGCACGGCGAGCAGCGCCGCGCCGCCGGCCAGCAGCCGGGCCTGGTCGATGCCCTCGACGCGGGTGTCGAGCAGCCGTTCGACCTCGTTGAGGATCGTGCTGGACAGCTCGCCGGCCGCGGTCTGCAGCTCGCCGCGCGCCACGTTGATCAGCGACGGATCCGCCTGGGTGATGCTGGCGCCGGCCGCGCTCGCCTGCGCGAACATCGCCGAGATGCCGTCCGCCGCGCGCTGGTAGCGGTCGAGCCGGCTGAGCAGGTTGCCGCCCAGCGTGCGGCTCTCGGTGCTGTCCACCGCCGCCCGCAGGTTGTCGACCAGCCGGTTCGAGGCGTCGAGCAGCAGGACCCGCTCCGTGATGAGCTGCGTGGTGAGCTGGGCCTGCAGCCGCGCGATCTGCTCCGGGGTCAGCTGCGGCCGGTTCTGCCCGGGCTGCGCCGGCGCGGTCGCGGCCTTCGCCAGCACGGCGGCGTCGGCCAGCCGGCCCACCGCGATGACGGCGACCGGCAGTTCGCCGGCGGCCGTGCTCTGCAGGTGGAACGCGTCGCCGTCGGGGTCGTGCGCGAGGCCGCTCTCGTCGCGCACCTTCGCGTAGAGGGCGAGCACCAGGTCGCCGATCTCGCGGTACGCGGCCAGCGTCTGCGTCGGGTCGCTGCCGGCGGGTGCGGCGCGCAGGGTCTCGAGCCGGCTGCGGATGCCCGTCCAGCGCTCCGTCGTGCGCAGGGTGCCGCCGAGCCGGGCGTCGGTCGCGTCGGCCTGCTGCACCGCGACGGCGAGCGCCTCCCGGCCCCCCGTCTGGCCGGCCACGGCCGCGGACTGGGCGTCGGCGACGGCGAACGCGACCTGCTGGAGGGTGCGTAGGTAGGCGACGCCGTCGAGCTCGCGTGCTGTCGCCCGGGCGCGGTCGCCCTCGCTGCGCCAGTTCTGCGCGAACAGCACCCCGGTCGGCACCAGTAGCGCCAGGACCAGGATGGACAGCAGCACGGTCAGCGCTCCCGAGCGAACGCGGGAACGCGGTGCGGAACGTGTCATCGGCAACCCCTCCACGAAGTGGTGGCACGGGTTGAAATGCGCACCCCGACCGTCCCGTCCACCGGACGGAGAAACTAGTGGAGGGGCACCCAGGCCGGGCCAAACCGAACAGCCATTTCTCCTTCATCCGTCGGTTTCTATGGCCCTCTGTGATGGATCACGACGCGAATGATCA
The DNA here is from genome assembly GCF_016862555.1 of Asanoa siamensis. Taxonomy (GTDB): domain Bacteria; phylum Actinomycetota; class Actinomycetes; order Mycobacteriales; family Micromonosporaceae; genus Asanoa; species Asanoa siamensis. The sequence continues at coordinate 31,706 of NZ_BONE01000071.1, read as the reverse complement.
CGCAGGGTAACTTGCTGTCGGTTCATTGCCCGCTCGGCGTGATACGTCGGATTTCGCGGGATAAGCATGTGTCCCACGGATCGGCTCCCTGCGGGACTCAGAAAATGCTCAGCGTCCGCGCCGTACCTTTGGCGGCATGTCGCCACCGCTGTCCCGTGCGCGCCGCCGGCTGTTCGCCGCCGGCGCGGTCCTGCTCGTTCTCGCCGGAGTCGGCACGTGGGCGGCCTGGCCGGACGACCCGGACTACCGCACCCAGGACGCGCGGATCACGGTCCGCTCGGGGCCGGGCGGCGACGAGCCGGTCGACCTCGACACCCGGCTGTTCCTGCCCGACGGCGCGTCGGCCACCGACACGGTGCCGGCGGTGCTGCTGGCGCACGGCTTCGGCGGCACCAAGGAGAGCACCTACGCCGACGCCGAGGAGCTGGCCGGCATCGGATACGCCGTGCTGACCTGGACGGCCCGCGGCTTCGGCCGCAGCGGCGGGCAGATCCACCTCGACAACCCCGACTACGAGGTACGCGACGCGCAGCGACTGGTCGACTGGCTGGCCGCCCGCCCGGAGATCAGCACCGACGGCCCGGGCGACCCACGGGTCGGAGTCGTCGGCAGCTCGTACGGCGGTGGTCTGGCCCTGCTGCTGGCAGCCCAGGACCAGCGCGTCGACGCGGCGGTGCCGATGGCCACCTGGAACGACCTCGCGAACGCGTTCCTGCCCGAGTCCACCGGCCGCGGCCCGGTCGACGGCGTCTTCAAGAAGACCTGGGCCGGGCTGTTCTTCGGCAACGGTGCCGGGGTCGGCCTCGGCGCGCTGGGCGACAGCGCCGCCGCCCCCGACCCCGCGGCTCTCGCCGGCGCGGCGCTGCCGGGCCTGGACCCGTCCTGCGGGCGGTTCGCGGCCGACGTCTGCGCCGCCTACCAGCGGATCGCCACCACCGGCCGGGCCGACCAGGCCGCCGTCGACCTGCTCCGCCGGTCCAGCCCCGCCGGCGTGCTCGACCGAATCAAGGCGCCCACCCTGCTCGTGCAGGGCACCGCGGACACCCTGTTCCCGCTGGCCGAGGCCGACGCCAACGCCCGGGGCATCGCCGCCACCGGCACGCCCGTGCGGGTCGCCTGGTTCACCGGCGGCCACGACGGCGGCGACGGGCCGCAGTCCGACCGCGACCGGGTCAAGTTCGTGATGGCGCAGTGGCTCGACCACTACGTCAAGGGCACCGGCGACGCACCGGCCACGAGCTTCACCTGGTCGCGGATCACCGGCTTCAACGCCCTCGACCGGGGCGTGGTGACCAGCGGCTACTCGGACCCCGCGTACCCCGGCCTGGCGGGCACCGGCTCCTCCACGGTGACCGTCGCCGGGCCGGCGCAGCCGGTCGCCAACCCGCCGGCCGGCAACCCCGCGGCGATCTCCTCGCTGCCGGGCACGGGCGGCGGGCTCTCCTCGTTCGTCAACGGGGTGGTCAGCGATCTGCCCGGCCAGCACGCCCGGTTCACCTCGGAGCCGCTCGACCGGCCGCTGGACATCGTCGGCGCGCCGACCGTCCGGATCAGGGCCGCGTCCCCGACCGGCGAGGCGGTGCTCTTCGTCAAGCTCTACGACGTCGACCCGAGCGGGACGGCGACGCTGTCCAGCGGGCTGATCGCGCCGGTGCGGCTGACCGGTCTGCCGGCGGACCTCGCCGCCGCCCAGCCCGTGACGGTGACGCTGCCGGCGATCGTGCACCGGGTCGAGGCCGGCCACACGCTGCGGATCGCGGTGGCCACGGCTGACCAGGCGTTCACGACCCCGGCCCAGCCGACCGTCTACACCGTGGGGCTGCCCGGCGACGCGACCGCCGTGACGCTGCCGACCGTGACCGGCGAGCCGATCGCCAGCCCCCAGGTGATCTGGCGGTACGTGCTGGTCGCCCTGCTCGCCGCGATCGTGGTCGGGCTCGTCGTGGTCGTCCTGGTCGTGCGCCGGCGGCGGAACCGGCACGACAGCTCGGTGCATCCCGAGTACGCGGACGTGCCGCTGCGGGTCGACGGACTACGCAAGGTGTACGGCGACTTCGTGGCGGTCGACCGCGTCGACTTCGAGGTGCGCCGCGGCCAGGTGGTCGGTCTGCTCGGCCCGAACGGCGCCGGCAAGACGACGACGCTGCGGGTGCTGATGGGGCTGACCAAGCCGACCGCCGGCCAGGTGCACGTGTTCGGGCACCCGCTGGTGCCCGGTTCGCCGGTGCTCTCGCGGATCGGCGCGCTGGTCGAGGGGCCGGGGTTCCTGCCGCACCTGAGCGGGCTGGCCAACCTGCGCGCGTACTGGGCCGCCACCGGGCGCCCGGAGGCCGACGCCCAGTTCGAGCGCGCGCTGGAGATCGCCGGGCTGGGCGCGTCGGTGCACCGCCGCGTCAAGACCTACAGCCACGGCATGCGGCAGCGGCTCGCCATCGCGCAGGCCATGCTCGGCCTGCCGGAGCTGCTCGTGCTCGACGAGCCGACGGACGGGCTCGACCCGCCGCAGATCGCCGAGATGCGCCGCGTGCTCAAGCGGTACGCCACCGACGGGCGGGCGGTGCTGGTCTCCAGCCACCTGCTGGCCGAGGTGGAGCAGACCTGCACCCACGTGGTCGTGGTCAACAAGGGCGCGATCGTGGCGTCCGGGCAGGTCGACGAGATCGTCGGCGAGTCGCCGACCGTGCAGATCGAGGTCTCGGACGCCCCCGCGGCGGTCGAGCTGCTCGGGAAGCTGGCCGGCGTGCGGTCGGTCGCGGTCGACGGCGACCCGCGGCAGCTCGTGGTCGACACCAACGGCACCGCGCGCAGCGAGGTGGTGGCCTCGCTGGTGCGGGCCGGCATCGGCGTGGAGCGGGTGGTGCCCCGGCGCCGCCTCGAAGACGCGTTCCTCGCCTTGGTCGGCGAGAGCTCTAGTGGAAGCGGAGACCGCTGATGACCGACGTCCAGGCCGGTGCGGCCGTGAACTATCGGGCGGCCCGTACCCTGCCGATCCGCGCCGAGTGGCGACGGCAGTGGTCGCGTGCGCGTACCCGATGGGCCCTGGGCCTGATGGTCCTGCTTCCGGTGATCATCCTGATCGCGTTCCAGTTCGACAGCACCGGCGACGACGACAACGGCGGCGGCGAGTTCGGCAGCCTGATCGACCTCGCCACCTCCGGCGGCCTCAACTTCACGCTGTTCTGCCTCTACGTGTCGGCGACCTTCCTGCTCGTCGTCGCCGTGGCCCTGTTCTGCGGCGACACCGTGGCCAGCGAGGCGCAGTGGGGCAGCCTGCGCTACCTGCTGGCGGTCCCGGTGCCGCGGGCCCGGCTCGTGGCGGTCAAGCTGGTCGTCGCGCTCGGCTACTCGGGGCTCGCGCTGCTGACGCTGGCCGGCACGGCGCTGGCGATCGGCACGGCCCGGTACGGCTGGGAGCCGCTGCGGAGCACGGTGGCCAACGAGATCGCCGCCGGCCCTGGCCTGCTCCGCCTGCTGGGCATCCTCGGCTATCTGGCGGTGGTGCTGCTCGTCGTGGCCGGGCTGGCGTTCCTGCTCTCGGTGACGACGGACGCCCCGCTCGGCGCGGTCGGCGGTGCGGTGCTGGTGTGGATCCTGTCGAGCATCCTTGACCAGATCACCGCCCTGGGGTTCGTGCGCAACCTGTTGCCGACCCACTACAGCACGGCGTGGCTCGGCCTGCTCTCCACGCCGGTGCAGGTCGACGACATCGTCAAAGGGGTCATATCGGCCGTCGTCTACGCGACGCTGTTCTGGTCGCTGGCGTTCTGGCGGTTCACCCGCAAGGACGTGACCAGTTGATCCGCTGAGGCCTGGTTCACACGTTGGGAAGGGACAGGACTGTTTGGTGGTCCAGGCCTTACTCTTGTGAGCACAACTGCATACCTCATCCAGAGGGGCTGAGGGATACGGCCCGAAGACGCCCCGGCAACCACCACCGCTGACGACTCATCGCAGAGCGTGCGGTGCGCAGGTGCCAATTCCGTCCCCGTCGCACGGTGCGGCGTGGGGAAGATGAGAGGACCTCAGCCTCATGACGTCGATCATCGACGAGACCACCACCTCTCCCGTCGCCGAGTCGCCCGCGCGCGCCCTCGTCTGTCGCGGCTGCGGCGCCGAATACCCGCTGGCCGCACAGCACGCCTGCTACGAGTGTTTCGGCCCGCTCGAGGTCGCCTACGACCAGGCCGCGCTGGCGCGGGTCACCCGCGGTCAGATCGTCGCCGGTCCCCAGAACATCTGGCGGTACGCGCCGCTGCTGCCGGTCGGCCAGGACCCGGCCAGCCGGGTCACCCTCGACCCGGGCCTGACGCCGTTGGTGTCGGCCCCCGCGCTCGCCGCCGAGCTGGGCATCAGCGCGCCGCTGTGGGTCAAGGACGACAGCGCCAACCCGACGCACTCGTTCAAGGACCGCGTGGTCTCCGTGGCGCTGACCGCCGCCCGCGGGCTCGGCTTCACCCGGTTCGCCTGCGCGTCGACCGGCAACCTGGCCAACTCGGTGGCCGCGCACGCCGCCCGGGCCGGCGTCCCGTCGATCGTCTTCATCCCCGGCGACCTGGAGCAGGGCAAGGTCATCACGACCGCGGTGTACGGCGGTGACCTGGTCGCCATCGACGGCTCGTACGACGACGTCAACCGGCTCTGCAGCGAGCTCGTGGAGACCGACGAGTTCGAGGACACCGCGTTCGTCAACGTGAACGTGCGGCCGTTCTACGCGGAGGGCTCCAAGACCCTCGGCTACGAGGTGGCCGAGCAGCTCGGCTGGCGGATCCCGGCGCAGGTGGTCATCCCGATGGCCAGCGGCGAGCTGCTCACCAAGATCGACAAGGCGTTCAGCGAGCTGGTCGAGATCGGGCTGGCGACGGCGCCGTCCGGCGGGTGGCGCGTCTTCGGTGCCCAGTCGGCGGGCTGCAACCCGATCGCGACGGCACTGCACAACGACACCGACGAGATCACGCCGGTACGCCCGACGGGCATCGCGAAGTCGCTGAACATCGGTGACCCCGCCGCGGGGCTGTACGCGCTGGAGGCGGTGCGCCGCACCGGTGGGTGGATGGACTACGCCGACGACGACGAGATCCGCGCGGCGATCCGGTTGCTGGCCCGCACGACGGGTGTCTTCGCGGAGACGGCGGGCGGCGTGACGACGGCGGTGCTGCAGAAGCTGGTCGCCTCGGGCCGGCTCGACCCCTCGCTGGAGACGGTCGTGTTCAACACCGGCGAGGGCCTCAAGACGATCGACGCGGTGGCGGGCCAGGTGGGGCCGACGTATCGCGTCAAGCCGTCGCTTCGGGCAGCTCGCGAAGCCGGTTTGCTGGGCTGACGCAGGCCCTTATCCAGGATGGACTCATCCGTTCGGGTGATGCGTCATGTGCGCCCCGTAGTGGTGATTTTGCCGTCCGTCGAGAAAACATGTCCGTAGGGACTTGACGACCATGATGGGTACCCCGCAGGATGCTCCGTGCGGGAGGGCGAGCCGCCGTAGACTTTTGAAGTTCTAGCGACCCAGCGCCGGAGGCGTTGTGCGACCGCCCTTCCGACCAAACATTGATGGAAGGCCCCGTCCGGTGCGGACGGGGCCTTCTTTCATGAGTGATCTTCGGTAAGGTGCGCGCGTCGCACTCGGGGAGATCAACATGAGAGCTTGGCGCACCGTCGCGCTGTCCACGGTCGGGTTGCTGCTGTCGCTGACAGTCACCGGCGTCGCCGCCACGGCGGCGGCACCGTCGTCGACCATCTATGTCTCGTCGCAGGCGTGCGCGTCGCCGTCGGACGGCTCGTGGCAACGGCCCTACTGCACGATCGGCGCGGCCGTCGCCGTCGCGGAGCCCGGTCAGACGGTCTACGTGCGATCCGGCGTCTACGCGGAGTCGGTGGTCGTCACGCGATCCGGGGAGCCTGGCCGCCCGATCACGATCCGCGGTGAGCGCGTGCCGCGCGGGCTCGCGCGCATCACGCCCGGTGCGGCCGGCCCGGGTGTCACCCTGGCCGGGGTGCACGACGTCGTCGTGGCCGGGTTCGAGTACGGCACGGTCACCACCCCGGCCGTCGTGGTCGATGCCGCGCGTGACGTCGAGGTGACCGACGCACGGATGTTCAACGGGCGCGTCGCGCGGGTCGTGGTGCGGGGTGCGTCGCGGGGAGTCGCCATCACCCGCACCTGGTTCCAGTCCAGCGCCGCGGCGATCTTCGTCGAGGCCGGGGCCACCGGCACCGTGATCGCCGGCAACTCCGTGCTCTCGTCGCTGCCGGCCGTCTCCGTGACCGACGCGCCGGACACGGTGATCACCAACAACACGCTCACGCCGTTCTGCCGGGCCGCGATCGTGGTCGACGGGGCCTCGCCCCGGCTCGCGGTGCAGAACAACATCATCGACACCGCGCAGTACAACCTCGCGGACAACCCGGGCCCGGTGCCGTGCGCGAAGCCGGACGAAGCGTTGCCGCTGACCGTGTCGGCGGCCTCCGCCGCGGGCAGCACTGTCGACTACAACGTGGTCAACCCGGTCTTCGGTGGCCCGCTCTACTCGTGGGCCGGCACCCGCTACGCGACGCCGGCGGAGTTCCGCGCCGCCACCGGACAGGCCGCGCACGACATCGCCGCGGACCCCCAGCTCGACCGCTTCACCCGGGACGACGTCGGCTGGACTCCGCGGCCCACCTCGCCCGCCGTCGACTCCGGCCGGGCGGACGCGCCCGGCGTGCTCCCGTACGGGATCGGCGGTGACGCGCACGCCGACAACCCGGACGTTCCGAACACCGGCACGGGAATCGGCTACGTCGACCGCGGCTCGGTGGAGCTGTCCCTTGCTAGCGGCCACCCGGCACCGTTCGCGAACGCGCCGGACGGCGAACCGCTCACGGCGGTCGCGAGCGCCGAGTTCACGTCCCCGTGGGTGACCGACGGCCCGTCGGGCACGGTCTTCCACACGTTCGACGACGGCTTCCAGGTGGTGACCCGGGAGACCGACGTCCGGCACACCTTCCCGCGCGCCGGTGAGCACTGCGTGAACACGTTCGTCAACAGCGACTCCTTCCGTACCGGCCAGGGCAGCGAGTCACGGAGCTGCGTCGTCGTCGGAGCCGGGTTCACGGCCGTGCCGCCGAGCCGCGTGCTCGACACCCGGGCGGCCCTCGGCGTCCCGACCACGACGCCGGTCGCGGCGAACTCGGACGTGGTGCTTCCCGTCGGCCCGATCGACGGGGTGCCGGCCGACAGGATCAGCGCGGTGGTCCTGAACGTGACGGTGACCCAGGCGACGAAGAACGGCTACATCACCGCGTACCCGGGTCCGGGCTCGCCGCCGACCGCGTCGAACCTGCTCTTCGAGCCGGGACAGACCGTCGCCGCGCTGGTGACCGTGCCCGTGAGCAACGGCGCCGTGCGATTCCGCAACGGCAGCGCGGGGACGGTGCACGTCATCGCCGACCTCGCCGGCTTCTACGGCGCCGGTGGCCACGGCATCACGACCCGGGAACCGCTGCGGGTCCTCGACACGCGGGCCGCGGTCGGCGTGCCGGGCACCGTGCCCGTGCCGGCGGACGGGCGGGTCGAGGTCGACCTGACGGGCCGGATCCCGGCGGGCACGACGGCCGTGGTGCTCAACGCGACGGCGACCGGTGCCACCAACGGCGGCCTGCTCACGTTCTTCCCGCCGGGCGGAGCGGTGCCGACCGTCTCCAACCTCAACTTCGGGGCCGGCCAGACCATCGCCAACATGGTGATCGCGCCCGTGGTCAACGGGAAGATCGCGCTGTCGCACACGGGTCGTGGCACCGTCCACGTCCTGGTCGACCTCGCGGGCCAGTTCGCCGCGGGCGGGTCGAACAACTACGTGCCCACCGGGCCGGTGCGCATCCTCGACACGCGGGAGCTCGGCGAGGTCGTCCTCGGTCCCGGCAAGTCGCTGCGGGTCTACCCGGATCAGTACTACTGGGACACCTGCCTGACCGGTGGCTACCGGTGCCGGCCGACGTCGGTGGTCGCCACCGTCACGTTGACGCGGTCGACCACGTCGGGCTACGTCACCGCGTACCCGTCCGGCGACGCGGTCCCCACGGCCTCCACGGTCAACTTCGCCGCGGGCCAGACCATCTCCAACCTCGCCACGGTGGCGACGAAGAACGGTTCCTTCGACATCTACAACGGCGGGCGCGGGTCGGTGCACGTGATCGTCGACCAGGCGGGCTACTACCTGGCGCCGCCGAACTGAGGTCGGTGGTCGCGACCGCGCTCCTCGGGATCGTGGTCGCGACTTGATCACCGGATCGCCCGGCTGGCTCGCCGCGACGCGGCCGGACGTCGTGCTCATGCACTTCGGCACCAACGACGTGTGGAGCAACCTGCCGACGGCGACGATTCTGGCCGCGTACACCCGGCTGGTCGACCAGATGCGGGCCAGCAACCCGGCCATGCGGGTGCTGGTCGCGCAGATCATCCCGATGGCGCCGAGCAGTTGCGCCGCCTGTGGGGCGCGGGTCGTGGCGCTGAACGACGCGATCCCCGGATGGGCCGCCGGCATCACGACCGCCGGGAGTCCCGTGGTGGTCGTGGACCAGTGGACCGGGTTCAGCACGGCGAGCGACACCTACGACGGCGTACACCCGAATGCCGCCGGTGACCAGAAGATGGCGAACCGGTGGTATCCGGCGTTGACCGCGATTCTGGACGGCGGGGTTCCGACGCCGGGGCCGACGGCGACGCCGACGTCCGGGCCGACGTCCGGGCCCACCACGCCGCCGCCGGCCGATGGCGGTTGCGTGGCGTCCTACCGTGTCGTCGATCAGTGGACGAATGGGTTCCAGGGCGAAGTTACGGTCCGGAACTCCGGTTCGGCCCCGATTGCCGGGTGGACCGTGCGGTGGAGCTTCGCCGGGCAGCAGGTGACGCAGTCCTGGAACGCGGCGGTCAGCCAGTCCGGGCCCGCGGTCACCGCGCGCAACGTCGCCTGGAACGGCTCGCTCGCCCCGGGTACGAGTGCCACGTTCGGTTTCCTGGCCGGCTGGACCGGTGCGAACCCGGCGCCGGCGGTCACCTGCGCGACCGCGTAAATGGCTCGCGCGCCCGCCGGGGGTTGGGCACCCTGGCGGGCATGAGCATCGTGGTCACCCCACTCGAGTCGGCCGACGAGGTCGGCGCCCGGCACGCCTTCGACATCCGGTCACGGAGCGACGCCGCCGAGGTGCCCGACTTCCCGCCGGTGTGCCCACGACACTTCTTCCCGTCGCTGTCGCACCCGTGGCCGGGCAAGCGCAAGGGCAACGCGCTCGCCTGGCTCGACGACGAGCCCGTCGGGTTCCTGGAGCTCGACCTGCCGTTCCTGGAGAACACGACGATCGCCGACCTGCGCCTCGACGTGCTGCCGGAGCACCGGCGCCGGGGCGTCGGGCGCGCGCTGCTCGAGTTCGCCGCGAACACCGCGCGGGCCGACGGTCGCAAGCAGCTGATCGCCACGACCGTGCACGCGCTGCCCGGTGGCCCGGCGCGCCCCGTCGACGGCGAGGCGTTCGCGCGCTCCGCCGGCGCCACGCTCGCCCTGACCGACGTACGCCGGCGGTTGGAGATCTCGACCCTCGACGACGCGGCGCTGGACGCGATGGTCGCCGCGGCCTGGTCCAAGGCCGCCGGCTACAGCCTGGTGAGCTGGCACGGGCCGGTGCCCGAGGAATACCTCGCCGACGTCGCCTATCTCGACGGCCGGCTGATGGCCGACGCGCCGCTGGGCGACCTGGCCTACGAGGCCGAGAAGATCGACGGCGCGCGGATCCGCGAGCAGGAGGCGGCCCGCGAGCTGCGGGGCAAGCGGGGCTACACCACCGCGGCCCGGCACGACGCGACCGGGCGGCTCGTGGCCGTGACGGCGCTGGAGCTCGGGGCGACCGTCGACTGGCACGCCTTCCAGCAGATCACCCTGGTCGACCCGGACCACCGCGGTCACCGGCTCGGCGTGCTGGTCAAGGTCGAAAACCTGCGTACGGCGCTGCCCGCGGAGCCGGCGCTGCGGGCGATCGACACCTGGAACGCGGCGGTCAACTCCCACATGATCACGATCAACGAGGCGATGGGGTTCCGACCGGTCGACGGGTGGCACAACTGGCAACTCGCCCTGTGAGGTTTCCGCCTGTGGCGCTCCGGCACTCCGGTCGGGGCATGATGCTCATATGACGGAGACCCCGCACCCCTGGTTCGCCAACCACGCCGAGACGCTCGAGCGCGCCACCACCGCGATCAAGGAGCGCGGCTACTGGTCGGCCTACCCCGAGTCGCCCAGCCCCCGGGTCTACGGCGAGACCGCCGCGGCCGACGGTGAGGCCGCGTTCCGCGGCTACCTCGACGCCAAGTTCCCGCTCGACCAGCCGGGCGCGGGCGACTGGGTGGCCACCGAGCGCAGCCCGTTCGGCGTGCCGCTCGGCGTGTCCTACCCGCACGTCGACCCGGCGACGCTGATCGCGGCCGCGACCGCCGCGCTGCCCGCCTGGCGCGACGCCGGCCCGCAGACCCGCGTCGGCGTCTGCCTCGAGATCCTGTCGCGCCTGCACGCGCACATCTTCGAGCTGGCCAACGCGGTGCAGTTCACGAGCGGCCAGGCGTTCGTGATGGCGTTCCAGGCGGGCGGGGCGCACGCGCTCGACCGTGCGCTGGAGGCGCTGGCCTACGCGTACGCCGAGATGACCCGCCATCCGGCGGTGGCCGGTTGGGAGAAGCCGGCCGGCAAGGGCGACCCGCTCCGCATGACCAAGACCTTCCACGTCGTCCCGCGCGGCGTGGCGCTGGTGATCGGCTGCAACACGTTCCCCACCTGGAACTCGTACCCGGGCCTGTTCGCCAGCCTGGCCACCGGCAACCCGGTCGTGGTCAAGCCCCACCCGGGCGCGGTGCTGCCGCTGGCGATCACCGTTCGCTACGCCCGGGCCGCCCTGGAAGAGGCCGGCTTCGACCCCAACCTGATCCAGCTCGCGGCCGAGGCGCCCGGCGAGGGCCTGGCGAAGACGTTGGCGCTCGACCCGGCGGTCCGCATCATCGACTTCACGGGCTCGACCGAGTTCGGCGACTGGCTCGAGGACAACGCCCGCCAGGCCGCCGTCTACACCGAGAAGGCGGGCGTCAACACGATCGTCGTCGACTCGACCGACGACTTCGCCGGCATGTGCCGCAACATCGGCTTCTCGCTGACCCTCTACAGCGGGCAGATGTGCACGACGCCGCAGAACATCCTGGTCCCGGCGGCCGGCATCGAGACCGACCAGGGCCACAAGTCCTTCGACGAGGTCGCCGCCGGCATCGCGGGCACGGTGGCCAAGCTGACCGGCGACCCGGCCCGCGCCGTCGAGCTCACGGGCGCGATCGTCAACGACGGCGTCCTGGCCCGCCTGACCGAGATCGAGTCGATCGGCGACGCGGTCCTGCCGTCGTCGTCGGTCACCCACCCGGCCTTCGCCGAGGCGACGGTCCGCACGCCCACGGTGGTCAAGCTGACGTCGGCCGACGCCGCGGTCTACGGCCGCGAGTGGTTCGGCCCGATCTCCTTCGTCATCGCCACCGACTCGACGACGTCGAGCATCGACATCTTCCGCTCGACGGTCCTCTCGAAGGGCGCCCTGACGGCGGCGGTCTACTCAACGGACGAGTCAGTTCTGGCGGCAGTCGAATCAGCCTCCCTGGACGCGGGCGTCCACCTCTCCTGCAACCTGACGGGCGGCGTCTTCGTCAACCAGTCGGCGGCCTTCTCGGACTTCCACGCGACGGGCGCCAACCCGGCGGCCAACGCGGCCCTGACGGACGGGGCCTACGTCAGCAACCGCTTCCGCGTGGTCCAATCCCGCCGCCACACGACGGCCTGACCTGCCGGACCGGCCGCCGCGGCCTCCGCCGGGGAGGCGTCGCCGCAATCGTGACGCACCCGATCCCGGAGGCCGCGCAGCCAGGGCAGGTTACGCAGGGCGGCGCATCTGGAGTTCTGTCATCGCGGCCGTTGTCGGGTGGGGGAGGCGTACTCCCGTGTCGACGAAGCCGACCCGCTCGTAGGCGCGTACCGCCCGGTCGTTTCCGACGACCACCTCGAGCATCAGGTCCGGCCGGCCGGCCGCGCGGGACCAGCCCGCGACCGCCTCCGTCAGCGCCGCGATCAGGCCCTTGCCGCGCCAGGCCGGGGTCACGTACACCGCGAAGATCACCGTCACCCCGGGCTCCTCGGCGATCACGGTGCCGCCGGCGTGCGCCACGACCCGGCCGTCCACGACCGCGATGAACTGGGCCACGCGGTCGCCCTCTGCGTTGGCCGCGATGCGGGCCGCGTAGTCGGCGTGGGGGCGCGCCGCCGCCTGCGCCAGCGTCTCCAGGAACGCCAGCGGCGAGTCGGCGAGCATCTCGAGGCGGATGGCCCGGGTACGGGCGGCGTCCGCGGGGCGAACCCGGCGCACCTCCACCGCGGGCGGCGGCTGCGGCGGGCGGATGGGCGCGGTCCGGGTCATGGGGGCATGCCTACCGGGCCGAGCCCCTCTGATGCAACGCAATCGGCCCGGCCACGCCGGCAACCTGTCCGGCCGCTTTGCTCTGCACCCATATACGCACCGCAGGTCAGAGCGGGTGGTGCGTATGTGGGTGCAGAGCAAAGCCCCCGCTACGCGGCCACGTAGACCCAGGCCTCCGCGCCTGAGGCCAGGGGGAGTAGCACCCGCTTGTAGTCGGCTACCTCGTACCCGTCGGCCGCCTCGAGTTCCGCGTCCGTGATCTCGAAGACCACGCCGGCGATCGAGTCCGTGGGGTTCGGCGACGGGGTCGCCACCGGGTGTTCAGCCGTGCCGCTGAGGGCGACCACCTCCGCGTCGGTGATGGTCAGCACGCCCAGTCGGTAACCGGGCACCGCGTCCGGGTGGCCCGTCAGTGGGCGGCCGAAGTTGGCCTGTTGGACCGCCGGGTCGCGGAGCGTGCCGTACGAGAAGAGGAGAGGCATGGCAATGATCATCCCGGGCTCGCGGCCGCGGCCATCGTGGGTGTCGCCAGGCGGGTCGTGGGGGCCAGGAGTTCGGCGCCGACCGCCGTGCACTGGGCCGCGCCGTACGCGAATCCGAGTGATCCGGAATAGCGCAGCAGTACGCCGATCGCCCAGCGGTCCGTGACCGCGAGGCAGGCTATGTGCCACTGGCCGTCCTCGTCGCGGAGGAGCCAGCCGTTCTTGATCGCGACTTCCGCCGCGGCGGGTGCGGGAAGCGCGCGGCGTACGCCGAAATCGCCTACTCCCCGGACCGCGCGCATCTCCGAAAGCAGCCACGGTGTCCACGTCGCGCCCGCCGCGCGGCCGTCGGCCAGACACGTGCCCAGGCGCACCGTGTCGCGCGCCGAGATCGTCGTGTTGCTCCAGTTGTCGGCATGGGGCGCGCTGTCGGTCAATCCGCAGATCTTGATCATGCGGAGGATCGAGTCGCGGCCGCCGTTCAGGTTGTACACGGCTACCGCCGACGCGTTGTCGCTGTCGCGGATCATGATGCGGAGTTGGCCCAGATGGAAATCCGAAGGCTCTTCGTCTTTCTCGGCCGACGTTCGCAAATAATCCGCGGCCAACCAGGCTTTCACCATCGACATCGTGTCGCTCGGTGCGGCCATGTTCGGCGAGCCCGTGATCGTGCCGGTCGTCCGGTCCAGCAGCGCCCAGGAGCGGAAGCCCTCGCCCGGCGCCGTGACCTCGCCGACCCGCATGGCGGTGGCGCCGGCGGCCGGTGCGGAGCGCTTCGCGGCGGCCACCGTGACCTGCTCTTTCGGTGCCAGGTGGCGGATGGCGAGGGCGGCGCCGAGGGTGATCAGCAGGACCGCGACGAGCACCGGGAGCGTGTTCCGCTGACGGGACCGGTGCCGGCCGGGCTGTGCGCCGTGTTTGCCTCGAAACACGCTCGGTTAACGAGCGAGACGCCGGTGTCGGCGCTCAGGGTGTCCATTTTGGGGTAGTGCACGCTTGTCACTCCTCGTGTACCTTACGATTTCGGCCGCAATGTTCGAGGGCTCACCTACACCCTTGAATGGGCGGTCTCGGACCGGCAGGCGCATCAAAGGTTAGGAAGTGCACCGTGGCACAGGGCACCGTCAAGTGGTTCAACAGTGAAAAGGGCTACGGTTTCATCGCGGTCGATGGGGGCCAGGACGTGTTCGTCCACTTCTCCGCGATCCAGATGGACGGCTACAAGGCACTCGACGACGGTCAGCGCGTCGAGTTCGAGATCGCGCAGGGTCAGAAGGGCCCGCAGGCGGAGCAGGTCCGTCTCATCTAATGGTTCGAGCCTGATCCAACTTCAGCCGGGCACCACACCCGGGTCCACGACGACCTAGCGCCGATCCCCCACGGGATCGGCGCTTTTTTGGCTGTAAGGCACAGCGTTAGTGAGATTCGATGCATGATGCATTGACCTCACCATCTATTCGCGACTTTGCGCATTGCGGACAGCGAGGCCTTTCAACAATTGACAGGTCATTAATCGACCGGGGTACGGGCGACCGCCGCGACAAGATCATCGGGGTGTCGCGGCGCACCCCCGGTGGGCCGACTTCGCTTGCACTCGCCTGGTCCGAGTGCTAAACAGGTCTTGGCACTCGCCAACCGCGAGTGCCAATGGTCGGGACGGTGGGGCCACCGCTGACGCCCTATGGAGACGGGCGCGGCAAGGGGCCGGTCGTCGCGGGCTATCCGGCCCGGCCGGCGGACGTCACTGTCGCCAGGTAGTGACGTCCGAAGGTGCGTAAAACAGGCGGTTTCTCCGTGGCCGACCGGGCCGCGGCGACCGTGAGTGTCCAGGAGGACAACGCCAGATGGCCAAGATCATTGCGTTCGACGAGGAGGCGCGCCGCGGTCTCGAGCGGGGCATGAACACCCTCGCCGACGCCGTCAAGGTGACGCTGGGCCCCAAGGGCCGCAACGTCGTGCTCGAGAAGAAGTGGGGCGCGCCCACCATCACCAACGATGGTGTGAGCATCGCCAAGGAGATCGAGCTCGAGGACCCGTACGAGAAGATCGGCGCTGAGCTGGTCAAGGAGGTCGCCAAGAAGACCGACGACGTGGCCGGTGACGGCACGACGACGGCGACCGTCCTCGCCCAGGCGCTCGTCCGCGAGGGCCTGCGCAACGTCGCCGCCGGTGCGAACCCGATGGCCCTGAAGCGGGGCATCGAGGCCGCCGTCGCGCGCGTCGCGGAGGAGCTGGCCAAGATCGCCAAGGACGTCGAGACGAAGGAGCAGATCGCCTCCACCGCCTCGATCTCCGCCGGTGACACCAGCGTCGGCGAGATCATCGCCGAGGCGATGGACAAGGTCGGCAAGGAAGGCGTCATCACCGTCGAGGAGAGCAACACCTTCGGCCTCGAGCTCGAGCTCACCGAGGGCATGCGCTTCGACAAGGGCTACATCGCGCCCTACTTCTGGACCGACCCGGAGCGTATGGAGGCCGTCCTCGACGACCCGTACATCCTGATCGTCAACAGCAAGATCTCGTCGGTCAAGGACCTGCTCCCGATCCTCGAGAAGGTCATGCAGGGCGGCAAGCCGCTGCTGGTCATCGCCGAGGACGTCGAGGGCGAGGCCCTGGCCACCCTGATCGTCAACAAGGTCCGTGGCACCTTCAAGTCCGTCGCCGTCAAGGCCCCGGGCTTCGGTGACCGCCGCAAGGCCATGCTGACCGACATCGCGATCCTGACCGGTGGCCAGGTCGTGTCGGAGGAGCTGGGCCTCAAGCTCGAGGCCGTCGGCCTCGACATGCTGGGCCACGCCCGCAAGATCGTCGTCACCAAGGACGAGACCACGATCGTCGACGGCGGTGGCGACCAGGACCAGATCCAGGGTCGGGTCAACCAGATCCGCGCCGAGATCGAGAAGAGCGACTCCGACTACGACCGCGAGAAGCTGCAGGAGCGCCTGGCCAAGCTGGCCGGCGGTGTTGCGGTCATCAAGGTCGGCGCGGCCACCGAGGTCGAGCTCAAGGAGCGCAAGCACCGCATCGAGGACGCCGTCCGCAACGCGAAGGCCGCTGTCGAAGAGGGCATCGTCCCCGGTGGTGGCGTCGCGCTGGTCCAGGCCGGCAAGACCGCCTTCGACAAGCTCGACCTGGTCGGCGACGAGGCGACCGGCGCGACGATCGTGAAGATCGCGCTCGACGCCCCGCTGCGCCAGATCGCCGTCAACGCCGGCCTCGAGGGTGGCGTCGTCGTGGAGAAGGTCCGCAACCTGGACACCAACCACGGCCTCAACGCGGCGACCGGTGACTACGTCGACCTGCTCAAGGCCGGCATCATCGACCCGGCCAAGGTGACCCGCTCGGCGCTGCAGAACGCGTCGTCGATCGCGGCCCTGTTCCTCACCACCGAGGCTGTGGTGGCGGACAAGCCGGAGAAGGAGAAGGCCCCGGCTGCGCCGGGTGGCGGTGACATGGACTTCTGAGTCCAGCCAAGCAGCATCCGAAGGGCGGTCCGCGCGAGCGGACCGCCCTTCGGCATGTCGCGCCGTGGGCGGGCCTAGCGGCGTTGGTTGCGGCGCTTGTCCGCCCGGCTCGTGGCGTTCCGCGGCGGGCTGCGGTCCTCGCCCGCCCACCCGTCGTCGAGCGGCCCGGGCCGATCCGCGTCCAGCGACCCGTCGCGAGGCATCGGCAGGCCGGGCGCCTCGTCCGCAGGGCCGTCCAACGGCACGGACAGGCCATGCGCCACGGCCCAGTCGCCCGGCGACGGCTGCTCGGCCGACCACCATTCGCCGGCCGCGGGAGTCGGGCCCGGTGGTGACCCCGGCCGTGACGGCTCGTCGACCGGCGGCGGGCCGGGCGGCTCGTCCTCGAGGCTCATGCCGGCACGCTAGGCCCTCGCGCCGCCCTTCGCCGGGTTTCGCGACACAATGCACCGCTCGGGCTACATCTCCTCGAGCTCGCGGCCCCGCCGGTGGCGGCCGGAGCGTCAGGCCCGCCGTCGGTAGAGGAAGAAGACCCGCTCGATCCGTGCCCCCGCGTTCGCGGAGTAGAACGGCACCGGCCCGACCCACCCGATCTGCGCCGACGACATCCCGGCCTCGTACTGGTCCCGCAGGCACCGCCGCAGCAGCACCCCGCCCACGCCCAACCCCCGGGCGGCCGCGGCCGTCCCCATCGGCCCGAACCACGACGGCCGCGACGACCCCCAGGCGGCGAACCCGAGCACCGCGCCGTCCCGCACCGCGTAGTGGACCCCCGCCGACCCGCCCACCTCGGCGCCCCAGCCGGGCCCGAAATGCGTGACCGCGAACTCCACCAGCCCCGGTACGTCCGCCGGAACCGCCCGCCGCACGGCGACCCCGGCGGACGCGAGGCGCTCCTCCGCGGCCACCGTCGGAGCCAGCGCCGGCGACCCCGGCGTCAGGTCCGCCGTCATGTTCCAGGCGATGTCGGTGCGCTCGAACCCGCACGCCGCAGCCAGACAGACGGCCGCCGTGTAGCGCACGTCGATCCCCGGCCACGCGTACACCGGCGCGTTCCCGACCAGCGCCACCGACGTCGCGCCGAACCCGGCCAGGCCCGCCGACACCTGCGTCAACAGCGCCCGCCCGATCCCGCGCCGCCGGTGCGCGGGGTGCACCGCCACCAGGTCGACGTGCCCGACCGCGGGGTCCCCGTACCCGGATGATCCGAGCACCACCCCGACCACCTCGGCGCCGGACAATGCGACCCAGCCCACGGTCAGTCGGGCCCCGGCCGACCCCGGCACCGGCCCGGGGTCGCGCAGCCGGGCCACGATGGCGTCCGCCTCCGCGGCGTCCTCGGGCAGGTCGAGGGCCACCCGGCAGAGCGCGGCCACGGACGGTACGCGTTCGGGGGTCAGCTCGGCGAGCTGGTACGCATGATCCACGAGCCAGCACGCTACCGGGCTGACCCCGATTGCCGGCAGGGTTACCGTGGTCTCGTGCGAGACCCCGCGATATCCCGCTTCACCGCCAGCCACCTCTCCGCCGGCCGGCGGGCCGACGACCTGCGCCGACTGCGCGGCGAGCGGTTCGACGTGCTGGTGATCGGCGGCGGCGTGACC
The DNA here is from genome assembly GCF_016862555.1 of Asanoa siamensis. GTDB lineage: Bacteria > Actinomycetota > Actinomycetes > Mycobacteriales > Micromonosporaceae > Asanoa > Asanoa siamensis. Next base: position 13,688 of record NZ_BONE01000071.1, on the reverse strand, counting down.
GGCGTCGGCGCCGCCCTCGACGCCGCCTCCCGCGGCCTCAAGGTCGCCCTGATCGAGGCCCGCGACTACGCCGCCGGCACCTCCAGCAGGTCCAGCAAGCTGATCCACGGCGGCCTGCGCTACCTGGAGCAGCTCGAGTTCCACCTGGTGCACGAGGCGCTCACCGAGCGCGGCCTGCTGGCCACCCGCCTCGCCCCGCACCTCGTGCGCCCGGTCCCGATCCTGGTGCCGCTGCAGGCGGGCAAGCTGCCGGCGCGGGCGTTCCGCCGGTCCTACTACGGCATGGGCGTCGCCGCGTACGACGTCTTCGCGGGTGTTTTCGGTCACGGCCGGGGCATGCCGCTGCACCGCCACCTGAGCCGCGAGGGCGCGCGCCGGATGTTCCCGAGCCTGCGGGGCGACGTGACGACCGGCGCGATCCGCTACTTCGACGGGCAGGTCGACGACGCGCGCCTGGTCGTCACGCTCGCCCGCACCGCCGCCAGCATGGGCGCCGCGATGGTGACGAGCGCCCGCGCGGTCGGCTTCCTGCGCCAGGCCCGCGAGGTCGTCGGTGTCCGGGTCCGCGACATGGAGGCGCGGCCCGGCGATCCCGACGCCGAGTTCGAGGTACGCGCCCGCACGGTGATCGCCGCCACCGGCGTGTGGAGCGACGACATGTCCCGGATGCTCGGTGACGTCGGCGTCCGCCCGGGCTTCCGGGTGCGGGCCTCCAAGGGCGTCCACCTCGTCGTGCCGCGCAGCGCGATCACCGGCGAGGCCGGCCTGATCCTGCGCACGCCGACCTCGGTGCTGTTCGTGATCCCCTGGGGCGGGCACTGGATCATCGGCACCACCGACACCGACTGGCAGCTCGACCGCTCCCACCCGGCCGCCTCGGCCCGGGACATCCAATACATCCTCGACCAGGTCAACCCGTGGCTCGCCCGGCCGCTCTCGACGGACGACATCGAGGGCGTGTACGCCGGCCTGCGCCCCCTGCTGTCGGGTGAGGCCGACGCCACCTCGAAGCTGTCCCGCGAGCACGCGGTGATCGAGCCGATGCTCGGCCTGCTGCTCGTCGCGGGCGGCAAGTACACGACCTACCGGGTGATGGCCGCCGACGTGGTCGACCGGGCCGTCCGCCGGCTGGGCGGCGGCCAGCCGTCCGGCACCGCCGAACTGCCGCTGCTCGGCGCCGACGGCTACACCGCCGCCTGGCGGGACCGGGCCGACCTGGCCCGCCGGCGCGGCGTCCAGGGCGGCGTGGTCGAGCACCTGCTCGAGCGCTACGGCACGCTCACCACCGAGTTGCTCGCGCTGATCGACGCCGACCCGGATCTCGCGGCGCCGCTGGCCGGGGCACCGGAATACCTGGCCGCCGAGGTCGCCTACGCCGCCTACGCCGAGGGCGCGCTGCACCTCGACGACGTGCTCACCCGGCGCACCCGGATCTCCTTCGAGACCGCCCACCGGGGCGCCGAGTCGGCCCGGCACGCCGCGGCCGTCATGGCCGGGGTGCTCGGCTGGGACGACGCGGTGCGGCAGCGCGAGATCGAGCACTACCTGGCCCGCGTCGACGCCGAGCGGGAGTCCCAGCGGATGCCCGACGACGCCACGGCCGACGCGGCCCGGATGGGCGCCGCCGACGTCCGCGGCCTGGCCGCCGACCGCGGCCTCGAGATCCCGACCGCCCCACCGCCGCTGGTGACGCCCTGAGCGGCTAAAGGATCTTGCCCGGGTTCAGCAGACCACCCGGGTCCAACGCCGCCTTGATCGACCGGTGGACCGCCATCCCGACCGGGCCGATCTCCCGGGCCAGCCAGTCCTTCTTGAGCAGCCCGACACCGTGCTCGCCGGTGCAGGTGCCGCCCAGCTCCAGGCCGATCCGCATGATCTCGTCGAAGGCGGCCCGGCCGCGCGCGACCGAGTCCGGATCGTGGCGGTCGACCACGATGTTCGGGTGCAGGTTGCCGTCGCCGGCGTGCCCGACGACGCCGATCGGCAGCGCGTACTCGGCGGCGATCTTCTCGATCCCGTCGAGCATCGCGGCCAGCGCCGTCCGGGGCACCGCGATGTCGTCGATGATCAGCCCACCGCTGCCGTCCGGGTAGGTCTCCGCGGCGAACCTCTCCATCGCCGGGTGCGCCAGCCGGCGGGCGCGCAGGAGTTCGGCCGCCTCGACCGCGTCGGTCGCCGCGAACACCTCCAGCGCGCCGGCCGACGCGCAGACCGCCTCCAGCGCGGCCAGGTCGTCGGGCGCCCGGCTGCCGGTGTCGACGGAGGCCAGCAGCAGCGCCTTGGCGTCGGTGCGCAGCCCCATCGGCCGCAGCGCCTCGATCGCCCGCAGGTGGGTCTGGTCGAGCAGCTCCAGCAGGCTCGGCGCGAAGCCGCCGGAGGAGATCGCGGCCACCGCGTCGCCGGCCGCCGCGGTGGTCGGGAACAGTGCGATCAGCGTGAGCGCGGCGTCGGCCGCCGGCCGCAGGCCCACCGTCACCTCGGTGATCACGCCGAGGGTGCCCTCGGAGCCGACGAACAGCTTGGTCAGGTCGTACCCGGCGACGCCCTTGGCGGTCCGGCGGCCCGTGCGCAGGACCTCGCCGGAGGCCAGCACGACCTCGAGGCCGAGCACGTACTCGGCGGTGACGCCGTACTTCACGCAGCACATGCCGCCCGCGTTGGTGGCCACGTTGCCGCCGATCGTCGACGACTCCCACGAGCCCGGGTCGGGCGGGTAGCGCAGCCCCACCGCGGCGACCGCGCCGGCCAGGGCGGCGTTGACCACGCCGGGCTGCACGACCGCGAACCGGTTGACCGGGTCGATCTCCACGATCCGGTCCATCGCGACCGTCGAGAGCACCACCGCCCCGTCCACGGCGTTCGCGGCCCCGGCCAGGCCCGTACGGGCGCCCTGCGGCACCACCGGCACGCCGGCCCGGGCCGCCGCCCGCAGCACGGTGACCACGTCGGCGGTCGTCCGCGGCCGCACCACCACCGCGGGCAGCCCGAACGGCACCAGGTCGGCCTCGTCACGCTGGTGGCCCCGGAGGAGGTCGGGATCGGTCAGCACGGCACCGTCGGGCAAGCCGGCACGCAACTCCGAGATGAGGTCTGCCATACCCGCGACGTTAGCCTTTGGAGGTGGTCTATCTCGATCCGCCGGCGTGGCCGCATCGCGGGCGACTCTGGTCACATCTGATCAGCGACGTCTCGTACGCCGAGCTCCACGCGTTCGCGGAGATGCTGGGATCGCCCCGGCGCGCGTTCGACCGGGACCACTACGACGTGCCGGCCGACCGGTTCGCGACGGCGGTGTGGCTCGGCGCGACCGTGGTGCCGAGCCGGGAGATCGCGCGGCTGCTGCGGGACGCGGGCCTGCGCCGCCCCAAGCATCTCAACGGTCGAGAGCGCCCAGCTCACGGATGAGGTTGGCCCGGGCCGGCTCGGTCCAGCGCCGCGCCAGCACCGGGATCCGGTAGAGGGCCGGCAGGTCCAGCAGCCGGCGCAGGATCGCCGCCCGGCCCGCCCGGAACTCGGCCTCGGGGACGAACTCGTACTCCTCCCGCACGGCGGCGGCGTACCCGTCGTAGGCGGCCGGCGCGCCCGCCAGCACCGCCAGGTCCGCGTCGCAGAGCAGCGCCCCGTCGGCGTCCTCCGCCGGCACGGCGTGGCCCGCCGTGAGCAGCACCAGCCGCCGTACCTCCGCGATCGCGGCCGTCGGGACGCCGAGCGAGCCCAGGCAGCTCACCGCGAGCGCGGCGGAGGCCTGCTCGTTGCCGTCGCCGGGCGTACGCGGGTCGTAGACCGCGTCGTGGAACCAGGCCGCCAGCCGGACCAGGTCGGGGTGGTCGGCCCTGTCGGCCTCCTCGTCCACGACGGCGAGCACCGTGCCCAGGTGCTCGAGCGTGTGGTAGCGCCGGTGCGGCTCCGCCCAGCGGGCCAGCAGCATGGAACCGGCGGCGTCGACGGCCTGGTCGTCGGCGGTCGCCCCGGCGGACCGGGCGGCCGCACGCCACAGCGTGGCGAGATCCCTCACCCCACCATTCTCGCCGGACCGGGGGTGGTCGGCGTCGTTACTCTGTCTTCATGACGCAGCCCATGATCGCCACGCCGGCCGAGGAGCGCCGGGGCTGGCGGGTCCTGGTGCTGTTGGGAGTCATCCTCTTCATCGCGCTCTGCGCGATCACCATGTCGATCGTGCTCGGCTGGAACATCGGCGTCCAGGCCACCGTGATCGGCCTCGCCGCCGCGATCCTGCCGGTCCCGGTGCTCGTGGCCTGCTTCCTCTGGCTCGACCGCTACGAGCCCGAGCCGGCCAAGCTGCTCGCGGTCGCCTTCACCTGGGGCGCGTTCGTCGCGACGCTGGCCGCCTACGGCGTCAACTCCTTCGCCGCCGACAGGTTCGCCCAGTGGGGCCTGCCGGAGAGCCTGGTCGCCGTGCTCGTGGCGCCGTTCATCGAGGAGACGATGAAGGCCCTCGGGCCGGCGCTGATCCTGGTGCTCTACCGGCGGGAGTTCTCCGGCATCACCGACGGCATCGTCTACTGCGGGCTCTCCGCGGTCGGCTTCGCGATGGTGGAGAACATCCTCTACCTGGGCGGGCACGGCTACGCCGCCGGTCGCGAGGAGGTCGGCCCCGCCTTCGGCGCGCAGATGCTGATCCTCACGTTCATCGTCCGGATCTTCCTGACGGGCTTCGCGCACCCGCTGTTCACCTCGATGACCGGCATCGGCCTCGGCATCGCGGCCCGCTCGGCCGACCGCTGGGTGCGGGTCTGCGCTCCGCTGGCCGGCCTGCTGGTCGCGATGATGCTGCACGGCACCTGGAACCTGCTGCCGACGCTGGCGCTGGCCACGGGTCAGGAACTGATCCTGTTGTACGGCTACATCGCGCTGATGGTGCCGGTCTTCTTCGGCGTGCTCGGGCTGACCATCTGGCTGCGTGGCTTCGAGGGGCGGCTCACCGAGCGGGCGCTGCCGATCTACGTACAGGCCGGTTGGCTCAGCCCGCCCGAGGTCGCCGCGCTCGGTTCCCTGGCCCGCCGGCACGCGGCCCGGCAGTGGGCCCGTCGGGTGGCCGGCCCCGACGGCGTGAAGGCGATGCGCGGCTTCCAGTTCGCGGCGACCCGGCTCGCGCTGCTCCGCGACGGGCTGGAGCGCGGTCTCGACAGCCGGCCGGTCGACCGCGGCCGGGCCGAGCGCGACGAGCAGCGGCTGCTGGCCGAGATCTCGACCTACCGCCAGGCGTTCGTGGGCCGCGACCCGCAGGTGCCGCCGGCGCTCTGGGACGGCGAGCGCTACGAGGTGATGTTCCCGGACGGGGTGCGGCGCCCGCTGCCCGCGCCCGAGGACCCGGTCGTGCCGATCCCGGTGGTGCTGGCGCCGCCACGGCCCTACTACGGAGGGCCCGGCTACAGGTAGAGGCCCGTGCCGTCGTTGTCGACCCGCTGGGCCGCGACGGCGTGCACGTCCCGCTCGCGGAGCAGCACGTATTCGCGGCCCTGCAACTCGACCTCGGAGCGGTCCTCGGGGTCGAAGAGCACCCGGTCACCGATCACGATCGAGCGGACGTGCGGGCCGACGCCCACCGCCGTCGCCCAGGCGAGCCGTCGGCCCATGGACGCTGTCGCCGGAATCACGATGCCGGCGGTCGAGCGGCGCTCACCCTCGGCACCGTCGAGCTTGACGAGCACGCGGTCGTGGAGCATCCGGATGGGCAGCTTCTCAGTGTCAGCGTCGGCCATCACGCGGGAACGGTACCTCGCGCTGTCCGCGCGGCCGCATCTGGGCAAACTCCGGGGTCGGATCGGGGTCGGATGGGCCAAGGGCCGATCGGTCCAGCCGCTACGGTGGGAGGGCGATTCACGCGTCAGGGGGAGTCTTGGGTCGGTTCCAGAAGGTTCAGGCGAGCCTGCGGCGCGCCTACCGGGCGGGCCGCGACTCCGTGCGGGCGGCACGCGTCGCGCGGGAGGTGTCGAGCCCGGGCGACCGGTTCCAGCCGGTGCTCCCCGAGGCGGAGCCGCCACCGCCCCCGCCGCCACCGCCACCGACGCACCCGTCCACGGCCAGCCGCGACGACGCGGACGTCCCGTACAGCCTGCGCATCTCGGCCGCCTGGTCCTGGCGCCTACTGGTCCTGGCGATCGCGATCTACGGCGTGGTCCGGGTGATCGGGATCCTGCGCTTCGTGGTCATCCCGCTGGCGATCGCCCTGCTCCTCACGGCGTTCCTCTCGCCGGCCGTCGGCTGGCTGCTGCGCGCGCGCCTGCACCGCACGCTGGCGACCGTGGTCGTGATGATCTGCGGCGTGGCCGCGGTGGCCGGCACGCTCACCCTGGTGGTCAACGAGTTCGTCGCCGGCGCGCCGCAACTCGGCGCGGACGCCGCCAAGGGCATCAAGCAGATCCAGAACTGGCTGCAGACCGGCCCGCTGCACATGAGCGACGCGCAGATCAACCGGTACGTCGACGAGGCGCAGTCCTGGATCACCGACAACTCGTCCCGCGTCACCAGCGGCGCCCTGGCCACGGCGGCGACGGTCGCCGAGGTCCTGACGGCCGCCCTGCTGGTGATGTTCTCGACGTTCTTCTTCCTCCGCGACGGCCGCAAGATCTGGCGCTTCATCGTGCGGCTCTTCCCGGTCGGCGCCCGCTGGCGGATCGACGACGCGGGCCAGGCGTCCTGGTCGGCGCTGGGCTCCTACGTGCGGGCGACGGTGCTGGTCGCCTTCATCGACGCCCTCGGCATCGGCATCGCCCTGATGATCTGCCGCATCCCGTTCGCGTTCGCGCTGGCGGCCCTGGTCTTCCTGGGCGCCTTCATCCCGATCGTCGGCGCCACCCTCTCGGGCGCGGTGGCGGTCCTGGTCGCCCTGGTGGCCCAGGGCCCGATCGTCGCCCTGATCGTCCTGGGCGCGGTCATCGGCGTGCAGCAACTGGAAGGCCACGTCCTCCAGCCCTTGATCATGGGCCGCGCGGTGGCGATCCACCCGCTCGCGGTGATCGTCGGCATCGCCTCGGGCGTGGTCATCGCGGGCATCGTGGGGGCGCTGATCGCGGTGCCACTGATCGCGGTGCTGAACACGGCGATCCGCCGCCTGAACAAACGCCGCCCACCCAGCATCCCGCCCGGCGTCGAAGTCGTGAGCACGCGCGAATAACGGCGAATGCGGGGCTCGGGCCCGTCGTGGGCACGACCGCCGCTCCCGCCAGACACCGCTGCGCTGCCACCTCCGCGGCGGGTCACCCTCAAACCGAGGGACTCAGTTGGTGGCGGCCAGGCGTTTCAGGGCGCCGACGGCGACGTCCTGCTTCGTCGTGTACCAGAACGGCGGCAGAGACCTGCGCAGGAACGGGCCGTAGCCACGAGCCGTCTCCAGGCGGCTGTCCAGGACCGCGACCACCCCCTTGTCGCCGTGGGAGCGGATCAGCCGGCCCGCGCCCTGGGCCAGGCGGATCGCCGCGATCGGGACGCTGACCGCCGCGAAGCCCGAGCCGCCGCTGGCGTCGACCGCCGCCGCGCGGGCCGCGGCCAGGGGCTCGTCCGGGCGGGGAAACGGCAGGCGGTCGATGACCACCAGTTGGCAGGCGTCGCCGGGGACGTCGACGCCCTGCCACAGCGACATCACGCCGAAGAGGCAGCTCGCCTTGTCTTCGCGGAAGCGGCGGACCAGCAGCGGCAGCGACTCGTCGCCCTGGAGCAGCACCGGCAGGTCGGTGCGCGCGCGGACCAGGTCGGCCGCCTGCTGGGCCGCCCGGCGCGACGAGAACAGCCCCAGCGTGCGGCCGCCCAACGCGCCCACCAGCGTCAGCAACTCCTCACCCGCCTGGTCGGGCAGCCCCGACGCGGCCGGGCGCGGCAGGTGGGCGGCGACGTAGAGGATGCCCTGGCGGGCGTATTCGAAGGGTGACCCGACGTCGAGCGAGCGCCAACCCGGGCCGCCCTGCTCGGCGACCTCACCGGCCGCGACCGACAGGTTGGGGGAGCGGGCCGCCGTCTTCGCCGCCGCCGCGGCCGCCACGGGGGTGCGGGCGCTGTCGGTGCGCGGCGCCGGGACGGCGCCGGGCTCCGCCGCCGGCAGCCCCAGCGCGCGGGCCACCGTGTCGAAGCGGCCACCCAGCGCCAGCGTCGCCGACGTCGCGACCACCGTGCGCTCCTCGTAGAGGTGGGTCGCCAGCGTGCCGGCCACCGACAGCGGCGCCACGACCAGCGCCCGCCGGCCCGGCCCTGGCCGCTCGGGCTTCTCGACCCAGGCCACGTCGTGGTCGGCCTCTTCGAGCAACCGCTGCGCCGTCTTGGAGATGTCGTCGATCAGCGCCTTGGCCTGCTGCTTGGTCACCGGGTCGGGATCGTCTGCCTTGACGTCGCCGATCTTGTCGAGCGCACCGCGGGTGGCGGCGTCGAGCAGCGTGCAGGCCTCGCGCAGGGCGTCGGGCAGGCCCGCCACGATCCGGCCGGCGGGCGCCTCGGCCAGGCCCACCGCCAGCGCGTCGCCGGCCTCGAGCAGCGTCTCCGCCAGCTCCGGCTGGATCAACGGGCGCGACCGGCGGGCGGCCCGGTCGACCAGCTCCGGGGTCAGCTCGGCCTGGGACGCCGACGAGACCCGGTCGGCCAGCTCGTGGGCCTCGTCGATGACCAGCAGCTTGTGCGGGGGCACGATGTGCCGGCCCGCGAGCATGTCGACCGCCAGCAGGCTGTGGTTGGTGATGACGATGTCGGCCTCGCGGGCCCGCACCCGGGACGCCTCGGCGAAGCACTCGGTGCCGTAGGGGCAGCGCTGCGCGCCGACGCACTCGCGGGCCGGCATCGAGACCTGCTTCCACGCCTGGTCGTCGACGCCCGGGTCGAGCTCGTCGCGGTCGCCGGTCGCCGTCTCCATCGCCCACTCCTGCAGGCGGAGGATCTGCTTGCCGAGGCGGCCGGCCTCGCCGAGCCACTTGACCGGCGCCGCGGCCGTCGTGGCGGGCGCGTCGAAGAGCGCGTCGTCGGGCTCCTCCTCGGCCGAGCTCTCCAGGCGGGCCAGGCACACGTAGTGGTGGCGTCCCTTGAGGACGGCGTAGGTGGGCCGCCGCCCCAGCACCGGCTCGACCGCGTCCGCGAGCCGGGGCAGGTCGTGGTCGACGAGTTGCGACTGCAGCGCCAGCGTCGCGGTCGAGATGACCACCGGCCCGTCGACGGTCAGCGCGGGCGCGAGATAGCCCAGCGACTTGCCGGTGCCCGTGCCGGCCTGCACCAGCAGGTGCTCGCGGTCGGCCAGGCTCGTCGCGATCGCGTCGGTCATCCGCTGCTGACCCGGCCGGGCCGCACCGCCGGGGACCGCGCCGACGGCGGCGGTGAGCAATGCCTCGGCGGACGGACGGGTACGCGCTGACGAGGTCACCGTGCGACGGTACCCGCACCCACCGACGAACCCGCTCCGCGCCACGTGCCGTTAACCCGGCAACGCGAGAGCGGTTACCAACAAATCGGCTAGGGTAGCTGTGTGCCGAGCGACATCGTCCGGGTCGTCTACCGCAAATATGACGGATCAGCCCACCGGGACTACCCCGCTCGTCGCCTGGCCGAGGACGACCTTGGTGTCTGGCTCGGCGTGACCCGCGGCACCGAGTCCGTCTACCACGGCCGGCCGTCGGTCGAGAAGATCCCGTTCGTCGTGCTCGTGCCCCACGACGCCTGGTGGAGCGGCATGTTCAACCCGCCGCCGCGCACCAGCGAGGTCTACTGCGACATCACGACACCGGCCCGCTGGCGCGGCGACACCGTGCATCTGATCGACCTCGACCTCGACGTGGTCCGCCGCCGCACGACCGGCACCGTCGAGTTGCGCGACGAGGACGAGTTCGCCGACCACCGCGCCCGCTTCGGCTACCCGGACGACCTGGTCGCCAACGCCGAGGCCGCCGCCAAGCTGCTCTTCCAGGCACTGGGCGACGGCACCGAGCCGTTCGCCACCGCGTACCGGAAGTGGCTCGCCCTGGTCGTCTAGCGGGGCGGCCACCCTCGCGCGTCCGCTGCCGGCGCGGGCACCCGGGCCATCTTCTCCGGGTTGAGTTGGTTGTAGGCCGCGGTGACCACGCCGTCCGAGACCGCGAACGACATGACCGAGCGGAACGGGCGCCCGTCCTTGTAGACCGCGTCGACCAGCACGCCCGGCATCCCGTTGACGTCGACGATCTCCGCCCGCAGGTTGGCCGTCATGCCGGGCATCTGGCGCACCAGCCCGAGCACGAACTTCGCCACCTGCGAAGCACCGAGCAGCGGCCGCCGGGCGGCCGGGAAGTAGCCGCCGGAGTCGCCGACGAAGACCACGTCCGGCGCCAGCACGGCCATCAGCTTCTCGATGTCACCGGTCTGCGTCGCGGTCAGGAACGCCTCGACGACCCGGCGCTGCTCTCTGGGCGAGGCGGTGTTGCGCGGGGCGCCGTCGGTCGCCGCGCGCCGGCCGCGGGAGGCGAGTTGCCGGGCGGCGGACACGGTCGTGCCCAGCGCCGCCGCGATGTCGTCGAACGGCACTCCGAACGCGTCGTGCAGCACGAACGCCACCCGCTGCTCCGGTGTCAGCCGCTCCAGCACCACCATCAGCGCCATGCCCACCTCGTCGCCGCGTACCGCCCGCTCCGCGGGGTCGGGCCTGGGGTCCGCCAGGCGCGTCACCAGCGGTTCCGGGAGCCACTGACCGGGGTACGCCTCGCGCCGCACCCGCGCCGAGCGCAGCACGTCGAGGCAGATCCGGGCGGTCGTGGTGGTCAGCCAGCCGCGCAGGTCGCGGATCTCGGCCCGTGCCGCCGGGTCCGCCAGCGCGCCGGCGTAGCGCAGCCAGGCCTCCTGCACGGCGTCCTCGGCCTCGGCGCGACTGCCCAGCATCCGGTAGGCCACCGCGGTCAGATGATCCCGCTCAGCTTCGAACTCGCGCGCAAGGTCTTGCATGCCAGCCTCCCCTTGTGGGCATTCTGCCAGCGTCGTCGTTGCCACAGTCGCCGCACCGGGAGTGACCGATATGTCGGATATGCGCAGCTTGCTGCGAGTCGGGTCCACCGACCCCGACGTGCCGGTCGATCTTGCCGCGATCGATCCGAACTCGACGCCGGGCCTGCCCGGTCGCAAGACCACCGGCCGCGACCCCAAGGTCTGGGCGCGGGCCGAGCTCGAGCTGATGGGCGCCGAGCTGGCCACCCAGCAGGAGATGCTGTTCGCCCAGGCCACCGTCGAGCCGCAGCTCGGGCGCTCGGTGCTGCTCGTACTCCAGGCCATGGACTGTGGCGGCAAGGACGGTGCCGTCAAGCGGGTCGCCGGCGCGATGAACCCCCTGGGCCTGCACATCAAGGCGTTCGGCCCGCCCACCCCCGAGGAGCGCCGCCACGACTTCCTCTGGCGGATCCGCAAGGCACTGCCGCCGGCCGGCTACGTCGGCGTGTTCAACCGGTCCCACTACGAGGACGTGCTGGTGGTCCGGGTCAACGGACTCGCGCCGGAGTCGGTCTGGCGACCCCGCTACCAGAAGATCAACGACTTCGAGCGCCGACTCGTCGGTGCCGGCACCACCGTGGTCAAGGTGATGTTGCACATCTCCCGGGACGAGCAGCGCGAGCGGCTGACGCAGCGGCTGGTCGACCCGACCAAGCACTGGAAGTTCAACCCCGACGACCTCGACTCGCGGGCGAAGTGGGACGACTACCAGGCCGCGTACGGCGAGGCGCTGGCGCGCTGCGGCACCGACGAGGCGCCCTGGTACGTGCTGCCCGCCAACCGCAAGTGGTACCGCGACTGGGCGCTGGCGCACCTGTTGCGCGAGACGTTCGCGGACTTGAACCTCAGCTACCCCCAGCCCGACTACGACCTGGCCGCGCAGCGTCGCCGTCTGGAAGCGGACGGTTGATTCAGGTGAACAACAGGTGAACGCGGGGTTGCGGTCGGGTTGACCTTGGTAGCCCGGCGAAAGGCCAGTTCAGAGGTTTCTTAGCATTCGGTGAACGCGTTCTCCGGCAGCGCGTCCGGACACCCCCTTCGACGCGACGAGGTCCGTGCCGTGAAGTTCTCCTTCCGCCCCACCGACGGCGCCTTCTACGAGCTGTTCAGCAGAGCGGCGGACAACCACGTCCGCGGCACCGAGCTGCTCCAGGAACTCGCCCTGCCCGGCGTGGACGTGCAATCGGTCAGCGAGCGGCTGACCGAGGTCGAGCACGACAGCGACCAGCTCACCCACGAGCTCTACCAGAAGATCAACTCGACGTTCGTCACGCCGTTCGACCGCGAGGACATCTACCGTCTCGGCTCGCTGCTCGACGACGTGATGGACCACCTGGAAGCCGTCGGCAACCTGCTCTACCTCTACGGGCTGACCAAGCTGCCGGCACTGCCCCGGGAGATGCACGAGCTCGTCAACGTGCTCGACCAGCAGGCCAAGCTGACCGCCGACGCGATGCCCCGCCTCAAGTCGATGAAGGACCTCGAGGACTACTGGATCGAGTGCAACCGGCTCGAGAACGAGGGCGACCGGTCGTACCGGATGCTCCTGGTCCGGCTCTTCTCCGGTGAGTACGACGCGCTGACGGTGCTCAAGATGAAGGAGGTCGCCGACGAGCTCGAGGCGGCCTGCGACGCCTTCGAGCACGTGGCCAACACCGTGCAGACGATCGCTGTCAAGGAATCCTGAACCGTTGGACGCTCCCCTCATCGCCGTGCTCGCGGTGATCGTCATCGCGCTCGCGTTCGACTACACCAACGGCTTCCACGACGCCGCCAACGCCATCGCCACCAGCGTCTCGACGCGGGCGCTGACCCCGGGCGTGGCGCTGCTGATGGCCGCGATCGGCAACTTCATCGGTGCCCACTTCGGCGAGAAGGTCGCCAAGACGGTGGGCTCAGGCCTGGTCGACCTGCCCACCGGCGCGGGCAGCCTGGGCGTGGTCTTCGCGGGCGTAGCCGGCGCGATCGTCTGGAACCTGATCACCTGGTACTTCGGCCTGCCCTCGTCCTCGTCACACGCCCTGATCGGCGGCCTCGTCGGCAGCACGATCGCGGCGTCCGGCACGGTGCTCTGGGCCAAGGTGCTCGACAGCGTCGTGCTGCCGATGGTGCTCTCGCCGCTCGTCGGCTTCGCCCTGGGCTACGTCGTGATGGTGCTGATCCGGTGGATCTTCCGGAACGGCCACCCGGCCAAGCTCAACCGCGGCTTCCGCTGGGCACAGACGGCCAGCGCGGCGGCGATGTCGGTGGGCCACGGCATGCAGGACGCGGCGAAGACGATCGGCATCATCGTGCTCGCGCTGTACGTCGGCGGGCACCAGAGCAGCTCGGACTTCATCCCGGAATGGGCGTTCTGGACGTCGGCCTCGGTGCTGGCCCTCGGCACGTACGCGGGCGGTTGGCGCATCATCCGCACGCTGGGCCGCCGCATCATCCACCTGGGCCCACCAGAGGGCTTCGCGGCGGAAACGGTGGCGAGCGGCGTCCTCTACTTCAACGCCCTCGTCCTCGGTGCCCCGATCTCGACGACCCACACGATCACCTCAGCGATCATGGGCGTAGGCGCGACCAAGAAGCTCTCCGCGGTCCGCTGGGGCGTAGCCGGCAACATCGTCGGCGCCTGGGTCCTCACCTTCCCAGCCGCCGGGGCGATGGCCGCCCTCACCTACTACCTGGTCCGCCCGATGTTCTAGAGCGGTTCGGTCCCGGCCCGCGCCGGGAGTCCCGGTCCGGCGCGGGCGCTC
>NZ_BONE01000070.1 GCF_016862555.1 Asanoa siamensis | reverse complement strand
GGTCACCGCGACCCGCGAGGCCCCCGACCTGCGCCTGGGCGCCTCCCCCCGGGCCGCCCTGCAGCTCCTGCGCACCGCCCGCGCGGTGGCCGCCCTCGAGGACCGCGAATACGTCGTGCCCGACGACCTGCAGGCGCTGGCCGTCCCGGTGCTCGCGCACCGGATCATCCCGACCGCCGACGCGCAGCTCGCCCGGCGCACGACCGACGCGATCGTCGCCGACATCGTGCACCGGCTGCCGTTGCCGCACGACCGCGGCCGCAACCCCTACGACACCCGCCCCCAGTCGTCTGACGGACGCGGCGACTACCGGAGGATGTGACGTGCGCGAAGCGCTGCGCGGGCTGACCACGCGCGGCCGCTCGTTCCTCGCGGCGGGCGGCGCGGCCGCCCTGTCGGCGCTGATCCTCGGTGAGAAGGATCTGCTCCGGGTCGCGGTGCTGCTGGCGATCCTGCCGCTGCTCGCCGCCGCGTACGTCGGGCGCAGCCGCTACAAGCTGGCCTGCAGCCGGTCGCTGGAGCCCCACCGCGTGCAGGTCGGCGCGAGCTCCCGGGTGATCCTGCGGCTGCAGAACCTCTCCCGGCTGCCCACCGGCACGCTGTTGCTCGAGGACCGGCTGCCGTACGCCCTGGGCAGCCGGCCCCGGGTCGTGCTGGAACGCCTCGGCGCGCACCAGGCCAGCTCGGTCGCCTACACGGTCCGCGCCGACGTGCGCGGCCGCTACGAGGTCGGCCCGCTGGTCGTCCGGCTGACCGACCCGTTCGGCCTGTGCGAGCTGTCCCGCTCGTTCCCGTCCGTCGACCGGCTCACCGTGATCCCGCAGGTCGTGCCGCTGCCGTCGGTGCGCCTGGTCGGCGAGTTCGCCGGCACCGGCGACAGCCGGGCCCGGTCGGTGGCCGTGCACGGCGAGGACGACGCGGCGACGCGCGAATACCGCCGGGGCGACGACCTGCGGCGGGTGCACTGGAAGTCCACGGCGCGGGTCGGCGAGCTGATGGTCCGCCGCGAGGAGCAGCCGTGGGAGAGCCGCGCCACGGTCGTCCTCGACACCCGGCAGGTCGGCCACCGCGGCGAGGGTCCCACCTCCAGCTTCGAGTGGGCGGTCTCCGCCGCCGCCTCGATCGCCGTGCACCTGCGGGCCGCCGGCTACAAGCTGCGCCTGGTCACCGACTCCGGCGTCGACGTCGACGCGTCCGAGGCGGGCGGCGAGGGCACCCTCCTCGACCACCTGGCCGAGGTCAAGCTGACCTCGCGCAGTGACGTCGGCCTGCTCGTCGAGCGGGTCCGGCGGCGCTCCGACGGCGGCCTGGTCATCGCCGTCCTGGGCGGCCTCGAGCCCGGTGAGACCGAGTTGCTCGCCGCGCTGCGGGGCAACAACGCCACCTGCATCGCGGTGCTGATCGACACGTCGACCTGGCTCAACCTGGCCCCCGAGGGCCGGGCCGAGGCCGACACCGCCCGCGAGGCCGCCGCGCTGGGCCTGCTCAGCAGCGGCTGGCGGGTGGTCGGGGCGGCACACGGCGACAAGCTGCCGGCGCTCTGGCCGCAGGCCGCCCGCGGCTCGCAGGGCTTCGCCTACCGCGCGACCATGGCCGAGACGGTCGCCGGCACGTTGGGAGTGACGCGATGAGAAGCCGGCGGCACATGGGCCTGGTGGCGGCGCTCGCCACCATCATGGCCGCTGCGCCCCTGAGCACCATCTTCGAGCAGTGGACCTGGCTGATCCAGTGCACCATCGCGGTCGCCCTGATCGCGGGTGCGGCGACCCTGGCCCGCACCGCGCGGGCGCCGGTCTGGGTCCAGACCATCGCGATGCTGGTCACCCTGCTGCTCGCGCTGACCTGGCTGTTCCCCAGCGGCCGGGAGCTGTTCGGCATCGTGCCGTGGACGGGCACGCTCGAGCACTTCGGCGAGCTGCTCACCCAGTCGGGGACCGACATGCGGACCTTCGCGGTACGCGTACCCGACAGCGACCCGCTGCTGTTCGTCACCGTGCTCGGCATCGGCGCGGTCGCGGTGATGGTCGACCTGGCCGTGGTCGGCATGCGCCGGCCCGCGCTGGCGGGTCTGCCGATGCTCGCGATCTACTCGGTCCCGGTCGCGGTCTACTCGGAGAGCGTCTCGTTCCTGCCGTTCGTGGTCGGCGCGATGGGCTTCCTCTGGCTGCTGGTCGCCGACAAGGTCGACACGGTGCGCCGGTTCGGCCGGCGGTTCACCGGCGACGGGCGCGACGTCGACGTCTGGGAGCCGTCGCCGCTCGCCGCGGCCGGTCGCCGGCTCGCGATCGTCGGTGTGCTGGTGGCGGTCGCGCTGCCCGTCGCCGTCCCGGGGATGACCTCGGGCCTGCTCAACCGCTTCAACGGCGGCGCGGGCGACGGCGTCGGGCTCGGCGACGGCTCCGGCCGGCCGGGCCGGATCAACCTGTTCGCGGCGCTGCAGGGCCAGCTCCGGCAGAACAACCTGGTCACCTTCGCGCGCGTGACGACCACCGACCCCGACCCGTTCTACCTGCGGTTCGCGGTCGCCGACGACGTCACCTCGGAGGGCTTCCGCAGCCGGTCGCCACAGGGGCGCAGCCTGCGCCAGCTCGAGGACCCGCGGGAGGCGCCGCGGGCCGGCGTCACCTACGAGCAATATTCCGCCGAGGTCGAGATGTCGCCCGACTACCAGATGCAGTTCGCGCCGCTGTACGGCATCCCGATCGGCACCGACGGCCTCGACAACCAGTGGCTGTTCGACACGAACCAGCAGGTCATCTTCTCCAACCGGGCGACCGCGCGGGACAAGGACTACCGGTTCGACTTCGTCCGCGGCAACTACACCGAGGACGCGCTGCGCCAGGCCCCCGACCCCGACCCCAACGGCCTCGAGGTCAAGCGGTTCACCCAGGTGCCGCCGGTGCGCCAGGTCCAGACCCAGGTCAACCAGCTGACCACGGGCGAGGACACGACGTACGACAAGGTCATGGCGATCTACCGGTTCTTCTCGGCGACCAACAACTTCCGGTACGAGCTGCAGACCGAGGGCGGCACCTCCAGCGAGGACATCGTCAACTTCCTGACCAACCGCAAGGGCTACTGCCAGCAGTACGCGGCGACGATGGCCTGGATGGTCCGGGCGGCCGGCATCCCGGCACGGGTGGCGTTCGGCTTCACCAACGGCACGTCCCGCGAGGGCGGCGCGATGGTGCTGACCAACCTCAACCTGCACGCGTGGACCGAGGTCTACTTCGGTCCCGAGTACGGCTGGGTGCCGTTCGACGCGACGCCGCGCACCGGGGTGCCGGGCGCGGTGCGGCCGGACTACGCGCCGGATCCCGACGCGCCGCGGATCACGCCGTCGGCGACCCCGTCGGCCGCCCCCGGCGGCAACCCGGACGACCTGGAGGACCCGCGGGACCGCACCGACCCGGGCGGCAACGAGGCACTCCCGGCGGCCCCGCCGCCGACGCTGCCGCGCTGGCCGTTCTACACGGCGGGCGGGATCCTGCTGGGCCTGCTCCTGCTGGGTCTGCCGGCGTTGCGCCGCTCGTCGCTGCGCCGCCGCCGCCGCGCGTCAACGGGCTTCGACCCGGCGGCACCGACGGTGCTGCCCACGACCGAGGAGGCCCGCCGGGGTCGGCACCACGCCCACGCGGCGTGGGACGAGCTGATCGACACGATGGTCGACTTCCGGGTACCGATCGACCGCACCGAGACACCACGGGCGACCGCGGAACGCCTCGCGGTGGCGGAGCTGCGCGGCGACGCGTCGGGCGCGGTCGACGGCGTGCGGCTGCTCGGGCAGGCCGAGGAGCGGGCACGGTACGCCCGCAGCCCACTGGCCGGCCCGGGCCTGGGCCACGCGGTCCGCACGGTCCGCCGGGGCCTGGCGAGCCGCGCGACCCGCCGCACCCGCCTGGTGGCGGCGCTGTTCCCACCATCGGTCCTGTCCCGCTGGCGCGGGGCGGTGGTCGACGTGTCCACAGGTGCGGTGACCTGGCTGTCCCGGGGCCGGGAACGCCTGGGCCGCCTCAGCCCGCGGCGGTTGCTGACGAACCGGGCCCGCTGACCCTGTCCTGCAGGCCGCGCCGCTCCCCCTGGGACGGCGCGGCCTTCGCCTTCCCGACGGCGGCGGCGTCCGCCCAGGCCACGCGCAGCTTCATTGGTCGGCCGACGGTCCGGCCGGGAACGCCGCCGGGATCGGAGATCTGAGCGCGCCCGACGACCCGCCCGCCGCGCGCGGCGTAGAAGGCTCTGGCCCTGGTGTTCTGTTCTTGAACCCAGAGATAGAGCGCGGACCCGCCCGCTTGGGCGGCGGCCCGGGTGAGCAGCGCGGACCCGAGCCCACCGCCCTGCTCCGCGCGGCGGACGTGCAGGTTGTCGACCAACGCTCCCCAGGTGGGGTCGTGGTCTCTGACCAGATGCACGAACCCGAGGATCTGGTGTCGGCTTTCCGACTCGGGGTCGACCACGATCGTGACGGCTCTGGGGTCGGGGTGGTTAAGGCGGGCGGCCCAGACGGCCAGGCGGTCGGCGAGGAGGTCACCGTCGAGGTAGTCGTCGGTGTAGGCGCCGCGATAAAACCGCCGCCAGCTATCGGCATGCAGAGCGGCGACGGCTTGGATGTCGCTGGCCAGGGCCGGACGAAGACGCATGCGGCGGACCCTCCATCGGAACGGCTTGCTGCGGGCCTGCCCACTCAACAAGACACGGCACCAACCCGGCAACGCCAAATCGGTGGTGACGCCCGCGGCTCTACTGATCCGGCGAGGGTCCGCAGGCCGACTCCGACCTAGGCGCCGCCGGCGGCCGCAGCGCCCGCCGCTCGGCTTGGTCGCGCGTGAGGCTGCCTTTGCTTCCAGACCCGTCGATCTGGGAAGCCATGGGGCCGATAGCCGGCGTGGAAAGTCGGCGCGGTCCACGCCCGCCGCGTCGTAATCGACCGCGACGGCGTCGGCCGACTCCTCGATTTGAGGTCAACGGCTAGCCGAGCGGTTCAACGCGCTGACCTCCGGCGGCCTGCGCAGGATGCCGAACCGCCGCTGCCAGCTGGGGGCAGGCGCCCCCCACCCGTCGACAACCCACATCCTGGCGAACCACATCCCGGCAACGCCTACTTACCGCCCCCCAGCCGCCGACGACCCGCATCCCGGCAATCCGCCGTCCCGGCAACGCCTACTCACCGCCCCCGCCGCCGACCACCCGCATCCCGGCAATCCGCCATCCCGGCAACGCCTACTCACCGCCCCCGCCGCCGACCACCCGCATCCCGGCAATCCCGCCTGGCCAGACGACCAGCGCGCACCCGTGCCGGACAGAACAGTCCCGCCGGCCTGGCGAAGAAGCACCGCCGCCTTTGCTCTTCGATCTGTCTCCGGTCCTCCCCCGTCCCCCCGATCGGTGCCGGATGCTCGGCTCTCGACCGGAGTCAAGGGTGGCCGCAGGCCATCGGCGCAGCCGACGCGAAGCGCCCCTGACGCCGGCCGAGAGGCGTGGACGCTCGTGCAGCGGGGGGACAGTTCCGCGCCACAGGCATCGGCGTATGCCGACCCGACGCGCCCTTGACGCCGGCAACGAGGCGCGGACTTTCATGCGGCGGGGAAACAGATCCGCGCCGCAGGCCACCGGCGCACGCCGACCCGAAGCGCGCTCGACGCCGGCCGGGAACCGTGGACACTCGTGCAGCGGAGACGGATCCGCGCCACAGGCATCGGCGCATGCCGAGCCGACGCGCCCTCGACGCCGGCGACGAGGCGCGGACCTTCATGTGGCGCGCGAGCAGATCCGCACCGCAGACCACCGGCGCATGGCGACCCGAGCGCGCTCGACGCCGGACGAGAGCCCCGTGGACGCTCGGGCACCGCGGACCGCTCCCCGGGTCGGGGCCGGATCAGGGCGCAAAAAGGCGTCGGACGCATGGTCCGACGCCACCAGAGCTATTTCCGTTGTGGCGGCCCGGGCGCCGCCCCAGCGGTTTGTCAGCGGTGTCCTTCGGGGCGCTGGCGCCAGCGCTCTTCGAGACGGTCCAGGAAGCCCGAGCGTCGCACGCGCGTGCGGCGGCTGGCGGTGCCGCCCACGACGTGCAGGTCGGGCTGTTGGCCCTTGCGGTGCGACTGCATGGCGAACGCCGCGGCGCCGAGCATGATGACGAAGCCCGCCACGCCCAGTAGCGGTGTCTTGTTCACCGTGCCGAAGACAACCAGGGCCAGGCCAGCGATGATCACGACGGCGGCCAACAGCAGACGACGCCGCGCGTGGAAACGCGGGTCGCTGGCACGCACGGCCGAGGCGAACTTGGGATCCTCGGCAAGCGACCGCTCGATCTGCTCGAACAGCCGCTGCTCGTGCTCAGAGAGCGGCACGGCACTCCTCCCCGGTCGCGAGGTCGACCCGGGCGGGCCGACAGACCGTGACAGTCAAGCGACTGCTTACCCGCAAGTCTACGAGGGGCTTCGCGGGTCGGAAAGCGGGACGACCGACGGCCGGGGTCGAATTTCCATCCGTTCGCCCGTGAGGAGGCTGGCCGGTCGGACCACAGATCGCCCGAAACGGGCAGCGGCGGCATCAGCGGCCGCTTCCGCCTCGCGCCACCCGCGCTCCGGCGCACCCAGCTCAGGCTGCCGCGCGGCCCCCGACGCACCCGTCAGCCCCTCGACCCGCACGCCCACCAACCTGACCCGGTCGCCGGGTCGAAGTGCCTGGTAGAGCGCCCACGCGGTCGCGAAGATCTCGCGCGCCACGTCGGTCGCGGTGCCCATGGTGCGCGAGCGGTTGACGGTGCGGAAGTCGGCCAGCCGCACCTTGATCGAGACCGTGCGCCCGGCCTGCCCGGCCCGGCGTAGTCGCTCACCGACCTTCGTCGACAGTTCCAGCAGCGCCCGCTTGATCACTTCGGAATCAGCGACGTCGGTGTCGAAAGTAACCTCGGCCCCGATCGATTTTTCGACGTGCTCGACGGTCACCCGGCGCGGATCGCGTCCCCAGGCGAGCTCGTGCAGGTGCGCCGCGGCCGCGTCGCCGAGCGCGCCCCGCAACATCCCGACCGGTGCCTCGGCCACCGCGCCCACGGTGGCGAGCCCGAGCCGGCGGAGCACCTCGGCCGCCTTCTCCCCCACGCCCCAGAGGGCGTCGACCGGCAGCGGGTGGAGGAACTCGAGCACCTGGTCGCGCGGCACGACGACCACGCCGTCGGGTTTGGCCCGCGCGGACCCGAGCTTGGCCACGAACTTGGTCGACGCGACCCCCACCGAGGCGCTCAACCCCTGCTCCTCGGCGACCCGCCGCCGGATCAGCTCCGCGATGGCCGAGGGCGACCCGAGCAACCGCCCCGCGCCGGCCACGTCGAGGAACGCCTCGTCGACGGAGAGCGGCTCCACCAGCGGCGTGATGTCGTGGAAGATCGCCATCACCGCCCGCGACGCCTCCCCGTAGGCGGCACCGTCCACCGGTAGGAACACCGCCCCGGGACAGAGCGCCCGCGCCCGCGCGGTCGGCATCGCACTGCGCACGCCGTATTCCCGGGCCTCGTAGCTGGCCGAGCTCACCACCCCGCGCGGCCCGATGCCCCCGACCACGACGGGCCGCCCGGCCAGGT
The DNA here is from genome assembly GCF_016862555.1 of Asanoa siamensis. Taxonomy (GTDB): domain Bacteria; phylum Actinomycetota; class Actinomycetes; order Mycobacteriales; family Micromonosporaceae; genus Asanoa; species Asanoa siamensis. Next base: position 33,646 of record NZ_BONE01000070.1, on the reverse strand, counting down.
CGGGTCTCTTGCGCACCTCGACCGACGCGAAGAACGCGTCCATGTCGACGTGCAGGATCGGACAGCCGGTGTCGTCGGCACCGGGCCCGAACCGCGGGTCACCCCCACGCGGCACCACCGCACTACGTCCCACGCAAGACAGGCTAACCAGGGGGTACGACGAAACCGGCCGGTCCTGAGCGCCGTTTGGTTGTGAACCGCGGACCTGGCAGCGGAGCGAAGCGGAGCGGTGTCCGGCGGGAGCGACGGTCCGGACCACCGCGGACCCGGGACAGGAGTCCTTGATCCTTTGTCTTATCGGGTCTTCGACGCCCGCGTTAGGGGCGGGCGCGGGAGATCAGGAGGGGGATCTCCATCTCGACCGCCGAGTACGCGCCGTGGTAAGCGATCAGCATCGCCTTGATCGCGTGTTCGGAGGTGGGGGCGACGACCGCGTGGGTGCCGTGGCAGATGGCCACCACCTCGCCGATGCGGGCGATGTTGCAGTCCGGCACGGGGCCGAACCAGCCCTGGGCGATGACCTCGTCGCGGTGGGCGACCCAGGCCGCGTCGCCGAGGATCTCGGTCCAGGTGGCCAGGACGTCGTCGGTCGCGCCCGGCAGGGTGTGCAGGTAGCGGACCCGCGGCTCGCCCGCGACCGCCCGCACGCCGGCGCGCAGGCGGGCGTCCGCGTCGAAGTCGAAGCGGTGGTGCGGCGGCACGTCGAGCTGGCCGTGGTCGGCGGTGACCAGCAGCGCGGCGTCCGGGGGCAGGCCGTCGAGCACCCGGTCGAGCAGGCGGTCGACGGCGGCCGCGGCCTCGCGCCACGGGTCCGAGTCGACGCCGAAGACGTGGCCGTAGCGGTCGAGGTCCGGGAAGTAGCCGTAGGACAGCGCCGGTGGCGCGCCCGGGTGGCCGAGGCCGGCCACGACGGCGGCGGCCAGTTCGTCGACGTCGGAGGCCGGTTGGTACGCGGCGCCGCGGTTGGCCGCCAGGGTCAGGCCGCTGGCGGCGAACTCGGGGCGGTTGGCGACGCTGACGGTCAGGCCGGCCGCGGCGGCGCGCTCGAACAGCGTCGGAACCGGCTGCCAGACCGCCGGGTCCGGGTCGGTGCGCCAGTGCGTGTGGGTCAGGACGGTGTCGGTGCCGGGGATCGCGACGCGGAAGCCGAGTACGCCGTGCGTGCCCGGGCCGACGCCCGTGCCGAAGGAGACCAGGCTCGTGGGGGTCGTCGACGGGAAGCCCGTCGTGATCATCCGGGGTGCGCGGGCGGCGAGGTCGGCCAGGGTCGGCGCGTACGGGGCCGCGGTCGGGATCTGGTGCCAGCCGAGGCCGTCGATCAGCAGGATGGCGATCCGGCGTACGCCGTCGAGCTCCAGGCCGAGGACGTCGGTGCAGCCGGGCACGCCGAGCTGGGCCAGCGCGCTCGGCAGCACGTCCATCAGGCTGTCGGCGCCGTACCTCGGCAGGACCTGGTCGAACTCGCTCATGCCTCCGCCGCCCTCCGGTCAGGCTGGCTCATACCGGGTCGGCGGGGCGGCGGGCGAGCAGGTGCAGCTGGGCGGCGATGTCCCGGTACGGCGGTCGGGTGGCGGCGGCCAGCTCCAGGTCGAGCAGGGTGCGCGGGTCCGCGTCGGCGGCGGCGGCCGGGACCAGGTCGGCCAGGACGCGTACGCCGTGGACGTCCTCGATCGCGAGACCCGCGTCTCGGAGCAGGTCGGCGGCCCCGTCGGCGTCGTAGCGGCGGCGCAGCGTGTCGCGCGGGCCGGTGCGGCCGTCCGGGTCGGCGAGCAGCGCGGCCGCGGCGGCGAGGTTGCCGCCGGTGGCGCGGGCCAGCACCGCGGCGGCCCGGGAGGCGACCAGCACCGAGGCGGCACCGCCGGGGCGCAGGGCGGCGGCGATCGCGGTGACGACGCCGCGCGGGTCGTCGACCACCTCGAGGACGGCGTGGCAGAGCACCAGGTCCACCGAACCCGGGGTGACCAGGCCGGTCAGCGCGTCGCCGTCGCCCTGGACCGCGCGTACGCGGGGCGCGACGCCCGCCTCGGCGGCGCGGCGGTTGAGCGCCGCGAGCGCGTCCGGGCTGGCGTCGACGACGGTGACGCGGTGGCCGGCCTCGGCCAGCGGCACGGCGAAGCCGCCGGTGCCACCGCCGACGTCGAGGATGGTGAGCCCGCCGTCGGGGGCACGGTCGAGCTCGCGGCGCAGCACCTGCCAGACGACCGCGGTGCGAGGGCCGGGACGGACCGTTGTTCGCTCCACGCGCCGAGCCTAACGGTCGCGTGCCGCACCGGTGCGCTGCGGCGATCCCGGTTTGGGTGGAGGCGCCGCGCGGATCACTCCAGTTTCATTGCGTACGGGCCGGCTTTGGCTGGATCGTTGTTCCAGTCAATTGATGGTGCTTCCAGTGAACGGAGGTCAGAATGACGCTTGCCGAGAAGCTCGCCCGTGGGGTGCTCGACGCCATGAACGCCGGTGACATCGCTGCTGTCGGCCCGCTCGTCGCCCCGGATTTCGTCGACCACGGCGCGCCGCCGTGGGCGCCGCAGGGGCGGGCGGGCTATCTGGAGATCCTCGGGTACGTGACGCGCGCGCTGCGGATCCGCTACGAGGTGCACGACGTGGTGGCCGCCGGCGACAAGGTGGCGATCCGGGCCACCGCGCACGGGGTCAACGAGGTCGACATGCTGGGGTTCACGCCGACAGGCAAGCCGTACGCGATGCACACCATGCATCTTTACCGCGAGGCCGGCGGGCTGCTGGTCGAGCACTGGGGCATCCGGGACGAGATCGGTGTCCTCTGGCAGGTCGGCTCGCTCCCCCGCCCGCGACCGGCGGGTTTCGGTCTGCCCGCGGCGCGGTAGCGGGCTGGAAGAATCGGTGGGGTGACCACGCGGCGCTATCAGAGTGCGGTCCGCGCCGAGCAGTCCCGGGCCACCCGGCAGCGGGTACTCGACGCGGCCCGCGCCCTGTTCGTCCGCCGCGGCTACAACGGCACGACGGTCGAGGCGATCGCGGCGCGGGCGAAGGTGAGCGTCCAGACGGTCTACAACACGGTCGGCGGCAAGGCGGCGGTGCTCAAGGCGGTCTACGACGTGACGATCGCGGGCGACACCGACCCGATCCCCATGATCGAACGCCCGACCGGCCGCGCCCTGCGCGCCAGCGAGGACGGCCGCGAGGCGATGCGGTTGTACGCCCGGATGAGCCGGGAGATCTACGAACGGATCGGGCCGCTGGTGCCGATCCTGCTGACCGAGGGGGCGGCGGGTGATCGTGAGGTGCGGGCGTTCATCGACACGATCGAGAGCGAACGGGCCGTCGGCACGACCAACATCGCCCGGCACGTGGCGAGCCGGTTCGGTCTGCGGGCCGGGCTGTCGGTGGAGGATGCGGCCGACATTCTGTGGACTCTGACTTCTCCGGATGTTCTGTATCGGTTGGTCCGGCGGAGGGGGTGGTCGCTGGACCACTTCGAGAGGTGGCTCGGCGAGACGATGGCGGACTCGCTGCTGGGGCCGGTGAAGGACGCCTGACCGACGCGCGGGCCCGGCGGGCAGCCGCTGGTCAGCGGAAGTCGCGGGAGGCCGGCGTGACCGGTGGCGTGATGGCGTCGAGCCGGTCCGCGCGGAGGTTGACCACCCCCTCGGCCATCTCCAGGCGCCCGCGTACGACCAGGGCCGCGCTGCGACGGGCCACCCGCTGGTAGCGCTGCCACAGCCCCTGCGAGCACGTGACGTTGAGCATGCCCGTCTCGTCCTCCAGGTTGATGAACGTGACCCCGCCCGCGGTGGCCGGGCGTTGGCGGTGGGTGACGATGCCGCCGACGCGGACGCGTTGGCCGTGTTCGTAGCGGCCCAGGCGGGCGATCGGGATCGCCCCGATCGCCGCCAGTTGCGGGCGGATGAACTGGGCCGGGTGGCTGTCGGGTGACAGGCCGGTGGCCCAGACGTCGGCGACCAGGCGGTCGACCTCGTCCATGCCCGGCAGCGGTGGCGCCTGGGTGGCCGCGGTCGTGCCCGGTAGTCGGCCGGGGCGCTCCTGGGCCGCCGCGCCGGCCGCCCACAGGGCCTCGCGCCGGGTCAGGCCGAAGCAGGCGAAGGCGTCGGCGGTGGCCAGTGCCTCCATGTTGGCCGTGGTGAGGCCGACCCGGCGGGCCAGGTCGGACATGTCGCGGTAGGGCCCGGACTCCACCCGCTCCCGCTCGATCTTCTCGGCCAGGTCGCTGCCGATCGTGCGGACGCCGGACAGGCCGATCCGGACCGCCGGACCGCCCAGCCCCCAGCGGTGCGGCGGCTCGCCGGGCGCACTGCCCCAGCGGGTGTCCTTCGTGGACTCCAGGACCGCCTGGGCGTTGCTGGCGTTGATGTCGGGCCGGCGCACCTCGACCCCGTGCCGGCGGGCGTCGTCGGTCAGGGTCTGCGGCGAGTAGAAGCCCATCGGCTGGGCGTTGAGTAGCGCGGCGAGGAACGCGGCCGGGTGGTAGCGCTTGAGCCACGAGCTCGCGTAGACCAGGTAGGCGAAGCTCATCGCGTGGCTCTCGGGGAAGCCGTAGCTCGCGAACGCCGACAGCTTGAGGTAGATGTCGTCGGCCAGCGCACCCGTGATGCCCCGCTCGGCCATGCCGGTGTAGAGCCGGTCGCGGATCTGCGCCATCTTCTCGGTGGACCGCTTGGACCCCATCGCCCGGCGCAGCTGGTCGGCCTCGGACGGGTCGAAGCCGGCCACGTCGATGGCGAGCTGCATCAGCTGCTCCTGGAACAGCGGCACCCCGAGCGTCTTGTCGAGCGCCTTGGCCATCAGCGGGTGGTCGTGCTGCCACTGCTCCTGGCCGTTCTTGCGGCGGATGAAGGGGTGCACCGAGCCGCCCTGGATCGGGCCGGGCCGGATCAGCGCGACCTCGACCACCAGGTCGTAGAACACCCGGGGTTTCAGCCGCGGCAGCGTCGCCATCTGGGCCCGGCTCTCGACCTGGAACACCCCGACCGAGTCGGCCCGGCACAGCATGTCGTAGATCTCGGGGTCGTCGAGCGGCATCGTGCTGATGTCGAGATCGTCTTCGATCATGTCGTACGCGTAGCGCAGCGCGGAGAGCATGCCGAGCCCGAGCAGGTCGAACTTGACCAGGTCGACGGCGGCGCAGTCGTCCTTGTCCCACTGGAGCACGGTGCGGCCCGGCATCCGGCCCCACTCGACCGGGCAGACCTCGATGATCGGCCGGTCGCAGATCACCATGCCGCCCGAGTGGATGCCCAGGTGGCGCGGGAACGTCTGCAGCTCGTTGGCGAAGTCGACGACGTGCTCCGGGATGTCGTCGACGTCGACCTTGGCGACCGAGCCCCACCGGTCGATCTGCTTGCTCCACGCGTCCTGCTGGCCGGGCGAGAACCCGAACGCCTTGGCGATGTCGCGCACCGCCGACCGCGGCCGGTAGGAGATCACGTTGGCGACCTGCGCGGTGTGCCGCCGGCCGTATTTCGCGTACACGTGCTGGATGACCTTTTCCCGCTGGTCGGACTCGATGTCGACGTCGATGTCGGGCGGCCCGTCGCGCTCCGGGGCGAGGAACCGCTCGAACAGCAGCCCGTGCTGGACGGCGTCGACGTTGGTGATCCACAGCGCGTAGCAGACCGCGGAGTTGGCGGCGCTCCCCCGCCCCTGGCAGTAGATCTTGTTGTCGCGGCAGAACGTGACGATGTCGTAGACGACCAGGAAATAGCCCGGGAAGCCGAGCTGCTCGATCATGTCGAGCTCGTAGTCGAGCTGGCGGTAGGCGTCCGGATGCGCCTCCCGCGGCCCGTAGCGGACCAGCGCCCCCTCCATGGTCAGCCTGCGGAGGTGGTCCATCTCGCTGCGCCCGTCGGGCACCGGGTAGTCGGGCAGCTTCGGTGCCACGAGCTGGATGTCGAACGCGAGGTCACGCCCGTATTCGGCGGCCCGGGCCACGGCACCCGGGTAGGCCGCGAACCGCTGCGCCATCTCGGCGCCCGTGCGCAGGTGCGCGGTCGCCGCCGCGGGCAGCCACGGGTCGATCTCGTCGAGGCTGCGCCGGGCCCGGACCGCCGCGAGCGCGGTCGCCAGCCGCCGCCGCGCCGGCGTGGCGTAGTGGACGTTGTTGGTCGCGATCGTCGGCAGCCCACGCGCGGCGGCGAGCGCGGCCAGCGCGTCGTTGCGGTCACCGTCGGACGGGTCGCCGTGGTCGGTCAGCTCGACCGCGACGTTGTCGGCCCCGAACAGCCGGGCCAGCCGGTCGAGCTCGCGCGCGGCCGCGTCGACCCCCTCGGTGAGCAGCGCCGCCGGCACCGTCCCCTTGCGACACCCGGTGAGCACCAGCACGTGGTCGCGGAGCTGCTCGGCGACGTCTTCCAGCGTGCCGTAGTCGGGTCGGCCCTTCTCACCGCCGTCGAGCTGGGCCTGCCCGATGACCGACGACAGCCGCGCGTAGCCCTCGGTGCCGTGCGCGAGCGCCAGCAGGTGCCGCCCGTGCGGGTCGGGCTCGCCCGAGCGGATCACGGTGTCCCGGCCCCGCACCCCCTCGGACAGCGACATCTCGGCGCCGAAGATGGTCGGCAGCCCCAGCGCCCGCGCCGCCTCGGAGAAGCGGACCACGCCGTAGAAGCCGTCGTGGTCGGTCATGGCGAGCGCGGTCAGCCCGAGCCGCCGCGCCTCCTCGGCCAGCTCCTCGGGATGGCTCGCCCCGTCGAGGAAGCTGAAGTTGGAGTGGCAGTGCAGCTCGGCGTAGGGCACGGTGTCGGCGTCCTGGCCGGACGACGGCTCCGGCGGGACGTAGGGCTGGCGCTTGCGGGTCCACGCCGGTGAGTCGCCGCCGTCGGCATCAACGGCCAGCGGGTCGACGACGTGCAGGTGGCGGCGGCCGGAGAGCGTCCCTTCCAGCTGCGACCACGAGATCCCGGGGTTATTGAAGCCCATCAGGAGCCCCCGCAGTAGCAGGAGCCAGGAGATCAGGATCTGGTCCCGGGCCCGCGGTGGTCCGGACCGTCGCTCCCGCCGGGCACCGCTCGCTGCGCTTCGCTGCCGGGTCCGCGTCGTCATACCCGTTACATCGAGATGACCTTGCGAACTGGTTCGCTCTAGTCATAGATCGCCTCCACCGACCACTGGCCGCCGGCCAGGGAGAGCAGGAAGGCGCTGCCGTCGGCGAGAGCGACCTGGAAGCGGGCGCGGCGGCGAGCCTCGGTGGGTGCCCACCAGCGTTCGTCGACCGGCCAGGGGCCGGTCCAGCCGACGATCTCGGCGGGCGGCCCGTTGCCGATCGTGAGGCGGGCCGGGGCGGCGGTGACCAGCAGCCGGGCGGAGACCCCGACGGGCTCACCGCGCGCGTCGCGGACAGTCGCCGGGAGTGGGGCCGGCAGGACCAGCGCGGGCGCCGGCGCCGGCAGCCGCCCGGGCCAGGGCGCGGCGGGTCGGGCCGGGGACAGCTCGTCGCCCCAGGGCACCAGGCGTACCTGGTCGGCCGGCGACCGGCCACCACCGAGCACGGCGGTGACCACCGACTCGGGGCCGAGGATGCCCTGGATCCGGTTGAACGACCGGTGTGCCCGCTCCTTCTCCTCCCCCGTCTCACCCCACAGGCCGGGTTGGAGGCCGGCGTGCGGGAGCACGCCTTCCGGCACGAGGCGCAGCCGGATGAGGCCGGCGGTCGGCCGGGCGGGTGCGCTCCGCGCGCCGCGGCCGGCGGTCCCCGACAGCCACCCGTCGAGCTGCCAGCGCACCCGGTCGGCGATCGCGGCGGTGGTCAGCAGCCCGTCGTGCCGCCAGACCCGGTGCAGCTCCTGGCCGTGCGCGGTGACCGCGCCGATGGCGAGCCGGGTGCAGGCCAGCCCGTAGCCGGCCAGCCGCTCGTGCAGCCGCTCCGCGAGCATCCGGGCGGCGAACGCGGCCACGTCGACCCGCTCCAGCGGATCGTCGCCGTAGTCCTCGCTGACCTCCAGGTCCGGCGGCGGCTGCCGGACCGCCAGGGGCCGCTCGTCGCCGCCCGAGGCCAGCCGGTGCGCCAGCGCGGCGTCGAACCCGAACCGCGCCAACACGTCGCCGCGGGCCAGCCCGGCGAACGCGCCGAGGTTCGTGATGCCGAGCCGCCGTAGCAGCTCGGTGAGCGCGGGCCGGGCCAACGCCTCCACCGGCCGCCCGGCCAGAAAGGCGATCGTCTCCCCACTAGGGACGATCAACCCTTCCCGAGCCGCGAGCCCGGCGGCGAACCCACCGTCGGCGACCCCCACCTGGCTCTCCACCCCGCAGGCCTGCGCGACGTGTTCGACGATCCGCTCGGCCGCGGGCTCCTCGCCACCGAAGTACCGGGCCGGCCCCCGCGCCGCGAACCCGCACACCCCCGGCCGGACCACCTCGACCCCGGCGACCATCTCCTCCACGGCCGCGACGACCGGCTCGAACGCCCGCGCGTCACGGGCCGGATCGTGGTCGACCACGACCAGCCCCGGACACCGGCTCTGCGCTTCCCGCTTGCGCAACCCGCGCCGCACACCCTCGCCCCGCGCCGCCTCGGACGCCGCCACGACCCGATTGGCATGCAACACCGCGACGGGCCCGGTAGCCGCCACCCCGTCGACGATCTCGGCCGCGATGACGGGCCAGTCAGGACACCAGAGCACAGCGGTACGCGCCACCGCGCCCTCGCCGCCCCCACCCCGACCAGCGTCGACCCGCCGGGCGCCCGAGCCACCCACCCTGCCTGCGGCACCCACACCGACCGCACGGTCCGCGGCACCCGGCCTGCCCGCAGCACCCGGACCACCCGCACGATCCCCGGCACCCACACCGCCCGCGCGGGCCGCGCGCGGCCTGCCCGCGGCACCCGCACGATCCGCGGCACCCGACGTGCCCACGACGTCCGGGCCACCCGCACGATCCGCACGGGCCGTGGCACGCCGGCCACCCGCACGATCCGCGGCTTCCGCGGTGCGCACGGCGCCGGAGCCGCCCGCACCACCCGCCATGTCCTGGCCGCCGCCGGCGGCGGCCAGGGTGCTCATCAGATCGGCGACCTCCGCACCGCCCCGGGCGGTCGGCTCCGGCGCGGTCGTCGGGTCCGGCCTCGTGGTCCGGCGGCGGGTGGTGGTGGGGGTTCGTCTGGTCGTGGTCATCGGACCCCGCCGCCGACGAGCTTGAGGCGGGGGCGGTCGTCCGCGTCCGCGTGCGTGGCGGACGGGCGCGGGCCGTTTCCGGCCGACCGGCCCGGAACCGCCCACGGGTCGGCCTGGTCAGCGGCGGTCTCCCCCAGGGGCGTCGGGACGCCCGAAGGTGACCCGCCTCCCGGAGCAGGCGGCGTCGACTCGGCTGCGGCGGCCGGCGTGTCCGGGCCGCCGTCCCCGGCGCCGCCGGGGACCGCGACCCCCGCGGCCCGGTCACCCGCACCCGACGACGGACCCGGCGAGGCCGCCGGGCGGGCGCGCGTCGCCGCGGTGCCCGGAGGGGGCGCGGGCGTGGCCGGGTCGCGGACCGCGTGCAGCGACGGTAGGGCGATGGGCTCGAGGGGTGCGATGGCGACCGTGCCGGTCAGTGGGCGGAAGCCCGGCATCCAGACGGTGATCTCGCGGGGTTGGGTGGCCGCGCCGCGGCCGCGGGCGACGATCGTGACCTCGCGGCGGCGGAGGCGGCCGCGGCCCGTGGCGGACAGGCCCTCCCAGCGGCCGCGGGTGACCCGCAGGGTGAGGTCGGCGCCGTCCCAGTGCCCGTAGGGCACCAGGACGCTGCCGCGTTGCCGGGCGCGGGCCGCGAGGCGGGCCGTGACCGAGCCGGAGACCGCGCCCGGGCCCGGCACCGCGAGCACCACCACGTCGACGCCGTCGATCAGGGCGGCGACCACCGTGGCCCACTCGGGGCCCGGGTTGGGCACCAGGGCCAGCCGGTCGAGGGCGACGCCGCCGTCGGCGGCCGCGACCGCGCCGAACGCCGGGACGCCCACCACCGCGCACCAGGAACCGGCCCGGGACGCCTCGGCGATCAGCGCGTAGACCAGCGACGTGCCGCCGCTGGGCGACCGCGAGCCGGCGCCGACCGCCACGGTGCTGCCGCGCCGGAGGCCCCGGCCGGGCAGCAGCCCGCGCAGCTCGGCCGGCACCGGCAGGGTGCGGTGCGCGTCGTCGGGTGCGGCGCTGGCCGGCCTGACCAGACCTGACAAGGCCGCTGATCCCAGCGTCATCTGCCCCGCCATGCGCTCACCCCCGTCGTGCTGGTTGTGCTGGTTGTGCTGTTGGTGCCGTGTCGTTATGTGCTGGTCAGGCGGCCAGGCCGTCGAGTGCGGGCTGGTGCGAGATGCCCAGCGCGACCTCGACCACGCCCACGAACTGCTCGGCGGCGCGGAGCAGGTCGTCGGCCTCGCGGGCGGTGACCACCCGCGGGATGCCCGCCTCGGCGGCGGCGCGCTTGGTCGCGCCGGCGGCGAAGAAGGTGGCCCACTCGTCGAGCTCGGGCGCGACCATCACGAGCAGCGTCCAGACGCTGGTGATGCGGTTGCGCCGGGTCGGCGACGGGCGGGCGCGGGCCGCGAGCATCGCCGCGGCCGCGCGTAGGGCGGATAGGTGGGCCGCGGCGTAGCGCAGGCCGTCGGGGCGGGTCTGCGCCGCCTCCGCCAACCCGTGCCGGGCGATCGCGAGCAGCTGGGCCGGCGTGCGGTGCGGCAGCACGTGTGCCGGCACGGTCGGCGCCTGGGCCGGGCTGGTCGTCATGGTTCTCCTCCGCGTGTGCAGCAGTCGGTGAGGACGTGCCCCGCCGCGGAGGAAGGCGCAGCGGTCGAGCTAGTTGCCGGTCGGGCGTGACGCTTCCCCACACCACACCCGACCGGCAGGTCGGCTGGTCCGTCGCCCACCGCCCGGGGGTCGAGGGCGGCGGACGACGGTCCTGCCTGATGTGCGGCCCGCGAAGCCGCACTGCCCGGAAGCCGCGCCGCGAATCGCGCCTCCCGGAGCGTCAGAACGAGTGTGCGAGCCAATCGAACACGCGTTCTAACTAAGAAGAAGAGTACACCTTGGGTCCGACAAAAACGCAACGTGGCGCGCGCTGATGTCGACTGATGTCCCCGAGCGTCGTACCAGCATGAGATCGTGTCCCGATGCAGGAGCACCCCAACGTCGCCGCTGTTCAGGCGCTACTTGACGCCGCCGGTGCCCGGGACGCGGCCGGCCGCCCCAGCCAGGTCCGCATCCTGACCGACGCCGCACCCACCGCCGCCGCGGCCGCGGCACAGCTCGGCGTCGAGGTCGGCCAGATCGCCAACTCCCTCGTCTTCGACGCCGACGGCGCCCCGCTGCTCGTGCTGACCAGCGGCGCTTACCGGGTCGACACCGACCGGGTGGCCAAGGAGCACGGCATCGAACGCGTACGACGCGCCAAGCCCGAGTTCGTCAGGGAGCACACCGGCCAGGTCATCGGCGGCGTCGCGCCGGTCCACCCCGGCCGCCCCGCCATGCGTACCCTGGTCGACACCGCCCTTTTCCAGTTCCCCGAGGTCTGGGCCGCCGGCGGCATCGCGCACGCCGTCTTCCCCGTCACCCCGGCCGAGCTCGAACGCCTCACCTCCGGCACCGTCACCGACGTCGCCTGACCAAGACGGGACGACGAGACGACGAGGAGGGACGACGACAACGAGGACGACAATGAGCGGGATGGACCCCGTCGTCACCCTGCACGTCTGGCGGATGCCCCGGCGCGCCCTGCCCGAGGTGCTCGTCCGGATGGCGACCGACCGCGCCCGCCTCCGCCGCCACCCCGGCGTCCGCTTCGCCAAGCTGCTCGGCACGGGCACCGGCACCGGCTTCGGCCCGGGCGACGTCGACCCGACCCGCTGGGCGGCCCTCCTTGTCCACGATCCGACACCCACGGAGCCGAGAGCCAAGGAGCCGAGAGCCACGGAGCCGAAGGTCATCACGGCCTGGACGAGAAGAAGCGAGGCCCACGCCCGGATCGACCTCACCCCACTCACCAGCCGCGGCACCTGGAGCGGCCACCAACCGTTCGAACCCAGCGATACGCGTACGAACGGCATGGTCCTGGCCCTGACCCGAGCCCGTCTCAAGCCGACCCGCGCGGCCACCTTCTGGCGCGCGATCCCCCCGGTCGCCGCGACCCTGACCGACGCGCCCGGCCTGCTGGCCCGGTTCGGCGTCGGCGAGGCGCCGATCGGTTGGCAGGGCACGGTGACCGTGTGGCGAAGCACGGCGGATCTGGTCGCCTTCGCGTACCGTCAGCCGGAGCATCGTGCCGCTATCGTGCGCACGGAGCAGGTCGGCTGGTACGCCGAGGAGCTTTTCGCCCGGTTCGCGGTGTCCGGCATCATGGGTGACCGCGGTGTGCTCGGCTGGGCACAGACGACAAGGAGCGATCCGGCATGAGGCTGGTGCCGTGGAAGCCCGACGACCTGGCGCGTCGGCTCGACGACGTGGTGGCCGTCTACGGCGAGGCGATGGGCTACCGGCCGGAGCTGATGGAGGCCCGGCGCGGGATCATCGCCACCCACGTCCGCCGGTCCGGCTTCCGCGCGGTCGCGACGCTCACCACCGACGGCCACCTCGCGGGTTTCGGCTACGGCTACGTCTCCGGCTCGGGGCAGTGGTGGCACGACCAGGTCCGCGCCGCGCTCTCCGAGGAGCAGCGCAAGCGCTGGCTGACGGACTGCTTCGAGGTCGTCGAGCTGCACGTGCGCCCGGCGGCGCAGGGCCATGGCGTGGGCGCCCGGCAACTGCGTACGCTGCTCGCCATGGCGCCCGGCGTGACCACCCTGCTGTCCACACCGGAGGCCGACGAGAAACGGTCCCGGGCCTGGCGCCTCTACCGCAGCTTCGGGTTCGTCGACGTGCTGCGCGACTTCCGCTTCCCGGGCGACGAGCGCGCCTTCGCCGTGCTCGGCCACGACCTGCCGCTGCGCGCGCCGTCCGGGGAATGACCAACAGGCTTGTCTGGTACGGGCTGGGTCTGCTGATCCTCGCCCAGATCTGCTATCCCCTGACCGGCGGCGGCGCGCGGGCGGCGGTCACCGTCACCACGGTCGTCCTCGGCTTCCTGCTCTCGGTCGGGCACGCGGCACTCACCCGGGGCGTGCGTACCGCCGGCGCCCTCGTGCTCGTCACCACCGGCGGCGGCCTGCTCGTCGAGGGGCTGGGCGTCGCGACGGGCTGGCCGTTCGGCGACTACACGTACTCGGGCGCGCTCGGTCCCAAGATCGCCGGCGTGCCGTGGGTGATCCCGCTCGCCTGGACCTGGATGGCCTGGCCCGCCTGGCTCGCCGCGGTGCGGCTGGTGCACCGGCGGGCGGCCCGCATCGTGGTCGCCGGCGTGGGTCTGGCCGCCTGGGACGTCTTCCTCGATCCGCAGATGGTCGCCGAGGGTTACTGGACGTGGTCGGACCCGTCGCCGAGCCTGCCCGGGGTGTCGTCGGTTCCGCTCGGCAACTACGCGGGCTGGCTGGTCGTGGCGCTGCTGATGATGGCGCTGCTCAGCACCCGGCGGGGGACGTCGAAAGGGCCCGACGCGCCCATGTACGCGCTGTATCTGTGGACCTATTTCTCCAGCATCCTGGCGCACGCGGCGTTCCTCGGGCTGCCCGCGTCGGCGGCCTGGGGTGCCCTGGCGATGGGCCTGGTCGCGCTGCCGCTGGCCGCGTCGCTGGTGCACGTCAAGACCATGCCGTGGGTACGGGCATGAGCGCGCTGAGCGGGCTCGCCTGGCTGCCGGCGGCGCTGGCCGGCGCGCTGGCGCTGCACGCCGTGGTCAACGCGCGGCTGCTGCGCCGCCCGTCGGCGACCGACTTCCCGGGTCCGGTCGCGGTGCTGCTCCCGGTGCGCGACGAGGCCGACCGGGTCACGCCGTGCCTGCGGTCGCTGCTGGACCAGCGCGGCGTACCCGATCTGTCGATCCTGGTCCTCGACGACGGCTCCACCGACGGGACCGCGTCGGTCGTGCGTGCGGTGGCCGGTGAGGACAGCCGGGTCCGGCTCCTGACCGGCGCCCCGCTGCCGCCGGGCTGGCTCGGCAAGCCGCACGCCTGCCAGCAACTCGCCGACGCCGCCGACCCGGCCGCCACCGTCCTGGTGTTCGTCGACGCCGACGTGGTGCTGGCCCCGACGGCGGTCGCGGGCGCGGCGGCCCTGCTGCGCTCGGCCGGGGTCGGCCTGCTCAGCCCGTACCCCCGGATCGTGGCCGGCTCGTGGGGTGAGCGGATCGTGCAGCCGTTGCTGCAGTGGTCGTGGCTGACGTTCCTGCCGTTGCGGGCGGTCGAGCGGTCGGCGCGGCCGTCGCTGGCCGCGGCCGGTGGGCAGTTCCTGGTGGCTGACCGTGACGCCTATCGGGCCGCCGGCGGGCATGCGGCGGTGCGGTCGTCGGTCCTGGAGGACATCGCGCTGGCCCGCGCGGTGAAGCGCGCGGGTGGCCGCATCGCGCTGGCGGACGGGTCGGGCGTCGCGACGTGCCGGATGTACGAGTCGTGGTCGTCGCTGGTCGCCGGCTACTCCAAGTCGTTGTGGGCGTCGTTCGGCGCACCGTCGGGCGCGGCGGCCGTGGTCGGGTTGCTGCTCCTGGTGTACGTCCTGCCGGTGCTGCTGGTCCTCGCGGGGCTGCTGGCCGGGTCGGTCTCGGTGCTGGTCGCCGGTGGCGTCGGGTACGCGTGCGGCGTGCTGGGCCGGGTGGCCGGCGCGGCGGCGACGGGCGGGCGGTGGTGGCCGGACGCACTGGCGCAGCCGGTGTCGGTGCTGGCGTTCGCCTGGCTGGTCCGGCGGTCCTACCGGCTGCGCCGCGGCGGCGCGCTGACCTGGCGTGGCCGGCCGGTGGTGCCGTCGGGTGGTGGTGCCCGTGGCTGAGGTTGTGGTGATCGGCGCCGGGGTGGGCGGGCTGGCCTGCGCGGCGCGGCTGGCGGCCCAGGGCCACCGGGTCACGGTGTTCGAGCGGTCCGCGGTGGTGGGCGGCAAGCTCGGCCGGCGGGAGGTGGTCCGGCCCGAGGGCACCTACCGGTTCGACACCGGGCCGAGCCTGCTGACGCTGCCGCAGGTGTTCGACGAGTTGTTCGCCGACATCGGCGGGGAGCCGCCGGCTCTCGTACCGCTGTCGCCCGTGGTCCGGCACGTGTTCCCGGACGGCACGGTGCTCGACTCGTGCGCGGACCCGGCCGAGTTCGCCGACCGGATCGGCGCGGCGCTGGGACCCGCGGCGGCGGCCGACTGGCGGCGGTTGTGGCGGCGGGCGGGCCGGGTGTGGGACGCGTCGTGGCGCGACATCCTGCGCCGGCCGGTCGACTCGCCGGCGGCGCTGGCCAACCTGGCGTGGCGGTTCGGCGACCTGGCCGCGGTGGCGCCGGGCCAGACGCTGCGGGGCCTGGGCCGGCGGCGGCTGCGCGATCCGCGGCTGCGGATGCTGCTGGACCGGTACGCGACGTACACGGGCGCCGACCCCCGCCACGCACCGGCGGCACTGGCGGCTGTGCCGTACGCGGAGCTGTCGTTCGGGGGCTGGTACCTGCCGGGTGGGCTGGGGACGCTGGCCGACGCGCTGCTCGCGCGGTGTGCGGCGCTGGGCGTGACGGTCCGGACGGGCGCTTCCGTGGACGCCGTCGAGACGGCGGGTGGGCGGGTGACCGGCGTACGGGTCGGCTCGTCGGTGGTCCGGGCCGACGTGGTGGTGTCCAACGTGGACGCGGTGACGCTGTACCGGGACCTGCTGCCGACGCCGGGCCGGCTGGGCCGGCTCGCCGACCGGAGCCTCGCGGGTTTCGTGCTGTTGCTGGGCGTCGCCGGGCGTACACCTGGGCTGGCGCACCACACGGTGTTCTTCCCGCCGGACTACGACGCGGAGTTCGACGCGGTGTTCGCGGGCCGGCCGGCCGCGGACCCGGCGGTGTTCGTGACGGTCGCCGACGACCCGCTGATCCGGCCGGCCGGGCACGAGGCCTGGTTCGTGCTGGTCAACGCGCCCCGGCACGGCGTCGGGGTGGGTGCGGTCGACTGGGACAGGCGCGGTCTGGCATCCGCGTACGCGGACCGGATCCTGGCGGTGCTCGCGTCACGCGGCGTCGACGTCCGTGATCGGGTGCTGTTCCGGGAGGTGCTGACGCCGGCGTCGCTGGAGCGTTCGGCGGGGGCACCCGGTGGTGCGATCTACGGCACCGCGGGCGGCCTGCTGCGCCCACCGAACCGCGGCCCGGTGCGCGGTCTGTACCTGGTCGGCGGCTCGACCCACCCTGGTGGCGGCCTGCCGATGGTGGCGCTCTCGGCCCGGATCGTGGCGGGCGAGATCGGCCGGGCCTGACCTACCACAGCGCTCACGACCGCAAATCTGTCACGCGTCCCAGTGCCGTCAGCTTCGCCGACGTCACGGCTGGTGATTCCAACGGGATGAACTTGCCGCCCACCATTTCAATCGAGCGCATCATCGGCGATCTCAAAAACTCCAATGCGTCTTTGATTTCGTCCGGATCCGGATATAGATCCTCACGTAGCAGGTAGCGCAACGCTGTGCTGTCGAGAGCACCCCCGCTGTGCGCAACCTCCCGCTCGTTGTTCGCCTCGATCCAAAGCGTCCGCATTACGCCGAGCAGCACCGTCTGGCGACGTAGCGACGACTCCCACAGGGCATGCGGCTCTGTCGTCTCCACATCGAAAAGCTTGCTGAGCGCGCTGGACGCCAGCGGGGTGCGTGCGTTCAGCCGCAGATACTCCGTAAGGGCAGCAATGTCGATCAAGCGTACTCGCCGTTTTCTGGCCCGCGCTTGAAAACGGCCCTCTGGAAATGACGGACCTACCACAGCGATGCCGTCGGCTTCGTGGCGCAATCGATGCTCCTCCAGCGAATCGAAGTCGACTGCGCTTTCGAGAACTTGGCCAGACTTTCCGGTCTTGGCGTCGACAACGAAGCGTCTGATCATGCCCGGTGCCATCCACGCGGACACCAGAACGTCGGTATCGCCAGACGGACCCAGATGCGTCGCTTGGAAGCCAAGCGTCGCCATTGCCTCACACACAGCTTGCTCAAATCGCGTGTATGCAGCAGTGTCCGTCGCTGCATCTGTGAGCTCCGCCACCAAGATTTCGAGTGGGTCGTCAGATGGTTCAGCCGCAGCAACTGCGATGACTTCTTCACGGGGTGTGGTATCGATCTGTTCGACGGGAATCGAATCCAAGAATCCGCGGCCTAGGGCTGTCGTCACGTAACTGGTATACGTAACCTTCGCCATCAGGCCTGCCGCGGTGAGCAGACGTAAGCGGGTGCTGATCTCTGCTCGGCTGGGCGCGCGACGGCCGAACGATGTGTTCGCCATGGACACGAAGGCAGATCCTTCGACTGGCGTGGCGGCTAAGTGCAGCAGCTCTCCTACCAGCACGACATGAGCGTGCAGAATTCTGACTAGATCCTGTGGCTCAGAAGACTCCAACCATTCGTGGGCCCACGGAGTTACTTCGAAGGTTTCGAAACCTACTTGTCGTATAAGCCCAGCGGCCTTGAGCGCGGTGAGCGTTGACGCGGCGGACGAAGCAGCGAGCCCGAAGTCTTGCCTGTACAGATCGATGAAGCGCTGTCGCGCAATCGGAGGGCTGCACAGCGTAGCAAGCTGGTGGAGACTAGCGAAGATCGATTCGGTGTCTGACCTTGATGGCACAAACCCGATGTTGCGTTTACGGCTCGCGAGACGCTTGGCGTCGAGCCGCCCGATCAACTCGCCAACGAGGGCGCTGGGCTTCGACGGCGCTGCTTTCGCCGCCGGATCCGGAATGGCCGCCGAAATAGATGCAGGTTCAGCGAGCTCGAGGGCATCGAGGAGCGCGTACCCCTCGGGAGTGACGGCGACCTCGGTGAAGCTCCATCTCGCGACGAACTGTGCAGCACGGAGCCAGCCAGTACGACGCCGCACCTGGTCGAGAGAACTCCATTCGAGGCCATATTTGTTGGCAGCTACTTCCAACAAATTCTCCTGCGTTCGCGCTCCCGCAGCGATCGCGGCAAGCGCCTCGCCGACGAATCGGATCCTGCTGTGGAGCAAACTGATCAGATAGCCGTCGTTGCGAGTACGGAGCCACACATCAGCGGCATCCGTAAGTTGAAGGACACCCGCTTCCGTCTTTCGCACCAAGCCCAGTGGGCCAAGGCGGTGAAGCAGCACGTCGCCTTTGCCCTGTGCAGGCTGGCCCCGCCACATCGTCGAGTTCGCCCGATGCGCACGTGCCGACACCGCCTGCAACGTAAGCGCGAGATCCGGCAGCCACTGTTCGACAGGGCCAGGAAGCGTCGGGATCGCAAGCAGTCGCTGGTGCCAGGGCCGAACAGGAACGATGTCACCGGCATCCCCGCTCGCATTGGAAGACGTCACGATCCACCTTGTCGTCGAAGCCATCGGAGCAGTAATCGACATGCTGTGTCCGGCAGTCTAGGAGTTGCTGAACACAATGCGCTAGATCGAAAAATCACTCGTACGAGTGCTTCTCGCGTCCGAATCTCCGCGTTCAAGCTATGTGAAGTCAGACTGGCCGAAGGCGTGCAAAGCCCGTCAGCGCAGGTGGCGGCGTACCGCGCGGGTGAGTTGGGTCAGGCCGAAGGCCGCCAGGAGGATCCAGAGCGCGAGGAAGACCGTGAGCGTGCCCGGGACCAGGTCGCGGTCGAGGCCGCCGGCGGCTGCGGCCGCCAGGAAGGCGACCGTGGTGACGCTGACGCGGCTCGGGCGTTCGCCGACCGTGACCGTGCCGATCTCGGTCATGCCGGCCGCGGCGGCGCGGGCGCGGATGTACTCGTGCAGCCAGGAGAGCGCGCCCGCCGTGAAGACCAGGGGTGCCGGGGCGCCGGCTACCCAGAAGGCGGTCAGCCAGCAGAGTTCGCCGAGGCGGTCGGCGACCGAGTCGTAGACGTAACCCAGCCTGGTCGTGCGGTCGGTCGAGACCGCGACCGCGCCGTCGACGCTGTCGGCCACCGCGGCCAGGAGGACCAGGATCGCGGCCGTGAGCAGGCCGCCGGGCGCGCGGGTGGCGGCGATCGGGGTGGCCGCGCAGAGGGCGAGGCCGCCGGTGGTGACCGCCGTCGGGCTGATCCGCAGGCGGCCGAGTCGCGAGCCGATCTCGTAGGACAGCCGGATCCAGCCGCGGACAGCGATGCCGGCCTGGCGCGGGTCGAAGCCCCCGTGGAGCGCCGCCCAGCGTGCCGCGTAGTCGTGCCAACCCAGCCTTGTGCCCACGTTCAGCTCAACCGTCGATCGGCGGTCTAGGTTTTGTCCCGATTTGTCGACCCAGGCCGGCCCTGCGACCACGTGCGGCCGCCGCGGCTCGGAGGTCGTCCACGTCGGGACAGGAGCCGGTCACACCGCGGCGTCGACCCGTAGGTGTTGCCAGACTTCGCGCGTCGCCGTGGACCGGTTGAGCGTGATGAAGTGGATGCCGGGCACGCCCTCGTCGAGCAGCCGGCGGCACATCTGGCTCGCCTGCTCGATGCCGAGCCGGCGCACCGCCTCGGGATCGTCGGCCACCCGCGCGAACTGCTCGGCCAGCGCCGGCGGGAACGGCGCGCCCGATAGCTGCTCGGAGCGGGCGATCGTGCTCATCCTGGTCACCGGCATGACGCCGGGCAGGATCGGGGTGTCGCAGCCGGCGGCGGCCACCCGGTCGCGGAGCCGTAGGTAGTCGTCGCCGTCGAAGAACATCTGCGTGATCGCGAAGTCGGCGCCGGAGCGGCACTTGCGGATGAAGTGCTCGGTGTCGCTGGCGACGTCGGCCGACCGCGGGTGCTTGTAGGGGAAGGCGGCCACGCCGACGCAGAAGTCACCGGACTCGCGGATGATCCGGACGAGATCTTCGGCGTAGTCGACGCCCTCGGGGTGGCGCACCCACTCCCCGTTGGGGTTGCCGGGCGGGTCGCCGCGCACGGCGAGGATGTTGCGGATGCCGGCGCCGGCCAGCCGGCCGATCACGTTGCGTAGCTCGGCCACCGAGTGGTTGACGGCCGTCAAATGCGCCATCGGCAGCAGTGTGGTCTCGGTCGCCACCCGCTCGGTCACCGCGACCGTGGTGTCCCGGGTGGTGCCGCCCGCGCCGTAGGTGATCGAGACGAACGACGGCCGCAGCGGCTCGAGCTCGCGGATCGCGCGCCACAGCTGCACCTCGCCTTCGGGCGTTTTGGGCGGGAAGAACTCGAACGAGAAGGTCGGACCCGCATCGCGGATCAGGTCACCGATCGACGGCTGTGATCCGGGAAGGATCGAAGGGAGTCCGAGTGCCACGGGTCGAGCGTACCGGCTGGGCGGCGGGCCGGGACGCCCCACCGAACGCCTGTGGACAACGCGGGTTTGCCCTGGTGGCGGCGTCGGCGGCGGGTTGGGGACGGGAAAACGTCGCACCCGTGGGGTACATGTGTTCTACGCGCCGCGGGCCGCCCCCACGGTCAGCAGGGCGACGCGTGGGATGCCGTTCGCGGCGTCCGGGGGCCACAGGCAGCACCGCTTGTCACGGGGAGGGTCCATGATGTCCGCGTCGCCACCGCACCCGTTCGACGCGGCCGGTCCGCGTCCCACGTTCGGTCCCTATCTGACACAGCTACGGCTGCGCCGGGGGTGGAGCCAGCTCCGGCTGGCCGAGCACCTCTGCGCCGCGTCGGGCAGCCCGACCGTGACCCGGCACGAGGTCAGCCGCTGGGAGCGCGAGGAGCGGCTCCCGGCCGAGTTCTGGCTCGGTTGGCTCGCCGCGGTGCTCGACGTGCCGGTCGACGGCCTGGCTGTGGCGGCCGAGCGGAGTCGGGTCCGGCAGCGGCTGATCGCGCCCGGGCGGCCCGGCCCCAACCGACCGGAGAGCCGCGACCGGGTCGGTCTCGACCTGCTGGGGCTCGCCCACACCTGGCTGACCGCCGACGAGCCGCCGCTGATCGGGCCGCCGCGGCCGGCCTCGGGGCCTGTCGCCAGGGCGGGGCCGGCCACCGTGGCCGAGGTGACCGCGCGGCTCGCCGCCGCCCGCCGCCTCGACGACGTGCTCGGCGGCGCCGAGCTCGCGATGGCGGTGCACGGGCTGGCGGCGACGGCCGACCAGGCCACCCTGCCACCGGCCGGCGTGCCGCTGACCCGCAAGGCGGCCCGGACCCGGGCCGAGGTGTTCCAGCTCCGCGGCTGGACGCTGGCCGACGCCGGCGACCCGGTCGGCGCGCTGTCCGCCTA
Organism: Asanoa siamensis; assembly: GCF_016862555.1. Classification (GTDB taxonomy): domain Bacteria; phylum Actinomycetota; class Actinomycetes; order Mycobacteriales; family Micromonosporaceae; genus Asanoa; species Asanoa siamensis. Next base: position 12,525 of record NZ_BONE01000070.1, on the reverse strand, counting down.
TCGCGCCGCGTTGGCCTCGGCCGCCGCCGCGGGCGACCGGCCGCTCGCCGGCCACGTCCTCGGCTCGGCCAGCCACCTGCTCGTCGGTTCCGGTGACCCGGCGCCGGCGCTGCTCCTGGCCCGCACCGCCTACGCGGGTGCGCGGCGCGCCCTGTCGGCCTCCGGCCGGGCGTTGCTGCTGCACCGGATCGCGTTCGCGGCGGCCTCGGCCGGGCTGCGCGGTGCTGCCGAGGCCGCGCTCGGCGCCGCCCAACGCGCGACCGAGCGGCGGGCCGCCGAGCACGACCCGCCCTGGCTCTACTGGCTCGACGAGGGCGAGCTCGACGCGTTGGCCGGCCGGTGCCTGGTCCAGCTCGGCCGGCCGGCCCGGGCGCTACCGCTGCTGTCCCGGGCCGCCGCCCGCTCGGGCCAGCCCCGCACCGCCGCGCTCGACCAGGCCTGGCTGGCCCGGGCCCGGCTCGACGCCGGCGAGCCCGAGGGGGCCGTGCTCGCGGCCGGCGCGGCGGTGCTCGACACGATCCGGTCCGGCTCGACGCGGGTGCTCGACCTGCTGACCGCGTTCGGTGATCGACTGGCGCCGCACGCGCGGTTGCCGGCGGCGCGGGACTACGCCGACCTGATGGTGGCGGCCCGGCCCTATCTGCCGCGGCCGCTGGGCGGCGAGCCGGCCTGGGGTTCCCGGTCCCGGGCGGCCGGCGATGGCTAGCCGGCCGGCCGCGTGGCGCGGGGGCGGTGCCGCGCGGCTCGGGGCGGCCGGGGCGATCGGTGCGCGCCGCGGCGGAGGTCGCGGGCCGCCGGCGAGGGCACGGTCCCGCGGCCGTACACGGTGGGTCGCCACGCGGTAGTTACCGCTCCAGTTGTCGTCGCGCCGGTTTGACCCTAGTTTCGTGGCGTGACCGCGCCGCACAGCCCCTCCGACGACGCCGGCCCCGGCGCTGCCGACCACGCCCGCCCGACGGCGGCTACGAGCCTGCCCGCCACGGACCGCATCGGCCTTCGGCATCGCGTCGACAAGTCGCTGGCGTGGTTCCTGGCCGACCGGCGCGCCTGGATGGCGGGGGTCGACAGCGCGCTGGCGCCGGTCGCCGACGCGATCGAGGGATTCGTCCTGCGCGGGGGCAAGCGGCTGCGGCCGGCATTCGGTTACTGGGGCTTCCGCGGCGCCGGGGGCCACGACTCCGACCAGGTGGTGACCGCACTGGCGGCGCTCGAGCTGGTCCAGGCCAGCGCGTTGATCCACGACGACCTGATCGACCGCTCCGACACCCGCCGGGGCGAGCCGGCGGTGCACCGCCGGTTCGCGGTCAGCCACCGGGCACAGGGCTGGGCCGGCGACGCCGACGGTTTCGGCGAGTCGGCGGCCGTGCTGCTGGGCGACCTGTGCCTGGTCTGGTCCGACGAGCTGCTGCACGCGGGCGGCCTCGACCCGGCGGCGATCTCCCGCGCCCGCCCGGTCTTCGACGAGATGCGTACGGAGGTGACCATCGGCCAGTACCTCGACGTCCTCACCCAGGCCACCGGCGACACCTCGGTCGAGCGCGCCGGCAAGGTCGCCCGCCTGAAGTCGGCGAAGTACACGGTCGAACGCCCGCTCCTGCTCGGCGCCGCCCTGGCGGACGCACCGGCGCCGGTCGCCGCGGCCTACTCGGGCTACGGCCTGCCGCTGGGCGAGGCCTTCCAGCTACGCGACGACCTGCTGGGCGTCTTCGGCGACCCCGCCCTGACGGGCAAGCCGGCGGGCGACGACCTCCGCGAGGGCAAACGCACCTACCTGGTCGCGGCGGCGTTCGAGTCGGCGACGGAGTCGGGCCGCGGCGACCTGCTCCGGCTGCTCGGGTCGCCGGAGCTCGACGCCGCGGGAATCGAGCGCCTGCGCGAGGTGATCGTGGGCAGCGGCGCGGCCGAACGCACCGAGCGCAGGATCACCGTGCTCCTGGAGTCGGCACTCTCCGCGATCGAGGCGGCCCCGATCGAGGGCGAGGCACGAACGGCCTTGATCGACCTGGCCCACGCCGCCACCACCCGCACCGACTGACGACCGCAACGTCCGCCGCCGACGCAGGCGGGAACGTTGGCGCCGCCCAGGCCCGACCTTCGTCCTGGCGAACGGTGAGCTTCGCGGCGTTGCGGCCGCACAGTGTTGTCAGGCCGCAGGGCGGCCGGCCCACCGTGAGTACGCGACGGCTGCTCTCCCGCGCCTGGATCTGCTGGTAGCCGAGGCGTGGGCATGTGCGGGCCAGCACTGGGGTTGATCCTCGAGGTTGTAAAACGCGTGGGCCGAGCAACAAGGTTGGTCATCGCCCGCAACGGTGACCGACCGCCATCCGAAGCCGCGCTGGCGGGCCGCCTGCGGCCCGCGTGATCAGCGACCTCCTCCGCCTCATCCGGCGCGGCGCCGGAGTGACCTGCGACGCTGCTGGTCCCCCGGCCTCACGGCGGGCAGTGGCGGCGGGTGGGCGTTCCGGGTCGGCGTGGGATCATCGATGGCGTGCGTGGCCTGGACAGCCCGTGGGGTCTGCGCGTCACCGGGCTTGTCGGGGTCGCCGTTGTCGCCGCGGGGGCGTATGGAGCGGGGGCCCTGCCGGGGCGCGACCCCGGTCTGGGCCTGCGCGGGCCTGGCACGCCCGGGGTCGGCTTCTGGCTCGGGCTGACCGGATGGGTGGTCGGGCTCGCGATCCTGTCCGGCGCGTGGTGGCGGATCGGGCGCCGGCTCGACGGGGTCAGCAGCCGGTGGGTGCTGGGTACCGGGGCCTTGTGGGCCACGCCACTGCTGCTCGCGCCGGCGTTGGCCAGTCGGGATGTCTACTCCTATGCCTGCCAGGGCGAGATCTGGCGGTCCGCGCTCGATCCCTACGCGGTCGGGGCCGTCGACGGTGGCTGTCCGTGGGTCGATGCCGTGCCCGACCTGTGGCAGCACACCCCGGCGCCGTACGGGCCCGTCGGCGTCGTGCTGTCCGGGCTCGCCGCGGCCGTCGCGCGGGGTGCGGGCGATCATCAACTGCTCGTCGCCGTCACCCTTCTCCGGGTTGTCGCGCTGATCGGTGGCGTGTTGATCGCCGGGTACGCCGGGCGGCTCGCCAGTGCCATCGGCGTCTCGCCGGTCGCGGCTCGGTGGCTCGGGTTGCTATCGCCGCTCGTCGCTGTCCACCTCGTGTCCGGTGCGCACAACGACGCGCTCACCGCCGGCCTCATCGTCGCGGCGCTGGCCGTCGCGGTGCCGGCAACCGCCGCCCGCCGCGACCCCGCCGGAACAGCGGCAGCGGGCACGACGGCCCGTGGTCCGGCAGTGCCCGCCGGAACAGCGGCGGAGGCCGTTCAGGCCCAGACCCCGGCAGGGCCGGCCGCGCACGACCAGAGCCCGGCAACGCCCGCCGGACCCACGACAACCGCCCTCCACACCCAAACCCCGGCAGGACCGGCCGCCCACACCCAGAGCCCGGCGGGACCCTCGACCCACACCCAGAGCCCGGCGGGACCGGCGGCCCACGCCCAGAGCCCGGCGGGACCGGCGACCCACGCCAACAGCCCGGCACCGGGCGGGCCAGCGGGGACACCGGCCCAAGCCCCAAGCCCGGGAGGACTTGCCGCACCAGACGAAACGACGTGGACGGGCTCACGCGGACCCGCCACCACCGTTCCAGCAGCGCATGCTTCCACGGTCTCGACCGGCTCAGACAGCAATCACGCGGTCATCACCCAGAGCACGGCCAGGACCAGCGCGAACATCCCGTCCCAGGTAAACGGGGAGCAGTCCCCACGCTCGGTCGGGGGCCACGCCTGGGGCGCTGCGGTCGCGGCCGGGACACTGCTGGGGCTCGCCGTCGGGGTCAAGGTCACCGCGATCATCGTCCTGCCGTTCGTCGTCCTGCTCGTCGCCGGCCGGCGGATCAGTCGTGGCGCACCCGCAGCGGGCGGCATCGCGCGAGCCGCCGGCGTCGTGACCGCGTCCGGCGTGCTTGTGTTCGCGGCCGCCACCCTCGCCGCCGGGCTCGATCTCGGGTGGGTCCGCGCCCTTTCCGACACCGGCAGCCTCGTCCAGTGGACCTCGCTGCCCACCGGCGTCGGCATGGCGGCCGGCTACCTGCTCCGGGCGGTGGGCCAGCCCGAAGGCGTCGACACCGCCGTCAGCGTCGCCCGCGCGGTCGGCATCGCCGCCCTCGCCCTCATCGCCCTCGGCCTGTGCTGGCGAGCCCTGCGGGCCACACTGCGGCTCCGCGAGGCGGACGGTGTCGAGGATGCGAGCGCGGCCGACCCGGAACAGCACCACCAAGGCGCCGTTCCGCTCGCAGAGGCGACCAACCTCCACCACGACCACAGGCTGACGGACGCCACGCACCAGCACACGCCAGGGCCCGGCGCCGACCGAGAACACGGGTCCGGGGAGGGGCGGCGGCAGGTGGTGGCTGCTGCCGGATGGAGCTTGGCTGCTGCCGCCGTCCTGCTGCCCGTCTTCTACCCCTGGTACGCCCTCGTCCCCCTCGCCGTCCTCGCCTGCGCCACCAAACCCGGCCGCACCAGAAACGCTCTCGCCGTCGCCGCCGTCGGGGTCACCGCCCTGACCCTCCCCAACGGCCTGGGCATCCCGGTCCTCACCAAGCTCCCCGGCGCCCTGGCCGACGTCGCGATCGTCGCCGCCGCGGCGACCTACTTCCTGCGGCGCAGGCGGCGCAACAGCCAGGACGAACCCGTCCCCGCGACCGGAGACCGCTGAACCCCGACCCGCCCCCAGAACACCCACAGCGACAGCGTCAGCAACACCAGCGCGAAACCGAAGAACAGATCCTCCACCGGCGCGTAGACGATCCGCAGGCCGACGATCGCGTCCGGGTCGTACAAGACGATCTTGCGGCCCGTCAGGATGCCGTTCGAGAGGAGCTGGAAGAACACGATGATCGGGTACGTGGCCCAGAACACCGGGCGCAGGAGCAGACGGGTACGCAGGACGAAGAGGTCGACCACCACCGCACCGACCACGCCCACCATTGCCGCCGTCGTGTAGGTCACTCCTCGTCACCCGCCGGTAGGCGCAGGACCGCCCGGACCGCCTCGAAGCCGAGGATCGCGCACAGCGGCACGACGAGGAAGAACAGCAACTCGTCCAGCGGCAAGCCACCGGCAAGGACCACGCCCGTCGTCTGGCGTGGGTCGAACGTCCAGTGGCCGGCGGCGATCGCGGCGATGTCCCAGACAGCGAACACCACCGCCACCGGCACCAGGGTCAGCAGCAGCCGGCGCCAGCGCCGCAGGACGTGGACCCGCAGGGCCGGTTCGAGCCAGAGTGCACCCGCCAGGCAGCCCAGCAGGACCGCCAGGTAGAGGAAGCGCAAATCTAGAAGCCCAACGCCTGGGCGCGGCGTTTCACCTCGGTGGCCTTGTCACCACCGAGCGCCGACGCCGGGTATCCGGGCAGCGTGTCGTCCTCGGCGTACAGCCACCGCAGGCACTCTTCGTCGTTGTACCCAGCGTCGTGCAGCAACGTGATGACGCCCGGCAGGTGCTTGAGCACGGTGCGGTTGGCCACCAGCTCGGCCGGCACCCGCAGGACGCCGTCGCGACGGACCGCGAGCAGCGAGCCGTCACGGACCATCTGGTGCACCTTGCTGATCGACACGTCGAGGCGCTCCGCCACGTCGGGCAAGGGCAGCCACTGAGCGGGAACGGTTTCGGTCACCCGCTCACATTGCCACGCCGACATGGCGTGACACCACCGAACCACCCGGTACGGGGTACCGCCGTACCGCACGATCATTTCGGAAGGATCTCCCGTGACCACCTGGCGGGGTGTGCGCAAGGAATTCGTCGGTGCGTGGCGGTCGCTGCAGTACGACCTGTCGCGGGCGCGCAGGAAGCGGCCGGACGGCGACGAGACCACCGAGCTGATCTTCCCCGGGCACGCCGGACAGCCGGGACGGCGGGTCGCGGCGGGCGGGTTCGTGCTGGTCAGCGTCGCGGGCGCCATCGGCACCTACTTCGCCGTGGTGAACGGGCTGGGCGCGCTGCTGGCGCCGGAGGCGGAGCAGGCCGACGAGACACCCGCGAGCGTCGTGGCCGGGGCCGCGGGCACCGGCCAGCGCCCGCCGGAGGCGCGGTTGGACCGGACGGTCCGGATCGCCCGGCAGGGTGGGCCACTCACCGTCGCCGGCAGGCAGGCCGCGGCGGGTCGCGCCGGATCATCGGATACGCGCGACGGCGCACCCACCGGCGTCGGACCCGCCCCGGACCTCGTCCGCGACCCGGGCGGCCCGCGGCCCGAGCAGTCGGAAGACCCCGCGCCGGAGCCGACCGAACCGCCCGTACCGTCGGAAAGCCCCTCGCCGTCCCCGCACCCGACGCCGACCGACGAGCCCAGCCCGTCACCGAGCGCGACCGCCGAGCCCACCGACGAGGTCGACGACGACGGCGAGAGCCGCCACCACCCGCGCCGTCAGCACCGCCACGACCGGGACGAAAACCCCTGAATGCGGGGTTAGCGGTGAAGTTGCCGGCACGGCTGTGTCGCACTCCGGGTACGGGCACATAGACTCCCTGCCGATGGACATCCAGGTCGCTGACTCGCTCTTGGGCACACTGGTCGACGGGCGCTACCGCATCCGTGGGCGGGTGGCCCGCGGCGGCATGGCTACCGTCTACACCGCGACCGACGAGCGCCTCGAGCGCACGGTCGCCCTGAAGATCATTCATCCGGCGCAGGCGCGCGATCCGCAGTTCCTCGAGCGGTTCACCGACGAGGCCAAGACGATCGCCCGGCTCACCCACCCGAACGTGGTCGCCGTCTACGACCAGGGCCACCACGCCGGGCTGCCCTACCTGGTCATGGAGTACGTGCGCGGCAACACGCTGCGGGACGTGCTCGCCCAGCGCCGCCGGCTCAACCCGGGCGAGTCGCTGGCGATCCTCGAGCAGATGCTCGCCGCGATCTCCGCCGCCCACCGCGCCGGCCTGGTGCACCGCGACGTCAAGCCCGAGAACGTGCTGGTCGCCGAGGCGCCCAGCGGCGGCGCCGGCAACCTGGTCGACAGCGTGGTCAAGGTCGCCGACTTCGGTCTCGCCCGCGCGGTCGAGGCCAGCGCCACCGACGCCGACGGCGGCCAGCTCATGGCGACCGTCGCCTACGTCGCACCCGAGCTCGTCACCGACGGCCGCGCCGACCCGCGCAGCGACGTCTACTCGGCCGGCATCGTGCTGTTCGAGATGCTCACAGGCCGCGTCCCCTACGACGGGGCGCAGCCGGTCGAGGTCGCCTGGCAGCACGTCGACCGCGACGTGCCGGCGCCGTCGAGCCTGGTGCCGGGCATCCCGCCGGTGGTCGACGAGCTGGTCGCCCGGGCCACCCGGCGCGACCCGCAGGCCCGCCCGACCGACGCCGGCGCGTTCCTCTCCGAGGTGCAGGCCACCCGCGACGACCTCGGCTCCGCCAACGCCAACACCGCGCTGCTGCGGCAGGTCTCCGCGCGTACCGTCACGATCCCGCGCGTCCCCGCCGAGCCCGAGCGGCCGACCTGGGCCCGCCTGCCCGGCCAGGCGGAGCCGGCGCCCGCCGGCCGGCGCCGCGCTCCGGAGCCGGCGTACGACGACTACGACGACGACCGCGGTGGAGGCTCCCGGATCGGCGACCGCTACCGCATGGTGATGTCGCACCCCCGGGGCCGGATGGCGGTGGCCGCCGCGATCGTGGTCATCGGCCTGGTCGCCGCGATCAGCGGCTGGTGGTGGGGCATGGGCCGCTACACGGTCGCCCCGCAGCTCGCGGCGATGGACAAGGCCGCCGCCGAGGCGCAGGCGACCCGGGGCGGTTTCGCCATCGCGTACGGGCCGGGCCAGTTCGACGAGAAGGCCGCGAAGGACGTCGTGCTGCGGCAGGACCCGCCGGCCGCCGGCCGGATCCTCAAGGGCGGCACGATCACGCTGGTCCTCTCGCTCGGCGCCGAGCGCTACACGGTGCCCGACGTGGTCGGCATGACACTCGACCTGGCGACCTCCGAGCTGGAGCAGACCAAGCTGCAGATCACCAAGGGCGCCGACCGGTACGACGACAACCTGCCCAAGGGCGTCGTGGTGGCGGTCGACCCGGCCGTCGGCACCGAGACCAAGCCCGGCGACAAGGTGACGGTCTTCGTCAGCAAGGGCAAGGCACCGCTGACGGTCCCTCGCGTCGTGGGCAAGAGCATCAACGACGCCCGCGCCGAGCTGATCAACCTCGGCCTGGAGCCGCTGATCGCCTACAAGCAGTCCGACCGGCCGCGCGACGAAGTGATCAAGCAGACCCCGAACGACGGCGCCGGTGTGGAGAAGGGCGCCAAGATCGAGCTGGAGGTCAGCGAGGGCCCGCCGCAGGTCACCGTGCCGCGCCTGATCGGCCTGCCCTGCCCGCAGGCGGTGCAGCAGCTCCAGGGCATGAACCTCGTGCCGAACCCGCAGGTCAACCCGAACGGCACGGTGTTCGCGCAGCAGCCCAACGAGAACACGCCGGTCCCACCGGGAAGCCAGGTCGTGATCTATTGCTCGTGACCGACCGCCCGCTCGGCTCGCACACCCCGACCGCCGGCGGCATCGCGAAGACCGCGCTGCCGTACCTCGACGCGACGGGGTCGAGGGCCGCGCAGGTATACGTGTCGAACTCGCGCGGCTGGGCACTCCCGCCCGGTGACCCGGGTCAGGACGAGCTGTTCCGGGACGGCTGCGCGGAGCGCGCCGTGCCGGCCTACGTACACGCGTCGCTGCTGGTCAACCTGGGTTCACCGACCGCCGATACGGTGGAGCGCTCGACCGCGACGCTGGCGCACGCGCTGCGCCGGGGCGCCGCGATCGGCGCCCGCGCCGTGGTCTTCCACGCGGGCAGCTCGGTCGACCCGGCCCACTACGACGCGGCCCTCAAGCAGGTCCGCGAGGCGCTGCTGCCGTTGCTCGACGCCGACGGCCCGGAGCTGCTGGTCGAGCCGAGCGCGGGCGGGGGCCGGTCGCTGGCGTCCCGGGTCGAGCACCTGGCGGACTACTTCGAGGCCGTCGACTGGCACCCGCGCCTCGGCGTCTGCTTCGACACGTGCCACGCCTGGGCGGCGGGCCACGACCTGGCCACACCGGGCGGCATGACCGCGACGCTGGACCTGCTCACGGAGACGGTCGGTGCGGGCCGGCTGCGGCTCGTGCACGCGAACGACTCGAAGGACACCTGCGGCTCCCTGCGCGACCGGCACGAGACGATCGGCCAGGGCTCACTCGGCACGGCGGCGTTCGCCGAACTGCTCCGCCACCCGTCCACGGCCGGCCTGCCGGTGCTCGTGGAAACCCCGTCCGGCAAGTCCGGCGAGGGCCACGCGGCCGACATCGCCACCCTGCGCGGCCTGCTGCCGTAACACAGCCCCGGTCAGCCTCCCGTCCCCGCCGGGTCGAGGGCCGGCCGGTCGTCCGCGAGCGTGCGGACCGCGCGCACCGTCAACGGCGCCAGGGCGGCCACCGCGAAGACGACCCCGCAGACCAGGGCCACCCGCGGGCCGCCCCAGGCCGCGGCCGCCGGCCCCACGAGAAGCTGACCCAGCGGGATCGCCGCGAAGGACAGCAGGTCGTCGATCGAGGCCACCCGGCTCAGGTGCTCGCCACCCACGTGCCGTTGCACCGCGCTCTCCCAGGTGATCCCCGAGGCCGCGAACCCCACCCCGCCGACGAAGGCGCAGGCCGCCAGCCAGAACGGGTCGAAGCCAAGACCCAACGCCAGCAGCGAGCACGCGCCCAGGGTGCCGGCCAGCCGGCCGAAGCGCAGCGGGTGCCGCGGCGCCAGGCGGTACATCACGATGCTCATCGCCAGCAGGCCGGCCGCCCGTACGCTCAGGACCACGCCCCAGGTCGCCTCGCCCGAGCGCTGCTGGGTCAGCGACGGGCCGAGGATCTGCCACGGCCCGACGTTCACCAGGTTGATCACGGCATACGCGAGCGCGACCGGCCAGACCCACGGGATGCCCAGGAAGACCCGCCAGCCCGCGCGGATGTCGCCGAGCAGGCCGCCGCCGCCCGCGGAGATCGCCGGTGCCACCCGGGGCAGCCGGGACAGGAAGACCGCGGCGAGCACGAAGCTCACCGCGTCGACCGCGATGGCCCAACCGCCGCCGGCCGCGACCACCAGCAGCCCGGCGACGGTCGGGCCCACGATCCGCACGGCGCTGCTGGTCGCCGACAGCAGCGAGTTGGCCCGCCGCAGGTCGTCCGGGCCGACCAGCGACGGGACGATGCCGCGCAGGGCCGGCGAGGTGAACGCCTCCAGCGCCCCGGCCAGCAACGCCAGCCCGGCCACGAGCGGCAGCCGGTAGAGGCCGGCGATCAGCACGAGCGCGATGCCGCCCTGGGTGAGGCCCGCGCCCAGGTTGGCGACGACCAGCACCGTCCGGCGCGGCAGCCGGTCGGCCACCGCTCCCCCGACCAGCAGCAGGGCGAGGTGCGGCACGATCTGGCAGGCCAGCACGACGCCGAGGTCGACGGGCCGGCCGCTGGCGTCGAGCACGGCGAAGGCGAGCGCGACCGGCGTCATCGCGCCGCCGGCGAGCGACACCAGGCGGCCGAGATAGAACGCGCGGAACGGCGGGGCGAGCAGCACCCGGGGAGCATTCCGCCGGGCCCGGCCCGGCCGCTAACCTTGCGCCGAAAGGCGTAACGATGACTCTTCTGCGGCTCTCCCCCACGGCCCTGTCCCGCTGCCGGTTCGCGGTCTCACCGCTGGCCGAGACACTCGGCTCGCTCATCACGCTGCACCGGCCCGACCCCGAACCCTGGCTGCGCGACTGGCACGCCCGCCACCGGCCGTCGTACCAGGCCTGGCTCGCCGGTGACCCGTTCGCCGCCGGCCTGATGGCGCTCGTCTCGGCCACCAAGTGGCTGCCCGACCTGGTCGCGGTGCCGCCGACGGGCGGCACGGGGACACGGCTGCGGGACGAGTTGGCCGAGACCGCGCGCTTCACCGACGCGGAGGTTCGGGCGACCGTGGCCGACGCGGTCGGCGCGAGCTGGCAGCCCCAGGACACCGGTTGGTTGGACGCCGGCGCGCTCGGGCCGCGGACCGCCGCGGTGCTCCGGGCGGGCTGGCGCCGGTTCGTCGCCCCGGACTGGCCGCGCCGCCGCGCGCTGCTCGAACGCGACATCATGCACCGCGCCGGGCTGCTCGCCGCGTACGGCTGGAAGGAGGCGGTCCGCACGATGACCCGACGGACGGAGTGGGTCGGCGACGACGCGATCCGGTTCAGCGACCAGGACTACCCGGACCGCTGGATCAGCGACGAGGGCCTGGTCTTCGTCCCGAAGACCGCCGGTGACGGGTCGTGGACCTGCGAGCGGCCGCCCCGGTACGCGCTGGTCTACCCGGCCCGCGGCCCGGCCGCCGAGGTCACCGACCCGGCCGCCGACCCGCTCGCCACCCTGCTCGGCCCGGGCCGCGCCCGGGTGCTCCGCGAGCTCCGGCGGGCCGCGACCAGCACGCAGCTCGCGTACGCCCTGGACATCTCGCTGGGCACGGTCAGCACCCACCTGGCCGTGCTGCGCGACGCCGGCGCGATCACAGGCGCCCGGGCCGGCCGCGCGGTCGTCTACCGCCTCACCGACCGCGGCACCGACCTGCTGGCCACCCTCACCGGCGAGTGACTAGCCGACCAGATAGGACCTGGCCGAGTCGGGAATCCAGAGCAGAGCCAGCGCCACGGCCGTCACCACGAACCCGGCGGCGAGCAACGCCTTGACCGCCCACGCGTAGCTCCGGTCCTCGGCCCGCCACACGAACACGCGCCCGACGGACTGCGTGGCCAGCAGGACCGTCAGGACGACGAGCGCCCATCCGGTGCCGTCCAGGATCATGAGGCCCAGCCAGGCGTAGAGCACGGCGAAGGTCGAGTGGAAGAAGAACGGCACGTGCAGCCCGTACGGCGGGGTGGCGAGCGCGAAGACGTGCTCGACGACGAGCAGGGCGACGCAGGCCGCCGCCCAGACCACCGGTGCCGGAACGTCGGCCATGACATCTCCTCACATGAGACTATCCCAAATGAGATTATCTCTCATGCCATAGAATAGCGGCCATGCCCGACAGCGCCAGACCCCCGTGGCCCCCGGTCGACCTGCCCGACGGGCACGTCGCCACCGGGCTGCTGCTGCAGATGGCCCACCGGGCGGCCCACGACCGCCTCGCCGAGGCCCTGCGTCCGCTCGGCATGGACGTGCGGCACTTCGGCATCCTGCGGTTCCTGACCCGGGGCGGCCTGACGCAGCGGCAGCTCATCGACCTGGTGGGGGTCGACAAGTCGACGCTGGTACGGATCATCGACCAGCTCGAGGAGCAGCGGCTGGCCGTGCGCACACGCGACCCGCACGACCGCCGCGCCTTCCAGGTCACCATCACCGACCACGGCCGCCAGCGCCTCGCCGCCGCCGACACGGCAGCCGCGGAGGTGGGCGAACGGCTGTTCGGCTGGCTGGACCCGCCCGACCGCGGGCAGCTCCACCACACGCTGCGGCGGATCATCGCGCAGGCCCGGAACGACAGAACCTAGGCCC
>NZ_BONE01000069.1 GCF_016862555.1 Asanoa siamensis | reverse complement strand
CTCGCAGGGGCACGGTCCGGCGGGAAGCCGCCCGTGGCGATCGGGCCCCAGGAGTCGATCGTGACGCGGATCAGGGACTTGCCCTGGCGGCGCATCGCCTCGCGGTACTCCGTCCAGTCCGGATGTTCGCCGGCGATGCAGCGGAAGTACTCGACCAGCGCGTCCTCCGTCTCCGCGGACGGCATGTCGAGGACCTCGGCCGTCCCGTCGACCTGGACGTACGGGTCGTTCCAGTCGTCGGAGTGCACCAGCACGCTGACGGCCGGGTTGCGGCGGGCGTTGACGGACTTGGCGCGGTCCGGGTACGTGGAGATCACGATGCGGCCGGCCTCGTCGACGCCGCCCGCCACCGGCGACAGCTGGGGGCGGCCGTCGCGGCGGAAGGTCACCAGGGTCAGCCGGTGGCGGGTGCGGACGAACTCGACGAGCTGGTCGCGGTCGACCCGGTCGGCAGTTGCGATCTTGGGCATTCGCCCAGGCTACTCCCGCACCGCGGCGGTGACGGCGGTCACCGCTCGCTGTCCAGCAGGTGCAACTGCTGGTCCATGTAGCGACCGCCGGCGGCCGCGCCGGCCGGGATCGCGGCCTCGATCCGGGTGAGGTGCTCCGGCGTGAGCCGCACATCGAGGGCGCCGAGGGACTCCTCCAGCCGGTCGACCCGGCGGGCGCCGACCAGCGGCACGATGTCGTCGCCCTGCGCCGCGACCCAGGCGATCGCGACCTGGCTCGTGGTCGCCGCGAGCTCGCGCGCGACCCGGCCGAGCTCCTCGACCAGCTTCAGGTTGGCGGCCAGGTTCGCGCCGTTGAACCGGGGCAGGGCGGCACGGAAATCCTTGCTGCCCAGGGCCCGGTCCACCGTCCAGTGGCCGCTGAGCAGGCCGCGGGAGAGCACGCCGTACGCGGTCAGCCCGATGCCGAGCTCGCGCAGCGTGGGCAGCAACGCCTGCTCCGGACCACGGGACAGCAGCGAGTACTCGATCTGCACGTCGCTGATCGTGGCGACGGCCGCGGCCCGGCGGATGCTCTCCTCGCCCACTTCGGACAGTCCGATGTGGCGGATGTAGCCGGCCTCCTGCATCTCGCGCAGCGCGCCGACGGTCTCCTCGATCGGCACGTCGGGGTTGAGGCGTGACGGCCGGTAGATGTCGATGTAGTCGGTGTTCAGCCGGCGCAGCGACTGGGCGAGCCGGTCGCGGACGGCGACCGCCGACACGTCGTAGGGGGCCGGCTGGAACGAGCCGTCGGGGTGCTTGCGGCTGCCGAACTTGACGCTGAGCACGACCTCGTCGCGGCGCCGCTCGCGCAGGGCGCGGGAGATCAGCAACTCGTTGTGGCCGGAGCCGTAGAAGTCGGCCGTGTCGATCAGGTTCATGCCCGCGTCGAGGGCCGCGTGCAGGGTGGCGATGCTCTGGCTCTCGTCGGCCGGGCCGTACATGTCGGACATGCCCATGGCCCCGAGACCGAGGGCGCCCACGACGGGGCCGGCAGCGCTGAGCTTGCGGGTGGGGATCGTCATGCCGGCCACGTTAGCACTGCTAACGCAAGAACGTTATCGGTGCTAACATGTGGTGGTGACAACACCTCGGCGGCGGATCCTCGACGCGGCGGCGGAGCTCCTGGCCACCGGCGGTCGCGACGCCGTCTCGACCCGGGCGGTCAGTGCCGCGGCCGGCGTGCAGGCCCAGACGATCTACCGCCAGTTCGGCGACATGGCCGGCCTGTTCGCCGCCGTCGCCGACGAGGCGTGGGCCAGCTACCTGCGGCAGAAGCGCGCGGGGGAGCGCCGCGACGACCCGGTCGAGGACCTCGTCGCCGGCTGGGACCTGCACGTCGAGTTCGGGCTGGCCAACCCGGCGCTCTACCGGCTGATCTACGGCGACCCACGCCCCGGCGACCCGTCGGCGGTCAGCGGCGAGGGGCACGACCTGCTCACCGGCATCATGCGCCGGGTCGCCGCCGCGGGCCGGTTGCGCGTCCCGGTCGAGACCGCCGTTCCCATGGTGTACGCGGCCAGTGTCGGCGTGACGCTGGCGCTGATCGCCGCACAGAGCGACGGCACCCTCGACGCCCACACGGACCTGTCCCGCACGCTCCGCGACGCGGTCATGGCCGCGGTGCTGACGCAGGCGGGCCCCGAGACCGTCGCGGCCCGCGCCCAGTCGTTGAAGGCCGCGCTGCCCGCCGTCGCCGACCGGTTCAGCCCGGCCGAGCAGGTGCTTCTCGGGGAATGGCTGGACCGCATCTAGGGTGGGGATCATGGCACCGATCTCCATTCCCACCCGTACGCTCAACGACGGTCACGAGATGCCCTGGCTCGGGCTCGGCACCTACCCGGCCAAGGGTCGACAGCTTGTCGACGCGATCCTCGCCGCGGTCGAGACCGGCTACCGGCTGCTCGACACCGCCTACAACTACGGGAACGAGGACGCGGTCGGCACCGCGATCCGGGAGAGCGGGCTGCCGCGCGAGGAGTTCTTCGTCACCAGCAAGCTGGCCGGTCGCCATCAGGGCAAGCCGTACGTGCGGGAGGGCTTCACCGCCTCGCTGGACCGGCTGGGCCTCGACTACGTCGACCTGTACCTGATCCACTGGCCGCTGCCGCGGGTGGGCCGCTACGTCGAGTCGTACGCGGAGATGGTCGCCCTTCGTGAGGAGGGCCTGATCCGCTCGATCGGGGTGTCGAACTTCCTCGACGAGCACATCCGCGCGGTGGTCGATGCGACCAGCGTCGTGCCGGCCGTCGACCAGTTGCAGGTCTCGCCGACGCACGCCCAGGTCGGCGTCGTCGACGAGGTGTCCCGGCACGGCACCGTCGTGCAGGCGTGGAGCCCGCTGGAGCGCAACAGCGGGATCCTGGAGCACCCGACGGTGACCGCGATCGCCGCCCGCCTGGGCGTGGCGCCGTCGCAGGTCGTGCTGCGCTGGCTGGTCGAGCGCGGCATCACCACCGTGCCGGCGTCGACCAACCCGGAACGCCAGCGGCTCAACGCCGACATCTTCGGCTTCTCGCTCGAGCCCGCCGACGTCGCGGCCGTCACAGCCGTCGACGTCGGCAAGCCCGTGAAGCAGGACCCCCGCACCTGGGAGGAGTTCTAGACGGCGGCGGAGCGGCGGCATAGGGCATTCGCAAGGTTGGATTAGATGACCGTTAAATGAGCGTCGATCTCCCGGCCGCTTCGCTACCGTGTGGGCGTACCAACCCGGACGCCCACCGGAAGGCTCGCCGTGTCACAGCCAAGCGAGCGCACCGTGGTGCTCCGCCGGCTGCTGCGCGCCGGCGCCATCGCGGTCGCCGTCATCGTCGTCACCGTGTTGTTCTTCGCGCCCTCCGCGGAGGGCAAGGCTCGCCCCGCGCCGCCCGACCCGGGCACCTGGCCGATGGTCTCGCAGGTCGCGCTCGCCGTGCTCGCGGTGATCATTCCGACCGCCGTCGTCGTGCTGGTCCGCCGCCGGCGCTATTAGCTCGGTCACCGTACCGTCGCATGATCTTGGGTTTTGTGATGTCGTTGCCGGTGTGATCGTGAACCGACGGGGGCTGGTCGGCGGTGCCGTGACCGCCGCGGTGACCAGTGTGGTCAGCGTGATCAGCACCGCGGCGGCCGGCTACTACTTCTCGGGCGAGGTGCTGCGCGTCGTGCGCACCGCCGACCTGCTGGTGCGGGTGCTCGACATGGCCGGCGACGAGGTCACGCTCAGTCGCGACGACGACACCGTGAAGCCGATCCCGGTCGGCCTGATCTGGCCGGGCGGCACCGTCCGGCTCTCGGCCGACGTCCGCGTCGAGGGCGACGCCGTGGTGCGCCGCGTGGTGGCCGGCGGCATCGACGGGCTGTTCCCCGGGCTCATGGTCGAGGTCGACTACAACGTATACGGCACCGACCCGAAGGAAGCGTTCGGTTTGGACTTCTCGACCGTCCCGGTGCCGGGCGAGCTCGGCGACATGCCGGCCTGGCTGGTGCCGCCGCCGGGCGCGCAGCGGCCCGGCGCCTGGGCGATCGCCGTGCACGGCCGGGGCGGCAGCCGCCACGAGGCGCTGCGGGTGCTGCCCGACGTCGTCGGCAAAGGGCTGACCACGCTGGTGATCGGTTACCGCAACGACCCGGACGCGCCGGCCAGCCCGGACGGCTACTACCACATGGGCGACACCGAGTGGCGCGACCTGGCGGCCGCGATCCGGTACGCGCGCGAGCACGGGGCCACCGAGATCGTGCTGTTCGGCTGGTCGATGGGCGGCGGCATCGTGCTGACCGCGCTGCGCCGGCTGCCGGTCGCGGACGCCGCCGTGATCCGCGGCGTGGTGCTGGACAGCCCGGTGCTCTCCTGGGCCGGGGTGATCGACTACCAGGCCGACCTGCGGCGCGTACCGGCACCGATCACGTGGTCGGCGAAGCGGTTCACGCAGTGGCGGGCCCGGCTCGACCTGTCGCTGCTGGACCAGCACCCGGGCGAGCTGACCGTGCCGGCGCTGTTCTTCGTCGACGAGGCCGACTTGCGCGTCCGCACCGGCCCGGCGCACGCGTACGCCGCGCAACGGCCGGACCTGGTCACCCTGGTCGCGACCCGCGACGGCGGCCACGTGGCTTCGTGGAACGTCGACCCGCCGGCCTACGCGGCCGAGGTCACCCGCTTCCTCGACAAGGTGGTCTAGACGGTCCCGCGCCAGTCGCGGGCGTCCAGGCTCAGGCGCTGCCGCGCCAGTCGCGGTCGTCGAGGTGGTTCTCCGGGATGCCCGGCCGGTGGTCGGTCTCGTGCAGCTCGACCAGCTCGTCGGGAAGCACCCGGGGTGGCAGCTCGCCGAACCGGACGTGCCGCAGGAAGGCGGCCTCCTCGTCGGTGAAGACCACGCGCTCGTCGTCGTCGGCCATGGCGACCTCCCAGTCCACCGTCATTCTGCGCCCGCCGGGCCCCGGCGGGCACCTCAAACGGCGCGGAAGGTCACCTCCAGCTCGAACGGCTCGGCGGGCAGCCAGGCCTCGGGTGCGGCCGGCGGGCCGCAGGCCGCGGTGCCGAGCCCCTGGTGGGCGTGGTCGAGATGGAGGTGGATGTCCCGGCCCGGCACCAGGTCGTCGGTGTGCCGCGCCGCCGTCAGCGCGGCCGTGCTCCACCGGCGGGCGGTCAGCTCGAACGTCGGGTGGCCCAGGATCTCGAGCCCGGCGCCGGCGGTGTCGGTCAGCCGGGCCCAGCGCACCTTCGTCCGGTTGCCGTTCTCCTGCGGCCGCACGTACGGCGTCTGCATCGCGTCCACCGTGGACTCGTAGCGGCCCACCAGCGCCGCGCTGTGCGAGTCCACATAGGCCTCGCCCGGCCCGCCGCCGAACCAGGTCACCGCGCCGAGCCGTCCGGGCACGGCCATCGACACGCCGGCCCGGGGGAGCGGCACGTCCCAGTCGCCGGTCGGCTCGACGTCGAGGCGCAGCGTCACGGTGTCATCCTCGGCGCTCCACCGGTACGTCGCCAGCAGTGCCCGGTCGACCCCGGCCGCCGCGACCCGGGTCTGCACGGTCCACCCGCCCAGCGTGCCCGCCACCTCGACGACCCTGTGCGTCATCCGGTGCAGGCCGGCCGCCCGCCAGCGCCGGGCGAGCGGGTCGTCGCCGAACTCGTCGTTGTCGATCGGCGCGCGCCACACGTCGAGCCGCGGCCCGCTCACCGGCATGTCGCCGATCGCGACGAGCCGCCCGTCGGCGCCGAACCGGGCGACGCCGAGCGTGTCGCCGCTGATCCGCCGCCGCGTCCCGCGCGGCCGGGGTGCCGCCTCGTGCAGCAGGAGCTGCCCGGCACCCACCTGCCGACCGCCGAGCAGCCGGGCCGTCATCGTCAGCCACGCCTCGTTGTCGCTGGGCGGTGCGACCGCGCCGCTCGGCACCGACAGGCGGGCCGACTCGCCCGGCGCCAGCGCCGGGGCCGGTTCCGTGCCGGTGGCGACGGGCTCGCCGTCGACCGTGACGACCCAGTCGAGCACGACGTCCGACAGGTCGCGGTGGTCGTACGCGTTGCGGATGGTCAGGTTCTCGCCCTCGGGTTCGAGCCGGACCGGCGCGAAGACGGCGCCCAGCTCGGTCAGGCCCGGTGAGGGCGTGCGGTCCGGGAACACGAGGCCGTCGATGACGAAGTTGCCGTCGTGCACGGGCTCGCCGAAGTCGCCGCCGTACGCGAAGTGGTCACCGACGCGGATGCCGTGGTCGAGCCATTCCCAGATGAAGCCGCCCTGGCAGCGCGGGTAGCGCTCGAACAGCTCCCGGTAGTCGGTCAGCAGGCCCGGGCCGTTGCCCATCGCGTGGGCGTACTCGCAGAGCACGAACGGCAGCCCGTCGGGCGCCGCGCCGATCTCGGCGACCTCGGCGGGCGACGCGTACATCCGGCTGTAGACGTCGGTGTGCGCGCTCGACCGGTCGCCCTCGTAGTGCAACGGCCGGTCGGGGTCGATCGACCGCGCGACCGCCGCCATCGAAGCCAGGTTGCGGCCCACACCCGCCTCGTTGCCCAGTGACCACATCACCACGCAGGCGTGGTTCTTGTCGCGGGACACCGTGCGACGCATCCGGTCGACCAGCGCGTCCGTCCACCGTGGATCGTCGGTGGGGTTGTCCCGCCAGCCGTTCTGCTCGAAGCCGTGCGTCTCGTAGTCGTTCTCCACGATCACCCAGAAGCCCAGCTCGTCGCAGAGGTCGAGCAGCGCGGCGTGCGGCGGGTAGTGGCTGGTGCGGATCGCGTTGACGTGGTGGGCCTTCATCAGCTCGAGCTCGGCGCGGACCACGTCGAGGGGCACGACCCGGCCGAGGTCGGGGTGGAACTCGTGCCGGTTGACGCCGCGGAAGAAGATGCGTTGCCCGTTGGCCGTGAGCAGACCGTCGACGACCGCGACCGTGCGGAAGCCGATCCGCAGCGTCACGGTCTCGGTGGGCGTCGACACCCGGGCGTCGTACAACGTGGGTGTCTCGGGTGTCCAGGCGGCGACCTCGACCGCGTGCGCGGTGTTGACGGCGACGTCGTGCAGACCCAGCGCGGGCACCGAGAGCAGCGCGCCGTCGGGCGCGTCGACCCGCAGCGTGCCCCGCCCCTCGGCGAAACCGGCGTGGACGAACACGTCGTCGAGCCCGCCGGCCGGCCGGACCTCCAGCGTGACCGCGCGGAAGATGCCCGGCAGCCACCACATGTCCTGGTCTTCGAGATAGCTGCCGGCCGACCACTGGTGCACCCGCACCGCGATCACGTTGTCGGCGCCCGGCCGCAGGTGCGCGGTCACGTCGAACTCGTGCGTCAGCCGGCTTCCCTGGGTGCTGCCGACCTCGACGCCGTTGACCCAGACCCGCCCGAGCGAGTCGACGCCCTCGAACCGCAGCAGCACCCGCTGCCCGGCCCAGTCCGCGGGCACCGCGACGGTCCGGCGGTGGTCACCGGTCGGGTTCTCCGTGGGTACGAACGGCGGGTCGAGCGGGAACGGGTACGTGATGTTCGTGTACGCGGGCCGCCCGTACCCGTGCATGGGCCAGCTCGACGGCACCGGCAGCACGTCCCAGCCGGAGTCGTCGTAGGCCGGGTCCCAGAACTCGGCCGCGGCGGCGGTCGGCGAGAGCCGGAACCGCCAGGCGCCGGACAGGTCGATCACGGGCGCGTCGGTGTGCAGGGCGGCGCGCGGCGGCACGGTGCCGTGCGGGCGACCCCAGTCGCCGAGGTGGTCGGTCATCCCGCGAACTCCCAGTCGGCGAAGCCGGTCACGCCAGGTCGGGCACGGAACAGCGCCCCGCTCGGCTTCGGGTCGTCGTCGGACGGCCGGGACGTGGTGATGTAGAGGTCGGCGAGGTCGGGCCCGCCGAACGTGCACGCGGTCGGCCGGTCGACCGGCATCTCGATGACCGCGTCGAGACTGCCGTCCGGACCGTAGCGGTGCACCGCGCCACCGTCCCAGAGCGCCACCCAGACGCCACCCTCGGCGTCGAGGCACAGGCCGTCGGGCGTGCCGACCTCGGCTGGCACGGTCACGAACGGTCGCCGGTCGACGAGCTCACCGGCCGCGTCCACGCCGAACAGGTCGATCCGCTGGGTCAGCGAGTCGACGTAGTAGGCGGTGCCGCCGTCGCGCGACCAGGCCAGCCCGTTGGAGATGCCGACGCCCTCCAGCACGACCGTCACGCTCAGGTCGGCGGCGTCGAGCCGGTAGAGCGAGCCCGCGCCCGGGCGGTCGTCGGTCGCCATCGAGCCGCAGTAGAACCGGCCTCGCGGGTCGGCCGCGCCGTCGTTCATCCGGACGGTCCCCGCGGGCCACAGCTCCGGCAGGAGCCGCGGCCGTTCCCCGCCCGGGTCGAGCAGCGCGAAGCCCCGCTCCACGGCCAGCACCAGGCCGCCGGCGCGGCGAGGCCGGATCGCGCAGACCACGGACGAGACGGGGGTACGCGTGACCGCGCCGTCGGCCGGGTCCAGCGAGAGCATGTCGCCGGCGAGCATGTCGACCCAGTGCAGCCGGCCGGTCGCGGCGTCCCACGCCGGACCCTCACCGTGCCCGGCGAGCCGGTCGGTGACCTGTTCAACGTTGATCTTCATAACGTTCTCATCCTGCCATGCGTTCAACGCCCCGGCAGCTCCTGGATAGGCTGGTGATCATGCCCGACATCACCAGCGCCGCGATCAGCGACTACCTGCTCGCCCACTCGACGCCCTCCGACCCGTTGCTCCGCGAGCTCGCGATCGAGACCGCGCGCGCGTTCCCCGACGCGGCCGGCATGCAGATCTCGCACGACGAGGGTGAGCTGTTGACCATGCTGGTCCAGCTCGTCGGCGCCACCCAGGCAGTCGAGGTCGGGGTGTTCACCGGCTACTCGTCGATCTGCATCGCCCGCGGCCTGGCGCCGGGCGGCACGCTGCTGGCCTGCGACGTCAGCGACGAGTGGACCTCGGTCGCGCGGCGCTACTGGGACCGGGCCGGCGTGGCCGACCGGATCGACCTGCGGATCGCGCCGGCCGTCGAGACGCTGCGCGCGCTGCCGGCGGAGGAGACGATCGACTTCGCGTTCATCGACGCCGACAAGACCGGGTACGCGGCCTACTACGCGGAGATCGTCACCCGGCTGCGCCGCGGTGGCCTGATCGTGCTCGACAACGTGCTGCGCGGCGGGCGGGTGGTCGACCCGACCGCGACCGGGGAGGCCGACCTCGCGATCCGGGCGATCAACGACCAGGTCGTGGCCGACCCGCGCGTCAGTGTCGTCATGCTGCCCGTACGCGACGGGGTGACGCTCATCCGCAAGCGCTGACCGGGGGTTCGGGTTCGGTCGCGGCCGGCCGTTCGGCTTGTTCGAGCACGGCTCGCAGGCGCTCGGCGTCGGCGGCGGCCAGGCGGAAGGACGCCCGGCAGAACACACCGGACCAGAGCGAGAGCACGACCATGTCGCGGTCGGCGTGCACGCTGACCCGCATGGTGCGTCCGCCGTCGCGTACGTCGTCGAAGGTGTCGCCAACTCCCGGGAACGGGTAGACCTCACCCATGGATCGAGGATGCCGGATGCACGCCCCCGAGGGAACCCCCGCCCGGTAACGTCCATTTTGTGGCCAAACTGGGCAGAGTGCCACCAAACGTGTTCAGCGCCTCGTTCGGACTGGCGGGGCTGGCTGAGGTTTGGGCGTTCGGCGAGAGGTACGGCATCACCCCGGCCGGCGTCACCGACGCGCTGATGATCCTGGCCGCCGCCGTCTGGCTGGTCTCCTGCGTGCTCTATTTCGCGCGGTGGCGGGACGTGCGCGCCGACCTGCTCGACAACATCGGGGCGCCGTTCATCTCGGTGGCGTTGATCGTCCCCATGCTGATCGCCGCCCTGGGACTGGAGCCCCACGCGCACGACGCCGCGGTCGTGCTGGTCGACGTCTTCATCGTGCTCACGATCCTCTACGGCGGCGTCCTGACCGGCCAGTGGATCTACGCCGCGCTGGACCCGGCGAAGATCCATCCGGGGTTCTTCCTGCCGACCGTCGCCGGTGGGCTGGTCGCTTCGGCCGCCGCCACCAACGTGGGGCAGCGTCGTCTCGGCGAGTTCATGTTCGGCCTCGGCCTGATCTGCTGGCTCGTGCTCGGGTCGATCATCATGAACCGGCTGTTCGTCAGCCCGGTGCTCCCGCCGCCGCTGTTCCCCACGCTGGCCATCGAGGTGGCGCCGGCGCCGGTGGCCAGCATCGCCTACTTCGCGCTCAACGGCTTCCGGATCGACGTGTTCGCGGCCATCCTCGCCGGCTACGGCGTGCTGCTGGTGGTCGCCCAGGTGCGTTTCCTGCCGGCGTACCTGCGGCTGACGTTCAGCCCGGCGTTCTGGGCGTTCACCTTCGCCTACGCGGCGGTCGCGGCTGCGGCGCTGATCTGGATCAACATGGGTCGGCCGACCGGGCACTTCGCGCTGAGCTGGCTGGTGATCGGCGCGATCACGCTGCTGGTCGGCGGCGTCTTCCTGCGCACGCTGGTCGCGGTCGCCCGCGGCCGCTATCTCCCGCCCAGACCGACGCCGCCGCCGACGGTCAGCCGAACAGCTTGACCGCGGTGATCACGGTCTCCACCACGCCGTAGCCGAGCAGAACCCCGATCAACGCCCACGACACCACAAGCCTCGTACTCATGAGGTCGCCCCCTTCACCGGCTCGGCCGGTTTCGATTGTGCCGGCACGGTGGGTCCGCCGGAGGCCGGTTCGTGGAAGCGCTCCGGGACCGGGCGGATCAGCAGGTTCGCCAGGAACCCGATGGCCAGCACGCCGACCATCGTGAACAGCGCCGGCCGGTACGCCTCGGCGGTCAGCGAACCCGGCTTGCCCTGCGCGTCGAGGAAGCCGTTGATGATCAGTGGGCCGGCGACGCCCGCGGCCGACCAGGCGGTCAGCAGCCGGCCGTGGATCGCGCCGACCTGGTAGGTCCCGAAGAGGTCCCGCAGGTAGGCGGGCACGGTCGCGAAGCCGCCGCCGTAGAACGACAGGATCACGCCGGCGAGCAGCACGAACAGCGCGGTCGCGGTGTGCCCGACCGAGGCGAGCAGGAAGTAGAGGACCAT
The DNA here is from genome assembly GCF_016862555.1 of Asanoa siamensis. Lineage (GTDB taxonomy): Bacteria > Actinomycetota > Actinomycetes > Mycobacteriales > Micromonosporaceae > Asanoa > Asanoa siamensis. The sequence goes on along the minus strand of NZ_BONE01000069.1, from coordinate 30,571 downwards.
GCCGACGCCGAGGTAGATCATGTAGATCGGCTTGCGCCCGATCAGGTCCGAGGTGGACGACCAGGCGAACCGGCCGGCCATGTTGAACAGCGACAGGACACCGACGAAGCCGGCCGCGGCCGAGACCGCGACGGTCGAGGTCGTACCGTCCCGGAAGAAGTCCTGGATCATCGGGCTGGCCTGCTCGAGGATGCCGATGCCGGCGGTCACGTTGCAGAACAGCACGATCCAGAGCAGCCAGAACGCGCGCGTCCTGATCGCGTTGGCCGCGCTCACGCTGCCGGTGGTGACCAGCGGCTTGGCGGCGACGGTGGCGGGGTCGAAGCCCTCGGGCTTCCAGCCGTCCGCGGGAACCCGGACGTTGAAGACCCCGAACATCATGATCAGGAAGTAGCCGATGCCGAGGGTCAGGAAGAGCGCGACCAGCGCGCCGCCGCTCGCGACCGAGGTGCTGACGTTGGGGTCGTAGCCGCTGTCGTAGAAGCTCAGCAGCTGTCGCGAGGCGGGGCCGGCGATCAGGGCGCCGCCGCCGAAGCCCATGATGGCGAGCCCGGTGGCCAGGCCGGGGCGGTCCGGGAACCACTTGATCAGGGTCGACACCGGCGAGATGTAGCCGATGCCGAGCCCGATGCCGCCGATCACGCCGTACCCGAGATAGACGAGCCAGAGTTGTTCGGTCGCGATGCCGAGCGCGCTGACGAGGAAGCCGGCACCCCAGAACGAGGCGGAGACGAACATCGCCTTGCGCGGCCCGTTGTTCTCGACCCAGGTGCCGGCGACGGCCGCCGACAGGCCGAGCATGACGATCGCGATGCTGAAGATGATGCCGATCGCGGTCTGGCTCGTCCCGAAGTGCGCGACGAACGAGTTCTTGTAGACGCTGGTGGCGTACGCCTGGCCGATGCACAGGTGCACGGCGAGCGCGGCGGGCGGTATCAGCCATCGGCTGAACCCCGGCGGCGCGACGGTGTGCTCACGATCGAGGGCGGATAACAGGGCCATGGGGGTGCCTCCTGCCGCTTGAACCGTTTCGATCGTAAGACGATCATGAATGACCCGCATTTCGAAGCGAGCGGCGGTTTGGACGCGGTGGGCGGTCGGGGCGGGTCGTTCACCGGTCGAGCCACCCGGACCCGATTGGCCCTGCCGTGGGCTGCGGCGTCGTGGCGATCATCGGCGTATGGACCGTTTCATGCCCGCGCCGATGTCGGATCTCGTCGACTCACCGTGCCGCTACGACCTCGGGGAGAGCACCAGCCCGCCGTTGACGCTCGGCACCCTCCTCACGCCCGGCGTACTCGGCGTGATGTCCGAGTTGTCCGTCGGGTACGGGACGACGCAGGGCTCCGAGGGGTTGCGCTCGCTGGTGGCCGCGGACCTGTCGGTCCCGCCCGAGCGGGTGCTGCTGACGCCCGGCGGGATCGCCGGGATGTTCCTCGTGGCCCTGGTCACGTGCGGCGCCGGCGACCACGCGGTGGTGACCACGCCCTGCTTCCCGCCGGCCCGGTCGCAGCTCGTCGCGGTGGGTGCGGAGGTGACCCCGGTGCCGCTGTCGTTCGACGCCGGGTACCGGCTCGACGTGGCGGCCGTCCTGGCTGCCGTGCGGCCGTCGACGCGGCTGGTCTCGGTCGCGTCACCCCAGAACCCGTCGGGGGTACGCCTGGCCGCGCGCGACCTGGCCGACCTGGTCGCCGGCGTTTCGGCGGTGGCGCCGGCGGCGGTCGTGCTGGTCGACGAGACGTACCGGGACGCGACCTACGACGGGGCGGTGGCGCCGTCCGCCGCGGCGCTGGGGCCGTCGGTGGTGACGTGCTCGTCACTGTCCAAGGCGTACGGGACGCCGGGGTTGCGGGTGGGCTGGCTGACGGCTGTCGATCCGAAGCTGTACGCGCGTCTGCGGCTGGCCAAGTTCACGACGCTGCTGGGTGGATCCGGGGTCGACGAGGTGCTGGCGGCCGAGGTGCTCCGGCGGCGCGCCGAGGTGCTGGGTCCGCGGCGGGCGGCGCTGCGGGAGGGGCTGTCGACGCTGACCGCGTGGGCCGCCGGCCAGCAGGCCGTCGAGGTGCTACGGCCCGACGCGGGGGCGCTCTGCTGCGTACGCCTGCGACCGGACATGGTCCCGGACGACGGCGTGCGGCGGTTCTACGCGGCGTTGCCGGCGCTGGAGGTGCGGGTCGGGCGCGGGTCGTGGTTCTTCGAGTCCGACCGCGTGTTCCGGGTGGGTTTCGGCCACCTGCCGGCGGCGGATTTCGTGGTCGCCCTCGACCGGCTGGGGGAGGCGGTCCGGGTTGCCCTTTGACGGGCTGTGCGGCACACAGTACTGTGTGCCGCATGGTTGGCGACAAGCTGGAGCTCGAGCTGCGCCGCGGCGTCGTGGTGCTGGCGGTGCTCTCGCAGCTCCGCGAGTTCCGTTACGGCTACGAGCTGCGGCAGTCGCTGGCCGACAACGGTCTTCCGATCGAGGAGGGCACGCTCTATCCGCTCCTGCGGCGGCTGGAGAGTCAGGGCGTGCTGAGCAGCGAGTGGCGCACCGACGGGCAGCCGCGGCGCTACTACCGGCTCAGCACCGCGGGGAAAGAGCTCTACGCACGGCTGCGCCACTCGTGGAGCGACCTCAACGACGCCGTGCGACGACTGACAGAAGGTGACGACTAGATGCTCACCACCGAAGAACTCATCGACGCGTACGTCGCCGACGTGGCGAGGCTGCTGCCGCGCGCCCAGCGCGCGGACGTCGCGGCGGAGCTGCGGGCGCTGCTACGTGAGGAGCTGGCGGGCAGCGACGATCCGCTGGCCCGGCTGCGGGCGTTCGGCCTGCCGGGGGACGTGGCCGCCCGGTACGGTCAGCCCGCGACCGTCGTCGACCCGTCCGACGGGCGCCGCTTCGTGCGGTGGAGCGTCGTCGGCGTCGTGGTGATCTGGCTGCTCGGCGGGCTCGCCGCCACCGACCCGCTCGACTGGTACCGGTCGTACGGACTCGCGGCGTTGTGGTGGCCCGGTTTCCTCGTCGTGTGTTTCGGTCTTGCCGGCTTCGCGCGGCGCCGCTGGCCCGCGCGATTCCTGTGGCGGCCGCGGAAGTCGGCGGCGGGCCTGGTCAACCGGCCGGGTCGGGTCGCCGCCTTCGCCTTCTGGGTGCTCGGCACGGTCGTGCTGGTCAGCGCGGCCTGGTTGCTGGAGCGGCTCGGTGCCGCGCCGGAGGCGGTGCGGGCGCTGACGTTCGACCCTGACTTCGTGCGCTTCACGGGGCCGGTCGTGCTCGCCCTGCTGGTCGCGGAGCTCGCGCTGTACCTGACCGTGACCGTCCACGGCCGCTGGCGCCCGCTGACCCGCCACGTCGACGTGGCGCTCGGGCTGTTGACGTGTGCCGCGCTGATCCGGGTGCTGTTCGCCGGGCCTGTCTACCTGGGGGCCGCGGCGGACTCGACCGTCAAGTTCGCGATCGCGGTGATCGTCGCGGTGAGCCTTCTCGACCTGCTGCTCAAGGCGCGGCGCCTGATCCGCCGGCCGCACCTGGTGGCGGGCTGACGGTTGTGGTGTGGGCGGCGGCGGCCGTGGCGACGTCGGTGCGGTAGGTGCGCCGGGCGCGGAGGAGGACCAGGCCGTTGAGCAGGAGGGGCACGAGCATGACGAGGAAGGCGTCGCCGAGGCCGGAGCCGCGGCCGCTCATGCCACCGAACTCGTCGGCGACGAAGCCGAAGGCGATGGGGCCACCGGCTTCGGCGGCGAGTTGCAGGACGGTGCGGACGCTCTCCGCGCGGCCCCAGAGAGCGGCCGGGACGATGTCGAGGCGGGCGGCGCCGAGGGGGGCGTTGGCGCCGGCGAGGCAGCAGGCACCGAGGGTGAAGAAGACCAGTGACACCCAGATGTCGGCGACGACGAGGCCGGGGAGAAAGAAGAGGGCGGCCGCGGAGTAGGCGACCGCGGGCACGGTGACCCGGGCCTTGGTGCGGCGCCGGCGGACGGCCCGGTCGGTCAGCCGGCCGCCGAAGATGGTGCCGGCCACGGCGCCGAGCCCGATCGGGATGATCACCAGGCTGACGATGCCTTGCGGGAGGTCGTACCGGTCGAGGGCGAAGAGCAGGGCGAACGTGCGCAGGCCGGCGAAGAAGAAGTAGCCGACGGCGGTCGCGATGATCAACGTGCGGTTGGTGGGAATGCGCAGGACGAAGACGGCGGCCTGCCAGAAGCTCATCCGGTCGGGGTCGCCGCGCAACACGCGGCCCTCGTCGGGGGGCACGCCCTCCTCGATGATCGTGGCGCGGGCCTGGTCTCCGACCGGGCTCGCGCCCGGCCGCGGCGCGGCCGGGTTGGGTGGCGCTCTGCGTTCCCCGTGATCATCGTCATGGTCGCGGCCGGCTTCGTGGTGCCGGCTGGTGTCGCGGCCGGGTGTGGGCGACGGCGGGTGGGCGCCGTACCGGTGGCGTGGGTCGACCGGCGGCAGGCGGCTCGCGCCGCCGCGGCGGGGTTCGGGCATCAGCCGCCAGAGCGCCGCCGCCAGGCCGAGGCTGATCACCGCGAGTCCGAGGAAGGGCGCGCGCCAGGTGAGCCAGGCGGCCACGTCGCCACCGATCAGCAGGGCGAGGCCCGCCCCGACGAGCTCGCCGGTGAGGACCCAGCCGTAGATCTTCGCCCGTTCGCCGGGTGCGAACAGGTCGCCGATCAGCGACGCGACGATCGGGCCCGAGGCGGCGACGGCCGCGCCCAGGGTGATCCGGGAGAGCAGCAGCCACAGGTAGTCCGGCGCCAGACCCCCGACGACCATCGACGCGCCCCAGACGGCGATCGTGAGCGCCAGCAGGCGTACCCGGGCTGTCCGGTCCGCCAGCACCCCGGCGTAGGGCGCCGCCAGCGCGCCGACCCCGGACGAGACGGTCGCGAACAGTCCGAGCCCGGCGTGCGAGATCCCGAGATCGGCCTCGAGGGGAGCGGCGACGGCGCCGATCGTGCCGCTGTCGGCGGAGTTCAGGGCGAGCACCAGCGCCAGCAGGATGATCACCCGGGTCCGGACCGGCCCGCCGAGCGCCGCCGTCAGCCGGGCGTACAGCCGGCCCTTCATCCGTAGCGGTTACCCGTGGCAGGGCCGGAAAATCGTCAGACCCCGGTTGTACGGTCTCCGCATGGTCGACGTTCCCACCTACCTCCGGCGTCTCGGTCTGCCCGCCGAGCCGCCGAGCGCCGCAGCACTGGCCGCGCTGCACCGCGCCCACGCGGAGCGCATCGCCTACACCACCTTCGACATCCACCTCGGGCGCACCACCACCGTCGACCCGCAGGAGTCCGCCGACCGCGTCGCCCGACTAGGCCGCGGTGGCTACTGCTACCACCTCAACGGCGCGCTCTCCGCGCTGCTCACCGACCTGGGCTATGACGTGCGCTGGCACGTCGGCGGCGTCCAGGGTCGGGGCGTCCCCGAGCCGGTCGGCGCCAACGGCAACCACCTGGTGCTCACGGTCCACGGCCTACCGACCCCGCGTTGCCCGACCGGGGTCTGGTTCGTCGACGTCGGCCTGGGCGACGGCCTCCACGAGCCGGTCCCGCTGACGCCGGGCCCGTTCCGGCAGGGACCTTACGGCTTCGACCTGGCGCGGTCCACTGTGGAGCCCGACGGCTGGCGCCTGACCCACGACCCGGTCGGCGCTTTCGAAGGCATGGACTTCAGCTCCAAGGAGGCAGGTCCAACCGACTTCAGTGCGATGCACACGGAGCTGTCGACGTCGCCGACGTCGGGCTTCGTCCGCACGCTGACCGCGCAACGCCGCCACCCGGCCGGCGCCGACATCCTCCGGGGCCTGACCCTGACGACGGTGACAGCGACGGGCGTGGCCAAACGCGAGGTCACCAACGACGAGGAATGGTGGGGCATGCTCACGGGCCTGTTCGGCCTGGGCATCGACGACGTGACGCAAGCGGAACGCACGGCCCTGTGGGACCGCGTCCGCACGTCCCACGAAGCCTGGTCGGCGGCCGGCCGCCCATGAGCCACGACAACATGCTGTCTCCGGCTGGATGTGGGGCGGTCTCGTGAACGCTTTGCTGCGGCGGTTTGTCGGGCTCGTCGAGGCCGATGCGCGGGCTGCCGGCTTCACGCGCCGTGGGCCGGTCTTTCGCTACTTCGATGCCGGGGGCGACGGGATCGCGTTCGACATCCAGCGCACCGTCGCGTTGCGGGCGGAGGTGGCGTTCTTCGTCAACGTCGGGGTGCTGCTCGGGCCGCACCTGCGCTACTACCTGGGCCGGAAGGACCCGCACCGGCACGCGATGCCGCACCACAGCGTCTGGCACTACCGTCTCGTGGCGACCGACGACACCGCGGAGCTGCCGGACCACACGTTCGAGCTGTCCACGGATGCCGACGCCGACCGGGCCGCCACCGTCGTGCGTACCTGGCTGGCGACGAACCTCCCCCGCATGAAGACCTGGCTGGGCGACGCCGACGCGATGATCGAGGCAGTCGAGCACCACCGGGAGGAGTTCGCCCGGGCCCACGCCGCACGGCTCGCGGACCCGCGGCGCGAGGCCGGCCGCTTTCCCCAGGGACGCTGGCACGACCGGGCCATCCGCGCCTACGCGCACGCGCAACGCGGTGACGTGGCCGCCGCGGGGGCGGAGACCGCGACCTGGAACGGCGGCGAGGAACTGGCCGCCGACGTCCTCGCCCTCGCCGACCGGCGCCGCACCGAACTGAAGGGATGATCGTGGGTTACTCGGGTTATGTGGTGATAGCGCGTACCGGCGACACGGGCCTCGACGAGCTGGCCTGCATCGAGGACCTGTTCGTCTCCGTAACCGAGAACGTCCGCGCGGGCGGCTGGCGGATCGGTTTCCTCGGCCCCGTCGACGACACGTCACTCGACGGCCTGGCCAAGGACCTCGCCCTGGAGACCTCGGCACCGGCCATCGCGTTGTCGGTCCTGGACAGCGACTGCGCCTTCGCGACGGCAGCCGACCCCACCGGCGGGGCGGTCGAGTTCTACCTCAACGAGGAGGTCCTGCTGACGCTCGTCGACGACGACATCTTCGAGCCACTCAACGCGAAGGCCCTACCCGGCCTGCTGGCCTGGGCGGGCCGAGCGGGCCTCACCGCGAACCGCGCCCGCCTGGCGGCCGCGATCGAGGAAAGCCCGGGCCCGTTCGGCGACGGGATCGTCGCCCTCGCCGACGCCCTGGGCATCGAAGACCTCCCCGACTAGGCCGCCATCGCAGACCGCGGCTCCCCGACTACATTACTTTCGGCGGCGGACGACCAGGAGGGCCACGCCGGCGATGATGGCTGTCGAGCCGAGGCAGCAGATGGACAACACGGCAAGATGCCACGGCTTGAATGCGCCCACGGGTTCCCCTTTTGCTTCTGCTGAACTGCCCCGCTCACCTTGCCCGCGTGGAGGAGCCCAGGTCAAATCGGTGGTTGGTCCCTTTCGGGGGTCTAGCCGGGCGCGTCAGCCGCGGGGCGGGAGTGTCGTCGAGAGCGGCACGATCCGGCAGCGCTGCGCCAGGGGGAAGTCGGCCAGGAGCTCGCGGGACAGTGCCTCGATGCGGGGGGCGGACGGGCCGTACAGGTAGAGCGCCGTTTCCCGCGGCCCTTGCCACCAGGACTGCATGTGGCCGTCGGTGCCCAGCCGGCCGAGCAGGCGGGCGATGAGCTCGTTGACGTCGTTGTTCTCGTACACCTCGTCCGGTAGGTCCGTGCCGTTGAGGTAGACCGCGACCCCTTCCGTCGTGCCGAACTCGCGGGTGTCCGACTCCTCCACCTGGATGCGTGATCCCTTGGGGGCGCCTGCCTTCTCCAGCGTCGCGACGGCCAGGGCGACCGCCGCCTCCACGTCGCCGCGGATCGTCAGGGTGATGTCGCAGTACGTCGGCTCCCGGTCCGGCGAGAGCAGCGTGCCACCGCCGGTGAAGTCGTGGCGGATGCGTCGCTCGTCCAGCGCCGCGGCGAGGGCGTCCTCGTAGCGCTCCCCGCGATCCGTCGGGCGGAGGCGGGCGTTCAGGGTGATCTCGAGATCCGTCGACACGGACGGCAGGCTACCGGTAGGGCGACGCGCCCGACGACAGGGCGACCCGTACAGTGTCCACATGCGACAACGAAGGCCCCGCCGTGGCTGACGCCGACGATGTGCGTGCGCTGGCGCTGGCCTTGCCGCACGTCGTCGAGATCGACAGCGAGGGCTTCGACTTCCGGGTCGGCGACAAGGGCTTCGTCTGGTCCTATCCCGAGCGCGAGCCGGGCCGGCGGCGCGTCATCCGTACCGACGTCGCAGTGCTGTTCGTCGGCGACGAGGCCGAGAAGCAGGCGCTTCTGCTGGGGGAGCCGGACCTGTTCTTCACGACGCCGGAGTACGATGGGCTGCCGCTGGTCATGCTCCGTCTCGCCCGGGCGACTCCCGCCCGGCTGGCCGAGCTCGTCACCGACGCGTGGCGCATGCGGGCGCCCGCGGATCTCGCCAAGGATCTGGACGCATAGATCTTGTCGCATCCGGCCCGCGCGGCCAGGATCGGTCGCATGAGCGTGCCGCTGCGCCAGCGCCCGTACGACATCTTCTTCATCGCGTTCTTCGCGGTCAACGCGACCGTCATCACGTACATCGTCGACCTGGAGCAGATCGTGGTCGCCGACCCGGCCAACTTCGACTATCCGATCTGGCCGCCGGCGCCGGCGATCGACCTCGTGCACTGGTGGGGCGAGAACTTCGACCCGCTGCTGCTCGCCCGGCCGCCGTTCTGGCAGATGACGATCTGGATCGATCTGATCTTCTTCGGCCCGTTCTACTTCTTCGCCCTGTACGCCTTCGTCCGCGGGCGCGACTGGATCAAGGTGCCGGCGCTGGTCTGGTCGGGCACGATGCTCGCCAACGTGCTGATCATTCTGATGGACGAGAGGTACGGCGTCACGCCGGCGCCCAACTTCGCGATCGTGCTGGCCGCGAACGCCGCGTGGCTGATCACCCCGTTCCTGATGATGTGGCGGATGCGGCGCGAGCGCCCGTTCACGAGGCTTGCGGAGCCGAGGAAGCCAACGCAGCCGGCGGGGCCGACCGAGCCGGCGGGGCCGACCGAGCCGGCGGGGCCGACCGAGCCGGCGGTGCCGGCGTGAGGCGCGGCTTCGCGGCCCGCTACGGCCCGTGGGCGCTGGTCGCCGGCGCGTCGGAGGGCCTCGGCGCGGCCTTCGCGCACCACCTCGCCGCGAGCGGCCTGAACGTGGTCCTCGCCGCCCGCCGGCCGGAGCCGCTGAAGGCACTCGCCGCGACGCTGCCGACCTCGACCGTGACGGTCGCCGCCGACCTCTCGACCGAGGACGGCTTGCGGGCGCTGACGGACGCGACCGCCGCGCTCGAGATCGGCCTGGTGGTGGCGAACGCGGCATATTCCCCGATCGGCCGCTTCGTCGACATGGACCCGACCGGCACCCGCCGCGCCGTCGACCTCAACTGCTGGATGCCGTTGGCGCTGGCCCACCAGTTCCTGCCACCGATGGTGAGCCGCGGCCGCGGCGGCTTCGTCGTCATGTCATCGCTGGCGGGGCTGCAGGGCTCCCCACCGATCAGCGTGTACGCCGCGACGAAGGCATTCGGCACCATCCTCGCCGAGGGCCTCTGGGCGGAACTCCGCGGCACGGGCGTCGACGTCCTCACCTGCCTGGCCGGCGCGGTCTCCACCCCGAACCTCGCGGGCGCGAAGACCCGCCGAGCACCGGGCACCCAGACCCCGGACCAGGTGGCGAAAGCAGCGTTACGCGGCCTGGGCCGCGGCCCGCGCGTGGTCCCCGGTCTGGGAATGCGGGTCTCCTCGGCGCTGATGTCCCGCCTGCTCCCACGCCGCACCGCGATCGCGGTGATAGCCCGCGCCTCACGCGACCTGACCCCACCTGCGACACCCTGACCCACGGTGCGTTCATCCTGTGTGGGCGCGCGTTCGGGTGCTCGCGGCGATGCCCGTCGCGGCCGAGGTCAGGGCGAGCACTCCCGCCGCCGGGTTCACCCAGCCCGGCACCGATGACGCCCGATAGGAACCGCCGTCGCTCAGGTGGCACGTGACGTCGAGTGGGACATAGCTGACGCCGTACCCGATGACGTGGTCGGCCCGCTGCGATCCGGCCTTGCGGCAGGGCTCGACCGGCGACGAGCCCGTGCCCCCGTCCTCGGCCCGCAGGACCGCGTAGGTCACGTGCAGCAGCCCCCACGTGTAGACCGCGACCGCCCCCGCCGCGGCCAGCAGCGCGATCCCGCGCAGGCGCCGGTCGAGCCCGCGGACCCCACGCACCGTGAGCACCACCGCCACGACCGCACCGACCAGGGAGGCGAGCAGCAGCAACAGGAACACCATGATCACGAACCCTACAAAGCCCGGTCCACCCCTGCGGCGTACGGCCGATCCTGGCACCCTGGCCACCATGGATCTCCTGCCTGTCGCCCCGATCGAGACGCTGCGGAAGCGGCGCAGCGCGAAGTGGCGCTACCACGCCGACGACATGCTGCCGCTGCCCGTCGCCGAGATGGACTTCGACCTCGCGCCGCCGATCCAGGCCGCGCTGCATGACGCGGTCGAGCGGTCCGACGCCGGCTATCCCGCGCCGGTGCCGGTGCTCGCCGAAGCGCTGAAGGAGTTCGCCGGCCGGCGGTGGGGCTGGGAGATCGACCCCGCCGGCGTGACCGCCGTGACCGACGTCGGCGTGGGTGTCGTCGAGATCCTGCGCGCCCTCGCCCGACCCGGCGACCCCGTGGTGATCTGCCCGCCGGTCTACCCGCCGTTCTTCGACTGGGTGCCCGAGGCCGGCGCGCGGCTGCACGAGGTGCCGCTGGTCGACGGGCGGCTCGACCTGCCCGGCCTCGAGCGCGCGTTCGCCACCCGGCCCGCCGCGTTCCTGCTGTGCAACCCGCACAACCCCGTCGGCCGCGTGCACACCCCCGACGAGTTGGCCGAGGTCGTGCGCCTGGCCACGGCTCACGCCGTCCCGGTGTTGAGCGACGAGATCCACGCGCCGCTGGTGCTGCCCGGCGCCACCTTCACCCCGATCCTCACCGTCCCGGGCGCGGCGGCCGTGGCGGTCAGCCTCGTCTCCACCAGCAAGGCCTGGAACCTGGCCGGCCTCAAGTGCGGCACGATCGTCACCGCGTCGCCGGAGATGGCCGCCGTCGTCGACCGCCTGCCGCCGGACAGCCCGTGGCGGATCGGGCACTTCGGGGTGCTGGCCAGCGTCGCCGCGTACACCGAGGGTGTGTCGTGGTTGGATCTGCTCCTCGCCACGCTCGACGACCGGCGCGCGCTGCTCGGTCGCCTGTTGGTCGAGCGCCTTCCGACCGTCGCCTGGCGCGCACCAGAGGCGACGTTCCTGGCGTGGCTCGACTGCACAGCGCTTGGCGCGGGGACGGAGCCCCACGAGCTGTTCTACGAGCGGGCTCGCGTGGCCTTGGAGCCGGGCCCGCGCTTCGGCACGGAAGGCAGCGGCTACGTCCGCCTCAACTTCGGCACGAGCGCGGAGATTCTGGAGGCGGCCATCACAAGAATGGCGGCCGCCTGAGCCGCCAGGCTTTCGACCTTCCCCTGCTCCCAGCTCCGTCACTCGGTCGGCGTCGCGAGGAGGCCGGCCGAGGGTTCTTCCGCGCCGCGAGGTGAAAGGCGTTTGTCAGTGCCGACGCTAGGCCTGACGTTGTCGCCGTGGTTCCGGCTGGGGCGGCGACGATGGACGAGGCGGCAACCGAGCCGGCTGGTTGGGTGGCCATGCCGCAGACCGGTTAGGACCTTCGCATTTGTCAGTCGATGACCAGCATCTCGCACAGGCCCGGGCCGTGTTGCCGGCCGAGGTGGCCACTGTCTGGGACGGGTTGTTGCTCCCCGCCCTTCATCTGCGCGCAGGTGACGACGCCGATGGGTTCGTGGTGGGCAGGCTCGGTGGCGACCCGCTCGTGCCGCGGGGGATGCCGTGGCCAGAATGGGACGGCGTCGGACCACTCAGTTTCCTTGCGGCCATCGAGTGCTCGACGGTCCGGGCTGCGGATGTCGGCCTGACTCTGCCCGAGGACGGTCAACTGCTGTTCTTCTGTTACGACGGTCAGGTCGATGGCGACCTCTTCATCGACCTCGACCATCCATCGACTCAGGCCGGTGCCCGGATCATCTACGTGCCGGCGAGCACCCCGACCGAGCGGTTATCGGCGCTTGCGCCGTTACGGCCGTACGACGAGGTTCCGTTGCGGGCCCGGCAGGCGGCCTCAGCGGCGACGTGGGAGCAGCCGGTGTGGTGGGCCGTCTTCGCGGACTTTCCGGACGCGTTCGGCGCGGTGGGCGACGCCGCCATCGCGCTCGCTGGACTTTGCGTCCGTCATCAGATCGGCGGATACCCAATGACCTGTCAGGGCGACGTCGTATCGCAGGTGGTGGGTGCTGTCCTTGGCGAGCGGCTCGCTCCCGAGAGCCCGTTGTGGCAACTCGAAGCCCGGCGCTGGGTCCTGCTGCTGCAAGTCGACTTCGACGCCGCGGTGGCGACATGGGAAGCCGGAGCACGACCAACCCTGGGGCGGCATCACAGCCTGAGTGTGAAAGTGAAGTGAAATGGTAGGCCTCTAGCCTGATTTTCGTCCTCTCCGGGGCAGGTACGGCCGGTGTCGCGCACGTGCACCGGCCGTACCACTGGTGGTTCTCCACACACCCCGATGCGCAGCGCAAGGCGCAGTCGGCTGCGGGCAGTGACCGAAACTACTGCGGTGCCATGGTGCCTCCTCGTCAGCGGTAAGCCGTAGAAGTGAGCCGCCGCACACCGGGGGCCGGTCGCCAAGCCGTGGCGTGATGGTCCAGACTCGACAGCCGGGCCCGGACCGGGCCCGGCGACGTTCCATCCAGGACCCACAGGAGACTTTGTGTCGACGACCCCTCGTGTACGCACTGCCACCGACGCCGACGTGCCGGCGCTCAAGTCGGTGATCGCGGAGGCGTTCATGGCCGACCCGATCGCTGACTGGATCTTCCGGGACGAGGCCCGGCGGTACGCCGAGCACCTGGTCTTCTTCGGCGCCTTCGTGGACCTGGCGCTGGCCGGCGGCCAGGCGCACACCGTCGACGGTCACAAGGGACTCACGCTCTGGCTCGACGTGGACGTCGACGCGGCGCAGCCGGACGACGGTGGGATGGGCGCCGCGTTCGAGGCCGGGCTGGACCCGGAGACGCTCAAGCGCGTCGGCGTGCTGGACGACCTGATGACCGCCGGGCACCCGCACGATCGCAGCCACGCGTACCTGCCGTTCATCGCCGTGCACCCCGACCACCAGGGCACCGGCGTGGGCTCCGTGCTGCTCAAGCACCGGCTCGCCGAGCTCGACGCGACCGGCACGCCCGCGTACCTCGAGGCCAGCACGCTGCGCAACGCCGCCCTCTACGAGCGGCTCGGCTTCCAGCGCCTGGACACGACGATCGACCTGCCGGAGGGTGGCCCGTCGCTCTACCCGATGTGGCGCGACCCCCGTTAGCTTCCCGCGCGTGCCGGCTCGGGCTCCGTACCCGGTGGCCCGGGCCGGCGCGCGTCGCGACGGACGGCGGCGATCATCCCGCGCGGGCATGATGCGGAGAGCGAAGCCAGACGGGGAGGACATGACGATGGATTATCAGACGGCGCTCGGGTCGTTGTTCACGCCTGAGGGGCGGGATGATCCCTATCCGGCGTACGACGTGATCCGGGCCCACGCTCCCTTCTTCCAGGCCCTGGACGGGCGATGGTTCGTCACCTCCCACGAGCTGGTCAGCCGCCTGCTGCGCGAGCCCGGGCTGCGGGCCGCGGACGCCGCCGACTACGACGGGTTCTGGCCCGGCTGGCGGGAGAACCGTGGTGTCGCGTCCATCGTGCTGTCCATGTTGCAGACCAACCCGCCGGACCACACGCGGGTACGCCGGGCCGCGGCCGCCACCTTCACCGCGCGGCGGGTCGCCGGTATGCGGGACGTCATCGCCGCGCAGGCCACCGAGCTGATCGAGAGTATGCCGGCGCGGGCCGACTTCATGAGCGCGTTCGCGTACCCCTTGCCCATCGGGGTGATCTGCGCTCTGCTCGGCATCCCCGACGCGGACCGGCCGTGGTTCCGGCAGCGCGCCGCCGACCTGACCGTCGTGCTCGAGCCGATCAGCACCGAGGAGGAGATGCGGCTCGCCGACGTGGCCGGGCGGGAGCTCGAGGACTACTTCACCGGGCTCGTCGCCGCGCGTCGACGGGCGCCCCGCGAGGATCTGACCAGCGCGCTCGCCGAGAACGGCGACCTGACCGGCGCCGAACTGCTCGCCAACCTCGTGCTGCTGCTCGTCGCCGGGTTCGAGACCACCACCAACCTGCTCGGCACCGGCCTGCGGATCCTGCTGGAGCGGCCCGAGCAGGCCGCCCGGCTGCGCGCCGGCCCGGAGCTCGCGCCCGCGTTCGTCGAGGAGATCCTTCGCTACGACTCACCCGTGCAGCTCGCCGCCCGGTTCGCGGCCGCGCCGCTGGACGTCGACGGCGTGCGGATCAAGCCGGGGAGTGAGCTGACCCTGCTGCTGGGAGCCGCCAACCGCGACCCGGCCCGCTATCCGGACCCGCACCGGTTCGACCCCGATCGGCCCGGCATCCAGCCGGTCTCGTTCGGTGGCGGCGCCCACTACTGCCTCGGCGCACCGCTGGCCCGCTTGGAGGCGCAGGTCGCCTTCCCGCTGCTGCTCGCCATGCGGCCCGACCTGCGCCTGGCCGGCGAGCCCGAGCGCCGGGACCGGCTCGTGCTGCGCGGCTACACCACGCTGCCCGTAGCGACGAGCTGACGGGTTGACGGGTTGACGCAACCAAAAGGTTGCTATAGCGTTGGTGGCAACCGAATGGTTGCTATAAGGAGATCGTGATGGCATTTCCCGACCGGATCGAGCGCACCTTGGAGCTCGCCCACCGACCGGAGCGCGTCTGGGCCGCGCTGACCACCGCCGAGGGCCTGGGCACCTGGTTCGGGCAGCGCGCCGAGGTCGACCTGCGGGTCGGCGGCCAGGCCACGCTTTCCTGGGACAGCGGCGGCACCGCCACGCTGACGATCGAGCGGATCGAGCCGCCGCGCATCTTCGCCTACACCTGGCCCATCTATGGCCTGCCGGCCGGCGACCCGCGCCGCACCTACGTCGAGTTCACGCTGGAGCCGACGGCCACCGGCACCACCCTGACCGTGGTCGAGACCGGCTTCGCGCAGGTGCCCGACGACGGCGAGCACAAGTCGGCCTACCGCGGCAACACGGAGGGCTGGACCAGCAAGCTCGGCGAGCTGGTCGCGTACCTCGATGGACAGGCCTGACGCGGAGGCGGTGGCCCAGGAGGTCTTCGCCGCCCTCGCGGACCCGAGCCGGCGCGGCATCCTGGCCGCGCTCGCGGCCGGCGGCCCCGCCACCGCGACCGACCTGGCCGCCCGGCTGCCGATCACCCGCCAGGCGATCGCCAAGCACCTCGCCCTGCTGGCCGAGGCGGGCCTGGTGGTCGCCGAGCCGGGGGAGCGGCGCCGGGTCCGCTACCGGCTGGACTCCGCACCCATGACGATCGCACAGCAGTTCCTCGCGGCACTGGCCCGCGACTGGGACGGGCCGCTGGCCGCGCTGCGCGACCGACTGACGTGAATCGGAAAGGAGAAGAGCGATGGTCGACATCCTGCACCGCATCGGTGTCGTGGCACCGTTGGACGACGTCTACCAGGCCGTGGCGACGCCGGAGGGCATCGCCGACTGATGGACCACCGAAACGGCACGAAGTGGGCCGCGTTCCTGCTGAGCCTCAAGGAGCTCGTCGAGACCGGCCGTGGCCGGCCGGCCCCCGACGACCTGCGCATCAGCGACTGGCACTGACCACCTAGCTGACGGCCTGCTTGACGAGGGCGGCGATCCGCTTCTCGTCGGCGGCCGTCAGCTTCGTGAGCCCGTACGACGTCGCCCACATGTTGCCCTCGTCCAGGTTCGCGCCGTCGTTGAAGCCCAGCGTCGCGTACCGCGACTTGAACTTGCCCGCCGACTGGAAGAAGACGAGCACCTTGCCGTCCTTGGCGTACGCCGGCATGCCGTAGTAGGTCCGCGGCGTCAGCTCCGGCGCGTTCTTCGTGACGATCTCGTGGATCCGCTCGGCGAGGACGCGGTCCGCGTCGTCCATCTCGGCGACCTTGGCGAGCAGCTCGGCCTCGCCGCCGGCGGACTTGGCCTCCTTCGCCCGCTCCTTCATCGCCGCGCGCTCCTCGGCGGTGAAGTTGTTCTGCTTGGCGCCGGTGGTCTTCTTCGTGGGCATGGCTGTGAATCCTCCGCAAACCGTTCGTGATGGGCTTGATTCTCAGCCTATGAACCGTCGCCGGCGGCGGCTTCTCGAAACCTGACCAGTTGCGCGGCGGGCAGGTGGGCGACGGCGACCGCGACCGCCTCCGCGGCGGTGGCGGTCTCGCCGACGAGCGCGCCGCTCCACCGGGTGCGCACCGTGAACGGCCCACCGTCGTGCGGCGCGTCGAGGCAGACCAGGTCGAACTGCTCCAGCGTGTCGTCGGCCTGCAGCCGCAGGGTCCAGTGACTGGTGAACGCGTAGAGGGCGCGCAGCTCCGGTCGGGCGAACGCGGTCTCGATCAGCTCCCGGTACTCGGGCCAGTCGGACCGTTCCGCGCCCGCGCGCAGGTACGCCCACTGCGACGCGATCGCCTGCGCCACGCTCCCGTCCGGCACCTCCAGATGGCCGGTGAGCGCGACGAACGGCGCCAGCGAGGCGATCTCGGCCAGGGATCGACCCCGCTGCCACGCGTGCGCGACGACCGCGATCGAACCGAGGTCGCCGGTCGCTCCCGTGAGCAGGAGCCGGCTCTTCGTGCCGCCGCCACGGCCGCTGCCGCTCATGGACCAGGTCCGCTCCCAGGTGTACGCGGACACCCGCAGGGGAGCGCGGCCACCGGCCTCGGTCGGCACCTCGGCGTGGGCGATCTCGTCGCCGACGACGTCGAGGTCGAGGCCGCGCGCGCGGGCGGCGGCCCGCAGTACGTCGGCCAGGCCGCCGGCCGCGGCCACGTCGGGGAAGAGGTCGGCGGGATCCGGGTACGCGTCGGCTGCCACGCGCCGACTGTGCCGCACGGTCGGGCACGGCCGCCACCCCGCGCGGCAAGGCGGAGATGGTCGCCCCGTTCTTCTGGGCACCGAAAAGGGGGTGCCGCGTCGCCGCGACACCCCCGGATGCGGAAGGGGGTCAGTTGTCGTCCAGCGGGTCCTTCATGCCGCGCCCGCCGACGCCGCAGTTCGGGGCCGACCAGAAGCGGCTCGGGCGGCCGTCGACGTGCGTGTGGTCGTTGTGGTCCGGGTAGCCCGGGCCGAGGATGCCGGCGAAGCCGTGGTTGCGGGCCGCCTGCGCGAGGCGGCACAGCGTGTGCGGACCAGCACCCAGGTCGGCCGCGTCGCCGTAGAGGTGCCGGCTGCTGCTCGCGCCGCCGACCGCCGAGTTGCAGGCCTGGCTGCGGAAGCCGCTCGTGACGCGGATCTGCTGGTCGCCCAGCGCGTGCCGCATCGCCTGCAGTTTCCACATCGTGACCAGCGCGTTGGCGCGGGCCGTGGCCGCCGAGACGTTGCCGCCGGCCCACGTGCTGTTGCAGTTGTTCAGCTCCGCGTACGAGAAGTTGACCGGTGTGCAGTCGTCGTCCTGCAGCGCGTACAGCCGGTTGAAGGTGTTGGGGCCGGCGATGCCGTCGGCGGCGAGGCCGTACGCCGACTGGAACCGGATGACCGCGGAGCGGGTCGCGGGGCCGAAGGCACCGTCGATCCCGAGCACGGCACCGGTGCCGGGGTAGCCGGCGACCCGGATCTGGAGCTGGCGAACGTCTTCGCCGGACATGCCCTGGGACAGCGTGCGGCCCCAGGTGTAGCAGCCGTCGGCCTGTGCGGCCCCGGCGGTGGTGACCAGGCCGACGGTCGTCGACGCGACCAGCAACGACAGTGCGGCGAGAACCCTGGTGAGGACACGGCGCATCACAGCGCCTCCCGTCAAAGTCGGGGGTAAACATTGACGGATGGAAGTATCTCCATGGATCGTGAACTCGTCAATAATCGCCGGTTACGGCGATCAGCACGGCGAAAAACTACATCAGCGCAGACGCGGCAGCTTCTGCCGGTTGAGCAGCACGTCGTGGAACGGGTCGCCCTCGGTGGCCAGCCGCTCGAGGATCGTCCTGACGGTGAACCTGTCGGGCCGCAGCTTCGGGTCGTCCAGCTCGTCCCAGTGGATCGGCGCCGACACCGGGGCACCGGCGGCGGGGCGCGGGCTGTACGGGGCGACCAGCGTGTTCCCGATCGCGTTCTGCGTGTAGTCGAGCCTCGCCAGGCCCTCGCGCGCCGACTTCTCCCACTTCCAGCTCACCAGCTCGGGCGCGACGTCGCCGACCGAGCGGGACAGCTTCTCGACCCAGGCGCGGGTGCTCGCGTACGACGGGCCCCGGGCGATCGGGATCCAGATCTGGATGCCGCGCTTGCCGGTGAGCTTGGCCCGGGACACCAGCCCGAGGTGGTCGAGCGCGTCGCGGTGCAGGCGGGCCAGCGCCA
This sequence comes from Asanoa siamensis, assembly GCF_016862555.1. Lineage (GTDB taxonomy): Bacteria > Actinomycetota > Actinomycetes > Mycobacteriales > Micromonosporaceae > Asanoa > Asanoa siamensis. The sequence continues at coordinate 12,043 of NZ_BONE01000069.1, read as the reverse complement.
CCAGGTCTGCCCACGACGTCTTCGTGCCCGGATCCAGGTCGATCAGCGCGTACGTGGGCTTGTCCGGCTTGTCCACCTGGGACGTCCAGGCGTGCCACTCCAGCCCGCCGAAGTTGGCGGCCCACAGCAACGCGGCGGGCTCGTCGACCACCAGATAGGTCCGCGACTCGCCGGGATTCGCGTCCGGGTTGTCCCACCGGGCGAGCCAGTCCGGCGCGTGGGCGGGCAGTTCCTTCTGCCAGAAGCCCCGCGTGCCGGCGCCGTCGGGATAGCGGTGCAGGTTGAGCGGCCGCCGGGTCAGGTACGGCAGGATCGTCGGCGCGATCTCGGCCGTGTAGCGCAGGAGGTCGCGCTTCGTGACCGGCCGCCCGCGCCCTTTCCCGGGAAAGAGCACCTTGTCGAGGTTGGTCACCTTCAGGTCGCGGCCGAAGACGTGCCAGGTGCCCTGGGTCTTCAGCTTGTCCAGCGCCTTCACCTCGGCCGGGTCGGCTTCGAGCGCGTCGGGCTTGAGGGCCAGGCTGGCGCGGTCGGCCGGCAGGTCCGACCGCCACAACCGGTCGGGGTCGGCCTTGACCTCGTCGTTGGTACGCCCCGACAGCACGGAGCGGGGATGCTTCTCCGGATCCCAGTTCGGCTTCGCGTACGCGTCCTTCTTGTGGAGCAGAATCCAGTCGTCGGCGCGCGTACGCACGAACACGAAGCGGCCGTTGAGCTTCTCGCCGTGCAGGTCGGCGTGCAGCTCACCGGCTTCGATCGCGCGGGCCGGATCCTCGCCCTCCGCCGGCTCCCAGGTGCCGGTGTCCCAGACGATCACGTCGCCACCGCCGTACTCGCCGGCCGGGATGACCCCCTCGAAGTCGATGTACTCCATGGGGTGGTCCTCGACGTGGTACGCACCGCGGCGCACGCCGGGTGTGAGCGTCGGTCCCTTGGGCACCGCCCAGCTCACCAGCACCCCGTCGACCTCGAGCCGCACGTCGTAGTGCAGGTTGCGGGCGCGGTGGCGCTGCACGACGAACCGCCGCTCGTTCCGGCCCCCGCGTTTCGCGGCGCCGGACGGCTCGGGCGTCCGGGCGAAGTCACGTTTGCGCCGGTACGGCGCCAGCTTCTCGCGCGGGGTCGACGGCACGGTCAGGACCGTCGTCGCCAGCGCGGTCCGGCGGTGCGGCCGACCATCCAGGTCAACGTGGCGAGCGCGGCGCACACCCCGAGCGCGGCCACCCCGGGCCGGTCCCAGGTGATCAGGAACAGCGGCGTGAGCGCGACCAGCGCGACGATGATCACGATCGGAACCACGAGCCGGGTCCACTGCCGGCTCTTCCCGCGCATCCGTCTCGCGAACCGCGGATCCTCGGCCGCCAGGTAGCGTTCGATCTCGGCCAAGCGCTGCCGGTCGCCCTGACTGAGCACGGCCATCGCCTCCGTACACACCCGCTCGTCGTGCCGTATATCGCGCCCATACCCACGGTCGCCCGGCTTCATACCCCCCACTTCGATCGCGCCGCCGCGGGTCCTCCGACCTGCGGATAAGGTCACCGGGTGCCTTCTCTCGCCAGTCCCGCCGTGCCGCCCGGTGCGATGGCCGCCAGCCGACAGCCCGAGATCGACGGCGACGGTGTCCGGTTGCGGCCCTGGCGTCCGGATGACCGCGCGGTGGTGCTCGCCGGCTACGCCGACCCCGACGTGCAGCGCTGGCACTGCCGTTCGATGACCCCGCTCGAGGCCGACGCGTGGATCGCGTCGTGGTCCGGGCGGTGGAGCGGGGAGAGCGGCGCCGGGTTCGCGATCGCCCGCGACGGCGCGGTGGTCGGGCAGATCAGCCTGCGCAGGATCGATCTCGCCGACGGGCTGGGCGAGGTGTCCTACTGGGTGCTGCCCGGCGCCCGCGGCGGCGGTGTCGCGGGGCGGGCGCTGGACGCGCTGACCGGGTGGGCCTTCGGCAAGCTGGGGCTGCACCGGATCGAGGTCATGCACTCGACCCTGAACCCGGCGTCGTGCGCGGTCGCGCGGCGGGCGGGGTTCCTGCTCGAAGGCACCAAGCGGTCCGAGGCCCTGCACGCCGACGGGTGGCACGACATGCACCTGCACGCCCGGCTGGCCACCGACTGACGGTCGGCGCGTCGACCCGGCGGGCCGTAGGCTCGGCGGCGTGACGGTGATCGTCGTCGGGGCAGGCATCGTCGGCGCGTCGGTGGCCTACCACGTCGCGCGGGCCGGCGCCGCCGTGACGCTGGTCGACGCCGGGCAGCCGGGCGCCGGCGTGACCGCGGACTCGTTCGCCTGGATCGGCGCCTCCGGCGTGCGTACCGGTCCGGCGGCCGGGATCCGGGTCAGTGCGATGGACGAGTACCGCCGCGTCGAGGCCGAGTTGCCGGGACTGCCCGTGACCTGGTCCGGCTCCCTGGCCTGGCGTGCGGCGGGCGACGCGCCGGCGGCCGGGCCCGGGCAGGAGATCGTGGACGCGGGCCGGGTGCTGGCGCTCGAACCCCACGTCCGGCAGCCACCGGAGTGGGCCGTCTGGGCGGCCGGCGACGGCGCCGTCGACCCGGTCGGCGTCACCGCGCGGCTGGTGGCGGGCGCGCGCGACCACGGCGCCCGGATCCACCTGGACACCGTGGTCAGCGCGGTCCGTCGGGACGCGGCGGGCCGGGTCGCGGGGGTCGAGACGCCGGCAGGACCCCTCCCGGGTACGACCGTGGTGCTCGCGGCCGGTGTGGCCACGGCCGCGTTGGGCGCGTCGGTCGGCGTACGCGTCGCGGTCGAGCCGTCACCGTGCCCGCTCGCCCGGTTCCGGGCGCCGGCGGGTCTGGTCCGGACCGTGGTCAACACCGACGACTTCGACCTGCGCCAGGTCGCCCCGGACCGGCTGATCGCCGCCGCGGACTCGCCGGAGCGGGCCCTCGCCGCCGTGCGCGCCACCTTCCGCGGCGCCGCGGGTGTCGAGTTGCTCGGCAGCCGACTCGGCGCGCGCCCCATGCCGGCCGACGGCGAGCCCATCGTCGGCCCGGTCGCGGACGTGCCCGGCCTCTACCTGGCGGTGATGCACTCGGCGGTCACGCTCGCGCCGGCCATGGGTCGCCTGGTCGCGCGCGAGGTGGTCGACGGCGTCGCCGACCCGGCGCTGGCGGGTTGCCGCCCCGACCGCTTCTAGCGACCCGGCGCGCGCAGCGTCAGCGACTGGAACCGGTGGCCGTCGTCGAGCGCCACCGGGTGGAAGTCGACGACCTCGAACCCGGCGTCGGTGGCGAAGCCGAGCAACTGCTCGTCGGTGCGCCAGGAGAAGAACCGCGGCGGCACGTGCTCGTCGCCGTCGATCGGCCCTTCGGCGCTCTCGTCGCCGCCGTACACGCCGACGAAGAGCAACCCGCCCGGGCGCAGCACGGCGCGGACCGCCGCGAGGACGGCGGGCAGATCGTGGTTGGGCACGTGCAGCAGGCAGCTGAGCGCGTAGACCGCGTCGAAGGAGCCGGCCGGGAAGTCGAGGTGCAGGAAGTCCATGACGTGGGCCTCGACGCCCTTGGCCCGGCAGTGCGCGACCATGGCCGCCGACAGGTCGACGGCGACGACGGACAGGCCTTCCGCCTGGAACCAGGCGCTGTCCTGGCCGCTGCCGGCGCCGATCTCCAGCAGCCGGGCGCCCGGCGCCAGCCGCTCTCGGAACGCCTGCCGCTCGACCAGCTTCCACGGCTCCTTGGCCAGGCCGTCCCGCCAGGCCGCGCGCGCGTCGTAGGCGGTGCGCAAGGGGCCGAGCACGTCGTCGTACCGGACACTCATGCGGGTCATTGTGGACCGTGCGCGCTCGCCCTGTCGCGCGCTCAGTCCGCGGCGGGTACGACCAGGACCGGGCGGTCGGCGTGGTGCAGCGTCGCCTTGGCCACGCTGCCCAGGAGGATCTCGCGTACCGCCGCGCGGCCGCGGGAGCCGACCACGAGGACCGCGGCCGACTGGTTGCGCGCGCACTCGACCAGGGCGCCGGCGATCGCCCGGCCCGGCGGGCCCGGGCCGCGCGCGACGCGCAGCAGCGCGGAGGAGTCGACGGCGCGCGGTGGGGTCGCCGGCTGCCAGCCGCCGTCGTCGACGGTGACGGTCAGCAGTCGTCTCCCCGGGAACAGCCGGGCGGTGGCGGCGAGGGCCGTTTGGGCGCCGGGTGACTCGTCGGTGCCGACCACGACCGGCCCGGTGGCGAGGGCGTCGTCCGCCGCGGCCGGGTGCCCGACGACGAGGACCGGCCGTGGCGAGTAGTGCGCGACCAGGTCGGACACGCTGCCGAGCACCGCCCGGGTGCCGCCGAGCCCGCGCGAGCCGACCACGACCACGTCGGGCTCGAGCCGCTCCGCGAGCTCGCTGAGCACGAGTCCCTCGCCGCCGTAGCCGCGCACCACGCGCGGCTCGGCGTCCCATCCGGCGGCCCGGGCGAGGGTGACGCCGCGGTCGGCGATCCAGGCGGCTTCGCGTTCGCCCTCGCGCTCGACCGCCTCGACGAGATCGTCGACGCGGCGGGTGTTGCTCCACAGGCGCTGCCGCAGGGTCGCGCTGGCGAACGGTGGCGACCAGAGGTGGGCGACCGTCGCGTGGGCCCGCGGGAACAGCCGCGCGGCGGCCTGGATCGCCGCGCCGGCCGCGGGGGAGTCGTCGAACCCGACCAGCACCCGGACCGTCATCGCGCTCGTCCCAGACCGGCTGACGCCGTGACGAGGTCCGCGGCCGTCCTCCGCCGCAGCAGACGCGACATGCCCATGGCGCTGAACGTACCGTGCGGACCGTCCTAATTATCCGATTTCAGGCGCCGCAGGCGCTCCTGGTGGACCGCGTAGGGCGTGGCCGCCGGGGGCTCCTGCCCGTCGCGGACCGCGATGGCGACCGCGAGGGCCGCGTCCAGGGCGGCGCGGTAGGGGAGCGAGCCCGTGCTGACGCGGCGGATACCGAGATCGGCCAGGTGCGGCAGGGACAGCCCGGGTATTACCAGCACGTTGACGGGGACCGGCAGGTTGACGGCCAGCTCGCGCAGCTCGGGCGGCTTGGTCACGCCGGGTACGAAGACGCCGTCCGCGCCGGCCTCGACGTAGGCCGCCGCACGCTCCAGCGTCGCCGAGAGGGTGGCGTCCTGACCGAGCCAGTAGGTGTCGGCGCGGGCATTGACGTACACGTCGGGGTTGCGGGTCTTGACCGCAGCGATCTTGGCGGCGTGGGCCGACGGCTCGACGAGGCGGCCGTCGGTGCTGTCCTCCAGGTTGATGCCGGCGACGCCCAGCGTCGCGACGTAGTCGGCGACCTCGTCGGGCTCGGCCGAGTAGCCGTCCTCGACGTCGACGGAGACGAAGACCGGCAGGGGCGCGAGGGCGTGGGCGAGGAGGCGGGTGGCGTCCCGGGTGTTGCCGTGACCGTCGGGTACGCCGGCGGCGGCCGCCACGCCGAAGCTGGTGGTGCCGATGGCGGGAAAGCCGGCCTCGACGAACGCGATGGCCGAGGCGACATCCCAGGCGTTGGGGAGCAGGAGGGGGAGCGCGCCGTCGTGCAGGTCGCGAAACGTCATGCCGCCTGACGCTACCGGCCTGGGCGCGGCTGCCGGCGCCAATCGGTGCGGCTTGCCGGCTAGAGCGTGGGTCGGTGCGGCTTCGACGGGGAACCGCCGGGCGCGGAAGGTGCTTCGGCGATCAGGTGGGCTCGTCGGCGGGGTCAGTGTGGTTTGTCGGCGATCGCCTGGGCCTGGGCCGCGAAGGCCGGGTTGAGTTGGCGGGCGTTGACGGCCACGACCGCGGGCCAGAGTGCTTCCACCGCGGCCAGGAAGCGTTCGGTGATGCCGATCTGGTCTCCCCGGTTGAACAGCTCCGTGGCGAACCAGAACATCAACACGACCATCAGCGCGGTCACCAACAGGGACGCGGTCGGGCGTAAGGACCACGGTGCGGCGCGTTCCGTACGGAAGGCGAACGCCGGCCAGATCGCGAGCGCGACGAAGCCCGCGCCGGCGACCAGGCCGTGGGCCTGGGACTGGCCGACCACCGGCTGCGGGAAGAACGCGGACAGCAACGAGACGAAGCCGCCGAAGACGATCACGACGCGGCCGGCCATGTGGGCCGGGCGCAGGCCGATGCCGAACACGATGAAGCTGATGCCCATGCAGGTGAAGCCGATGACCATGATCCATCGGTCGGTGGCGCCGAGGCCGCCCAGGGCGCTGATCGTGTCGCGGGTCGAGTTGTAGCTGGCGGACTGCCGTGCGGTGGCCAGGAGCAAGCCACCGAGCAGGAAGAACGGGGCCAGGATCGCCGAGATCACGGCCCACCAAGGCACCGGTCGCACCGCGCCAGTTTGGCATGATTTATCGGTTTTCCGAGCGATCTTTCGGTATTCAGATGATCACGTACGGGCACCGGTCGATTAGGACGTTCCTCACAACCCACACAAGCTGGGAGCCGATAATCAGCTTCGTCGGGCATGTTGCATGCCACCCCGTTGATCGAGGAGACATGGCAACTGTCCTCTACCGCCTGGGCCGCGGCGCGTTCCGGCGCCGCCGGCTCGTGGTCGCGCTCTGGCTGGTCGCGCTGGTCGCCCTCGGTGGGGCGGCGGCGGCTTTCATGAAGCCGACGTCCAGCGACTTCACCATGCCGGGTACGGAGTCGCAGCGGGCGATCGACGCCCTGGCCCGGGAGTTCCCCGAGGCGAGCGGGTCGACGGGGACGATCGTGATCGCCGCGCCGCCGGGTCGCACGCTGGCCGAACCGGCCGCCCGCACGGCGGTCTCGGCGGTCGTCCGGGAGGCGGGCGCACTGCCGGGCGCCGTGGGCGCGGTCGACCCGTACGCAAGTGGGGCAGTCTCCCCGGATGGCCGTCACGCGCTGGTCCAGGTGCAGTTCGCGGCCCGGGACGACGCGATCACGGACGCGCAACGGGAGGCGTACGCGCACTCGGGCACCGCCGCCGAACAGGCCGGCCTGCGGGTCGAGCACGGCGGCGAGGTGATGCACAACGAGCCGGAGATGGGCGGCACGGAGGGCATCGGCGTGCTGGTCGCGCTGGCCGTCTTGGTGGTCACGCTCGGCTCGCTGGTCGCCGCCGGGATGACGATGGCGACCGCACTGATCGGCGTCGGCGCCGGCATGGCGGGCCTGTTCGCCCTCAGCGGCGTGGTCGGGTTGACCAGCACCGCCCCGATCCTGGCGCTGATGCTGGGTCTGGCGGTCGGTATCGACTACTCGCTGTTCATCACGTCGCGTACCGCCAGCACGTCCGGGACGGCGTCGCACCCGACGACGCGGCGGGCCGCGCGCTGGGCACCGCGGGCTCGGCGGTCCTCTTCGCCGGCGGCACGGTGGTCATCGCCCTGGCGGGCCTGTCGCTGGTAGGCATCCCGTTCCTGACGGTGATGGGCCTGGCGGCCGCGGGCACGGTCGCGGTCTCGGTCCTGGTCGCGGTCACGCTGCTGCCGGCGCTGCTCGGCTTCGCGGGCAGGCGGGTGCTACCCCGCAAGGCCCGCCTCGCGGCCAGGCTCGGTGCGCGGCCGCTGCCGCAGGACGCCCCGCAGGCGGTGGGGTCGGGCGGACCGGGGTCGGCGCTATTGGGCGAGGACCGGGAGACGGCTGGGCTGGGTCGGCAGGGGCTGTCGGGCGAGGGCCGGGACGCGGCAGGGTCGGGTCGGCATGGGCTGATGGGCGGAGGCCGGCACGTCGCCGCGCCAGGCCGGCGGGGGATGTTGCGCCGGGCGGGCGATGGGGCGGCGCGGGAGCCGTTCGGGTTTCGGTGGGCTCGCGGTGTGGTTCGGCGGCGGGTGCTGTTGCTGGTGGTCGGGGTCCTCGGGCTCGGAGCCCTGGCCGCGCCCGCGTTGGATATGCGGCTTGCCCTGCCCGACGCGAGTGCCGCGCCCGTCGGGAGTCCGGTTCGGGCGGCCAATGACCTGATCACCGAAGGGTTCGGGCCCGGCTTCACCGGGCGTCTGGCCCTGGTCGTCAGCACCGACGACAAGGCCGCCACCAGCGCCGCGGTGGAGCAGGTCAGGGATCGGCTGGCGGGCACCGAGAACCTGCTCGCCGTGACGCCGCCCAACCTCAGCCAGGACGGGCGGACCGCTCTGCTCGGGGTGCTGCCACGGACCGGGCCGACGGACCCCGCCACCGAGACGCTGGTGCACGACGTCCGCGACAAGGTGCACGGCGTGGCCGGGGCCGACGTCGCGTTGACCGGGCAGACCGCGGTCGGTATCGACGTGTCGGAGAAGTTGTCGCGCGCGCTGCCCACGTACCTGTTGCTGGTCGTCGGTCTCTCGGTCCTTCTCCTGGCGGTGGTGTTCCGGTCGATCCTGGTGCCGGTCAAGGCGGCGCTGGGCTTCCTGCTCACCGTCGGCGCGACGTTCGGGCTGACGACGCTGGTGTTCCAGCAGGGGCACCTCGCCGGGCTGGTCGGCCTCGACACGCCCGGGCCGCTGGTCAGCTTCCTGCCGATCCTGCTGATCGGCATCCTGTTCGGGCTGGCGATGGACTACGAGGTCTTCCTGGTGTCGCGGATGCGCGAGGACTTCGTGCACGGCGACCCACCGACCCGCGCCACGATCAACGGCATGGGCCACGGCGCCCGCGTGGTCACCGCCGCGGCCCTGATCATGACCGCCGTGTTCGCGGGCTTCATCCTGCTCGACGACCCGGTGATCAAGTCGATGGGCTTCGCGCTCGCGGTCGGCGTGGCGATCGACGCGTTCGTGGTCCGGATGACGCTGGTGCCGGCGGTGATGTCGCTGCTGGGGCGGTCGGCCTGGTGGCTACCGCGCTGGCTGGACCGCGCGCTGCCCGACGTCGACCTGGAAGGCGCCAAGCTCCGCCGCCACCTCGACGCGGACACCCACGAGCCGGAACTGGCCGCCGCGACCAGTCGCTAGTCGGCGGCCGGCTCCGTCGCGACCCGGGCCAGGTACGCCTGGACCAGGGCGTCGCGCTGTTGGCGGGTGACCGGGCCCGAGAACGTCTGGCCGTCGATCTCGACAGTCACGTCGCGGGCCTGCCGCGACAGCCACGACGCCACCACCGCGACCGCTCCCTCGACGAACGGTGGCGCGACCGCGAGCAGCAGCGCGCCCGCCGTCAGCGCCTCCGCCGACTTCGCCCCGGCCGGCGGCGGGCCCGACGGGCGGGTGACCGACTCGACGTCGCCCTCGAGGAGTTCGGCGCGCAGGTCGCGGGACATCCGGGCCAGCCGGTCGTCGTCCGCGTCGGCGGAGACGTCGATCCGGATGTGGATCAGGTCGGTCATCGACACAGGGTACCGGCACCACAGCGGGCCGTGTCCGCACCCGGACGTCGTATCGATGACAGTGAGTAACAAGGGCAATGCCGTCAATTGTGGACGCACCCGGCGTCGCAAACGTGAGCACCGTCACCCAACGTGAAATTCGTTTCAGCATTCGTACGCCTGTCTGGGACCATCATCGTCGCCTCGATCCGGGGGCGTCGATCGAGGGGGGATGATCGCGCATGACGACGCAGGCCGCTCCCGCGGCTGGGTCAGACAAGCTCGACAGCGGTGTGCTGAAGGTCGCCGGCGTGGTGGTGCTCGGCGCCATCATGTCGATTCTCGACATCACCGTGGTGAGCGTGGCGCTGCCTACGTTCCAGCGCGAGTTCAACGCCAGCTACGCCGACGTCGCCTGGACGATGACCGCGTACACGCTGGCCCTGGCGACCGTCATCCCGATCACCGGGTGGGCGGCCGACCGGTTCGGCACCAAGCGGCTCTACCTGCTATCGCTGGTGCTCTTCGTCGGCGGCTCGGCTCTGTGCGCCGTCGCCTGGGACATCGGCCCGCTGATCGTATTCCGCGCGCTGCAGGGTCTCGGTGGCGGCATGCTGATGCCGCTCGGCATGACGATCATGACGCGGGCCGCCGGGCCTGACCGGGTCGGCCGCGTGATGGCCGTGCTCGGCGTGCCGATGCTGCTCGGCCCGATCGGTGGCCCGATCCTCGGCGGCTGGCTGGTCGACGCGCAGAGCTGGCACTGGATCTTCCTGATCAACGTGCCGATCGGCATCGTCGCCTTCGTCCTCTCCGCCCGGATCCTGCCCAAGGACCAGCCGCAGCCCTCCGAGTCGTTCGACTTCCTCGGCATGCTGCTGCTCTCGCCGGGCCTGGCGCTGTTCCTCTTCGGCGTCTCCTCGATCCCCGAGAAGGGCACGGTCGCCGCGACCCGGGTGCTGATCCCGGCGATCGTCGGCCTGGTGCTGCTCGTCGCGTTCGTGCTGCACGCGCTGCGTAAGCAGCACGCGCTGATCGACCTGGGCCTGTTCAAGAACCGCAACCTGACCGTCTCGACGGTCACGCTGACGCTGTTCACGGTCGCGTTCATGGGCGCGATGCTGCTGTTCCCGAGCTACTTCCTGCAGGTACGGGGCGAGTCGACGCTCACCGCCGGCCTGCTGCTCGCGCCGCAGGGCCTGGGCGCCATGGTCACCATGCCCATCGCGGGCCGACTCACCGACAAGATCGGCCCCGGCAAGCTGGTGCTGCCCGGCCTCGTGCTGATCGCGCTCGGCATGGCGCCGTTCACGATGGTGACGCCGGAGTCGAACTACCCGCTGCTGCTCGGCGCCCTGTTCGTCAGCGGTCTCGGCATGGGCATGACGATGATGCCGATCATGTCGGCGGCACTCGCGTCCCTGACCCACCAGCAGGTCGCCCGCGGCTCGACGATGATGAACATCATCCAGCAGACGGCCGGCTCGATCGGCACCGCGGTGATGTCGGTGATCCTCACCAACCAGGTGCTCGACAGCCCCGAGGCCACCGCCTACAGCGCGGTGACCCAGGGCCGCGTGCAGGCCGGCGACGTGCCGCGCGAGGTGCTCACCGCGGGCCAGTCCTCGCTGGCCGGCGCGTTCGGCAACACCTGGCTGGTCGCGGTCGTGCTGCTCGCGCTCTGCCTCGTGCCGGCGCTGCTGCTGCCGCGCAGGCGGATCGAGAAGGCCGAGGGCGGCACGCCGGACGAGGCGCTCGCCGTTCCGGTCGCGATGCACTGATACCGATGAAGCACGAGGGGGGTTCGGCCGGCGGCCGGGCCCCTCTTCGCTTGCGCCGTCGCGGCACACACCCCGCGTCACGGCACGGGGCACGCCGAACGGCTCGTGCGGGCGGAGACGCGGATGCTCGACAGCGCGGCCGGGTGCACCCCGTCCAGTGCGGTGCGCGCCGTGGTCACGCGTCTCCGCGCACCCCGCACCGCCTGCCCGCCGCAAGCAGGCGCGCCGGGATCCGGACCGGAAACGTCCGCATGACCGGGGTCGATCGCGCCGGCCGGCCTAAGCCCCGCGGTTGACGGCCGTCCGGCCCGACGATCGCACCCGCGCGGCCTAAGCCGGGAGGCTGACCACGGCGCTGGCGGGTCGCACCGGCGTAGGGAAGGATCGGTCGCCGTGACCGGAGCATGGCAACGGCGGTGGTGGGTGGTGGCCGGGGTGGTCGCCCTGGCGGCCGCCGTGACGGCGGTGTTCGCGCTGCGCGGTGCCGGCAGCGCCTGCGCGGCAGAGCAGGCCCAGGCCCAGGCCCGCAGCGGCAAGGCCACCTTCTACACCGACAACGGCGGCAACTGCTCCTACCCGAGCCCACCCGCCGACCGGCTGTTCGTGGCCCTGTCACCCGCCGAGTACGCCGACGGCGCGCAGTGCGGGGGTTACCTCGACGTGAAAGGCCCCAGCGGCAGCGTCCGCGTGAAGGTCGTCGACAGCTGCCCGCCGTGCGAGGCCGGCCACATCGACCTGAGCCGCGAGGCGTTCGCGAAGATCGGTGACCCGGTCGACGGGATCATCCCGGTCACCTACACGACCGTGGCCAGCCCGCGCACCGCCAACCTGACGTTCCGCGTCAAGGAGGGTGCGTCCGCGTACTGGTTCGCCGTGCTCGTCGACAACACCGGCAACGCGTTGCGTTCCGTCGAGGCCAAGGGTTCGGGCGGCAGCTTCCGCGCCGCGCACCGCGAGGACTACAACTACTGGCTGATCGACAGCGGCATCGGCGACGGCCCGTTCAGCATCCGGGTCACCGACGTCCGCGGCCGGTCGGC
>NZ_BONE01000068.1 GCF_016862555.1 Asanoa siamensis | reverse complement strand
GACCGCGACGACCGCGACGACCGCGACGACGAAGGTTAAAGGGGCCGCCCCGCTAGTGCCTCGACCTACAGCCGGGTTACACACGGCGGCTCGCGTTTGGCCGGCGGGGGCGGTCGGCGCCAGTCCGACCTGGTGATCTGGCCCGAGACAGAGCAGCTCTCGCCACTGCCGCGGCTGGTCGCCCGACCGACCCTGGAACTCCAGCGACATCGACCCGGCCCGTCGAACAAAGGGCGGCTCCACGGGGGCTGCTCGCTGGCCGCGACGTGCGGTCGACCGACCTGGACCATGATCGCCGGCGGGCACGGATGACCGAGCCCAAAGACCCACGACGCGCCGATCAACCAGGTCCGACGAATCCGCGACGAAACGGCCGGGCACGCCCTCCGCAATCGCAACGCGCGCCGCCGCATCCACCGTGTCCCACGAACCCGCGACGAAGCGACGGCGAGCGCCGCACCCACGACCGCGACCAACGACGAAGACACCCCAGACGAGCCTGAAGGGATGAACGGGGTTCGCAATCCCGCGACGAAACGGCGGCAGGCACGGCGACCGCAATCGCGACGCACTCTGCCGGATCCACCGTGTCCCACGAACCCGCGACGAAGCGACGGCGGGTGCCATACCCACAACCGCGACCAAAGGCTAAGAAAACCCCAGACGGGCCGGGAGGGATGGACTGTGTCCCCCGACCCCGCGGCGTAGCGACGCGCCCGACCAGGTCAGGGCTGGGGAGGATGTCGTGCGCCGGAGCATTGAGCGGGGTGTGCGTTTAGCGCAGGCGCACGACATCCTCCCCAGCCCGAACCGCAACCACCCACGAATGGGCGACGGAAACCACGGACAGCGGCCAAGAGCCACGCACCCACGACGGACACCAAGTCTGGCGGGAGCAACGGTCGCGCCCACGACGGACCCGAGCAAAAAGAAAATCGCCCGTCACCCCGAACAAGGGGTGACGGGCGATTCGAGAAAACTCAGGCTTCCGTCTCGCGCAGGTTCTTGACCACCTTCGGGTCGACCGGGACGCCCGGGCCCATCGTGGTGGTGAAGGTGACCTTCTTGAGGTAGGTGCCCTTGGCCGCGGACGGCTTGGCCCGGAGGACCTCGTCCAGGACCGCGGCGTAGTTGTCGACCAGCTGGTCCTCGGAGAACGAGGCCTTGCCGATGATCAGGTGCAGGTTCGAGTGCTTGTCGACGCGGAAGGTGATCTTGCCGCCCTTGATGTCCGAGACTGCCTTGGTCACGTCCATGGTGACCGTGCCGGTCTTCGGGTTCGGCATCAGGCCGCGCGGGCCCAGGATTCGCGCGATCCGGCCGATCTTGGCCATCTGGTCCGGCGTGGCGATCGCCGCGTCGAAGTCGAGCCAGCCCTCTTGGATGCGGGCGACCAGTTCGTCGGTGCCGACCTCGTCGGCGCCCGCCGCGGTGGCCTCTTCGGCCTTGGCGCCGGCCGCGAACACGATGACGCGGGCGGTCTTGCCGGTGCCGTGCGGCAGGTTGACCGTGCCGCGGACCATCTGGTCAGCCTTCCGCGGGTCGACCCCGAGGCGCATCGCGACCTCGACCGTGGGGTCGAACTTGACGGAGGTGGAGCCCTTGGTGAGCTTGACGGCCTCGGCCGGGGTGTAGAGCTTGTCCCGGTCGATCTGCTCGGCCGCCTTGCGGTAACTCTTGCTGCGCTGCATGTCTGTGAATCTCCTGTGGTAGTTGGCGGACCGCCGCGTCAAGGGCGGCCCTCCCACGAGTGGGTCAGTCGCGGACCGTGATGCCCATCGACCGGGCGGTGCCGGCGATGATCTTCTCGGCCTGGTCGACGTCGTTGGCGTTGAGGTCGGCCATCTTGCGCTCGGCGATCTCGCGGAGCTGGGCGCGGCTCACGGAGCCGACCTTGGCCGACTGCGGGGTGCCGGAGCCCTTGGGCACACCGGCGGCCTTGATCAGCAGGCGCGCGGCGGGCGGGGTCTTCAGCACGAAGGTGAACGTGCGGTCCTCGTAGACCGAGATCTCGGCGGGGACGATGTCGCCGCGCTGCTGCTCGGTCTCCTTGTTGTACTGCTTGCAGAACTCCATGATGTTCACGCCGTGCTGGCCGAGCGCCGGGCCGACCGGCGGCGCGGGGGTCGCCTGACCCGCCGGCAGCTGCAGCGTGAAGGTCTTCACGAGCTTCTTCTTCGGAGGCATGTCACTTCCTGGGCTTGGGTGGATTCGACCGGCCGATCAGCCGGAGTCCGCGCACGGTCGAGCGCGGCCCCGGCGGGCCGACGTACAAGCGTAACGCAGCGGTTTTAGATCTTCGCGACCTGGTTGAAGTTGAGCTCCACCGGCGTCTCCCGACCGAAGATCGAGACGAGCACCTTGAGCTTCTGCTGGTCTGCGTTGATCTCGCTGATCGTCGCGGGCAGCGACGCGAACGCGCCGTCGGTGACCGTGACCGAGTCGCCGACCTCGAAGTCGAGCACCTTGACCTCGACCTTGGTCTTCTTGGTCTCGGCGGTCTCGACCGCGGGCGCCAGCCACTTGAGGACCTCGTCGAGCGACAGCGGCGCGGGCCGGTCGGCCCGGTCGGTGGCGCCGACGAAGCCGGTCACGCCAGGCGTGTTGCGCACGCAGGAGTAGGACTCCGGGCTCAGGTCCATCCGGACCAGGATGTAACCCGGGAAGACCTTGTTCTGCACCTGGAGCCGCTTGCCGTTCTTGACTTCGACCTCTTCGCGGGTCGGCACCTCGACCTGGAAGATGAACTCCTCCATGTCGAGGCTCGTGATCCGGGTCTCGAGGTTGGTCTTGACCTTGTTCTCGTAACCGGCGTACGAGTGGACGACGTACCAGTCGCCGGGCGCGTAGCGCAGCTTCTGCCGAAGCTCGGCGACCGGGTCGAAGTCGTCGTCGGGCTCGACCAGCGCGGTGTCGTCGCCGGCCTCGGTGTCCTCGGTCGCGGCCTCGATCGAATCGTCGGTCTCCGCCGTGGCCACTGACGACTGCTCGTCGATGATCTCGCCGGTCTCGTCGTACTCAGGCACGCTCATTCACTTCCGTCTGGTAGTCACGCCGCCGTCGATGCGGCTGACGTCTCAGTTGCCGAAGACCGCCAGGACGCCCTTGGCGAACCCGAGGTCCAGGAGGCCCACGATCGCGAGCATGAACGCGACGAACACGACGACAACGGCCGTGTAGGTCAGCAGTTCCTTGCGGGTCGGCCAGATGACCTTACGCAGCTCGGCGACGACCTCGCGGAAGAACCGGGCGATCCGCCCGAAGAATCCCACGCGACCGGTCTCGGTGCGCTTGGTCGTGCTCTCCCCGGCCTTCGCGACGCGGGAACGCGTCGCGGTGCCGCCGCGGGAAACCGGCTCGTCCTCGTCGGTGGCGTCGTCGTCGACAGCGTCGTCGAACGCCTCGTCATCAAGGCGGTCGTCGGCGAACTCGTCGTCGCGCCGATTTTTCTCGGCCACTTCGCCCTCCGTCGCGGTCGTGGTGGTGCTTCGTCACGCCGACCTTAGCGGCTTTGCGGGCTGGCCTGTCGCCGTCAAGACTCTGCTCGGCGATGCCAGTCCCACGTCAAGCCGGTCAGGCCATAGGCGCAGGGGTGACAGGACTTGAACCTGCAGCCTGCGGTTTTGGAGACCGCTGCTCTGCCAATTGAGCTACACCCCTTCGGGGGTTGCAACCCTACGAGCGCAAGCAGCGTCGCAGGGGTCACGGACCCCACGGCGGCCAAGTGTACGGGTACCCGCCCTACTTTCCCAACCGGGAGGTTCGGACGGTCGCCTTCGCCTGCGAGAGCACCTTTTCACCGCGGCACGTGGCGGTGATGGCCAGCACGGTGTGACCCTCGTCAGTCGTGCCCTTCACCTCGGCGGACACCTCGACCTCGGTGCCGGTCTCGTCGTCCGGCACGGGCACCGGGCGGCTGAACCGCACCGAGAAGTCGACGACCGCGTCGGGCGCGCCGGCCCAGTCGGTGACCGCGCGGCCGACCAGCGCCATGGTCAGCATGCCGTGGGCGATCACCCCGGGGAGGCCGACCTTGGTCGCGAACCGCTCGTTCCAGTGAATCGGGTTGAAGTCGCCCGAGGCGCCCGCGTAGCGCACCAGATCGGCCCGGGTGACGGGGTATGTCTTCTTCGGCAGGTCCATCGCGTCAGCCCTCCCCGCGGATGACGAGCTTCGACCAGGCGATCGCCACGGGCGCGCCGGCGGTGTCGGTGATGTCGGTGCGCGTGGTGATGAAGTCGTGGCCACCGCGCGAGATGATCTCTTCGATCGTCTGCGTGCCGACGAGCTCGTCGCCGGCCACGATCGGGCGGGTGTACTGGAAGCGCTGGTCGCCGTGGACCACCCGGGAGTAGTCGATCGCCAGGTCCGGGTCGTCGACGACGGCGTTGTTGGACGCGAACGAGACCACGGTCGGGAAGGTCGGCGGCGCGATCACGTCGGCGTAACCGAGCGCCCGGGCCGCGTCGGGATCGTGGTAGGCGCTGTCGGTGGCGCCGATCGCCTTCGCGAACTCACGGATCTTCTCGCGGCCGACGAGGTAGGGCGGGGTCGGCGGGTAGCTACGGCCGACGTACGACGGGTCCAAGGGCATGCACAGATGGTAGCGGCCGGTGCTGGTGTGACTTCCGTTGGCAACACAACGGCCGGCCCCGCCCTCAGGGGCGGTGCCGGCCGTGAAAACTCGGTGCTGCTAGCTCAGCGGGTCTCGCGGTGCACGGTGTGCCGGCCATCGCGCGGGCAGAACTTCTTCAGCTCGATGCGGTCCGGGTCGTTACGCCGGTTCTTCCGCGTGATGTAGTTGCGCTCCTTGCACTCCGTGCACGCCAAAGTGATCTTGGGACGGACGTCGGTCGCCTTGGCCACGGCGGGGTGCCTTCCTCGTAACGGGTGTGTCGCTAACCTACCGGCCGACCAGATTACCTGGTGGCACGGTCATCCAGCAAAACGGGCGCCGGCGGCGCCCGGATCAACAGTAGCGGTGGCCGGACTTGAACCGGCGACACAGCGATTATGAGCCGCTTGCTCTGCCATCTGAGCTACACCGCCGCGGTGGAACAGAGCCCCCTTACGGAATCGAACCGTAGACCTTCTCCTTACCATGGAGACGCTCTGCCGACTGAGCTAAGGGGGCACGCGCGATCTAGCTCGCTGACGCGCAGGGGTAAGAGTACACGGCTGTTGTCAGGCCACGAAATCGGGATACCGACGCCGCGTCAGGGCACCGCGCGCAGGCGGCGCACCTCGCCCGCGGCGGTCGACTCCGTCTCGGTCTGCGCCGAGAACCAGGCTTCCAGCCGCTCGTACGGCAGCGGACGGCTGAACAGGAAGCCCTGCCCGATCTCGCAGCCGATGTCCTGCAACAGCTCGAGGGTCAGCTCGCTCTCGACACCCTCCGCGACGACCGTGAGGCCGAACTGCTGCGAGAGCGTGACGACGGCGTTGACGATCGCCAGGTCGGCCGGGTCGGTCGCCATGCCCTGCACGAACGAGCTGTCGACCTTCACCTCGTGCACCGGCAGCCGGCGCAGGTAGGACAATGACGAGTAGCCGGTGCCGAAATCGTCGACCGACAGGCGTACGCCGATGTCGCGCAGCCGGCGCAGGGTGGGCATCGGGCGGTCGGTGCCGTCCAGGACGCCCTCTTCCTTGATCTCGAAGGTCAGCCGGTGCGGCGCGACGCCGTATTCGCCCAGGAGCTCCTGCACCCGGGTCGGGAAGTCGGCGTCGATCAGCGTACGGGCGGAGAGGTTGACCGAGATCGACAATGGATGGTCGGTGGCCTCCCAGTCGCGGCAGCGCTTGAGCCCTTCCTTGAGCACCGCCTCGGTCAACCGGGCGAGCTGCCCGGTGTGCTCGGCGACGGCGACGAAGTCCTCGGGCGGCACGGCACCGTGCGCGGGATGCTCCCAGCGGGCGAGGCACTCGACCCCGAGCAGCCGGCGATCGGTCAGGGTGACCTTGGGCTGGAAATAGACCTCGATCTCGTCACGATCGAGGGCACGGCGCAGGTCACCGGCGAGCGCCAACCGGCGCACGGAACGGGACTCCAGGCCTGCGCTGAAGAGCTGGACGCTGCCAGGCACGGTCTTGGCCGCCGCGGCGGCCAGTTCGGCACGCTGGAGCAGCGTCGCCGCGTCGTTGCCGTGTTCCGGGTACACCACGACGCCGACCGCGGTCTCAATGTCGAGGGTGAGGGATCCGAAGATCATCTGGTCGCGGATCTGATTGCGCATCCTGTTGGCCAGCGCGTCGGCGGCCGAGACGTCCTCCACGCGAAGGGTGACGGCGAACTCGTCACTGCCGAGCCTGCCCACGAGCGCTCCCGACGGGGCGCTCGCCCGCAGCCGTCGGCCGACCTCGGCCAGCACCTGGTCGCCGGCGCCATGTCCGAGCGACTCGTTCACCCGACGCAGGCCGTCGACGTCGAAGAGCAGCACGGCGACCTGTTCGCCCGGCGCGCGCACACCGACCGACTCCTCGACGGCGGCCGTGATGCGGCGGCGGTTGGCCAGCCCGGTGAGGCCGTCGTGGTAGGCGTCGTGGCGCAACCGCTCCACGAGCCGGGAGTTCTCGACCGCGACCGCGGCGTGCGCCGCGATCGTCTCGAGCAGCCGCACGTCCGTCGGCCCGAACGTCGCCAGGTCGCCGAGCCGGTTGGTGACCTCGATGCAGCCGATCACCGCCGAGCCGGCGCGGAGAGCCACGACGATCGCGTCCTTCGCCCCGGTGGCGCGGAGTTCCTGGCGCAACTTCTCGTCGCCGAGCTTGGCGCCGATGGCGGTCGTCTCGCCCGTGTCCAGAACCCGGCGGCGGATCGACTCACCCATGCCGACGAGGTCGACCAGGCCGGAGTCGTCGACGCGCGCGGAGAGCAGCACCTCCGGATAGCGGCCGACAGCCGGCAACCAGAGGGTCGCGTACTCGGCTTGCAGGAGGCGGCGCACCCGGTGCAGCAGAACGTCGGTCAGCGTGCCGTCGTGCGGAGTGTCCGCGATCGCGCGCGTGAGGTCGTAGATCTCACTGAGCGTGCGGTGCTGGCGCAGGAACTGCGCGTAGGACCGATAGGCGATCACGAAGAACGCGCCGAGTGCCGCCAGCAGGACGACCGCCCACGGGTTGTTCTGCAGCAGCGCGAGCATGACCAGGCCGATGGTGATGTTGATGCCCGCGACGATCAGGCCCGGCGTCGCGATACGAAGCAGATCCTGGGTGGAGATCCGACCCTGGACGAGCGTGATGACACCGACGGTGACGGCGAGCGTGAACAGCACCGAGGCCATGACCCCGGATCCGAGCGCGATCCACTCGTAGGGACCCGCCACGCCTTCCCCGCGTAGATGCCGGGGGTCGAACGCGAACACGATCAGGCCGGCGAGGGACAACGCGGCCGCGTGGCTCGCGACGTTGAACCACAGCTTGATCGGTGGAACCCGGCGGCTCGCCTGCGCGATGACCGACGCCAGGACGCGAATGAGCACGACGTTCATCGGCGGCAGCCAGAAGAGCGCCAGCAACACCGGAATCTCGACGAGCGTGACCGTGAAGGCCTGCCGTCGCACCTCGAACATGAGCACGACCCGGTCGGCCGCGATCAACAGGCCGAGGAAGACCGCGCCGAGCAGCCAGGAAGCGGATGGGTTCTGTTCGTGCAGACCGAGGAAGAGCGTCGCCAAGGCGGCGAAGAGACCGACCGGTGCGGTCAGTAACCAGGCGAGCTCCTGATTACGACGGATTCCGCCTCGGAGTGTGACCACTGGCCCGTGCCTTCACCCTCCGCCATCGGGCTGGAACCTGATCAGTTCCAGTCGAAACCAAACGCTTGAACTGCACTCTCGCCGAACGACTCGCTGATCGTGGAACCCACCGAGTCGACCTGCTGGTTGTCGATGTAGGCAGAGGCTGACGCCACTCCACCGGCGACCAGGGCGCCGAAGCCGAGGACGGCGAAGATGGCGGCCCGGCCGACCCAGCGGCCGAACAAGCGTGCGCGCATCCAATTGCTCCTGTCACAGGGGTGGGGCGTGTTGAGTAAGAAGATGGTGCCACATCATGCATGGCGACGCACAGGGCATCACGCCGGGCCCGAACCAACGGCACGTGCAAACCCAACCAATCGTATGAGGCCCACCTTAGCGGGGGCTTTGGTCGGTCGCATTTGTCCAATGGAACGCCAACCGATCCGGGGAACGGCAGACAATCGCAAGGTGACCGAACAGCGCCGGACGGTGGATGCGCCGCCGCCTCGAGCCCGGGTGCTCGCGGAATGCGCCCGCCGTGGGCACACCGCCGTCGTGGATGGCTGCGTCGCCCTGCTCGAGGGTGCCGGTGACGGCGACGTGCAACTCATCGTGGTGTTGGGCGGGCCGGCCGCATCGTGGGCGCTCGATCCGTCCGAGGGTGGTCCGGGCTCTTCCCGCTGGTACTGGGTCCGCGTGTGGGCCGCGCGGGGGCTGTTGTGGGCCTGGGACCCCAGGGCGACGACCGCGATCGTGGCCGCCCTGCATGACCCTGCGTGGCGGGTGCGTGAACTGGCCGCGAAGGTGGTCGCCCGTCATCTGGTCGGCGACGCGTTGGCGGCGGTCACCGTTTTACGGACCGATCCGGTGCCTCGGGTACGGGCAGCCGCGCACCGCGCCGTGGTCGGACTGACCGCTGCGGGCGCCTGATGCCCGACGGCGGGCTTTGATCTAGATAGTGGGGACATGCTTGTTCTTGCGGATCGTGCATCGCCGGAGGCGCCCTGGTCCGGATTGTCCGTGATGGTCGTCCAGCCCGCTGGCACCTGTCTGCGATCCTGCGCCGGCCGCGTTGGGTACGCGTTGGTTAGGCGTTGGGCGCGTCCCGGGGCGCCCAATGCCGGTGCGCGTCGTCGGCGGGGCTCATCAGGCCGATCTGGTGCCCGTCGGGGTCCGCGACGATCGCGTACCGGGAACCCCAGAACGCGTCGAAGGGCGCCTGACGGCTCTCGTACCCGGCGTCGATGATCTTCTGCCAGAGCGCGTCGACCTCGGCGCGGCTGCCGAGCCGGGTGCCGATCACCCCGCTGCCGGGCTGTGGTGGCGGGGAGCCGCTGTTCCAGCGCCGGACCGAGGCGGCCTCGTCGAGCTCGACCGTCAGGCCGTTGGGGAACGCGAACTCGACGTGCGGCCCGGTCGGCTCGCCGGCCCAGCCCAACAATCGATAGAACGCGAGACTCGCGGTCAGGTCGCGCACCAGAAGATTGACCTGACTCGGAACGGGTGCGTTCATCCGCTCAGCCTGGCACGGAATTTTTCACAACGCACTTTTTCGGCGACGATAATTGCCCTTCATGAAATTTGGCCCCTGCCGTATTCGGCAGGGGCCTCATTCACTACTGGTGGCGGGTAGAGGATTCGAACCTCTGTAGCTTTCGCGACGGATTTACAGTCCGCTCCCATTGGCCGCTCGGGCAACCCGCCAGGGCGTGCCGCCACATCGGATGCGGCAGCGGAAGCAAGGATAGCGGTAGCACCGGTCCGGAACGCAACCGGGTACGGTCGGCATGTCCACGCCGCCGTGCCGGCCGTGGACATCGCCAGAACACCGCACCGACGCAGGAGCATGATCATGGCAGCGAACCCGTCCTTCGACGTCGTCAGCAAGGTCGACCAGCAGGAGGTCGACAACGCCGTACGCCAGACGGAGAAGGAGCTTGCGACCCGTTTCGACTTCCGTGGCACCGGCGCGGAGATCAGCTGGTCGGGTGGCGAGAGCCCCGTCAACCTGACCGCGGAGACCGAGGAGCGGGTCAAGGCCGCGCTCGACGTCTTCAAGGACAAGCTGGTCAAGCGCAACATCTCGCTGAAGGCGCTGGACGCGGGCGAGCCGCGCTCCTCGGGCAAGACCTACAAGATCGACGCCAAGATCATCCAGGGCATCGACACCGAGAAGGCGAAGGCGATCAGCAAGAAGATCCGCGACGAGGGCCCGAAGGGGGTCCAGGCGCAGATCCAGGGCGACCAGCTACGGGTGACGGGCAAGAAGAAGGACGACCTGCAGGCGGTCATCACGTTGCTGAAGTCTGGGGACTTCGGGGTGGCGCTGCAGTTCACGAACTACCGCTGAACGGTCGCGGCCAGCACGGGCGGGCCATCCGGCCCGCCCACTGACCGAGACCTTCCGGCGCGGCGCACCGACCACGGACCCGGCCGCCGCTTTTTTCGGCGCGGCGCAGCCACCGCGGACCCGGCCGCCGTCCGCCGCCTCTCTCTGCGCGGCGCAGCCACTGCGGAGCTGGCCGCCGTCCCACGCGCCCCTTCGCCGGTTTCCTAACCCCGAAAGCGGCCGCTGGCGCGCCGTCGAAGCAACACCCACCGCCAACGGGCCGCCGCCGCACCCACCGCGAACTCGGCCTCCGTCTGCCGCTTCCCTCGGCGCGGCGCAGCCGCTGCGAGCCTCGGCCGTCGTCCCACGCACGCCGCGCTAAAGCGGCCGCCGTCCACCGCTTCCCTCGAGCAGTACACCCCCCGCGGACCCCGCCCCCGTCCGCCGATCCCCTCAGCGCCGCATGCCGCCCCGGATCCAGCCGCCGACCGACGTACCCGGTCGCGGACCCTGCCGCCGTCCGAGGCTTCCGTCAGCGCGGCATACCACCGCGGACCCCGCCGCGATCTACGCACCCGCCAGCACTCGTCTCTGCCCAGGAGCCGTCCGACGTGACGATCGACCTGGCCTTCGAGGAGCCGTTCGCCCGCGCTAAGCCAACCGCCGTCCGACGCACCCTGCGCGGAACCCGACCGCCGCCCGCCGGCACACTCGAAGCAGGACCCGCAACCGGTAACCCGGCCGCCGCCCGCCGCTTCTCGCGGCGCGGCACACCCACCCCGGACCGAACAACCTCCGACCCACCGAACCGCGAACCCGTTCGACGCGCGGCACCCACCCGTGAATCGACCGGGTCGAAGGTGCTCACCGAAGACCGGAAGCCCGGGCCACCTCAGACCGCCTCGGGTTCCAGTGCACCTTCCAGCCGTACCGCCGCCGTCTTTTCCGCTCGTGCGATCGGCCCTCGCGCAGGAGCCGCCACCAGCGCCCCCACCGCCACCGCCACCCCCGCGAAGATGAAGGCCCACGGCACGCCCGCCCTGTCGACGAGCCAGCCCGCGACCGCGCCCCCGACCGCCGACGCCGCCACCGACACGGTGACGATCCACGTATAAGCCTCGTTGAGCATCGACGCCGGCGCGATCCGGCCGACCATCGTGTTCTCGACCGTCAAACCCGGGGCGATCACCACGCCGCCGAAGACCAGGGCGATGCCCAGCCACAGCGGGGACGGCATCAGGGCGAAGACCGCGAACGTGCCCGACAGCAGCGCCAGCAGGACCGCGAACTGGCGGGTCATGTTGTCCGCCAGGCGCCGTGTGCCGAACCAGAAGCCGCCGACGGCGCTGCCTACCGCCCAGACCGCGAGGAGTACGCCGGCCAGGCCGTCCGGGTCCGCGACGCCCTCCGCCGTGGCGAAAGCCGGGACCGTCACGCCCGTCGCGCCGAACGCCGTGCCCAGGCCGAAGACGCAGACCAGCAGCGGCAGGAAGCCGGCGACGCCGAGCGGGCCGAAGCCCTTGGCGTGCGCCGACGGCGGGTGGGGCTGCCAGCCGCGCATGACCTTGCCCAGCGCCACCGCGAGCGTGCCGACCAGGGTGACGCCGCCGGCGCCGAGCAGGGCCGAGGTCGGGTCGCCGAACAGCAGGAAACCAGAGACGAGCAGGGGGCCCAACACGAAGACGAGCTCGAACAGCGCGGTCTCGGCGGCGAGCGCGAGGTTGCGCAGCGCGTACCGGCCGGTCGACGGCGCCGTCACGTCGTGCCACGCGCCGCGCAGTGCGGCCGTCAGCGGTGGGAAGGTCGCGCCGGCCACCGCGGTGGCCGCGTAGATCACCGCGAGCCCGCGGGAGTGCGCGAGCACGAGGGCGAGCAGGGCCAGCGGATGCGCAACGCCGGTGACCAGCAGCACGGGTGTCGGGCCGATCCGGTCGGCGATGCGCCCGGCCAACGGGCTGAGCACCGCGCCGGCGACCGCGTAGATGCCGCCCGCGACGCCGGCCAGCGAGTAGCGGCCGGTCACGTCCTCGACCAGGAGCAGCAGGGCCAGCGGGGTCATGCCGATGCCCAGCCGGCCGATGATGCCGAAGACGAACAGCGCTGGCGCGCCCGGGATCCGCCAGACCACCAGATATTGCCGGAGCGCGGCCACCCGTCAACCCCCTGTAACGACCGGAAGACCAGCCGAACCTAACGGTCGACTGGTCTTCCGGCCTAATTGATTACAGGGTTACTGGAACTGCACCGGCCCGACCTCACGCGGGTTGCGGGCCATCTCCTCCAGCCGGCGGACCCGGTCGGCCATCGGCGGGTGGGTGGAGAACAGCTTGGCCAGGCCCGCACCGCTCAGCGGGTTGGCGATCATGAGGTGCGCGGTCCGGGTGTACTGGTTGTCGGCCGGCAGCGGCATCTGCCTGGCGCCGGCGTCGATCTTCCGGAGCGCACTGGCCAGGGCCAGCGGGTCGCGGCTGAGCGCGGCGCCGGAGGCGTCGGCCTGGTACTCCCGGTTGCGGCTGATCGCGAGCTGGATGATCGACGCCGCGAACGGGCCGAGGATCAGCATGGCCAGGAACACCGCCGGGTTCGGGGCGTCGTCGTCGTCACCGCCACCGATCGGCAGGAACCACGCGAGGTAGGCGATGAAGGTGATCATGCCGCTGATCGCCGCCGCCACGCTGGAGATCAGGATGTCGCGGTTGTAGACGTGCGACAGCTCGTGGCCGATCACCGCCCGCAACTCGCGGTAGTCGAGGATCTGCGTGATGCCGGTCGTGACAGCCACCGCGGCGTGCTTGGGGCTACGCCCCGTCGCGAACGCGTTGGGCTGCATGGTGGGGCTCACGTAGAGCTGGGGCATGGGCTGCCGGGCGTCGGCGGCCAGTTCCCGCACCATCTGGTAGAGCGCGGGGAACTCGGCCTCGCTGACCGGCCGGGCCCGCATCGACCGCAAAGCGATCTTGTCGGACCAGAAGTAACTGGCACCGTTCATCAGCAGCGAGATGATCAGCGCGATGATCAGGCCGGACGTGCCGGCAACCGCGAAGCCGATGCCAAGAATGAGCGCTGTGAGCAGGCCAAGTAGCGCGGCCGTCTTGAGGCCGTTGTAATGCCTGTGCAACGCGTCCCTCCTTCAGAACGCGGGTGGGGAACCCGCTGACCAGTGCAACGTCCCCTGTCCACCGACCATGCCCGGGTGCGCTGTGAATAAGCTGAAGATCAACGCGAGAAAGCCTTCAAAGAGCGATAAAGACTGACAAATTTCCCGGGTTCGCGGTGGTCCGGACCGTCGCTCCCGCCGGACACCGCTCCGCTTCGCTCCGCTGCCAGGCCCGCCCCGGGTCACCGTCACAACCAGAACCGGCACACCACGACATTCCGGACTGCCGCAGCTGGTCGGCTACGCGGGGCGCTGTAGGGCGGCGGCGACGTTCGAGATCAGCGGGCGCGTCGCGCGATCGCCGGTGCGCCCGTCGGTTTCGGCTAGCCGGAGGCCCAGTCCAGGACCAGTTGGGGCAGGAAGCCGATCGCTATCGCGAAGCCCGTCGCCAGAAGAAGAACGCCCGCAACCGGCCAGGGCACCGCCCGGGCTGGCCGGTCCAGGGGGTCCGGCGCGTAGAGCAGCGCCGCGACGCGGACGTAGTAAGCCAAACCGATCACCGCGTTCAACGCGACCAGCACCGCCAACCACCCGGACGAACCAGTCAGCAGCGAGCGGACCACCGCGACCTTCGCGAACAGCCCCGCCAACCCCGGCGGCAGGCCGGCCAGGCCGATCAGGGCCAGGGCCAGCGCCGCGCCGGTCCACCGATGGCGGCGGGCCGCGCCGCGGTACGAGTCGATGCGGCCGCCGTCGGCCGTCGGCTCGCGGAGCGCGACCACCGCCGCGAAGGCGGCCAGTTCGAGGACCACGAAGAAAACCGTGTACGCGACCGCCGCCGTCACCGCCGTCGAGAACGCCGGGCCCGTGCGACCCGAGGCAAGCGCCAGCGCGCCCAGCGGCGCCAGGATGTAGCCGGCCTGCGCCACGGACGACCAGGCCAGCAACCGGGTCATCCGGATCTGCCGCAGCGCCACCAGGTTGCCGACCGTCATCGTCAGCACCGCCAGCGTCGCCAGCAGCGGACCCGTCACCGTCGGCGGCAGCGCCACCGTGACCACCGCCAGGATGGCCACCACGCCGCCCAGCTTCGACGCCGTCGACAGGTACGCGGCGACCGGTAGCGGCGCGCCGTCGTACGTCGCCGGCGCCCACGCGTGGAACGGCACCGCCGCGACCTTGAACGCGAGCCCGAGCACCAGCAGCGCGATGCCGACCGAGGTGAGCGGCAGGTCCAGCGCCCGCACGGGCGCCTCCCCCGCCAGCGAGACGTCGCCGGTCAGCGCCGGCCCCAGCGCCGTCAGGTGCAGCCGCCCGGTGACCGCGTAGAGCAGGGCGGCGCCGAGCAGCGAGACCGCCGTCGCCACCACGCTGACCACGAAGAAGGTGACCGCGGCCGCCGCACTCTCCATGGTCTGCCGGCGCATGCCGACCAGCACGTACAAGGGCAGGGTCAGGGTTTCCAGCGCGACGATCAGCGTGATCAGGTCGCCCGCCGCGCCCAGCACCACGCCGCCGGTCATCGAGCACGCGAGCAGGAAGCAGTATTCGCCCGCTGGGGCGACGCCGGCCCGCAGCAGCGGTGCCGACAGCCCGAGCACGCCGGCCGTCAGCAGCCCGAACACCGCGCCCACCAGCGCCGATCGCCCGCCGAAGAGGTAGGAGCAGCCGTCCGCGACGCAGAACGTCGCGCGGTCGGCGCCCGTGCCGACGAGGATCGCGACGGCGGCGGTCGCCAGCGCGCCGAGCACCGCGACGGCCAGCGTCACCGACCGGCGCGCGACGAACAGGTCGGCCAGCAGCACCAGCACCGCGGTGCCGGCGGCGAGATAGCCGGGCAGCAGCGCGACATTGTCGACCGCCTGGGTCACCGCGTCACCGCCTCGACCAGGGACTGCACCGGCACCTCGGAGAAGCCGAGGACCAGCACCGGCACCAGCCCGACCAGCAGCGCGAGCACCACGAGCGGCGACCAGGCCGCCAACTCCGGCCCGGTGATCCGCACAGCGGGCGTTGCGGCGACAAGAGGCGACGCGGCGCCATGGGTCACCTTGCGCAGCATGCGCAGGAAGTAGGCCGCGGTCAGTGCCCCGCCGATCGCGGCGAGGACGCCGAGCGTCACCCAGCCGGCCCCGCCCCGCTCGAACGCGGCGACCACGGCGAACGCCTCACCCCAGAAGCCGGCGAGGCCCGGCAGCCCGAGCGACGCGATGGCCGCGAACGCCAGCAGC
Organism: Asanoa siamensis; assembly: GCF_016862555.1. Classification (GTDB taxonomy): domain Bacteria; phylum Actinomycetota; class Actinomycetes; order Mycobacteriales; family Micromonosporaceae; genus Asanoa; species Asanoa siamensis. The sequence continues at coordinate 26,322 of NZ_BONE01000068.1, read as the reverse complement.
CCGGACAACCACGGCGCGCGCTCCCGGAGCCCGCCGAGCACGGCCAGGTCACCGGTGTGGAAACGGTCCTTGACCGCGCCCGCCAGGAAGAACAGCAAGCCGGTGATGATGCCGTGCGCGACGTTGCCGATCAGCGCCGCCTGGATGCCGGTCGTGGTCAGCGTCGCGACGCCGAGCAGCACGAAGCCCATGTGCCCGACGCTCGAGTAGGCGATCAGCCGCTTGAGCTCGGTCTGCGCCAGGCAGACGAGGCAGCCGACCAGGATCGCCGCGACCGCGAGCGCGCCCAGCAGCGGGGCCGCCCAGCGCGCACCCTCGGGCGCGACGCCGACCGCGACCCGGATGAGGCCGTAGGTCCCCATCTTCAGCAGCACCCCGGCGAGCAGCACGCTGCCCACGGTCGGTGCCTGGGTGTGCGCGTCGGGCAGCCAGGTGTGCAGCGGCCATAGTGGACTCTTGACCGCGAACGCGATCGCCAGCAGCGCGAACGCCGCGAGCTGGGTCGTGCGGGTCAGCGGGACCGCGCCGGAGGTGAGCGTGACCAGGTCGGCGGTGCCGGCCGCGGCGACGACGGTGAACACGCCGACCAGCAGCAGCACCGAGCCGAAGAGCGTGTAGAGGGCGAACTTGCGGGCCGCGTGCCGGCGCCGGTCGCCACCCCAGCCCGCGATGATCGCGTACATCGGCAGCAGCACGACCTCGAAGAACACGAAGAACAGCACGAGGTCGAGGGCCAGGAACGTGCCGAGCATGCCGACCTCGATCACCAGCAGCAGCGCGACCAACGTCGAGCCCCGGCCGCCGGGCGGCACGTGCCAGAGCGTGTAGAGGCAGCAGAGCAGGGTCAACAGCGTGGTCAGGACCACCAGCGGGTACGAGACGCCGTCGACCCCGAAATGCAGGCGCAGGTCGAGGGCCGGCACCCAGGACGTGTCGACCGAGGTCCACGGGACGATCGGCGGGGCGCCCGCGCCGGCGGGCCCGTAGGAGAACCAGCCGTCCGGGTGGGCCGTGCCGAGCAGCAGGCTGGCGACGAAGGCCAGCAGGGCGAACGCGGTGCCGCACCACCGGCCGGCGCGATCGGAGAGCGCGAAGGCCCCGATCGCGCCCGCGGCGGGCAGCGCCAGCACCGCGACCAGCCACACCTCGTTCATGTCGCACTCCCGTAGAGCGCGGCCGCGAGCCCCAGCAGCAGCACGCCGGCCAGCAGCGCGGTGGCCGCCCGGGGCAGCCCGGCCCGGTGCCAGGCCGCGAGCTGGTTGCCGACGTCGGTCGTGCCCAGCCCGGCGCCCTCGACCGCCCCGTCGACCACGCGCTGGTCGGTCACCGCGGCGCCGCGGGCCAGGGCCACGACGGGGCGTACGACGAGCCGGTCCTGCACGGCGTCGAGCCAGAACGCGTTGTCGAACGTGGACCGCGCCGGGCCGAGGAACCGGGCCGGGTCGCGGGTGGTGTCGCGCCGCCAGAGCACCCAGACCAGCAGCAGGCCGAGCCCGAGGGCGGCCAGCGGCGCGGCGGTCTCGGCGCCGAGGTGGGCCAGCTCGATCTCGGGCAGGTCGACCACGAACGGGGTCAGCCGGGCACCGAAGCCGTCGGCGAAGGCGAGCAGGCCGAGCAGCGCGCTCGGCACGGCGAGCACCAGCACCGGGACGGCCATCGGCCAGGGCGGCTCGTGCGCCGACTCCGCACCGGGCGAGCGGGGTGCGCCGAAGAAGGTGCGCAGCCACAGGCGGCCCGCGTACCAGGCGGTGACCAGCACGCCGGCGAGGCCGACGCCGTAGACCAGCCCGGGCAGCCAGCCCGCGTCGGCGGACGAGGCGGCGTGCAGCACGGCGTCCTTGCTCCAGAAGCCCGCGAGCGGCGGCAACCCGATCAGCGCGCCGAGCCCGATCGTCATCGACCAGAAGGTGCCGGGCATCCGCCTGCGCAGCCCGCCCATGGCCGACATCGAGTTGCTGCCCACCGCGTGGATGACGGAGCCGGCCCCGAGGAACAGCAGCGCCTTGAACGCGGCGTGGGTGAGCAGGTGGAACAGCGCGACGGCGGGGGCGCCGACGGCCAGCGCGGCCGCCATGTAGCCGATCTGCGAGACCGTGGACCAGGCCAGCACCCGCTTGATGTCGTCCTGCGCGGTGGCCGCGAACGCGCCGATCAGCACGGTGACGACGGCCATGACCCCGAGCACGGTCAGCGCCGGGTCGCCGAGCACGAAGACCGGGTAGAGCCGGGTCACCACGTAGATGCCGGCGGCGACCATCGTGGCCGCGTGAATGAGCGCGGAGATGGGCGTCGGGCCGGCCATCGCGTCGGGCAACCAGGTGTGCAGGGGGAACTGCGCGCTCTTGCCCGCGAACCCGGCGAGCAGCAGCAGCGCGGCCGCGGTCACCGTCGCCGCCGGCAGACCGGGCAGCGCTGACAGCACCTGCGTGATCCAGAAGCTGCCGGCGTTGACGCCCAGCAGGACGATGCCGAGCAGGAAGCCGATGTCGCCGACCCGGGTCACCAGGAACGCCTTCACCGCCGCCGCGGGCGCACCGGGCAGCCGGCGGTCGTGGCCGATCAGCAGGTAGGAGCAGATGCCCATGACCTCCCAGCCGACCAGCAGCAGGATCAGGTCACCGGCGACCACGACCAGCAGCATCGCCGCGGTGAAGAGGCTGATCTGGGCGGCGTACGGCGGGTAGCGGTCGTCGTCGCGCAGGTAGCTGGTCGAGTAGACCTGGACGGCCAGCGCGACCACGCCGACCGCGACCGCCACGAGCGCCGCCGCCTGGTCGATCCGCACCCCGGCGGTGACCGAGAAGTCGCCGAAGCGTACCCAGTCGACGTAGGTCTCGAACGGCTCGTCGACCCGCACGGCGAGCAGGACGGCGACCACGAGCGCGCCGGTCGCGCCCGCGATGCCGAGGCCGGCGGCCGCCGTCCGCGACCGCAAGGGCAGGACGAACCCCGAAAGAGCCGCCACCAGCGGTACGGCGGGCAGCAGCGGCCCGAGCACGTCGAGGCTCATGAGGTGGTCACCCGAGGCTCGTCGAGCTCGCTGGCCGGCGCCGCGTCGAGGCGCACGGTGTCGACGGCGACGCTGGCCCGCAACCGGTAGAGCTGGAGCACGATGGCCAGGCCCACCCCGACCTCCGCCGCGGCCAGCACGATCACGAACAAGGCGAACACCTGCCCGCCGTGCGGCAGCGCCGCCCGGACCGTGGTGTCGGCGGTGACCAGGATCAGGTTGACCGCGTTGAGCATCAGCTCGACCGCCATCAGCACGAGCACCGCGTTGCGCCGGCGGAGCACACCGTAGACGCCCGCGCCGAAGAGCAGCGCCCCGATCACGTACGGGATGACCGGTCTCATGGCCGGCTCCCGATGTCGGGGCGGGACACGATGATCGCGCCGACCAGCGCCGCGAGCAGCAGCACGGAGAGCACCTCGAACGGCAGCACCCAGGAGCGGAACAGCTCGGTGCCGAGGCTCTCGGCGGTGCCGGGCGCCGGCAGGTCGACGGCTGACCAGCGGAACGCGTCGGCGAACAGGGCGGCGAGGCCGAGCCCGGCGCCGCCGCCGATCAGGGCGGCCGGCAGGCCGGGGCGGTTGAGGTCGGGCGAACGGCCGATCGGCGCCCGGGTCAGCATGACCGCGAAGAGCAGCAGCACGACGACGGCGCCGACGTAGATCAGCACCTGCACCCAGGCGACGAGCTCGGCGGTGAGCACGAGGTAGAGGCCGGCGACCGCGCCGAGGCAGACCACGAGGTAGAGGCCCGCCCGGACGAGCTGGTCGGTGGTCACCACGAGGACGCCCGCGCCCACCGCCACCGCCCCGAGGGCCAGCAGCAGGACGTCGGCCCCCGTCACCTGGGTGCCCGGGGTGCGCGGCCCGGTGACTCACCGCCGGCGCGCTTGGCCGCGGCGGTCTCCTCCTTGGCCGGCTCGCCGTTGGGGTCGTGCGCGGGCGGCGGCGGCACGGTGGCCATCCACTCGCCGAGCTGGTCCTTGTCGTGCAGCAGGTTCTTGATGTCGTATTCGGCGTATTCGAACTCGGGCGACCAGTAGAGGGCGTCGAACGGGCACGCCTCGATGCAGATGCCGCAGTACATGCACAACGAGAAGTCGATGTCGAAGCGGTCGAGCACGTTGCGCTGCCGCGCCCGGGCCGCGCCGGGGACGACGACCTCTTCCTTGTGGGAGTCGATGTAGATGCACCAGTCGGGGCACTCGCGCGCGCAGAGCATGCACACCGTGCAGTTCTCGGCCAGCAGCGCGATCACCCCGCGCGAACGCGGCGGCAGGTCGGGCGCCTGGTCGGGATATTGATGAGTGTGCGAACGGCGCGTCATCGTCTTCAACGTGACGGCCAGCCCCTTGGCCAACCCTTCGCCGGGTACACCCATAGGCCCATCCTGCCGTGACTGGTCCCCTTGATTCAATCCGTGCGGTGGATCGCAAACAGGGCACCCCACGTTTCGGGGTGCCCTGTTTGCCGGGGAGGGAGTGGAGCCGACGGCCTAGGCAGGGCCGCCGCCAGTCAGGCCCCACTGTTCTTGGACCGGGGCCGGGTGGTAGTAGTCGTCGCGGTTGACGAACTCGACCGGCAGGCCGCCCGGCAGGGCGACGCCGCGCTGTGGGTCGGTCAGCTCGTCGAGCAGCAGGGCCGAGTCGGCCCGTAGCTGCAGCGCGTCGCGGTCGCGCGGCGACAGTTCGACGATGTCGGGGTTGTTGAGCCGGAACTTCGCGATCGACCGCCGGATGGTGAGCGCCAGGTCGCGCCCGTCGCCGGCGACGCCGCCGGAGAGCATCAGCGCCGGGCGCCGGTTGGAGCGCATCGAGTCGCAGACGACCAGGACGCCCTGCGGGCCCGGTGCGGGCAGCAGGTGCAGCCGCCAAGGCCACTGCCAGAGGACCTGGCCGGTGGCCACCCGCGTGCCGCCACCGAGGGCGGGCCGGCGGGGCGGCCGGGGCGGGCCGAACGTCGCCACGGAACGGTGCCGCGGCGCGCCGACCCGGGCCAGGTCCCAGTCGTCACAGACGTACGCGAGCCGGCGATCGGTGATCAGCACGTCGGCGTACCGGGGCAGCGTCCAGCGCCGTTCGGCGGCCCCGCCGGGGGTGCCGATCAGATAGCCGGTGACGTTGACCTGGCCACGCCACGACACCTGTTCGCCGGGCTCGAGCACGACCGCGCGCTGGCGGTCGAGCAGCGGGCCGGTCTCGTCGGCGGTCGGGTCGTCGAACCGGTACGGCTGGATGAAGAAGGGTGCGGCGCTCATCGGGACGGGGCCTCCAGGGTGAGGAACCTGTCACCATGTTGGCTCCGCCGCCACGCTGTGTCATGACAGTCAACCGGGGGTCGGTCGATCGGCGGGTCGCTACGCGGGCCGATCGGGCGACGCGTGCGACCGGTAGGTCCCGATCTCCTCCGGGCGGATCAGACCGTCCTCGATCGCCCGGGCGAGCAGCGCGGACTTGGTCGCCGCGGGGCGCCCCGCCCGGGCGTACTTGATCCGCGCGCGGTCCACGTACTGCTTGACCGTGTGCTCGCTGATCTGCATCCGCTTGGCCACCGACGCCTTCGACATCGACTGGAACCAGAGCAGCAGCGCCTCCCGCTCCTTGTCGGACAGCGCGGGCCGGGTGCTGCGCCGGTCACCGACCATCGCGCCGGCCAGCGACGGCGGCACGTAGGGCCGGTCGGCCGCCGCGGCGAGCACGGTCTCGACACAGTGGTCGCGGCCCTCGTGCTTGGCCAGGAACGCCACCGCGCCCGCGTCGAGCACGGCGAGGATCGTCGAGGACTCGTGGTGCTCGGAGTAGACCACCACCCGCTGCCCCGCCGCGCTCAGCTCGCTCACCTTGTCGACCACCATCCGGCCGTGCAGCCGCAGGTCGAGCAGGATCACGTCGGCCGGGCCGGCGGAGAGCACCGCGTCGACGTTGTCGCCGGTCGCCACCACCTCGAGCCGCGGGTCGGCGGCGAGCCAGGAGCGTACGCCCTCGAGCACCACGGGATGGTCGTCGACGATCGCGACCGCCACCCGCGCGCCCCCCGACCCGTACGTCATGCCGCTCGCCACCGTGTCTGTGCCCATAGGAGTTCCTCGTCCCGCTCGTACCAGTAATCCACTACGCCGTTCATCGCCCAGCTGTGCGCCTCTTTGGCCGGCCCGGCCGTCGCCGGGGTCGTCAGGCTGACCACCACCTCGTCGGGTTGTGCCACCACCGTGACGCGGGCCCAGTCGCGCGCGGTGGCGAGCGTGGCGGCGAGCGGCTCCGCGAGCCGGCGACGGATAGCGACGTCGAGCTCGGGCAGGTCGCCCACCGAGATCAGGTCGACCGGGACGCCCTGCCGCTCGGCCACGTCGACGCAGGCCCGCAGCTCGTGCAGCAGCGGATCGGGCACGTCGTCGGACTCGGCGATGAGCCGGCGCAGCCGGGCCGCGGCCAGCGCGCAGGACCGCTGCACGTCGAGGTCGGCCGGGTCGGCCCGGCCGCTGGCGAGGTCGTGCAGCAGGGCACCGGCCGCCTCGGAGACGATGCCGAGCCGTTCCTGCCGCTCGCGCTGGGCGTGCGCCGCGCCGAGCCGCTCGGACTCCAGTGCGGCCCGGGCCGACTCGCTGGCCGCCGCGGTGGCGGCCGTGGCGCGCAGCACGTCCATCGCCGCGACGAGCGCGATCGGCAGGACGCCGGTGCCGTAGATGTACATGACGAACCGGCTGAGATTGATCGCGCCGTTGCCGTCGGGGGTGGCGGCGAGCACGCCGACCAGGCCGAGCGCGGCGTTGGCGGCGAGCACCATGACCAGCGGCCCGATGCCCCGGTCGTAGAGCAGCAGCAGCGCGAACCAGCCGATCGTGCCCCAGGCCCAGTTGGCCGAGTGGAAGAAGATGGCGTCGGGGGTGATCGCGATGACGAGCACGTCGACGATCAGCAGCACCGCGAGCAACGGGAAGACAGGCACGGCGAAGCCGTAGAACAGGCGGGCGCCGGCCAGCACGCCGACGAAGGTGAACAGCACCCAGCCGGCCGCGGCGGCCCACGGCACCCGGTAGTCGGTCCAGCCGGTGGCGATGCCCGGCACGTTGACCGCGAAGTGCCAACCGAACGCGATGAAGACGGCGGCGATCCGGCCACCGCGGTCGGCCGTGGTCGCCACCGTGGCCCCGGCGATGCGCAGCCGCTCAGACGACATCGGACCACTCCAGGTGGATGCGGGTGCCGTTGCCGGGTGCCGTGTCGATCCGCGCGGTGCCCTTGACCGCGCTCATCCGCGCCATGATCGACTCACGGATGCCGTAGCGGTAAGGCGGGATCGCGGCCATGTCGAAGCCCGGCCCGACGTCGATGACCTCGACCACGACGACGCCGCGGTTGTGGTGCAGCCGCAGCCAGGCGACCGAGCCCTCGGCGTGCCGCACCACATTGGACAGCGCGGCGTCGGCGCTCTCGGCGATCGCGTCGGCGACCCGCGCCGGCACCAGGCACGGCTCGAGCGCGGCGGTCAGCGGGTAGCCCTCGAACCGCTCGACGATCACCCGGAGCCGCTCGTCGAGGGAGACCTTCGCGGCCGGGTCGAGCACGGGCCGCAGCGCCGGGTCGAGCAGCGTACGCAGGTCGGACGAGGCCCGGGCACGCAGCATCGGTGACTGCGTCGCCACACCGCCGAGGCCGACCATGGTCAATGTGGACAGCACCGTGTCGTGCAGGTCGCGGTTCTGCTTCCGCTCGGCCTCACGGGCCAGCCGGGCGATCACCGACTCGCGGTGGGTGCGCTGGTAGTCGGCGAACACGCCGTCGGCGGCCCGGGCGCTGCGCCGGGTCAGGTAGACCAGGCCGACCGCGAGGAAGGTCTGCGCGACCAGCACGATCGCGTGGCTGACCGCCTCGCCCGGCTGGCCGGCGAGGAAACCGCCGACGCAGTAGGCGGTCGCCAGCAGGAACCCGAACACCACGCCGTGCGCCACCCGCAGCGCGAACTGCGCGGTGATGATCGAGGTGCTGGCCAGCACCGCGACCCAACTCACGCCGCCGGGCATCACGTCGGGCGAGACGAGCACCCGCATCGCGAGGCAGGCGGTGGCCGTCAGGACGCCGTCGATCAGCACGATCCGGGCCCGGATGCCGTTGCCGACGGTCTGCCGGTAGAACACGACCGACCAGATCGTCAGCACGACGACGGCCAGCGCCAGCGGCACCGCCTGCACCGGTGGCGTGCGCACCGCGAGGGCGACCAGCGCCACGGCGATGCCGCAACTGAGCCGGATCACCGCCGGGAACAGCGCGTAGACCTTCGCCAGCGCGACGCCGGCCGGGTTGACGGTCGGCTCCGCCTCGGGCGGCTCGGGCACCGGCGCGAGCGCGATGGGCTCGGGTCTCGACCACGGCCGGTCCGGCGGCCCGGAATGCGGCCGCCAGGGGCTGTGAGTGGGCACCGACGCACCCAGACGCGTGTCGATGCGGGCATTTAACCACGCATCGCACGCGCGTGGTCACCGTGGTATCAAGCGGGGGGCAACATTTCGACACCGAGCTGCTGAAGAAGCTGGAACAGCTCGTTGACGCTCCACACGTCGGCGATCAGGCCGTCGGCGTCGAAGCGCAGGAAGGTCGCCCCGGAATAGCTGACGACGTTGCCGGTCGGGGGCACCGGGCCGAACTGGCCGAGCTGGGTGCCGGCCGCGCGCCAGTGCACGGCCGCCCGATCGCCGCTGACGATCAGGTCGACGATCTTGTAGCGCAGGTCCGGAAAGGACGCCCGGCGCTCCTGGTGCCAGGCGAGCACGCCGACCGGCCCGCTCGCGCCGAGGCCCGGGCAGTCGGGCCCGACCAGCTCGTAGGCCGTGGCCTCGTTGGCGCCGTTCCACACGTCGGCGACCAGGCGCCGCACGGCCGCCTCGCGGTCGGCTGTCACAGCGCCACCCGGACGGCCGCGGTCAACACGAGCTGGCCCAGCGACACCGGCACGAGCACCAGCCAGCACAGGCGCTGGAGCTGGTCCTCGCGCAGCCGCGGATAGGCGACCCGGAACCAGATCACCACGAACGCCACCGCGAAGATCTTCACCAGCGTCCAGAGCCAGCCGACCTGGTCGTCGAAGGGGCCCTTCCAGCCGCCGAGGAACAGCACCGTGGTCAGCGCGGCGATCACCACGATGCCCACGTATTCGGCCAGCAGGAAGAACGCGAAGCGCAGGCCCGTGTATTCGGTCATGTAGCCGAAGACGAGCTCCGAGTCGGCGATCGGCATGTCGAACGGCGGCCGGCGGATCTCGGCGAGCCCGGCGACGAAGAACACCAGCAGCGCCGGGAGCTGCCAGAGCAACCACCACGGCCGCCAGGCCTCGACGATGCCGGTCAGGCTCAGCGTGCCGGCCGCCATCGCGACGCTGGCCGCGGCGAGCACCATCGGCAGCTCGTAGCCGAGCAGCTGCGCGGCCCCGCGCAGGCCGCCGAGCAGGCTGTATTTGTTGGCCGAGGCCCAGGCCGACATCAGCACCGCGACCACGCCGACGCCGAGAACGGCGAGCACGAAGAACAGGCCGACGTCGAGGTTCTGCCCGACCAGGTCACCCGGGCCGAGCGGGATGACCAGCAGCACGAGCAGGTAGGGCACCAGGGCCACGATCGGCGCGAGCCGGAACACCGACCGGTCGGCGGCGGCCGGCGTCACGTCCTCCTTCTGCACGAACTTGACGCCGTCGGCGATGAGCTGGGCCCAGCCGTGGAACGCGCCGGCGTACATCGGGCCGAGCCGGCCCTGCATGTGCGCCATCACCTTGTGCTCGGTCTGGCCGACCACCAGCGGGAGAACCAGGAACGCGGCGACGACGCCGACCACGCGGACGAGGATCTCGAGCCAGAGTGGCATCAGGCCGGCCCCCATTCACCCGGGGCGGGGACGCCGGGAGGCCGCATCGGTGCCCGCTTGGCGGTGCCGGCCTCGCTCTCGCCCGGCTCCTTGGCACCCGGCCAGGCCTTGGCGACCCGGGAGGCGAGGACGAACTCCTTGCGCAGCGGGTGGCCCTCGAACTCGGGCGGCAGCAGCAGCGGCTGGAGGTCGGCGTGGCCCGCGAAGTCGACGCCGAACATCTCGTGGGTCTCGCGCTCGTGCCAGGCGGCGCCCGGGAAGATCGGCACGACCGTGTCGAGCACGGGCTCGGCCCGCGGCACCCGGGTGCGCAGCAGCAGGCCGTGGTGGTGGCTCGTCGACCAGAGGTGCGCGACCACCGCGAAACCCTCGTCGAGCTCGTCGACGGCCGACAGCCAGTCGAAGAAGTCGCAGGCCAGCGCGGCGTCGTCGCGGGCGACCCGGACCGCCTCGGCCCACCGCACGGGCGCGACGTCGACGGTCGCCCGGGCGTGGTCGTTGCCGCCGGACACGGAGGGCTCACCGGCGACCAGCTCGACGAGCCGCGCTCCGATCTCCTCCGGGGTCATGCGGAGATCCTAGGCTTTCGGCATGACGGACACGAGGCTCCCGGTGATCGATGTGGGTCCGCTGCGCTCGGGCGCCGACCCGGACGCGGTCGCCCGGCAGATCGAATCAGCGTGCCGGGACACCGGGTTCTTCTACGTCATGGGCCACGGCGTGCCGGCCGCGCTGCTCGAGCGCCTGGACGCCGCGGCGCGGTCGTTCTTCGCCCTGCCCGAGGCCGAGAAGCTGGCGATCGCGATGCGGCACGCGGGTCCGGCCTGGCGGGGCTACTTCCCGCTCGGCGGTGAGCTGACCGCGGGGCGGCCCGACCGCAAGGAGGGCATCTACTTCGGCGAGGAGCTGCCGGCCGGCGACCCGCGGGCGGGCCTGCCGCTGCACGGCGGCAACCTGTTCCCGGCGGCGGTGCCCGAGTTGCGGGCGGCGGTGCTCGACTACCAGGCCGCTCTGACGGACCTGGCGCAGGACGTGCTGCGCGGCGTCGCCCGCAGCCTCGACCTGCCCGCCGACTACTTCGCGGCCGGTTACACCCGGGTGCCCACGGTGCTGTTCCGGATCTTCCACTACCCGCCGCAGCCGCCCGGCGACGACGACTGGGGTGTCGGCGAGCACACCGACTACGGGCTGCTCACGCTGCTCGCCCAGGACGAGAACGGCGGTCTGGCGGTACGCACGCCCGGCGGCTGGATCGACGCGCCGCCCCTGCCGGACACGTTCGTCTGCAACATCGGCGACATGCTCGAACGGCTGACCGGCGGCTGGTACCGGTCGACGCTGCACCGGGTCCGCAACGTGAGCGGCAACGAGCGACTCTCGTACCCGTTCTTCTTCGATCCGGATTTCGGCGCCGAGGTGCCGCCACTGCCCGGCCGGGCGCGCACGACGGCGAGCGGCGAGCCGCGCTGGGACGGCGCGGACCCGGTCGCGTTCACCGGCACCTACGGCGACTATCTGACCGCCAAGGTGGCCAAGGTCTTCCCGGAGCTGTTCGCGGCGACCCGCTAGTCGGTCTCCGGGCGTTCGTCGAGGCGGTGGCTGCGGTCCGGCAGCCGGCCGGCACGGCGCACCGCCTCCGCTTGGGCCCGGTCGCCGTAGCAGCTCGGGCAGCCTTCGTCGTCGCACGGGTCCTGGACCAGTCGACGGGATTGCGAGCCGTTGATTTGCCGCGATCGCGTCATGGCTCTCAGTTTCACCCCAACAACCCCCCGGTGTCGGCAGAATTACGACAATGAGCACTCCTGCATAGACGGACTACTGTGAGGGGGCCGTCGACCCCGGGAGAGCTGTGCCGCCCGACAAGCTCGACTTCGCGGAGTTCTACGCCGCGTGGTTCCGCCCCCTGACGCATCAGCTGTTCGCCCACACGGGCGATCTGGCCGAGGCGCAGGACGTCGTGCAGGAGGCCTTCTGCCGGGCCTGGCCGCGCTGGTCCACTTTGGATGACCCCGGCGCCTGGGTGCGGCGGGTCGCCTGGAACCTCGCCACCAGCCGCTGGCGGCGGGCCCGCCGGTTGCTGCACCTGACCCGGGGCGCGCGCGAGGAGCACACACCGGGGCCGGGCCCGGACGCGGTCGCGCTGCGCGCCGCGCTGGCCGCCCTGCCGGCCCGCCAGCGCCAGGCGGTGGTGCTGTTCTACCTGGCCGACGTGCCGATCGCCGAGATCGCCGAGCTGACCGGCGCGGCCGAGGGCACGGTGAAGTCCTGGCTGCACCGCGGCCGGGCCGCGCTGGCGCTGCGGCTGGCCGACGACGACGTGGCGGCCACCTCGGAGGTGCACAGTGCGTGAGGAGCCGCGCACCGACCAGGTCAGGGACGCCTTCGCCGCGCTGACCGGCTCGATCGACCCGCACCTGCGGCCGCCGGGGGTCGGGTCGGTCCGCGACACCGTGCACCGCCGGCGGCAGCGCCGGCTGATCGGTGTGGCCGCCGCCGCGGTCGCGGTCGCCACCGTGGTGGGCCTGGCCCAACTGCCCGCGATGGAGCAACCCGCACCGGTCGCGGCGGAGCGGCCGGCCCCGGTGCGCACGTCGCCGCCGAGTGCCCCGCAGCCGCCGCTGGCCCCGCCCACCCGGGCACCGGTGTCGGCCGGCAACGGCACCGACGCGGCCGACGGTCCGGTCGCGACCGCCACCTCGACCCCGGCCCGGGCTCCCGGCGGCCAGGCGTCGGTGGCGCCGACCGCCCGACCGCCGGCCTGCGCGTCGGCGGTGCACGTCAGCAGGAGCGCCGGCAACCTCGTCATCATCGCCGACCCGGTCTGCGCGGGCGAGACGATCGCGGTGTCCTGGGTGACCTACGAGGCGCGGGCCGACGGGTCGCAGCGGCTGTTCGCGCACGAGCGGCTGACGCTGACCGCGGCGCGGCACCGGATCACGACCACCCTGCGCGAGTCGCCGACCTGCGTCGGCGCCTGGTACGTGCTGCGGGGCGACCCGTCGATCCCCGCCACGATCGGGGCCGAGGACGTCGAGCCCTTCCCCGGCGGCACCGTGGTGGCGAGCCAGGACGGCGAGATCTGCCTGAGCTGAGGGCCGGAGTTTCCGCGCGGACGGCGGGTGCGGCCCGCAAGATGGTTCTATGCGGGCACTGACCGTCACACCCGGGACGACCGACTCACTCCGGCTCGATCAGGACTTTCCCGAGCCCGACCCGCGGGAGGGCGCGCTGCTGGTCGAGGCGGTGGCCGTCGGTGTGTGCGGCACCGACCGCGAGATCATCGCCGCCGACTACGGCGAGGCCCCGCCCGGCGGCGACCGGCTGGTGCTCGGTCACGAGTCGCTCGGGCGGGTGGTCGAGGACCCGACGGGCCGGCTGAAGTGGGGCGACCTGGTGGCGGGCATCGTCCGGCACCCCGACCCGGTGCCGTGCCCGAACTGCGCGGCCGGCCAGTGGGACATGTGCCGCAACGGCCAGTACACGGAGCACGGCATCAAGGGTCTCGACGGCTTCGCCCGGGACCGGTGGCGGATCGAGCCCGAGCACGCGGTCAAGCTCGACCAGTCGCTCGGCCTGCTCGGCGTGCTGCTGGAACCGACCAGTGTGGTCGCCAAGGCCTGGGAGCTGATCGACCGGTTCGTCGAGCGCGACCCCTGGCAGCCCGAGAACGTGCTGGTCACCGGCGCCGGGCCGATCGGCCTGCTGGCCGCCCTGCTGGGCACGCAGCGCGGCCTCGACGTGCACGTGCTCGACCTGGCCACCGACGGCCCGAAGCCGCAGCTCACCCACGACCTGGGTGCGACGTACCACAGCGTGCCGGTGCACGAGATCGGCTTCGCGCCCGACCTCGTGCTGGAGTGCACCGGCGCGGCACCGGTCGTGTTCAGCGTCATGGACGCGGTCGGCCCGTGCGGCATCGTCTGCCTGACCGGCGTGTCCTCGGGCGGGCACCAGATCCCGGTGGACGCGGGCGCGCTCAACCGGGCGCTCGTGCTGGAGAACAACGTGGTGTTCGGCTCGGTCAACGCCAACGCCCGCCACTGGAAGGCGGGCGCCGACGCGCTGGCCTCCGCCGACCGCAAGTGGCTGGCCCGGCTGATCACCCGCCGGGTGCCGGTCGCCGAGTTCGCTCAGGCGTACGGCCCGCCGGACGCCGACGACATCAAGGTGGTCGTGGAGTTCACCGACCACTAGGACCGAAGCTGGCCGTCCCCGGTCACGACATATTTGGTGGAGGTCAGCTCCGGCAGGCCCATCGGGCCGCGGGCGTGCAGCTTCTGCGTCGAGATGCCGATCTCCGCGCCGAAGCCGAACTCGCCGCCGTCGGTGAACCGGGTCGACGCGTTGACCATCACCGCGGCCGCGTCGACCGCCGCCACAAACGCGCGGGACGCGGCCAGCGACTCGGTCACGATCGCCTCGGTGTGCTGGGTGCCGTACCGGCGAATGTGGTCGACCGCCGCCGAGAGCGACGGCACCACCGCGGCCGAGATGTCGGCCGAGAGGTATTCGGCGGCGAAGTCCTCGTCGGTCGCGGGCACGACGGCGGCCGAGTGGGCGGCCACCGCGGCGTCACCGTGCACGGTCACTCCCGCGTCGGCGAACGCGGCCAGCACGCGCGGCAGGAACGCCTCGGCGACATCGGCATGGACCAGCAGCGACTCGGCGGTGTTGCAGGTGGACAGTCGCTGGGTCTTGGAGTTGAGCACGATGGCCAGCGCCTTGTCGAGGTCGGCCGCGGCGTCGACGTAGACGTGGCAGTTGCCGACGCCGGTCTCGATCACCGGCACCGTCGACTCCTCGACCACGGCGCGGATCAGCGAGGCACCGCCGCGCGGGATCAGCACGTCGACCAGGCCCCGGGCGCGCATGAGCTCCTTGACGGAGTCGCGGGTGGACGAGTCGAGGAGCTGCACCGCGTCGGCCGGCAGGCCGGCGACCTCGAGCGCGTCGCGGAGGATCTCGACGAGGGCGGCGTTGGAGGTGGCGGCCGACGACGAGCCCCGCAGCAGGGCCGCGTTGCCGGACTTGAGGCAGATGCCCGCGGCGTCGACGGTCACGTTGGGCCGGCCCTCGTAGATCATGCCGACCACGCCGAACGGCACCCGGATCTGCCGCAGCTCGAGCCCGTTGGGCAGGGTCGAGCCGCGGACCACCTCGCCGACCGGGTCGGGCAGGGCGGCCATCTCGCGCAGGGCGCCGGCGATGGCGGCGACCCGCGGCTGGGTCAGCGCGAGCCGGTCGATGATCGCGTCGGAGAGCCCGGCCGCGCGGCCGGCGGCGACGTCGGCGGCGTTGGCCTCGAGGATCTCCGGGGTGCGGGCGACCAGCGCGTCGGCCATCACCAGCAGGGCGCGGTCCTTGACCGCCCGCGGCGTCGCCGCGAGGGTGACCGCCGCCACCCGGGCCCGCTCGGCCTGCTCCCGCACGCTCATCGCTACCTCCTGTGAAAGGAACGGTCCGTTGCTCACGCTTTCCGCACAGGAACGGTCCGTTGTTAACAGTGCGCTCTTACAGCAGTACCAGGTCGTCGCGGTGGACGACCTCTCGCTCGTAGCCCGGCCCCAACTCCGCGGCCAGGTCGCCCGTCGAACGCCCCAGCAGGGCGGGTAGCTCGACCGCGTCGTAGTTGACCAGGCCGCGGGCGACCGGCGCGCCCTCGCTGTCGACGAGGTCGACCGGGTCGCCGGCCGTGAACACGCCGTCGACCGCGGTGATGCCGGCGGGCAGCAGCGACTTGCGCCGGGCCACGACGGCCTGCACGGCGCCGGGGTCGAGGTGCAGCCGGCCGCGCGGCGAGGTCGCGTGGGCCAGCCAGAACAGCCGGGCCGCGGGCCGCTGGCCGACCCGGTGGAACAGCGTGCCGACCGGCTCACCGGCCAGCGCGGCGGCGGCGTGCGGGGCGGCGGTCAGCACCACCGGGATGCCGAAGCCGGTCGCGATCCGGGCGGCCTCGACCTTGGTCACCATGCCGCCGGTGCCGACCCCGGCCCGGCCGGCGCCGCCGACGGTCACGCCGGCCAGGTCCGTCTCGTCGCGTACCTCGTCGATCTTGCGGGTGCCGGGCTTGCGGGGGTCGCCCGTGTAGAGGGCGTCGACGTCGGAGAGCAGCACCAGCAGGTCGGCGTCGACGAGCGCGGCGACCAGCGCGGCCAGCCGGTCGTTGTCGCCGAACCGGATCTCGTCGGTGGCCACGGTGTCGTTCTCGTTGACGATCGGCACGGTCTTGAAGTCGAGCAGCTTCCGGAGCGTGCGGAAAGCGTTGCGGTAGTGCGCCCGGCGGGTCACGTCGTCGGCGGTGAGCAGCACCTGGCCGACGGTGAGGCCGTGGCGGGCGAACGCGGCCGCGTACCGCCCGATCAGGAGGCCCTGGCCCACGGACGCGGCGGCCTGCTGGGTGGCCAGGTCGCGCGGACGCCTTGGAATGCCCAGCGGGGCGAGGCCGGCGGCGATGGCGCCGGACGAGACCAGCACCACCTCGCGGCCGGCCCGGGAGGCCTGCGCCACCACGTCGGCGAGGGCGTCGACCCGCGCGGCGTCGAGCCCGCCGTCGGCCGTGGTCAGCGACGACGAGCCGATCTTGACGACGATCCGGCGTGCCGTCGTTACTGCTTCGCGCACGGGGTCCATTCTGCGCGGTCGGTCACTCAAGATCACCTTTAGATCCCATAGTGTGGCCGGTGTGGAGCCGGAGGAGTACGTGGAGGAGGTGCTCGCCGTCGTCGAACGCATCCCACCGGGACGGGCGATGTCGTACGGTGCGATCGCGGACTACCTGGCCGACCGCTCGGGCCGGTCGTCGTCCCGCCTGATCGGCTCGATCATGGCCAAGCACGGCGGCGGCGTCCCCTGGCACCGGGTGGTGGCCGCCAACGGCCGCGTCGTCCCGGGCCACGAGAAGGAAGCCCTGGCCCGCCATGTCGCAGAGGCGACTCCGATGAAGAACGGCCGCGTCGACCTCTCCCGCGCGGCCTGGTGGCCCGAGTGACCGCTGTTAACAACGGACCGTTCCTATGCGGAAAGCGTTAACAACGGACCGTTGCTTCAGAGGAGTTGGCCCGTGCCGCCGCGGCGGGGGTCGCCGCCCGCGCCGGCCAGGCCGACCGCGCTGACGCCGCCGAAGAAGTGGTTGAGCTCCTCCCACTGCACGATCGTGTAGCCGGCGCTCGCCAGCGCGGACAGTTCGTCCTCGGGATAGCCCAACTCGGCGTGCACCGCGTTGTCGACCACGTGGAACCGCGGGCGCGCCACGGCGGTCTCCGTGTCGAGGCCGTCGACCAGCACGCCGAGCAGGGTGTCGACCAGGGCGGTCCGGATCCGCGACGCGCCGGCCGAGCCCGCGGCCAGCACCAGATCGCCGTCCTCGTCGATCACCACGAGCGGGCACATCATCGACTGCATCCGCTGGCCCGGAGCCATGTCCTCGGTGATCAGCTCGCCCTCGCCGAGCATCGAGTTGAGGTTGATGCCCAGGCCCGGCAGCCAGACGCCCGCGCCGATGCCGAGCGTCGTGGTGATCACGCAGGCGTTGCCCTCCGCGTCGACCACCGAGACGTTGGTGGTGTCGCCGATCCGGGGCCGACCGTACTCCCGCAGCGCGTCGGCCACCGCCACCGCCCGGTCGGGTCGGGACAGCTCCTGGATCGGCTCCGGCAGCGCGCTGATCGTCGCGATCGTCCCGTTCAGGTCCGTCCGCGCGTACACGTGCTGCCCCGCCAACCGGGCGTGCGCCACCGGAAGCTCGAGCACCGCGTAGGCGGCGAGGTCGGCCGGGCCGATCGCCCCGCCGCTGGCCCGCACGGCCTCGACCAACAGGTCGCCGTAACGGCCGGTGTAGAAGATCGACGGGCCCTCGTCCGCCAGGCTGTCCAGCGCCTTGTCGAGGCCCGGGTGGTGCAGCGTCTCGCCGCCGCGGAGCAGCCGCCCGCCGGGCGCGTAGATCTCGCCGCCGTCACTCGGCGTCAGCGCCGGCGCGACGCTGACCAGCGTGCGGGCCTGCGCCTCGGGCAGCGCCACGCCGGCCCGGGCCAGCAGCACCGCCGGCTCGACCACCTCGTGCCAGGGCAGCCGGCCCCAGCGCGCGTGCACCTCGCCGCAGCCGGCTGGCACGCCGGGGATCCCGACGCTCGGGCCGCCGATCGAGTACGGCATCGGCACGCCGCCGAAGGTCACCTCGATCGGCAGCATCGGCTTCGGGGTGACGTCGCCGTCCAGCCCGGGGACGGAGCAGAAGAAGTCGAGGCAGGTGACCGTCCGGTTGGCGGCGTCGTAGTAGGTGGCGAAGCCACCACCGCCGATCCCGGTCAGCACGCTTTCGGACGCCGAGCAGGCCAGCACGGCGGCGACCGCCGCGTCGGCGGCCGTGCCGCCGGAGGCCAGAATCCGCAGACCGACCTCGGTCGTCGCCGGGTGCCCGGCTGCCACACCGGCTTTCACCGGCATCACCCCTTATATGGCCGATAATCCCGCTCGCGCCGCGAGCGTAGAGGTAAATCTGTCGCTGGTGCGCTCGGATGGCTAACATCCCGCCTCATGGACGCGCGGCCGGGCCAACCGGCGATCACCCGTTCGGGTACCCAGCTACCCCGCCGGGTGCACGCGGGATATGCTCTCGGTTCGCTGGTCACCGGCGCCTTCGGGACGGTTCCGGGCCTGCTGCTGGCGCCGTACCTGACCGACACGCTCGGCGTGGCCGCCTGGCTCGCGGGCGTGCTGGTGTGGGCGCCGAAGGCCTGGGACGTGCTCGTCAACCCCGTGGCGGGGCGGATATCCGACCGCACCCGCAGCCGGTGGGGCGCGCGCCGCCCGTACCTCCTGGTCGGCGGTCTGGTCCTGGCTCTGCTCTTCGCGGCGATCTTCGCGGCGCCGTTCGGGTCCGGCCGCGGTGCCTACGTCGCGCTGGCCTTCCTGCTGGCGGCGACCGCGTACGCCTTCTTCCAGGTGCCCTATGTGGCGATGCCGGCCGAGCTGACCGACGACTACAGCGAGCGGACCCGGCTGCTGACCTGGCGGGTCGCGGTGCTGGCCATCGCGATCCTGGTCTCCGGCGCGATCGCGCCCCTGGTGGTCAACGCCGGCGGCGACGGGATCCCGGGGCACCGCTGGATGGGCGTGTTCGTCGCCGGCCTGATCGTGATCGGCACGATCGCCGTCTTCGCCGGCACCTCGGGCGCGCCGACCGGCACCGTCCGGGAGAGCGAGCCGACGCTGCGGGCCCAACTCGCGGTGGCGTCCCGCAACCGGCCGTTCCGGCTGCTGCTGATCTGCTTCGTCATCCAGGCGGTCGGCATCGCGATGATCCTGGCCGGCGTGCAGTACTTCGCCGACCACGTGCTCTACTCCCCCGACACCGGGCCGACGGTGCTGTTCGCCTGCTTCGTCGGGCCGGCGCTGCTCGTCATGCCACTGTGGAGCCGGGTGGGGGCGCGGGTCGGCAAGGCCCGGGCGTACGTCATGGCGTCGTTGCTGTTCGCCGCCGGCGCGCTGCTGCTGGTGCTGGCACCGGTGCTGCCGGCGGCCGCCGTCTACGCGATCGTCGGGGTGCTGGGCGTCGCGTACGCCGGTCAGCAGGTGTTCGGCATGGCCATGCTGCCGGACTGCATCGCGTACGACACGGCGCGCACCGGCAAGCGGCAGGCCGGCGTGTTCACCGGCCTGTGGACCGCGGGCGAGACCTTCGGGCTGGCGCTGGGCCCCGGCATCTACCTGCTGGTCCTGCAGGGTTTCGGCTACGTGTCGTCGACGTCCGGCGCGGCCTCGGCGCAGGACAGCACCGCCCGGCTCGGCGTGCTGCTCGGCTTCACCGTGCTGCCCGGGCTGATCGTGGGGCTGGCGGTGCTGCTGATGCGCGGGTACGACCTGACCGAGGAGAAGCTGCGGGCGGCCGTCGGTGCACCGGCGGGCGCGGCGATCAACTAGCGTCTCCGCCATGGCGTTGCCGCTGCACGGATTGCCCCCTGCGCAGATCCTCGACGAGCTGCGCGGGCTGCGCGCCGCCGACCAGCCGACCAAGGGTGGGCGGCTGTTCGCCTACGTCTACGACCCGGGCCTCGACGGGCTCGACGAGCTCGCCCTGGCGGCGCACGGGATCGCCGCGTCGGTCAACGGCCTCGACCCGACCGCGTTTCCCTCGCTGCTGGCGCTGGAGAACGCGCTCGTCGGGGCGGCCGCGCGGTTGCTGGGCGGTGGGCCTGGTTCGGCCGCGCCC
This sequence comes from Asanoa siamensis, assembly GCF_016862555.1. Classification (GTDB taxonomy): domain Bacteria; phylum Actinomycetota; class Actinomycetes; order Mycobacteriales; family Micromonosporaceae; genus Asanoa; species Asanoa siamensis. Next base: position 6,255 of record NZ_BONE01000068.1, on the reverse strand, counting down.
GGTGTGGTCGGCAGCGTGACCAGTGGCGGCACGGAGTCGCTGATCCTGGCGGTGAAGGCGGCCCGGGACGCCCGGCCGGAGGTCGCCGAGCCGCGGATCGTGGTGCCGGTGACCGGGCACGCGGCGTTCGCGAAGGCGGCACACTATCTGGGCGTCCACCTCGACGCGGTGCCGGTCTCGCCGGTTTCCCTGCGTCCGGACCCCGCTGACATCGCCGCGGCGATCACGCCCGACACGGTGCTGGTGGCCTGTTCGGCGCCCTCCTACGCGCACGGCGTGGTCGATCCTGTCGCGGAGATCGCGGCGGTGGCCGCGGCGGCCGGGGTGCGGTGCCACGTCGACGCGTGCTTCGGCGGTTGGACGCTGCCGTACCTGCGCCGGCTCGGCGTCGACCTGCCGGACTTCGACTTCGCGGTGCGGGGTGTCACCTCGATCTCGGTCGACCTGCACAAGTACGCGTACGCCCCGAAGGGCACGTCGGTCCTGCTGCACCGCGACCCGAGCCTGCGGGCGCCGCAGTACTTCGCGTTCGGCGACTGGCCGGGTTACACGATGATCAACGCGGGTGTCTCGTCGACGCGGTCGGGCGGGCCGATCGCCGCGGCGTACGCCACACTGCGCCGGATCGGCGACGACGGCTACCTGCGGCTGGCGTCGACCACCCGGGACGCGGTCCGGGGCCTCGCGGCGGCCGTCGAGGCTGTCGACGGGTTGCGGCTGATGGCGCCGGCGCTGACGACGGTCGTCTGCTTCACGTCCTCCCCTGGTGGCCCGGACCTCTTCGTGCTGGCCGACGAGCTCACCGCCCGCGGCTTTCACACCCAACCCCAGCTGCGGTACGGGGATCTGCCGGCGAGCATCCACCTGACCGTGACGGCAGCGGTGGCGCCGCACGTGGCCGAGTTCGGCACCGCGCTGGCCGCGGCCGTGGCGGCGGCCCGTGCGGCCGGCCCGGCGCAGCTCCCGCCGGAGGTGCTCGCCCTGGTCACGGCGCTCGACCCGGCGGCGCTCACCAGCGAGGTCGTAGCCGGGCTGGCGGCCGGTCTGGGCCTGGGCGGCGACGGCACGGGGCGGCCGCTGCCCGAGCGGGTGGCCGCGGTCAACACCCTGCTGGACGCGGCACCGGTCCCGGTCCGCGAGCGGTTGCTGGTGGAGTTCCTGGGTCTGCTGCAGCGCCCGACGTTCGACTAGCCTGGGGAACGTGGAACTGCCCGCCGTGCTCGGAGAACCGATCCGGTTCGTGCTCAACTGGGGTCGGCGCTACTCGCTGTGGGTCTTCAACTTCGGGTTGGCCTGCTGCGCGATCGAGTTCATCGCGAGCAGCATGGGCCGCCACGACTTCATGCGGCTGGGTGTGATCCCGTTCGCGCACGGCCCGCGCCAGGCCGACCTGATGGTCGTCTCCGGCACGGTGACCGACAAGATGGCGCCGGCGATCAAGCGGCTGTACGACCAGATGCCGGAGCCGAAATACGTCATCTCGTTCGGCGCCTGCTCGAACTGCGGCGGCCCGTACTGGGACTCCTACTCGGTGACGAAGGGCGTCGACCAGATCATCCCGGTGGACGTTTATGTGCCGGGCTGCCCGCCGCGGCCCGAGGCACTGATGCACGGCATCCTGCGGTTGCAGGACAAGATCGCAGGCGAGCAGGCGGGCCCCGGCGGGGTTTCGCGGCCGGATCCGCTGGCGCTGACGGCTCCGCTGGTCACACCCCCCAACGGCGACCGCCGCTGATGCCCCACAGCCTCACCACCGGCTCCGGGGTGACGGCGCGCAGCGTTGTCGGCGCCGGGCGCGGCTCCGGGCTTAGGGCGCGCGGCGTTGTCGGCGCCAGGGTCGGGCGCCGCTGATGGCGCGCGTTCTTGTCACCGGTGCGTCCGACGGGCTCGGGCGCGCGCTCGCGCTCGCCCTGGCCGCGCAAGGGCATGAGCTCGTGCTGCACGGCCGGCACCCCGAGCGGCTGGCCGAGGTCGCCCAGGCGACCGGCGCCGTCGCCCTGCAGGCGGACCTCGCCGACCAGGCGGCGACGCGCCGCCTCGCGGCCGAGGTCGCGGACCGCTACGACACGCTGGACGTGCTGGTCAACAACGCCGCGGTCGGCTTCGGGGCGCCCGGCGCGCCGCGCGAGCTGACCGGCGACGGCATCGAGCTGCGGCTGGCTGTCAACTATCTCGCGCCGTACCTCCTCTCGCGGTTGCTCCTGCCCATGCTGCGCAAGCCCGCGCGGGCCCGCATCGTCAACGTCGCGTCGATCGGCCAGGCCGACATCGACCTCGACGACCTCATGATGGCCCACGGGTACGACGGAATCCGCGCCTACCGCCGCGCCAAGCTCGCCATGATCTGCGACACCTTCGATCTCGCCGCACAACTCGCCGGCACCGGCGTCACGGTCAACTGCCTCCACCCGGCGACGCTGATGCCGACCACCCTCGTCAAGGTCGCCCAGTTCGCCCCCGTCTCCACCCTCGAGCAGGGCCTGCGCGCCACGCTGCGGCTCGTCGTGGACCCGGCGCTCGACGGCGTGACCGGCGCCTACTTCGACGGCGAGCGCGAGGAGCGGGTCCGCGCGCAGGCCTACGACCCGGCCTTCCGGGCCGCCCTGGCCGCCCGCGCCGCCGCGTTGACGGATTCCTGACATGACCATGGTGGCGCCGGAGGTCTAGCGTTCGGCTCATGAACGACGAACGGCGTTCCAGCCACCTGCTGGACGTGTTGACCACCGAGTTCGGCCAGCTGATGGCCCTCGATCCGGCCGCCTTCCGGCGCAAGTTCCGCAAGATGGCGGCCTCGCCGTTCGCCTTCTACCGCGGCAGCGCGGCGGTCTTCTACGCCGACCTGACCGGCGACTTCGCCGACGACCGGTTCCTCGACGAGCAGACCAGCCGGGTGTGGATCCACGGCGACCTGCACGCCGAGAACTTCGGCACCTACATGAACGGCTCGGGCGAGCTGGTCTTCAACGTCAACGACTTCGACGAGGCGTACGTCGGGCCGTTCTCCTGGGATCTCAAGCGGTTCGCGGCGAGCGTGGCGCTGATCGGCTACGCGAAGGCGCTCTCCGACGACGTGATCAGCGACCTGGTCGGCCGGTTCGCCGGCGCCTACCTGACCGAGCTGCGCGCGATCGCGGCCGGCGGCGACGACGCGATCGGCTCGATCACCCTGGCCAACGCCGACGGCGTGCTGCGCACGGTTCTGCAGCAGGCGCGGCTCAGCACTCGGGTCTCGATGCTCGACGCGCAGACGACGATCGACAACTACGAGCGGCGGTTCGCGCTCGGCGACGGCGTCTACGAGATCGACGACGCCCGCCGCGAGTCGGTGGTCGCGGCGTTCGACCGCTACCTGGAGACGCTGCCGACGCAGCTCGCCGCGCACCGGCCGGTCGCCACCCGGATCAAGGACGTGGTGCTGCGCAAGGGCGTCGGGATCGGCTCGGCCGGGCTGCCCTCCTACAACCTGCTGCTGGAGGGGCACACCCAGGCGCTGGAGAACGACGTCGTCATCTACATGAAGCAGGCGCAGGTGCCGGCGGTGGCGCGGCACATCACCGACGGCCGGGTGGCCGGCTACTTCCAGCACCAGGGTCACCGCACCGCCGAGTCCCAGCGGGCCCTGCAGGCGCACGCCGACCCGTGGTTGGGCTTCACGGAGCTCGACGGCGTCGGGCAGCTCGTCGCGGAGGTCTCGCCGTACGCGGCCGACCTCGACTGGTCCGACGTCAACGAGGCCGACGAGCTGGCCGGCGTGGTCTCCGACCTCGGCCGCGCGGTCGCCCGCATGCACTCGGTCGCCGACGACGAGTCGAGCCACGACCTGGTCGACTTCTCGACCGAGGAGGCGATCGTCGCCGCGGTCGACAAGGACGAGCGCGGGTTCGTCGGGCACCTGGTCGAGTTCGCACACGCCTATGGGGTACGGGCGCGCGAGGACCACCAGCTCTTCGTCGACCTGTTCCGCAACGGGCGGGTGCCCGGCCTCACCTGAAAGCGCGGATCGCCGCCAGGGTCGTGTGCACGTTGAACGCCTCGCCGTCGTCGCTGGCCCACCCGCCGTCGCTGCGCTGGGTCTGGGCCAGCCGGCGGCGGGCGGCGGCGAGCAGCGTGTCGTCGACCGACAGGCCGACCCGGCGCAGCGCGCTGGCCATCGCGGTGACGTCCGACGGGGTCATGTCGCGGACGCGCTCGGTCAGCACGACCTGGATGCGCGCCGACTCGTAGTACATCTCCTGGCGGTAGAGCACCGCGGCGCCCAGCCAGCCGGCGGCCAGGAACGACGGCCAACTCCCGTCGTCCTGCAGCGCCGCCGCGAACGCGTGGGCCGCACCCTGCACCACGCCGGCGTACGCCCCGCCCACCCGGTGGTCGAACGGCCCGGCCGAGCGGGCGTCGTGGCCGGCGACGGTCAGCCAGAAGCCCGCGTTGGCGGTCAGGTAGAGGGTGGCCTCCGGGTCGCCGGGCGTGGCCCAGGGCGGTGCCCAGCCGGACAGCGACTGGTCCTCTTCCCAGGTGCCGTTGCCGCGCTGGGCGTTGGCCAGCCAGTCGAGCGCGCGCCGGGCCGCCGGGCGGCCGAGGGCGCCCAGGTCGTCGAGCTCCGCGAGCCGGAAGCAGGTCGCGTCGACGGAGGCCACCTCGCCGCCCCAGATCGCGGGCCAGCCGCCGTCGGGCGCCTGCCCGACCTCGGCGTCCGCGAGGATCGACTCCTGCGGGGGCGCGCCGACCCGCAACCAGGAAAGCCGGGCGCGGTCGACCGCGTCGCCATGGGCGACCACGAATCCGATCGCCGCGTCCAGATCCACCACGGCCGAAACGGTACCGCCGGAAAGGCGATTCCGCTTCAAGCGGTTGGCCAAGGTCAACGGTCCGTCGGCCTGGTTTAGAACGGTGAAAAGACAAAAACCGGACGCTGCCCGTTCAGGCGGCGTCCGGTTTTTGTTAGGTCGCTCAGTACGCGGGGAGGCTCGGGTCGATCTGCTTGATCCACGAGAGCACGCCGCCCTGGAGGTGCACGGCGTCCTTGAAGCCGGCCGCCTTGACCGCCGCCAGCGCCTCCGCGGAGCGGACGCCCGACTTGCAGTGCAGCACGATCTGGCGGTCCTGCGGCAGGCCGGCCAGCGCCTCGCCGTTCAGGATGTCGCCCTTGGGGATGAGCGTCGAGCCGGGGATCCGGACGATCTCGTACTCGGCGGGCTCACGCACGTCGACCAGGTAGAAGTCCTTGCCTGCGTCCTGCCACTCCTTGAGCTCCCGCGCGGTGATCGTCGCGTCGACGGTCGCCTCCTGGGCCTCGACCGAGACCGCGCCGCAGAAGTCGTCGTAGTCCTCCATCAGGTCGGTCAGCGTCGCGTTGGGGCCGCAGAGCACGCAGTCCGGGTCCTTCCGAACCTTGATCTTGCGGTACGACATCTCCAGCGCGTCGTAGACCGTCAGGCCGCCGACCAGCGGCTCGCCGACGCCGGTGAGCAGCTTGATCGCCTCGGTCACCTGGATGGAGCCGATCGACGCGCAGAGCACGCCGAGCACGCCACCCTCGGCGCAGGACGGGACCATGCCGGGCGGCGGGGGCTCCGGGTAGAGGCAGCGGTAGCAGGGGCCGTGCTCGGCCCAGAACACCGACGCCTGACCGTCGAACCGGTAGATCGAACCCCACACGTACGGCTTGCCGAGCAGCACCGCCGCGTCGTTGACCATGTAGCGGGTGGCGAAGTTGTCGGTGCCGTCGACGATCAGGTCGTACTGGGAGAAGATCTCCTTGACGTTGTCGCGGTCCAGCGCCGTGTTGTGGATGACCACGTTGACGAGCGGGTTGATCTCGCGGACCGTGGCCGCGGCGGACTCCGCCTTCGGCTTACCGATGTCGGACTGGCCGTGGATGATCTGGCGCTGCAGGTTGCTCTCGTCGACGGTGTCGAACTCGACGATGCCGAGGGTGCCGACGCCGGCCGCGGCCAGATACATCAGGGCGGGCGAGCCGAGGCCGCCCGCGCCGACACAGAGCACCCGGGCGTTCTTGAGCCGCTTCTGCCCCGTCACCCCGACGTCCGGGATGATCAGGTGGCGCGAGTAGCGGCGGATCTCGTCGACGGTGAGCTCGGCGGCGGGCTCGACGAGCGGGGGCAGTGACACGTTGAGTCTCCCCGGGAATCTGATCGGATCGATATGGCTGTGCGGGGCAATTGTTGCTCGCGCCACGCCGCACTGCCATGACCCGCGCCACCGGGCGGCCAGGTTCTGTTTCGTATCTGGGGTCGA
>NZ_BONE01000067.1 GCF_016862555.1 Asanoa siamensis | reverse complement strand
GCCGACCGGTTCGACCTGGACCGGGAGTCGACCGCCGAGCTCAAGGGTCTTCTCGTGGACTACGCGACGCACGTCGCCGGCGAGTTGGAGCGCGGCGCTCACCGGGCCTTCGACATCCTCCATCGACACCTGCGTCCGCACTTCGAAACTCTCGCCGGGGTCGCGGTGGCCGAATCGCAGGCACGGGCCCTCATCGAACGGGGTGCCCTGACCGCATCCAAGGGCGGCCGGGTGGCCGACTGGGAGGGCTTGGCCGCCTGGTGTGACCCGCATACCGGACGCTCCAGCCGGTTCGCGCTGCGGCTGGTACGGGCGCTACCAAGTATGCACGCAAACCTGCGACGGCTGCACACCTCTGCGGGCTACGCCACCGGCCGGACACGGGCGCTGCTCCTGGCCCGGGCGTGCCTCGACGACCGGTACGGCACGGCGATCCTGCAGGCAGCTACCGGCGACCATCCATGGCGCAAGCTGTACGGCGAGGCCGACGACACAGAACTTGCGAGCAATCCAACCTGGCGGGGCGGGCCAGCGGTGGACGTGCCGGAGCTGCTGCGCACGACAGGCCGAACCGGCGCGCGGGGCCGAGCACCAGCCGCCCGCGACGATTCCGCCGCCCGAGCGGCGGTACAGGCTGCACGGCAACGGAGGCTGGCCGAGCATGCCGTGGCGATCGAGGAGGTCCTAGCAGCCACTCCCGGTCAGCTACTGTCGGTCCGGGCCGCGGGTGCGGCGCTCGCGTCGCTGATGGCCGCCGCGCGGGTCGGTCTGACACCCGGTACAACCGACCGTCGTACCGGCACACGAGATGGACTGTCCTGTACCCTCTTCCACGTAGGTGCCGACGTCGGCGTGGTTCGCGGACCGACCTGGCGCGTCCTGCTGCCCGGACGACTGCCGATCTTCCACCAACCCGGACAGTGGATTTCAGCGCCACGCCAGGCGACCCCAGATCCGCAACATCGCGCCGTCGCTATCCTCGAGCCGGTCCGAGGCGCGGCGTGACCAGCGTGAGATCGTCGGGCGCCAAAGCTTGGCGGCAGCGCGGCGCCCAAGCGCCCGAGGCCGCGGCGGAGACCGCAACCATCCTGCGCCTACTCATGGTGCGGCCGTGGCTCATTGCCGGGCGGGATGACGGCGCCATCGCAACAGTGCGCCGGAACGAGAGGGCCATCCGCGACGTGCTCTCACGGCTCGGATGGGTGCTGGTCCTAGACCGAGACTTCGTGCGTCTGCGCAAGTCCCCGCCGGTTCGGCGTGAAGCCTGGGCGGCAGGAGGCCCGACTCCGCTGGCCTGCTCATGGTTCTTTCTGCTGGTCGCCGCCGCCGAGTCGATGCCACCGCGGGTCAGCATCGGCCAGCTGGTCGCAGCGGCACGTACCGCTGCTGCTGAGGCCGGGGTTGCGGCGCCGGACGATCGGCCGGAGCGGCACGCGATCCTCACCGCGTTGCGGATGCTTGACGACCGGGGGGTGGTCGAGAGCCTCGACGGCGACGTGAACGAGTTCCTGCGCAACGACGACCCGCCTGTCCTGCTGGCGATCCATCACCATCGGCTGGTGCACGTGATCGCGAACTTCGCCGTGGCCGACCCCGTCGGCGACCCCGCAGGATGGCTGGAAATGGTGGAACGGGAGCCAGAGCCGGCGCGACGCATGCGACGTCGGCTCGTTGACGACACCGCGGTCTACGCCGGTGAACTGGACCCGGACGAGGCGGACTGGTTGTCGCGACGGGTCCGCGGCGATGACGGCCTGCCGCTGGCGGAAGCGTTCGGGCTGCACCTGGAGCGCCGAGCCGAAGGCGCGGCGTTCGTCCTGCCGGATGAAGCATTCCGATCCCGCAGCGAGCTCGGCGATCGCCCATTCCCGAGCGGCGGAACAGTGGCCCATGCCGGCTTGCTGCTGTGCGACATGGCCAATGCCGACGGCACCGTCGACGGTGACCGGCAGAGCTGGCGCGGCGTGCCTCGCGATCGGATCGCCGAGCAGTTGGCGATGCTTGCGGAGCGGTATGCGACCCAGGGCTGGTCGGCCGAGCACGTCGGCAACCTACCCGGCCTGGCCGCCGAGGTCGCCAGGCTCCTGAGCGGGGCCAACCTACTCCGGATCGAGGACGAGACGTGGTGGTTCGCGCCTGCGACCGGACGATGGGAGCAACCGCCAGAGCCGCAGAAGGGTCGGACGCGCCGAGGGGAGAGTTATGGCACTGCCTGACGAACTTGCGCTGTTCGACGGGGAGGACCTGATCGAGCCGGCCGGCCACCGCGAACGGTTCGCCACTCGTTGGCGGCTGGTCGGCGCCGGCCTGGCCAACGTATGGCGCTATGGCGACCTCCACCTTGAAGCCCCCAGCGGCCGGCTACTGTTACGCGGCCCGAACGGCACCGGCAAGACCACGGCGCTGGAGGCGCTGTGGCCCTACTTGCTCGACTTGAACCCGCAGCGGTTGGCTGCGGGCAAGGCACGGCCCACGACGCTGGCGCTGCTCATGCGGGAGGGATCTAACGGCAATAAGCGCAGGTGCGGCTATGTCTGGTTGACCGTCGCCGCACCGGCGGGCGAGGGCCGGTACTCCTACGGCGTCCGGCTGCTCTACAGCGAAAGCGGCTCCCCTGCCGTGCGGGTCACGCCGTTCGTGACACCAGGTGTGCCGCTGCAGGACGTGCCACTGTATGGCCCGAACCGGGCAGCCCTCTTTGCCGAACAGTTCACCGATGCGATCACTGGCGCTGGCGGCACGGTCTTCCCTGACGAGGACGCATACATCGCACACCTTGCCACCCGGATGTGGGCCGCCGACAATCGTGAACCGCTCGAGCTGGCAAACCGCATCCGGGCGGTCCGCAATCCCACGCTGCTCGGCGACGTGTCGCCCCGCGCCGCTGCCGACGCACTGCGTGACGCGCTGCCTGGCGTATCCGACGACGTCATCAGCGCCACCGCCGAGGCACTCGCCGAGTCTGAAGCGACCAGAGAGGCGTTCCAACGCGACAGCGACGCCGCAGCAGCCCTAGACCGCTTCGCCGACGCGTGGACCGGCCACGTGGTCGAAGTCGTCGGCACCGCGCACAACGCGGTTGTGACGGCGATGAACGATGCCGCGAAGGCCAAACGGGCCCAGCAGGGCCTCGAGCGGAACCTCCAGACGGCCCAACGGACACACACGGAGGCCGACGCCAGTCTCAGCGCGCTCCGGCGGCGTGCCCAGAGCCTTGATGCGACGATTCGTGGGCTCGAGGAGTCGGACGAATATAAGGCTGCCGGTCGCCTGACCGACCTCCAGGGCCGCGTCGAGGCCGAGAAGAAGGTCGCCGCCTCCGAGGTCGCCGCATTCCGGTCCGAGGTCGACGGCAGCCGGCGCCGAGCCGAGATGCTGCGCAAGAACGCCGAGAATCTCGCCGACGAACTCGACGAGATCGTCGCGGGCGCGGACCGGTATGACGGCCGCGCCCGGCCCGATCAACCGCTGCTCCGCCACCGCGTGCGGCCACGACAGGCGTACCTGGTCGCCGACACGTCCGCCGATCCGGGGCCAGGAATCGTCATCGAGGTCGACCAGGACCGGATCGACGGTGTCGTCGAGTCGTGGAACACCCTCGCGCAGCAGCATCAGGCCCGAGCGAACGCGGCTTCGCTTGCGCTGATCGACCGGCGGGAAACCGACGGCGCCGAGGGCGCGGCGCGCGATGCGGCGGCAGCGGCACGCACCGCGGTCCTAGTCGCCGACGAGGAGCAACAGCGGCTGGCTCGGGCGGAACGGGCGGGCCGGTCGGCCCTTCGGCGGGTCGTCGACGCCGTCGAGACGTGGTTCAGCAACAACCGCGCGATCGCCCTCGTCGTCGAGACGACGCACCAGGACGAACACCTCGACGCGAACGACGACGAGCGAATCGCATGGCAGCGACCCGACCTTGACGCAGTGGCCCAGGACGAACCGGCGCAGGCCCTCGCCGGCCTCGACGGCATCGCCGCCCTCGTCCGACTGACCGGGGAGTCCGCCGCCGCTGTCCTGCGTCACCGGCATCGCGTCACCCTCGACGCGATCCGGCACCTGGAGCTTGAACGAGACCGGCAGCGGGCGGAGGCGCGGAAGCTCCGTGGCGGTGAGCTCCTCCCGGTTCCGCGCCCGGCCTGGGCTGGCCCGGCGCCCGATGGCACCGCGTTCGTCGATGCGATCGACTGGCAGCCCGCGTTCACTGATCCATCGGCCCGGGCGCTCATCGAAACTGCGCTGACCGCCAGCGGCCTGCTCGGCGCAGCCCTGGCGACGGACGGCGCGCACACCGATCGCTGGTATGTCGACGCCTTGGCAGGCACGTCGGCGGAAGCCGGTCTCTCCGAGGTGCTGATCGCTGAGGCAGCACATCCGCTGGCGGCAACCGCGCGGGAGATCCTCGGCCGCATACCCTTGCGGGATACCACCGGCCCGGCCACGGGGACGTCCTGCCTGGCGATCGGACGGGACGGAACGTTCTCCGCCGGGCCCTTGTACGGCCGGCCGCTGTCGATGGACGCACCCACTCCCTCCGCCCAGTACGTCGGCGCTGCTCAGCGACGCGCGGCGGCTCTCGCCCGGGCAGCGGAACTCGAGGCCGAGGCAGCGGAGCTCGACGGCGAGGCCGACCGGCAGAGGGAGGTTGCCGCCCGGAACCGGGACGGCGCCACCAGCATCGTCGGCGCGCTGCGTACGTTCCCGCCCTACGCCGAGGCAACCAGGGCCGAGGCCGCCCGGTCGGCCGCAGCGAAACGCGCCGCCGAACTCCGCCAGGCGGCCGAGGACACGGCAGATGCGGCTGCGGAACAAGCCGAGATCGCGCGAGTCCTGCGCCTTGAGTGGGAGCGGCGCACCCGGTCGACCGGTCTGCCTATCAACGTCGGCGACCTGGCGCACCTCCGCGATGACGGTGCCCAGCGAGCCAAAGGCCTTGGCGAGGCCTTGGCGAAGCTCGGCGGCCGAATCCGCCAGCGACTCAGCGAACTCACCGCTGAAGCCGACGATGACGCGCAGCGAACCGGTGATCTCGCCGGGCAGCACGCCCACACGGTAGCGGCCGCAGACCAGGCGGCGCAGCTCGCCGCAGAGCACGAGGCCCTGGTTCGCGCCGTCGGTCTCAACGCCGCGGAGGCGATCGCCCAGCACACCGAAGCCGTCAACGAGCGCAGGGCGTTGGCCGGCGAGATCCTCAGGGCCGAGCGCCACGAACGAGACACCCACGACAAGATGCATGGCTTGAAGCTGGGGCTAGAGCACGCAGTACAGCAGACCGAGGCTGCGCTGGTGCCGGTGGCTGCGGAGCGGCGAGCGCTACGCAGCCTCCTTGATGTGCCCGGCGTGCCCGAAGTGTTGTTCGAGCCGGTACCGGTCCTACTACCGCCAATCGAGAACGCGGAACGGGACGACCCTGTCGTCGGCCTCGTCCGGCAGGCATTGATGGGCCGCCGCTCGGTTGGCCGCCGCCTGCTACGAGAGCGGTACGACAGCTGCCGCGCGGAGCTCGCTGGCCTGTGGACACTCGATCTCGACGATCCCCGCGACGGCCTCGAGACCTACGTCCTGACCCACGACGGAGCCGCCTACCCGCCGCCCGCAGCGGCCGAGGCCGGCCGCCGACTCCGGGACCGCGCCCAGGCCGCGCTCAACCAGGCCGAGGAGTCCGCACTGCGCGAGTTCGTCATCGGCCGTCTGCCGCTGGCGATCGGCACCGCATGGGTGAGCATCGAAGACTGGATCAAGGGCGTCAACCGCAAGATGCAGAAGGCCGCTGCCTCGTCAGGCGTTGGCGTGCGCATCAGCAAGGCCCTGGTGAAGGACCTCAGCGCCGCCGAACTCACCGTCCACCGGCTGGCCTGCAAGGAATCTACACTGACCGCAGCCCAGCAGGCCGAGGTCGGCGACGCGCTCCGAGCCCTCATCGACGCCGCCGACGGCGCCACCATGACCGAACGACTTACCAGCGCCGTCGACGTACGCAAGTGGCTCGACATCTCGTACGAGATCGTGCGCCCGGGCGGGCAGATCAGCCGCTGGACGTCGAAGACAGGACTGTCTGGCGGCGAACGGCGTCTCGTCGTCCTCGCGCCGATGCTCGCCGCGGTCGCCGCCTTCTACGACCAGCTCGATCTGGCCGGGCTGCGTCTCGCTGCCCTCGATGAGGTACCAGCCGAGGTCGACGAACGCGGCCGGGAAGGACTCGCCCGCTACATCGCCGAACTCGACCTGGACCTCATCTGCACGAGCTATTTGTGGGACGGGGCGCCCGGAGCGTGGGACGGAGTCGACGCTTGGGACCTGGAAGCCGGACCGGACACCACCGTGGTCGCCTTCCCAATGCTCGTCCGCGGGCTGCACCCGCTTCCCGACGACGTGTCGTGGGAGCCCGCGTGACTCCGTGCCCGTGGTGCACAAACGAATGCGACAGCATCGACTTCACGCCAGTTCGTGGTGCCCACATCGACTGGTTCTGGCGACAACTCGCCGACATCGGGGACCGACGCGGCGACCACGATCTCACCACCGGGTTCGCCACGGCCACCGCACCAGGCAATCCGTCGCAGCGCGCGGCCGTGCTCGGACTGCTCGGCGGCCGAAGCCCCCGCGCCGATCAGCGCATCCGAATCAACCTCACGGATCTGACCACTCGCCTGCATGCCCACGACGTACGGCTCACGCCGGGCATGATCGCCGCCCACACCGCCGAACGCCGGCTCGGCGAGCGGATCCGTGAAATGGCACAGCGTCGCGACACCGTCGCGCGGCTGCGAGAGCGCATGACCGACTCGTTCGACCGGCTCGAAGAAGCAGCCGTCGTCCAGCTCGACCTCGACGCCATCTGGCCGATTCTTCAACGCAACGGATGGATCGGCCGATTGTCGGCAGCGCCAGACGGGACGGCCCTCATCGACCAAGCCGCAGCGGTCATCGCAGCATTGCCGGCCGACGGCGAGCGACTCGACCGCCGTCGCCTCGCAGATACCGTCACTCGCTTTCCGCACGCCCTGGACGCTGGTCCGCTACCCGGCCTGGTCTTGTCAATCCTCGCTGCGGCCGGTGCGATGACGACTGGCCTGCCGCCGCGGGCCGCCTGGGCAGCGGTCGGCGTCGACTGCGACGACCTGACCGGCGGCCTCCTCACGCTCGGCATCCATCCCGTCGGCTGGTTCCTGCCACCGGAAGCAGTAGTTACGCTGCCGCCCAGGGAACTCGCCAAGTGCGGATGGCCAACACCGACCAAACACGGCCAGTGGATATTCGTCACCGAGAACCCGTCTGTCGTCACCGCAGCCGCCGACCGACTCGCCGCCCAGAACCCGCCCGCTACCGGCCTCCGCTTGCTGTGCACCGTCGGGACCCCCTCGACGCTCGAAATCTCGGCCATCAACCGGCTCGCAGAAACCGGATGGCGAATCGCCGTCCGGGCCGACTTCGACCAGGCGGGACTACGACACGTCAACGCGCTACTCAGAGGAGTACCAGCCTCCCGACCGTGGCGAATGGCCCCAGCCGACTACCTCGCCAGTCTTGCGACCGCGCCAGCCGATGACCGAGTCCGGCTAGGCCACGACGCCGTTCCCGACACACCGTGGGATCCGGCACTTCGAGCCGCCATGGACGAGCGCGGCCAAGCGGCATACGAGGAGAGCCTGATTGAGGCGCTCCTCTCTGACCTCATGGCAGGGCACCCACCGCAGTAACACGCCGCGCAGATCGCGCCATCGTGGCTGCAACTCAACGACGGGCTGAACTTTCATCACGGCCGATCCGGACAGCGTGCGCAGGTTGGCTGCTTCACAATCTCACCGACTGGCGTCTTGAACCTGCAGGCCCGCGCGGGCCGCGATTAGTGCCAAGTCATCATGGATTTTGCTCAACCTGACGGTTGGTCTACTAGCTGAGAGACCTTATGGTTCAAGATTGCGTCTTGGGTGTTACCTGGTCACGTATCCCTACGTCGGCGATTGACCTAAGGGTTACTGGGTGGCAGCTGGTGCGAATACCTGCGCATCTTCGCGGTGTGCGTAGGTGCGCGGATCACGCATGGCTCCGCGAGAGTTGTGGCGACGGTTCTACGGGGCTACCCCTGTTGACAGTGCCTCGCGTTCCCCCCCGGACGGCGCGAACGCAACTGCATCAGCTAGAGGGCGTCCGTTGGGCATGCGTCCCGTGCCGTGGCTCGGTTTGACCAGGCCCGAGCCGTCACTGGACCTCCTTGTGAACGGCCTCGATGTTGTTGCCATCGGGATCGTTGACGAACGCGCAGTAGGCACGGTACTGACTCCGAAACCTCGGAGCGTGTCGGCTCGTGCGCCCCGCTGCCACGGCGGCGGCGTGGAAGGCGTCTACCGCCGCCCGGCTGCTAGCCGCGAACGCCAGGTGCGATGCCTTGGTCGCAGTCGCCGCTGACTCCGCACGTTCCAAGGACAGCGACGGTGTCTTGATCCGGATACCAATACTCGGCGACACCGTCAGCACGGTAGCCGGGAGCAATTCCGAGCGACTCCAGCGTGCCCGTGTCACGCCCGCTCGCAGCGTCTGACCACTGCAATGGCCGTCCGGATCCCGCTGCGTCCCGGCGCACGACCTCGACGTGGCGCCGCTGCGCGGCGGACCGGCTGGCAATTGCTGCAAGTGCGCCGCTTGCAGCCGGTCATGGGGCAGGTCCGAATGCTCGGCGGCCTCGCCGAGCCTCGAACGGGTGCGGCAGGTTGGTCCGCGGCCGCATATGGCTTCGCTGGCTTGGTCTGTGGCGGTGAGAAACGACCCTTCATGCCGCTACGCCTAGCCGGACAACGCACTCTCATACCGAGAACGGTGCATTCGAGCATGGTGATGAGCGGGCGCCGCAAGCTCTACCGCCATGCCCGCCCTTTGCTCGGGTGTGGCCGAGGCCCGTGTTGTCTGGGTTCGCGGGCTGAGCTCGGTCCTGCGGTGGACTACACGGTTGGCGAAGGTTCGCCGCAGGTTGGGCAGCGATATATGTCTGTCCCGGGTGGACGGTGGCCCGGCGACAGCCGGCCCCGTGCTACCAGGGCGAGCAGTACCAGCATCGGTCCGATCACCGCGACCAGCGCCGACACTACGACCATGGCCGACCACGCCGGAATCACGGCCTGGCCGGGACCGGAGTCGTCAAGCACCGCGCCGAGCGGGTTCACCGCGAGCATCCCGATCGGCGTGAGCAGCATCAGCATCGCCCACGCGCCGCGGGAATCGCGCCGGGCGGCCAGGCCGAGCCCGAGCAGCAGCGCAACGATCAGCAGCGTCACCGCAGCGGCCGGCAAGACAGATCTGCTGAGATCGGAGTAACCGGTGTAATAGGACAGGTCGGGCGCCGTGTCGATGGCGACTGGGACGGTCGCCGCGGTGGCGGCGACCGGCATCAGCCGGACCCACCATGGGCGCCGACCGGCCACGCCGAGCGCGACGACACCGAGCACGATCTGAGGCAGCAGCACCGCCAGCGGCGGGCGGGGCAATCCGGTCAACGCCGCGACCGGCACGACGCCGGCCGTTACCAGTACGGCCAGGCTGACCGTCCAGCGCAACCACCGCGCGCTCGCCACGACGTGCACCACGGCGGCGAGCAACCACGCCGCCCATGCCGCAGCGCCGAGCGACTGGAATGGCCCGACGTGCGAAAACCAGGGCTGCCTAGGGGCGAGCACCTCGAAGACCATCGACCCGGTGGCGAACACGGTCGCCGTCATCAGCGCGAGCTGGCCGGCGAGCCGGACTCCGGGGCCGAGTCCCTGTGCGATCCGTAGGTGCTGCTGCAGGCCTCCAGTCGCCAGGTCCGCAATGTCGGCCGGGGAGGGCCTCTTCCGGCCGGGCGCTGCCAGAGACAGGTACGTATCCATCAGCTCGGAACCGCGCTCTCTCCGATAGTCGGCCGGATAGAACAGTGCCGTCCAACGCCCGTAGTGGCGTTCCAGCCCGGTCACGGCAGTTCGCCCTTCGTCATGGTCGCCAGGGCTGTCGTGTCGGCTCTTCACCGGGCTCATGCGAGTTCTCCACTCAGGCGAGGCGAGGTCGCGGTGGCGCGCAGCCGATTGGTCGCCGCTTCCACGTTGCGGCGCATGCGTTCGGTTTCGGCGGCCAGTAACCTGTTGCCCGCCTCGCTGAGCCGGTAGTAACGCCGCAGCCGGCCGTCGACGATTTCTTCGTGATCGACGGCGACCAGGTCCGCGTCGACCAAGCGGTCGAGCGCGCCGTAGAGCGTGCCAGGCCGCAGCGAGATGCGGTGGTCGGAAAGCCGGGTCACCTCAGCGATCAAGCCGTACCCGTGCATCGGCTCGCCGGCCAGGGCGGTGAGGATCAGGAATGTGGGTTCGCGGAGCGGCGTTTCCATGCGGACAATATATCGCCTGCGAAGGTATAGCGACACAGTGCGTTGCGCCGACAGCAAGACCAGGCACGCTCACCTAGCGCCGATAAGGCGCGGCCTGCACGGCACAGTCCGCGCACGTGTCCACTGTCGGCCGCGCGTGGATAGCACAAGTAAGGCGAACGGGTTACGGCGGCGACGGTCAGTAAGGTCCGGCATGAGTACTGTTCCCGCGACAGCGCCGCGGACCAGCCGGCAGAGTCTGACTCCACCCGTTCGACGCAGGCGGGTGAGTTGGAGGCGGCAACGTTCGGCGTCCACGGCGGCCCGCTGGCGCCGCTGACCCGCTCGTGGCCCGTATCAGCCCGATAGGTCCTCCAGGCGCAGGTTCAGGAAGATCGAGGTCGTGTCGCCGGGCTCGTGGTCGACGACCGTGGTACCGGCCTTGTCTGGGGTGCCGCCGAGCACGCGCGAGTAGAAGTCCCGTGCTGACGACGGTCGGGTTCCCGATTGGTGGTTGGTGCCGCCGGCAACGGGTATGGCGAGTGTTTGAACCTGTTGCCGGGGGAGGTTCTCGAGATGCGCCCTGATTCGGAACCCTGTGCCGTCTACGTCCAGAGCAACCAGCGTGACGGCAACCAACTCCTGTGTTTCCGGACGAGTCCGAACGGCGTGCTGTGGGGACCCGGCCCGATCGCGACCGGTGGCGCCGGCGACGGGACCGCGCATCTCGCGTCACAGGGCTCCCTGGCGTTGACAGGCGACGGGCGGCGCCTCCTGGTCACCGACGCGGGCAGCGACGACGTCTCACTCTTCGCGGTCGACGGCGACGGGCCCGAGGCGATGGGTACGACCGCGGTCGGGTCGGCGCCCAAGAGCGTCACCGAGCACGACGGGCTGGTGTACGTGCTCAACACCGGCGACCCGTCGGTGTGCGGGCTACGGCTGGGTGCCGGCGGCCTCGAGCCGATCACCGGGTCGACGCGTCCGCTGGAGGCCGGGTCCGATCCGGCCCAGGTGGGGTTCAGCCCTGACGGCTCGACACTGGTGGTCACGCAGCGGATGGCGGACGCGATCGTCAGCTACCCGGTCGGCGCCGACGGTCGACTCGGTGAGCCGCGGACCCGTTCGTCCTCCGGGCGGACCCCGTACGGCTTCGCCTTCACCGACGACGGCACGCTGCTGGTGGTCGAGGCGTTCGGCGCGGCCGAGGGCAGGGCGGCGACGTCCTCGTACGCGACCGCGGGCGACGAGGTCACGCCCGTCTCCGCGTCGGTCCCCAATGGACGCAGCGAGATCTGCTGGGCGGTCGTGTCCGACGACAACCGCTACCTCTACACGACGAACTTCGCCGACAGCGGCGTCTCGCGGTACGCCATCGGCGACGACGGGAGCCTCACCCTCGACGACCCGGCGGCCGCGGTCGGCATCGACGGGCACTCCGGGCTGCGCGACGAGGACCTCAGCGCCGACGGTCGCTTCCTCTACGCGCTGGACGCCGACTCCCGGCAGGTCTTCGGCTGGTCGGTCGGCGCCAACGGCACCCTGTCGGCGATCGGCTCCTGGGGTGGGCTCCCACCGACGGCGGCCGGCCTCGCCGCGGCCTGACCCGGGGCGCGTCTCACCCGAGCTCTTGGGCCAGGCCGACGACGATGCCCTCCGGCCCGCGTACGTAGCAGAGCCGGTAGACGTTCTCGTAGTTCTCCACGGTCCCGACCAGTTCACCGCCGTGGGGGCGCAGGCGGGCGAGCACGGCGTCGACGTCGTCGACCGCGAACATCACGCGGCGGATGCCCAGCGTGTTCGCCGGCGCGTCGGTCGGCTCCGACCGGATCGCCTTCGGCGCGTGGAAGCGCGCGAGCTCGATCCGCCCGGAGACGCCGCCCGGGATCCGCAGCATCGCCACGTCCTGCCGCACGTCGTCGATCCCGATGACCCGCTCGACCCAGCGCCCCTCGACCGGCCCCGTGCCCTCCAGCTCCATGCCGAGCGCGACGAAGAACGCGACGACGGCGTCCAGGTCGTCGACCACGATGAGCACGTTGTCCATCCGCTTGATCGTCATACGGTGCTTCCCCCTACCGCTCGGTGTCCGCTGCTGGGACGGAACCGCCAGGCCGTCCTCGACATCCTTCCAGCGGTCGGTCGTCACGCCCGGCCGGTGAGCGGGTCGAAGCCGTAGAGCCAGTCCAGGTCCGCGGACAGGCCGTTGGTCGACGCGATCGCCGTGTCGCGGGCCTGTTGCGCCGGGCCGTCCGGCAGGTGGAAGCGCGTCGCGTTGCCGCGGGACAGGTCCTGCACCCGGGCCGTGCGGTCGTGCCGCAGCGCCTCGTAGCGGGCCAGCGCCGCCGGCACGTCCGAGGAGTCGGCCACGCACGCCGCCAGCACGAAGGCGTCCTCGATCGCCTGTGCCGCGCCCTGCGCGCCGTACGGCAGCATCGGGTGGCAGGCGTCGCCGAGCAGCGTCACCGCGTCCTTGCTCCACCGTGGAATCGGCTCCCGGTCGAACAGCGCCCACTTCAGCGGCGCCGACAGCGCGCCCGCCAGGGCCGACACCACCGGGTCCCAGCCCGCGAACGCGGCCCTCACCTCCAGAGGATCACCGACGTCCGTCCACGACTCCCGCGTCCAGCGCGACTCCTCGACCACGCAGACGACGTTGAGCAACCGGCCCGACGACACGAAATAGTGGACGCAGTGGCGCCCCGGGCCCATCCGTACGGTCGCGGTCCGGGCAACCGGCAGCCCCGCCACCCGGTCGGCCGGGATCAGGCCGCGGTAGGCGACGTGGCCGGTGAACCGCGCGTCGGCCGCGCCGAGGATGGACCGCCGCACCACCGAGTGGATGCCGTCCGCGCCCACCACCAGGTCCGCCCGCTCCCGCCGCCCGTCGGCGAGGACGACCTCCCCGTCGGGCGACACGTCCACGCAGCGGGCGCCGGCCTCGACGGGCACCGCCCCGGCCAGCAGGGCGACCAGGTCACCCCGGTGCACGTGCAGGTACGGCGCGCCGTACGCGGAGAGCACCGCCGGACCGAGGGGCGTCGCGGACAGCAGCCGCCCGTCGTCCCACCGCCGGAACTCGAACGAGGTCGGCGCGACCGCCACCTGCCGCACCGACCCGAGCAGCCCGAGCGACGCGAGGATCCGGGTCGCGTTCGGCGCCAGTTGGATCCCCGCACCCGCCGTACCGACGACCGCGGCCTGCTCGAAGACCCGCACCTCCACGCCGACCCGGCGCAGCGCCAGCGCCGTGACCAGTCCGCCGATCCCGCCCCCGACCACGACCGCCCGCATCACGGCATCATCGCGGATCGATGCCGTCCGTGGCAGTCCGATTTCAGCGCCGCCGGTACGCGCCGACGAGCAGCGGCCAGAGCGCCTGATGGTCCGGGTACGAGCGGATCGCCTCGGCGATGGAGGCCTGGAACGCGTCCGCCTCCTCCTGGGTCACCGTGCCGAGCGCGATCCCGGCCGGCGTCACGCTCCGGTAGGTCGCGGCCAGCATCCCGCCGCTCGTCGCGAACCGGTCCAGCCGCCCGGCGACCTGCGTGCCGTCCGGCAGCGCGCCCGTCGCCTCCGCGAACAGCGACGGCAGGCGCCGACCGAGCCCGACGTCCCGCCCGATCGCGGTGAACGTCCCCAGGAAGACCCGCCGCCACTCGTCGAGCACCGCCAGCGGCGGGTACGTGTCGACGCCGCGCATGTCGTAGTCCTGCACCACCAGCACCCCGCCCGGCGCTGTCCAGGACCACATCCGCCGCAGCACGGCCACCGGATCGGCGACGTGGAGCAGGATCAACCGCCCGAAGACCAGGTCGAAACCGCCGGCGGGTACGGGGTCCCCCGACGCGATGTCTCCCTCGACGAACGCGCAGTTCCCGTAGCCCTCGGCGGACAGCGCCGCCACCGCCGTCCGCCCCAGGTCACCGTCCACGTCGACCCCGACGACCTGCCCCGACGGACCGACCCGCGCGGCCATCGTCCGCATCGTCTCGCCCGGGCCGCAGCCGACGTCCAGGCAGCGCGCCCCCGGTTTCAGCGCGACCGCGTCGAGCAGCGCGCCCGTCGCGTCCGCCCAGATCCTCGCCTGTTCGCGCAGCCGCGCGTACTCCGCGTCGGTCCGCCCCAGCACGTACGTCATCGCCGCACCTCCAGAAAGTTGTCGGCCTTGTGCCCCGAGGCTGGACCAGCCGGGCGGACCGGCCCATCGTGGAGGGCATACGGAGATTTCGGGAGTACGCATGATCGGGCGCGACGCGGAGCTGGCGGTGCTGGTCACCGCGCTCGACGCCGTCGCGGCCGGTGACGGTGCGCTGCTCGTCGTCGAGGGTCCGGCCGGCATCGGCAAGACCACGCTGCTCGACGCGACCGCCGCCCGGGCCCGGCACCGCGGGATCACGGTGCTGCGGGCCCGCGGCAACCCGCTCGAGCGCGACTTCCCGTTCGGCATCGCCAGGCAGCTCTTCGCCCCGCTGCAGACCGGGCCGTCCTGGCCCGACCTGTGCCGGGGGCCGGCCGCGCTGGCCGACCGGGTGCTCGGTGCCGTGCCGCCGCCCGCGGGCGCCGCCGACGCGACCGCCGCGGCCGCGCACGGCCTGTTCTGCCTGACCGCCAACCAGGCCGCCGCCCGGCGCACCGTGCTCTGCGTCGACGACCTGCACTGGGCCGACCTGCCGTCGCTGCGCTGGCTGGTCGGCGTCGCCCGCCGGGTCGACGACCTGGGCGTCGCGCTGGTCGCGGCCGTCCGCACCGGCGTGCCGAGTGAGGACCCCGGCGTGCTGGGCGAGCTGTTGGCCGGTGCGTCCGTGCGGCTCGGCCCGCTGCCGCCCGGGCCGGCGGCCGCGCTCGTCCGCGCGGCGCTGCCGACCGCCGGCCCCGCCTTCGCGGACGCCTGCCATCAGGCCGCCGCGGGCAACCCGTTCCTGCTCGGGGCGCTGCTCGCCCAGCTCGCCGGCGGCCCGATGACGCCCGACGCGGTGGCCGCCGCGGGCACGCCCGGCCCCGAGCGGGTCGGCCGCTGGGTCGACCAGCAGCTCCGGACCCTCCCCGACGGCTGCGCCGAGCTGGCCCGGACGCTGGCGGTGCTCGGGCCGGCGCCGCAGCCCCGGCACGCCGCCGCGCTCGCGGGCCTGGACCTCGACCGGGCCGCGGTGCTCGCCGACACCCTACGGGCGGCCGGCATCCTCGCGCCCACCGAGACGCTGGCGCTGGCCCACCCGATCGTCGCGACGGCGCTGCACGACGGTCTGGGCCCGGGGGAGCGCGGCGTCCGGCACGCCCGCGCCGCCCGGCTGCTCGCGGCGGACGGCGGCGACCCCGCCCGGGCCGCGCCGCACCTGCTGCGGGCGGCGCCCGCCGGCGACCCGGCCGCGGTCGCGTTGCTGCGGGCCGCCGCCGAGCGCTCCACCGCCCGCGGCGCGCCGGAGGCGGCGGCGACGTTCCTGCGCCGCGCGCTCGCGGAGCCGCCCGGCGACCCGGAGGTCGACGCCGCGATCCGGCTGGACCTGGCCCTCGCGCTGGCCGCGGAGCGCCGGCCCGGCGCGACCGAGCTGGCCCGCGAGGTGGTGGCCCGGATCCACGCCCCGGCGGCCCGGGCCGACGCCGCGCTGCGCTGTGGCCGCGGGCTCGCGCTGACCGGCGACGGCGCCGCCGCGATCGAGCTCTACCGGATGGTGCTCGACGACCCGGCGGGCGTACCCGAGCCGGCCCTCGCCCGGCTGGAGGCCGAGCTCGTCGCGGCCGCGTGGACCGACCGGCGGACCCTGCCGCTGCTGCGGGCCGCGCTGCGCCGGCCGCGCACGGCCGTTCCTCTGTGGAGGGTCAACGCCGCGACGGCGGCGGTCTTCGCCGGTGGCACCGCGGCCGACTGCCACGCCCTGCTCGACCCGGTGCTGGACGACGACCTGCTCGCCGCCGAGCCCGACTCGCTGCTGCCCACCGTCGCGACGATCGGCCTGATCCTGGTCGAGGACCTCGACCGGGTGCGGGCGATGTGCCGGGCGGCGGTCGTCGCGGCCGAGGAGCGGGGCTGGCCGAGCACCGCCGCCCACGGCCGGTTCCTGCTCGCCCACGCGCTGCTGGCGGCCGGCGAGGTCGGTCCCGCGGCGGCGGAGGCGGGCGCGGCGGTCGCGTTCAAGCTGCGCGGCGCCACCCCGGCGGGTGCGCTGCAGTGGGCGCTGGCACCGCTCGTCGACGCGCTGGTCGAGGCCGGCCGTCCGGCCGAGGCCGAGGCGGCGCTCGCCGAGGCGCGTGAGCTGCCGCCGGACGCCGTGAGCACGCCGATGGTGCTGCAGAGCCGGGCCCGGCTGCGGCTCGTGCAGGGCCGCCCGCGGGAGGCGCTCGAGGACCTGCGCGAAGCCGGCGTCCGCTGGGCCGCGGCCGAGGTCGTGCATCCGGGCCTGGTCACCTGGCGCGCCGACGCGGTGGCACCACTGCTCGCGCTCGGCGAGCGCACGGAGGCCGCCCGCTTGGTGCGCGAGCACGCGGAGCTGGCGGAACGCGCGGGCACGGCCGGCCCGCGGGCGGCGGCGTTGCGGGCGGCGGCGCTGCTCGACCGGGGCGGCCGGATCGATCTCCTGCGCGCGGCGGTCCGGGAGACCGCCGGCTCACCGGCCCGCCTGGCCTACGCGTACGCCCTGTTCGACCTGGGTTGTGCCCTGCGCCGGGCCAACCAGCGCACCGAGGCCCGGGAGCCGCTGCGGGCCGCCCTGGACATCGCCGCGGCGGGCGGTGCGCAGCGGCTGGCCGGGCGGGCCCGGGACGAGTTGCACGCCGCCGGTGCCCGTCCGCGCCGCGACGCCGTACGCGGACCGGACGCGTTGACCGACGGCGAGCAACGGGTCGCGGACCTGGCCGCCCGCGGCCTGACCAACCGCGAGATCGCCGAGCGCCTGACGGTGAGCCGGCGCACCGTGGAGACCCACCTCGCGCACGCCTACCAGAAGCTGCGCATCCACTCCCGCGCGGCGCCTACCGCAGCACGATGTCGACGCCGAGCGTCGGATCGCGGAACGGCACGCCGCCGCGCCCGGCATAGCTCACCCGGGTGACCGGGTCGACGCCCTCGAACTCGAGCCGCGCCGGCCCCGCGACGTCGCGGACCCTGATCCGCGTCGTCCGGAAGGTGACCTCGACCGGGCCGGGCACGCCGCCGGTGACCCGGCCGCCGAGCAGCCGCAGCAACGCGATCGCCCGGGCGGGGTCGGTCGCGCTCCACTCGACCGTCCGCAGCGTCGCCGGGGCCGAGCCCGCCGGTGGCAGGTCGGCGGGCGCCGGTGGCGGCTCGTCCGGCAGCGACCGGGCGAGCTGCACCAGCGTGCCACCGGCGACCCGCGGGTGGATGAACGCCTCCTGCCACGCCGGGTTGTCGGTGTTGACGCCGAAGCACGGATAGCCGGCGGCGGCCGCGGCGTCGACGGCCGCCTGCAGGTCGGGCACCTTGAACGTCAAGTGGTGCATGCCGGGCCCCGACCGGTCGAGGAAGCGGGTGACGAACGCCGACTCCGGGCGCGGCTCGAGCAGCTCGAGGCACATGCCGTTGGCGTACCGCAGCGTGCTGAACCGGAAGGTCGGCGCCGTGCCGCCGATCGCCCACGCGCCGCCGAGCCGGGTGCGCAGCAGCGGCCAGGCCGGTGCCGCGGCGGGCACGGCGAGGGAGACGTGGTCGAGCTGGGCGGGCGGCATCATCCCGCCAGCTTTCCGGACCGGCGGTCGCGCGCACAGTGGTCGCAATGGACAGTTTCGCGGCGATGCCCATGGTGAGACGCGCGTCCAACGGTCGATGGGCTAGCGTCCGTGCCGATGCACACCGCGACGACTGCCGCGCCGACGACCGCCACGACGCCGCCCGCGGGCCGGCCATGGTGGAGGCTCACCTGGGCCGACCTCTCGCTGATCCCGCTGGTCGCCGGCGTGGTGCTGTTCGTCCGCGCCTATGCCGCCGGTGCGCCGCTCTGGGGCGACGAGCAGATGATCGCCCGCAACATCCGGGACCGCGGTTTCCTCGACCTCGGTGGCGCGCTCGACTACAACCAGAGCGCGCCACTGGGCTGGCTCTGGGCGCAGCACGCGGTGACGACGATCCTCGGGACCGACGAGTACGCGCTGCGCCTGCTGCCCCTGCTCGCCGCGCTCGGCACCTTGGTGCTGGCCTGGCTGATCGGCCGCCGCTGGCTCGGCCCGGTCGGCGCGGTCGTGCTGGTCTCGTTCGTCGCCACCAGCGCCGCCGCGATCCGCTACGCGGCGGAGGTCAAGCAGTACTCCGGTGACCTGTTCTGGACGATGCTGCTGCTCGGCGCGACGATGCTGCTGCTGGAGCGGGCGCGGCCGACCGTCCGGCAGTACGTGCTCTGGTGGTCGCTGGCCGCGCTGGCCTGCCTGTTCAGCATGGGCGCGATGCTCGCCACCCCCGTCTTCGCGGCGGTCCTGGTCGGTGCCGCCTGGCTGCGGTCCGGATGGCGGTCGGCGCTGCGGGCGGCGCTGCCGTTCCTGGTCTGGCTCGCGGTTTTCGTCGTCCACTACCTGGTGTCGCTGCGGTACGTGGTCGGCAGCGAGTACATGGCCACCTTCTGGGGCGGGCGCGGCTACCCGCCGCCGGGTGCGTCACTGGGCGAGACCGTCACCTGGTCGCTGGGCCGGCTCCGGTTGCTCGCCGGCGACCCGCTCGGCCTCGTCCCGCCGGACCAGGGCAGCCGCTACCTCGCCGCGGTGACCAGGGTCTTCTGGCTGCTGGCCGGGCTGGGTTGCCTGGCCGCCGCCCGCCGCAGCCGGCCCTTCGGCGCGCTGCTGGCGGGCGTCGTGCTCTTCGCGTACGTGCTGGCGTTCGCGGAGGTCGTGCCGCTCTACATGCGGATGGCGATCTGGATCCTGCCCGCCGTGTGGGTGGCGGTCGGTTTCGCCGCCGACGCCGGTGCGGAGCTGGCGGTGGCGGCCGCGCGCGGGGCCCGGCGGACCTGGCGCGGCGCGCTGGCCCTGGCCGGCGGGGCGGCCGCGGTCGTCCTGGTGTTCGCGCTGCTCGGTCCGCTGGCGGTGGCCCGCACGGGTCCGCTGCCGGCGGGCGACTTCGACGAGCGGGCCACGGTCCGCTGGCTGGCCGCCGAGCACCGGCCCGGTGACGTGACGCTGGTGCTCTCGTTGAGCCGCCACGCGGTGGGCTGGTACGCCGACCACGAACTGCAGCCCCGCCGCGAGCCGGTGGCCGCGCCGCCACCGCCGGGGACGGCCTGTGCGGGGCGCGACCTGCGGGCGATCGTCGACGGCTTCCAGCGGGTCCTCGTCTACGGCGCGTTGAAGGACGGCCAGCCGGCCACGACGGGCGCGCAGGTGCGCGCGGACCTCGCCGGGATGGGCACGGTGGTCGCGGACCGCTCGCAGGGGTCGAAGTGGCTCGCGATGGTGGTCGAACTCCGCCCGGCCGGCGAATGGGCGCCGGTCACGGGCTGCTACCGCTGACCCGACCAGCGCGCGGCACCACAGTGGAGCCGACCGACGGGGAGGGGTTCCGTTCCGTGGTGCGAGCCCTCCCTAGACTGGGACGCGATGGATGATCGACTACTGGAGGCGCGGGAGCGCTACGAGGCCGCGGTGTTCGCCGGGGCCGACGGCGGGCTGGACACCGCCGACCGGGCCCTCGACGGTGTCGAGGCCGACACAGCCCTGGCCCGCGGCCGGATCCGGCACGCCCGCTATCTCTCCGCCCGCGCGGCGGGGGAGCAGCCGGCCGAGGACCCGACCGAGATCGCGCTGTTCGAGCGGGCGCTCGAGCTCTACCGGTCGCTGGGCGACACCCGCGGCGAGGCCGAGGCCCAGTTCCTGGTGGGTTGCTACCACCAGGTGGTCCGCGGCGACATGGACACGACGGAGCCGATGTTCGCCCGCGCCCGCGACCTGGCGGAGGCGGCGGGCGACGACCTGACCCGCTCGTACGCGTTGCGCCACCTGGCTTTCGCGGCCCAGCACGCGGGCCGCGTCGCGGAGGCCCACGCGGCGCTGGCGGAGTCGACCAGGCTCCGCCGCGACCTCGGCTTCACGGCGGGCGTCGCGGCCAACCTGGTGGCGGAGGCCTACTTCACCGCCGAGGGCGGCCCGGGCGACCCAAGCGCCCTCCTCGATGAGGCCGCGACGCTGGCGGTCGAGTCAGGCGCCCACGCGGTCGCCGGCTGGGTCTCCGAAGCACGCCTGAACCTGGGTCCACGCCTCTGAGCATCGCCGTCACGGTGGTGGCGGCGCCGGGACGAGCATGCGGCCGCAGCCGACGTGGCCGCGCTCAGGCGCCCTTCTCCGCCAGGCGGCGGATGGCCGAGGCGGCCGCGCCGCGGGCCCAGTCCTCGAAGGTGTGTGGGCGGGTGACGATCTCGCAGCGGCCCGCCGCGCCGAAGGCGTGCTCCTCGAACGCGGCGCGCAGGTGGGTCTCGAAGAGGTCGAAGTTGCTGACCGCCTCGCCGCCGATGATGACGAGCTGCGGGCCCGTCAGGTTGACCAGCGTCGCGATCGCCGTGCCGATGACCGTCGCCGCGTGTTCGAAGGTGTGGACCGCGATCGGGTCGCGTTCGTGGGCCAACTCGACGATCTCACCGATCGTCAGGTCGTGGCCGTGGCCGCGGGAGACCGCGGCGACGATCGCCGGCGTGGCCGCGACCGCCTCGACGCAGCCGCGGCGGCCGCACGGGCACAGGTGCTCCGGGGACGTCAGGGGGAGGTGGCCGATCTCGCCCGCCACGCCGTAGGCGCCCTCGACGACGTCGCCGTTGATGTGCAGGCCGCTGCCGATGCCGCGGCCGATCGTGACGATCGCGAACAGGTCGGTGCCGACGCCCACGCCGAACCAGTGCTCGCCGACCGTCAGCGCGCGGACGTCGTTCTCCACCAGGACGTCGCGGCCCAGGCGGTCCGTGAGGATCGTGGCGAGCGGCACGTCGGTCCAGCCCATGATGGCCGACTCGCGGACCACGCCGCGGTGCGTGTCGACGTCGCCGGAGACGCTGACGCCCACCGCGCACAACCGCGGGGCCAGCGGGCCGAGCGCGTCCACCAGCGTCGCCGTGCAGGCCTCGATCGCGTCGGCCACCGACGACACGCTCGTCGTCTTCAGCGGGCGGCGGTCGACGGCGAGGACGCTCGTCGTCAGGTCGGTGGCCACGCCCACGATCTCGTCGGCGTTCACCTTGACGCCGATCGAGACCAGCGCGTCGGCGACCACCATGAGCGGGTTGGCCGGCCGGCCCGGTTGCCCGTCGCGCGGCAGCGACAGCTCGTCGGAGACGAGGCCCACCTCGAGCAGCGGGCCGACCGCCTTCGTGACCGCCGCCTGGGACAGGCCCAGCAGCCGGGCGATGTCGATCCGGCTGATCGGGCCCCGGGTGAGGATGGCCCGGAAGACGTCGGCCGCTGCCGCGGACGCTCCCTCGAGGAGCGCGATGGCGGCGGCTGCATCATGCATTGCTGGGGTTTCCTATCGGGTCGACGCCGGCGGGAGTCGCAGATGGACGATACGGCAGCCCGTGTGCCGGGGCGAGCGACCTGCCCGCCCCGGCACCGGTGACACCGCTACTTCTTGGCGAGGATCTCCTGCGTCTTCGCGGCCATCTCCGGGAACACGGCCTTGTCGCGCTCACCGCTGAAGTACGCCTCGAACAGCGGCTGGATCGTGTCGACGATCTCCTGGCCGTTGACGGTCGGCGGGGCCGGGTACAGCTCGCCGTTGTTCAGCGCCGTGACGAAGCCCGACAGGTCGAGGCCCTGCGCCTTCTGGGCGTCCACCGCGACCTGGAGCGACTTCGCGATCGACGGGAGGAAGGTGGCGTCCGCGCCGGCCGCGGACTGGCAGGCCTCCGAACCCATGTAGGTGACCCACTTCCACGTCGAGTCGAGGTTCTTCGTACCCGCGTAGATGTTGTTCGCGT
Organism: Asanoa siamensis; assembly: GCF_016862555.1. GTDB lineage: Bacteria > Actinomycetota > Actinomycetes > Mycobacteriales > Micromonosporaceae > Asanoa > Asanoa siamensis. The sequence goes on along the minus strand of NZ_BONE01000067.1, from coordinate 19,811 downwards.
TCGAGTTGCTGATCATCGAGCGGCCCTGCGGTCCCTTGACCGTCGGCGCGACGCCGACCTTGACGCCCGGGATCTTCGTCATCGAGGTCGCGTCCCAGGTGCCGCCCTGCACCATCGCCACGGTGCCCGAGCCGATCTGCTGGCTGCCGGCCACGGTCAGCTGGCCGAACTTCGGCATCAGGCCGCGGTCGCCGAGGCTCTTGATGTATTCCAGGGTCTTGACGAAGTTCGGGTCGTCGTAGGGGAACTTCGACGGCCACGCCGGCTTGTCGCCGAGCCGCCAGCCGGTCGTGGAGACGAACGGGTTCCACGAGGTCTGGCCGTTGAAGTCGCCGGAGGCCAGGCTGCCGATGCCGTACGTGGCGACCTTCGTCCTGTCGAACCCGGGCTCGTCGCCGCGCTTGCCGTTCTTGTCGACGGTGAGCTTGGCGACGATGTCGTCGAACGTGCCGCCGTCGTCGGGGTTCCAGGTCATGTCCCGGATCTGCTCCGCGGTGACGCCGGCGTCCTTCGCCTTGTCCTCGTTGAAGTAGATGGCGGCGCCGGCCCAGTCCAGCGGGATGCCGTACTGCTTCCCGTCGGTGAACTTCCAGGACTCCACACCGATGTCGAAGACCGACAGGTCGTAGTCGGTCTTCTTGATCTGGTCGTCCAGAGCCATGATCTGCTTCTGGCCCGCGTACGCGCCGAGTAGCGGCACGCTGTTCTGGAACGCGTCCGGCGCGGAGCCCGAGACGAAGCCGGCGGTCAGCTTCGTGAAGTAGTCGTCGACGGCGTACTGCGAGATCGTCACCGTGATGCCCGGGTTGGCCTGTTCGAAGCCCGGCAGGCACTTCTTGTACGAGGCGGCCTGCCGCTCGTCCCACGTCCACCAGTTGACGGTCTTGCCGCCGGCCTCGCCGCCGCCGCTGTCGCTGTCGTTGCCACAGGCGGACAGCGCCGCGGTCGCCGTGAGCGCGAGCGCGACCGCCGCCACGATCTTCTTCGGATTCATCGGATCCTCACTGTCGGTTTCTACGGGGGTGTGGTGGGTGTCCAGGACCCGCCCGAGGGCAGGTGGTATCCACATCGGACGCTCGGCGGCCGATGTCAGGGGCGGAATGGGTCAGCCGATCAGCGAGGCCTCGCCGCCGGCCGGGATGTCGAGTTCGGACAGTCGGCCGTCGTGTGCCACGACGACGTGGTGTGGCGCGCCGCGGACGTCGCGCAGGACCGCGCTCGCCACGGCACCGTCGACCCAGGACAGGTCGACCTCGAGCCCGCCGCGGACCCGCAGGCCGGTCACCCGGCCGTGCGGCCACTGCGGCGGCAGTGCGGGCAGCAGCTCGACGCGGCCGCGGTGGCTCTGCACGAGCAGCTCGGCGATCGCCGCCGTGAAGCCGTAGTTGCCGTCGAGCTGGACAGGTGGGTGCGTGCTGAACAGGTTCGGCAGGAGCCCGCCCCATTCGGATCCGTCGACCGGGGAGTGCTCGCGGTGGTCGCGGTCGAAGGGGGTCATGGCCTCCAGCAGCAGGGCGCGTGCCTCGGTGGCGTCGCCCAACCGCGCCCGCAATGCGATCTTCCAGGCCCAGGACCAGCCCATCGCGCCAGGCCCGCGGCCGTCGAGGAACCGACGGGCGGCGTCGGCCAACTCCGGTGTGTCGACGAGGTCCAGCGGATAGAGGGCGACGAGGGGCGACAGGTGCCGGTGGTGCGGGTCCTCGTCCGCCACGTCGGTCGACCACTCCCGCAGCCGCCCGTCGGCGCCGACCGTCAACGCGGGCAGGCGGTCCAGCGCGGCGGCCAGGTCCGCGTCGAGCGGGTCGTCGAGCCCGAGGTCCGCGATGGCGGTGCGGGCGCGGGCGAACAGGGCCCGGATCAGCGCGATGTCCGCGGTGGCGGAGACGGTGAGCGCCTCGGGTCGCCCGTCCGGGCCTACGTACAGGTTCTCGGGCGAGGTCGACGGGATCGTGCGCAGCCCGCCGGTCGTGGGATCGGCCACGAGCCAGTCCAGGCAGAACAGCGCGGCGCCGCGCAGCAGCGGCCACACCGTGTCGCCGAGCAGCCGGCGGTCGCCGGAGAACTCGTACGCGTCCCAGAGGTTGTGGACGAGCCAGACGCCGCCGAGCTGCCAGATCGCCCAGCTCGGCGCGCCGTGGCCCAGGCCGACGGGCAGGCTCCAGCCCCAGAGGTCGCTGTTGTGGTGCGCGACCCAGCCGCGCGCGCCGTAGAGCCGGGCGGCCACGTCGGGCCCGGTGCGGGCGAGCCGCCGGACGAGCGCGGCCAACGGCTCGCCCGGGTCGGAAAGTCCGACCACCGGCGCCGGCCAGTAGTTCATCTGCGTGTTGATGTTGATGGTGTAGTTCGACGACCACGGCGGCCGCAGTTCCTGGTTCCAGATGCCCTGCAGGTTGGCGGCCGGGCCGCCCGCGCGGGACGAGGCGCCGAGCAGATAACGGCCGTACTCCGCGACCACGGTCGCGCGCAGGCCTTCATCCGTCCCCCGCAGGACGTCGCGGGCGACGTCCCAGGTGCCGGCTCGCCGGCCGCCGATCGCGAACCGCGCTCCCGTGACGTGGTCACGGATGTCCGCCAGATGCGCGGCGAACAGCTCGTCCGTCGACCGCCCGAGGGCGGCCCGCGCGGTCGAGCGCGCGCGTTCCCGGATCTCCTCCCGCGAGGAGGTCCGCCAGTCGTCGCCGTCCGGGTCGTCCCACCACAAGCCGGCCCGGCTCGACGTCGACAGGGCGATCAGCAGCCGGCTCGCCCCACGGACCCGCAGCAGGTCGCCGTCCCGACCGTGCGTTCCGTCGCTGTGCACCGCGAGCGCCGCGGTGGCGAAGTGGTCGAAGCCGTCGTCCGCGTAGCGATGCGCCGGCTCCACACCGGGCTCGTGCAGGGGTGCGCCGTCGGCCGGCGCGACCACGTCGAGCGTGATCCCCGCACCGTCGACCTCCCGCCCGACCGCGCGCAGCGGCGTCGACAGCGCGACGTCGACATCGAGGACCGGCCCGTCGGCGGTGTACTCGACGACCAGGCACCCGGCCGGCGCCGAGACGAAGGTACGCCGCGTGGCGCGGGTCCCCTCGACGTCGAGCCGCTCGGTCACGTGCGACTCGTCGAGGTCCAGGACCCGGGCCGGCGCGCCGCGCACGCCGCGGGTGTCCAGCACGAGGTCGACGAACGGGAGGAACTCCTGGGAGTACGGCCCTTCGAACGTCATGAGCAGTGCCTCGGCCCGCCGGAGGTCGGCGCCGTCGATCGCCGCCCGCACCTCCGCCAGCCGCGCCGGACCGGCACCCGCCGCCAGCACCGCGTCCAGGGCCTGCGCCGGCCCGGCCGGGTGGCCCGACCAGAGCGTCGCGTCGTTGACCTGGATCCGCGCCCGGGCACCGCCGAACACCATCGCGCCGATGCGGCCGTTGCCGAGCGGGACGGCCTCGACCCAGTCGGTCGCGGGCGCCGCCCAGGACAGGCGCAGGTTCCCGGTCGTCACTTGATCCCCGAGAAGCCGATGGAGTTGACGATCCGCTTGCCGAACGCCATGAACAGCACCAGCATCGGCAGCGCGGCGACGAGCGTGGCGGCCATCAGGCCCGCCCAGTCGGGCTGGGCCTGCGGCGAGGACTGCTTGAACACGGCCAGCGCCAGCGTCAACGGCTGCACCGAGTCGTCGCTCGTGGCCAGCAGCGGCCAGAAGTAGTCGTTCCACATGCCGATGAAGCCCAGAATGGACAGTGTCACGATCGGCCCGCTCGTCATCGGCAGCGTGATGCCGAACAGCACCCGCAGCTTGCCGGCGCCGTCGAGCAGCGCGGCCTCCTCGATCTCCGTCGACAGGCCCAGCATGAACTGGCGGAGGAAGAAGATGTTGAAGGCGGAGAAGAGGGCGCCGGGCAGGATCAGGCCCGCGTACGTGTTGAGCAGCCCGAGCTCCTTCACCAGCACGAAGTTCGGCAGCAGCGTGAGGATGCCGGGCACCATCAGCGCGGTGAGGAACAGGCTGAACATGAAGTCCCGGCCGCGCCAGTGCAGGCGGGCGAAGGCGTACGCGGCGAGGGTCGAGAAGAAGACGATGAGGCCGGTCGAGACCGATGCGTACACGATGGAGTTGACCAGATAGTGGCCCAGTGAGATGGACGCGCCCGAGCCGCCCTCGGCGATCGACTGCTCGGTCGTGGCCAGACCCAGCACGCGCTGGAACGGTCCCCAGGTGAAGCCGACCGGCAGGATCGAGGCGGGGTTCGCGCTCAGGGCGTAGTTGTCGGACAGCGCGGTCCGCAGGATCCAGTAGAACGGGAAGATCGTCACGAACAGCACAGCGACGAGGTAGGTCCAGGCGGCGGTGCGGCCGATGCGCAACGTGCGACGGCGCGGCGTCATGCGTTGGTGTCCGATTCGTTGGCCCGCAGCAGGCGCATCTGCAGGAAGGTGATGGCTATCAGGATCACGAAGAGCGACAGCGACATCGCGGCCGCGTACCCGAAGTCGAACTGCCCGAACGCCTTGCTGTAGATGTACATCTGCAGCACGTTGGAGGCGTTGGCCGGGCCGCCCTTGGTGGTCACCTGGACGATGTCGAAGACCTGGAACGCGCCGATGACGTTGAGGACGACCACGAGCGCGAGGATCGGGCGCAGCAGCGGCAACGTGAGCCGCTGGAACATCTTCAGCTCGCTCGCGCCGTCGACCCGGCCCGCCTCGTAGATGGTCGGCGGGATCGTCTGCAGCCCGGCGAAGATGATGATGGACGTGTAGCCCATCTGCTTCCAGACGCTGATCAGCGCGATCGACGGGATCGCCCAGCCGCGCGAGGTCAGGAACTGGATGCCGTCGCCGCCGAGCGCCTTGATGACGATGTTGACGATGCCGAGCTGGGTGTCGAGCATCCAGGACCAGACGGTGCCGGCGACGACCGCGGAGATGAGGAACGGCAGGATGATCAGGCCGCGGATCACCGTCGAGGAGGTCAGCCGGTGCAGCACCGCGGCCGTGACGATGGAGACCACGAGGCTGATGCTCACCGACAACACGACGAAGTAGACGGTCACACCGAGCGCCGACCAGAAGACCTCGTCGTGCAGCAGGTGCGTGTAGTTGTCGAGGCCGATCCACTCGGGCGGGCTCAGCACGGCGAAGTCGGTGAAGCTCAGGTAGATGCCGCGCACGGTCGGATAGGCCGCGAAGACCAGGAACCCGATCAGCGCCGGCGCGATGAGCACCCAGGCGAGCCGGGCGTCGCCGCGATGGGCCGGCGAGGTGAAGCCGGCCGCACGGCGCCGCCGGACCGCTTCGCGCGGTGGCCGCTGCTCGCGTGCCGTTGTTTCCAGGACCGCCATTGGTCTGCCTGCTTCCGCATGTTCCGGCCGTTGCCCGGCGCTTGCCGCGCCAGACTAAACATGGTTTATTTACGCCGTCAAGTAACCCTGTCGTAACGTCTGCGGAGGCTGTTGCACATGCAATCCGGCGCGAACGCCGTCATCGCCCTGCGTGCCGGAGGAGCGGCCTTCGTCGTCGAGATCCGCGAACCGGTGCCCGCGGTGCTGCACTGGGGCGCGGACCTCGACGCCCCCGCGGACGACCTCCGGCGCACCGCCGGGCCGGCCGTCCTCAACAACTCGCCCGACTCGCCGCGGGTGTTCTCCGTCTGGCCGACTGAGCGCGACGGCTGGTCCGGGACGCCCGCGCAGAGCGGAAACTTCGCCGGGTACGGCACGACGCCGCGCCCGGTGCTGGCCGGCCACCGGGTCGACGTGCCGGACGACGGGGTCGGCGGGCGGCTCGAGCTGAGCTTCACCGACGGCGGGCTGCGCGGCACGGTCGTCTACGAGCTGGACCGGTTCGGCGTGCTGGCCGTCTCGCTCAGCGTCGGGAACTCGGCCGACCGTCCGTACACACTGGATGGTCTGCTGGCCCTGCTGCCCGTGCCCGACCGGGCCGTCGAGCTGGTCGACTTCACCGGGAAGTGGTGCCGCGAGCGGGCTCCGCAGCGCGCGCCGTTCGGGTTCGGGACCCACCTGCGGGCGACCCGGCGCGGCAAGCCGGGCCACGACTCCCCGTACCTGCTGATGGCGGGAACCTCGGGCTTCGGCTTCGGGCACGGCGAGATCTGGGCGGCACACCTGGCGTGGAGCGGCGAGCAGCGCTATCTCGCCGAGCGGCTGCCGGAGGGCGCGGGGGCGTTCGCGGCTCTGGTCGGCGCCGGCGAGTCGCTGCGCTCGGGCGAGGTGATCCTGGCTCCGGGCGAGCGATACGACGCGCCGCCGGTGCTGTTCGTCTGGTCCGGCGAGGGCACGGACGGTGTCGCGGACCGCCTGCATCGGCGGCTGCGGGCCCGTCCCGGCCATCCGGTCACCGCCCGGCCGCTCGTCCTCAACACCTGGGAGGCCGTCTACTTCGACCACGACCTGGATCGGCTGACCGCGCTGGTCGAGCGGGCCGCGTCCGTCGGGGTCGAGCGGATCGTGCTGGACGACGGCTGGTTCCGCGGGCGCCGGGCGGCCGACGCCGGGCTCGGCGACTGGTTCGTCGACGCGGACGTCTGGCCGGACGGGCTCGAACCGTTCGTCAAGGTGGTGCGGGCGCACGGGATGCAGTTCGGGCTCTGGTTCGAGCCGGAGATGGTGAACCTCGACTCGGAGCTGGCCCGAGCGCATCCCGACTGGATCCTGGGTCCGGCGGACGGTCTGGGGCCGAGCGCGCGGCGGCAGTACGTGCTCGACATCGCGCGCCCCGACGCGTACGCGTATCTGCTGTCGCGGCTCGACGCCCTGGTGGCCGCCCACGGGGTCGACCACCTGAAGTGGGACCACAACCGGGACCTGCTGGAGGCGGTGAGCCGGCCGTCCGGGCGGCCTGGGGTGCGCCGGCAGACGCTCGCGCTCTACCGGCTGCTCGACGAGTTGCGCGCCCGCCACCCCGGCCTGGAGATCGAGACGTGCTCCGGCGGTGGCGGCCGGGTCGACTTCGGCATCCTGGACCGCACCGACCGGGTGTGGGCCTCGGACTGCAACGACCCGGTGGAGCGGGCGCAGATCGAGCGGTGGACGCGGGTGCTCGTACCCCCGGAGCTGATCGGTTCCCACCTCGGTGCCGCCCGGTCGCACACCACGTCCCGGACGACGGACCTGTCGTTCCGGCTCGCCGTGTCGCTGACCGCGCACGCGGGCATCGAGCAGGATCTGACCGCCGCGTCTCCGGCCGACCTCGCCATCATCGCGGCGTGGTCGGCCTTGTACCGCGAGTTCCGGCCGTTGCTGCACACCGGGCGGGTGGTGAACGCGGACCTGGCGGACGACGCGGTCGCGTTGTACGGCACGGTGGCGCGGGACGGGTCGCGGGCGCTGTTCACCTGGCTGCGCTTCCGGACCTCACCCGCCGGGCAGACGGGCCGGGTCCGCTTCCCGGGGCTGGATCCGGCGGCGCGCTACCGGGTCGTGGTCCGCACGGAACTGGGCGCGGCGAGCCGGCATCAGGCCGACGACCCGGACTGGGTGGCGCACGCGCCGATCGAGCTGTCGGGGGCGGTGCTGGCGGTGGCCGGGGTGCCGCTGCCGACGCTGAACCCGCAACAGGCAATGCTGTTCGACATCGAGAGGACCTCATGACCACCATCGTTTTCGCCGGCGACAGCATCACGGACTGCGAGCGGCGCACGGACCCGGCCGGCCTGGGCGACGGGTACGTGCGGCGCCTGGCGTCGGCCCTGGGCCCGGAGGTCCGGGTCGTCAACCGCGGGATCAGCGGCAACACGGCCGGCGACCTGCGGGCCCGGTGGACGACCGACGTGCTGGCGGAGCGCCCGTCGCTGGTGAGCGTGCTGGTGGGCATCAACGAGACGTGGCGGCGGTACGACAGCGGCACGGTCACGACGGAGGCGGCGTTCGAGGAGAACTACCGCGCGCTGCTGGACCCGCTGGCCGGCGTACCGCTGGTGCTGATCGAGCCGTTCCTGCTGCCGATCGACGCGGAGCAGGTGACCTGGCGCGCGGACCTGGACCCGAAGCTGGCGGTGGTCCGCACGCTGGCGGCGGAGTACGGCGCCGTGCTCGTGCCGGCGGACGCGGCGCTGGCCGCGGCGGGCACGCCGGCCGAGATCGCCCCTGACGGCGTGCACCCGAGCGCCCGCGGCCACGACGTCCTCGCGGCCCTGTGGCTGGAACACGCGGAGGCGCACCTGCCGGCCTAGAACCGTTGCCCGGCCTCGTATGCTCGGTGGCCATGATCTTCGACGTCGTGGCCGGGCTGGGGCAGCTCGACACCAGGGACGACGCGTGGCGGTTCGTCCGGGCGTTCGCGGCCGCGTGGGCCACGCCCGTCGACGCGGCCGACGACGTCACCGACGCGGAGCTCGACGCGGTCGAGGAGCGGTTGGGGGTGCGGCTGCCGGAGGCGGTGCGGGAGGGCTACCGGCTGGTGGGGCGGCATCGCCACCTGACGAGCCGGCATGACGACCTGTACGAGCTGGACGAGCTGGAGTACGACCGCGGCGACGGGATGCTGGAGTTCCGGTGCACCCACCAGGGCGACGGCGTTCTTCTCCGCGCGGCTGCGGCCGTGGAGCGACGACCCGCCGGTGTTCGTGGGCACCCGCCCGTACGCGGATCGCTTCTCGCTCAGCCTGGTGGACCTCGTGCTGTTGGAGAACATCGAGGCCGGTGAGCGCACCGACTGCCGCCGGGTCAACGACTACGACGGCGACCTGCTGGCCGGGTTCACGCCGCTCGACCGGCTGCTGCCGCCACAGCCGTGGACCGCGGTGTGGCACGCGAGCCGCGACATCCTGTTGAAGCGCCACGGCGACTTCTTCATGATCTCAGCCCGCACCGACGAGGCACTCGCCGAGTTCCGCGTCGCCCACCCCGGCGAGTGGCTCGGAGACCGGGCCGAGTAGGGGCTCCGGCGCCATCATCGGGTCGAGCCGCAGGGTGCCCCACGCCGTCAGGCCGCCGGCGGGCGGCAGCGGACCAGGGCGACGTCGCCGTCGATCCGGATGCTGCCGGCGTCGTGGGGGACCAGCACGGTGGTGCCTTGGCGCAGGTCGACCGACGAGTCCGTGCCCCAGGTCAGCCGGCCGGTGCCGGACAGGACGACGACGATCGAGAAGCCGGGCTCCCACGTGGACGGTCCACTGTGGTGATCGGCCCGGAAGAAGCTGTCCGCGTACGCCGGGAAGATGTGTCGGTCGTCGATCCTGCCCCTGATCTCCTCGAGCGTCCCGGCCGGCACCGCCTCGTGGCGGACGCAGGGGAGGGCCGCGGCGAAGCCGATGCCGAGGTGGCCGTCGCGCGGGCCGTCGATCGCGAAACCGTCGTATTCCAGCAGCAGCGACAGGTCGGCCGCCTGCTGCAGCTCCAGGAGGAGGATGCCGGGGCCGATCGCGTGCGGGTAGCCGGCCGGGACGTACACCGTGTCGCCCGCCGTCACCTCGATGTCGTGGAGCGCGCCCAGCATCGTCTCGCGGTCCTGGGTCTCGACCCACGACGCCAGTGTCGACGGCGGTACGTCTTCCCGGAAGCCGAGGTGGACCTTCGCGCCCGGCTCGGCGTCGAGGATGATCCAGGACTCGGTCTTGCCGTTGCGGCAACCGAGATGCGACTGGGCGAACGCGTCGTCGGGGTGCGCGTGCACGGGCAGCCGTTCGCCCGCGTCGAGCAGCTTGACGAGCAGCGCGGGTTTGGCCCCGAAACGGGCGACATGCGCGGCACCGAGCCAGCGCACCGGATCCTCGGCCAGCGCGGCCCGCAGGAACCGGCCGTCCGGCAGCACCGTCAACCCGACCTCGTCGAAGCCGGCCACCGTCGTGGCGGAGCCCACCCAGTCCTCGGGCACGTGGTCGCCGGCCGGCGCGGTGCCGCGGAAGGCGGCGATCCGGTCACCGCCGAGATAGAACCGGTCGGCGGGTTGGTTGGCGGGCAGGACGACGACGCTCATGACGTTCTCCTCCGGGAGACGGGGGCTGTCGGTGATCATCAGGGTGCGCGGCGCAGGGCGTCAACCACCAGCTCCACCTGCGCGGCCACCGGGAGCGCGGCGTCGACGGGCACGTGGTCGACCTGGGGCGGGCCGAAATCGACCCGCTCGAGGAAGGCCGCGACGTCCGCGATCTTGTCGCGGTCCCGGTCGGCAGCGCGCGCGATGATCCGCGCGCGCACGAGCTCCGGCGACGCACGCAGCCACACGAGCACGGGCCGGCCACGCCCGACAACCGCACCGACCGGACCCGCCGCCTCGACCCCACCCACGTCGGCGGTCCGGTCTGCGGCGATGCTCGCGGCGTCGGGCCCGAACGCGGCGGCGACTCCGCCCGCGGTGGTAAGCCGCTCCGCGGCGGCCGCGAAAGCGGCCGGCGACCGACGTTCGCGGGTGAACGGCGCCACGAGCACCACGGCGTTGCCGATCGCGAGGTTGTCCGCCGCGGCGTCGAACACGGTCGCATAACGGGCCTCCCGGCTCACGCCCGCGAGCCGCGGGTCGTCCAGGTCCGTGGCGCCGACCAGTTCCGCGACCACCGCGGTCAGCGCTCCCGTCAGCACGTCCAGGTCGAGCAGCGTCGCACCGAGGTGAGCCGCCAACGCCCGTGCCAGTGCGGTCTTGCCGCTTGCCGGCGGGCCGCCGACGAGCACAGCGAGCGGTGGCACGCGCGCACCTCCTCCCCGGAACGACATCCGGTGACGAAACGGTCACTCTCGATGTCGCGTACCGCGGCCATGGAAACGATCCAGTCACGAAACGTCCGCGAAAACTCTTCGTCATCTTGACAGTCATGAAGGTCCGTGCACATAGTTCGGGCACCGCTGTGACATCGATTACCTCGTCTGCTGACAACGATTACCCGATGCGCGTAGAGGGGACCCGATCAGTGCTGATCGCGACGCCCAACCTGTGTCTGGACAGGACACAGCTCGTCCCGGAACTCGTTCTGGGCGGCGTGATGCGCGCCCGGTCCGTCGAGGTCACGGCCGGTGGCAAGGGCGTCAACATCGCGCGCGTCGCCCGGGCACACGGACGCCCCGCGACCGTCGTCGGGCTCGTCGCCGACAACGACCGCGCGCGGCTCCTGCGGCTGCTCGCCGACGAGGGCGCCGACGTCGTCGACGTGCCGATGCCCGGCGACACCCGCAACGCGGTCATCATGATCGAGCAGGGCGGGCGCACCACGATCGTCAACGAGCAAGGGTCCACGATCGACGCCGGGACCTGGGGAAGATACCGCGACGCCGTCGCGCGCAGTCTCGACAGCAGCCGGACCCGGACCCTGGCCTGCTCCGGCAGCCTCCCGCCGGGCGCACCCGAGGACGGCTACGGCCAGCTCGTCGCGCTCGCCCACGAGGCCGGCGTGCTCGCCCTCGTCGACTCCGCGCCGGGCGCCCTGCGCGCCAGCCTCGCCAGCGGACCCGACCTGGTCAAGCCCAACCTCCAGGAGGCGGAGGCGGCGATCACCGGCGCCTCCGGCCTGTTGCTCACCGACGCCGACAGCGACGTCCGCGAGCGCGCCATGGACGCCGCCGCCACGCTCTGCCGGCTCGGGGCCCGCAACGCCGCCGTCACGGCCGGCGCGCACGGCGTCGCGCTCGCGGAGACCGGCGCCGGGCGGATCCGCTGGTTCCCCGCGGTCAAGGTCGACGTGGTCAGCGCCGTCGGCGCCGGCGACTCGTTCCTCGCCGGCGTGCTGCTCGCGCTCGAGACGCGGGAGGCGTGGGGCGCCGCGGTGCGGCGCGGGTCCGCCACCGCCAGCGCCTCCTGCGAGCACCTGCTCGCCGGCGGCGTCGACCCGCGCCGCGCCGCCGAGCTGCTGGCGCTCGTCGAGCGCCAGCCCGTGACAGAGAAGCCGATGCCATGACCGACCGGCTCGCGCGCTCGGCACGCCAGCAACGCGCCCGGCTGCGGGACGTCGCGGAGGCGGCGGGTACGAGCACCAAGACGGCGTCCCGCGTCATCAACGGCGACGACCGGGTGGCCGCGGAGACCCGGGCGCGGGTCGAGCAGGCCGTCCTCGACCTCGGCTACCGGCCCGACCCGCTCGCCCGGTCGCTGCGCCGCGGCCTAGACGAGACCATCGGCGTCGTCGTCGACGAGGTCGGCGACCCGTTCTTCGCCAGCGTGATCGGCGAGATCGAGCGGATGGCGATCGACCGCGACGTCTCGGTCATCATCGCCAGCACCCGGCGCCGCGAGGAGCGCGAGCGGATCGTCCTCGACGGTCTCTACCAACGCCGGGTCGCGGGCCTCATCATCGCGTCCATCTCGGACAACCACGCCTACCTGCGGCACTCGAGCTGCCCGCTGGTCTTCATCGACCGTGCCGCCGAGGACCTGGCCGCCGACGCGGTGGTGGTCGACGACCGCGGTGGCGCCCGGATGGCGGTCGAGCACCTGCTGCGCCACGGGCACCGGCGGATCGCCTACATCGGCGACCGGCTGAGCACGGCGACCGCCCGCCACCGCCTCCTGGGTTATCGGGACGCCCTCGACGGGGCCGGCATCGCGGCCGACGACGCGCTGGTCGCCGAGGTCGAGCCGGCCGACGGCGACGCGGGGGTGGCGGCGGAGGAACTGCTGCGGCTGCCCGCGCCGCCGACGGCGATCTTCAGTGCCAACACCCGCTGCTCACTGGGTACGCTGCCGACGCTGCACCGGCTGCGCCGTACCGACCTCGGGTTCGTCTCGTTCGGTGACTTCGCGATGGCCGACACGCTGACGCCCGCGATCACCATCGTCGACCACTCGCCCGAGGCGATCGGCCGGCTCGCCGCGGAACGGCTGTTCAGCCGCCTCGCCGGCGACGAGCCACCCGTCGAGACCATCTTCGCCCCGCTGCGGATCGTCGCGCGCGGCAGCGGCGAGCTCGCGCCCGACCGGCCGCGGCCATGACCGAGCTCGTCGCCGGGGTCGACCTCGGCACCACCGACACCAAGGCCGTGCTGACCCGGCCCGACGGCGAGACCGTCGCCTTCGCCCGCACCGCGACGAGCTGGACGACGACCGCCGACGGCCGGCTGGAGACGACGGGCGCCGCACTGGCGGGCGACGTGCTGCGTACCCTCGAAGACGCGGTCGCGGTCGCCGAGAGCACCCTCGGGCCCGTCCGGGTGACCGGGATCGGCCTGGCCGGTCTCGCCGAGAGCGGCGTCGTGCTCGACACTCGGGGCCGGGAGACCTCACCCGTCATCGCCTGGTTCGACGAGCGCGGCGCCGCCGAGCTGGCCGCGCAGGGCGCGGCGTTCGTCAAGGAGTTCCCGCGCCGCACGGGCCTGCCGCTGGGCACACAGTGGAGCCTGCCGAAGCTGCTGTGGATGCGCGGCGCCGGGATCAGCATCGACCACACGTCGCGCTGGCTCAACATGCCCGAGTACGTGGCGTACGCGCTCACCGGCGCGCTCGTCAGCGAGCCGTCCCTGGCCTCCCGTACCGGGCTGCTGGACCAGTCGACCGGCCGGCCCTGGCCGGAGGCGCTGGACCGGATCGGGGCCGGTGCCGCATTCCTGCCGGAGACGCGCGTCGCCGGGCAGCCGGCCGGGCACGTGACCAGCGGAAGCACGGCGATCCGCGGGGCCGCGGTCACCGTCGCCGGCCACGACCACCCGGTCGCGGCGATCGGCGCCGGTGCCACCGGACCGCAGGACCTGTTCAACTCGTGCGGCACGGCCGAGGTGCTGCTGCGCTCGGTGCCCCGGATCCTGACCGACGACGAGCGCGCCACCCTGGTCGGCCTCGGCATCGACGCGGGCCGGCACGTGCTGCCGGACCACGCCGTGCTCATCGGCGGCATGCGCTCGGGCCTCGTGATGCGCCGGGTGCTCGCCCTGATCGGCGCCCAGGACGCGGACCGCCGGGCCGCGCTCGACGACGGGTGGAGCCCCGGCGCGGGCGACGGCGTCACGATCCTGCCGGCCGCCCCGCACGACAACGACGTGACCATCCGGATCCGTGACGGCGCCGGCCCCGACCAGCTCTGGGCGGCCACCCTCGCGTACCTCGGCGAGCAGACCGCGGCCCTGCTGGCCGCCGTCAACTCCGTGGTCGGTGAGCACCGCACGGCCGTCGCGGCCGGGGGCTGGACCCGGATGGCCAGCGTACGGCGCGCGAAGGCCGAGGTGATCCCGCGACTGCGGATCTCCGCCCTCGAACAACCGGGCGTGCGCGGTGCGGCGATGTTCGCCGCCCGGGCCGCCTACGACGTCCCGTTCGACAAGGTGACGCGGCAGTTCCACGACACCGCGGAAAGGACCACACATGACGGACCGAAATAGCGGTCTGGCCGCGATCGCGGACGCCGACGGCGTCTTCTCGATCGTGGCGATGGACCAGCGCAACACGTTGCGCCGCATGTTCGCCGCCGTCGGGCAGCCGGACGCGGGCGACGCCGACCTGCGCCAGGCGAAGATCGACGTCGCGGCCGCCCTGACGCCACTGGCCAGCGGCATCCTGCTCGACCCCACGTGGGGCGTGCCCGCGACGACCGAGGCGGGCGCCCGGGCCGGGAGGTGCGGCCTGCTCGTCGCGGCCGAGCCGGCGGACCGGGGCAACTACAACGGCGAGCCGCGTACGCATCGCGACCCGAAGCAGGACGCCGCGTGGGTGCGGGCCCAGGGCGGCGACGCGGTGAAGTTCCTCGTGCAACTCCGCCCCGGCCGGCCGGTGGGCGACGGCCCGGACATCGCCGCCGAGGTGCTCGACATCGTCCGCGCCGTGGCGGCCGACTGCAGGGAAGCCGGCATCCCGTCGGTCGTGGAGAACCTCGTCTACGCGCTGCCGGGTGAGGAACTGACCGCGCAACAGCGGGAGGACCTGATCGTGGAGGCCGCGGTCCAGATCGCGGACACCGGCGTCGACCTGGTGAAGATCGAGTACCCGGGCTCGGCCGAGGGCTGCCGCCGCGTCGCCGACACGGTCAAGGCGCCGTGGGCCGTGCTCTCGGCGGGCGTGGGCTTCGAGGAGTTCCAGACCGTCCTGCGGGTCTCCTGCGACGAGGGCGGCGCGTCCGGCTTCATCGCGGGCCGCTCGATCTGGAAGGAGGCGATCGGCCTGGCGGGCCCGGCGCGGCGGGAGTTCCTCGACACCGTCGCCCGCCCGCGCCTGCAGACCTGCCTGGACACCGTGGCGGGCCGGGCCCGGCCCTGGACGGAGGTGGCGGGATGAGCGCGGTGCTCGAGGCCCGTGGCATCACCAAGCACTATGGACACGTCGAGGCGTTGGCCGACGCCAACTTCGACGTGCAGGCCGGCGAGGTGGTCGCGCTGATCGGCGACAACGGTGCCGGCAAGAGCACGCTGGTCCGGATCCTCTCCGGCGCGGAGCCGGCGGACTCGGGCGAGATCCTGTTCGACGGCAGGCCGGTCCACCTGAGCTCGCCGACCGATGCCCGCGCGCTCGGCATGGAGACGGTGTTCCAGGACCTGGCCCTCGCGCCGCACCTGTCGCCGGTGCAGAACATGTACCTCGGCCGCGAGGTCATGCGGAACGGCCTGCTCGGCAAGCTGGGTTTCATGGACGCGAAGTCCATGCGGGACGGCAGCCGCGCGGCCTTCGACCGCCTCGGCGCGACCGTCCGCAACCTGAACGGCCCGGTGGGCTCGATGTCGGGCGGCCAGCGGCAGGGCATCGCGGTCGCCCGCGCCGCCGCCTGGGCGCAGAAGGTCATCTTCCTGGACGAGCCGACCGCCGCGCTCGGCGTGGTGCAGACCCAGAACGTGCTGGAACTGGTCCGCCGGGTCAGCGGTGAGGGCATCGGCGTGGTGTTCATCAGCCACTCCATGCCCCACGTGATGGAGGTGGCCGACCGCATCCAGGTGATGTGGCGCGGCCGCCGCGTGGCCACCTACAACAAGGCCGACACCTCGATGGAACAACTCGTGTCGGCGATGACCGGCGCGTTGGCGCAGGAGGCGTCATGAGTGCGACGCAGACGACACCGACCGTGGCCACCGAGGACGCGCCGGCCAGCCGCCTCTCCCGGATCTCCCGCCTGCAGGCGCTGCAGATCCTGATCCTGCTGGTCGTCACGATCGCGGTGTTCACGGCGCTACGCCCCGACACGTTCCTCACCGGGTTCAACATCCGGGGCATCGTGCAGAACACCGCCATCTACGCCGTACTCGGCGTGGGTATGACGTTCGTCATCATCACCGGCGGCATCGACCTGTCGGTCGGCAGCGTGCTGGTGTTCAGCGGCGTCGTGGCCGACAAGGTGATGGTCTGGTACGGCGGGCAGGGCTGGGCCACCGTCCTGGTTGGACTCGTCGCCGCCCTCGCCTCGGGCCTGGCCTGGGGTCTGGTCAACGGCGTGCTGGTGGCCAAGGCCAAGGTGCCACCCCTCGTGGTGACACTCGGCTCGCTGAGCGCGGCGCTGGGCTTCGCGCAGATCATCACGAAGGGCCTCGACCTGCGGGACGCGCCGCAGGCGCTGGTCAACGACATCGGATTCGGCAACATCGTCGGCCAGGTGCCGACCATCGCGGTCGTCGCGGCGGTGGTCGTCGTCTTCGGCATCGTGCTGCTGCACCGCACCCGGTTCGGCCTCTACACCTACGCCATCGGGTCCAACGCCGAGGCCGGCCGCCGGTCCGGCGTCAAGGTCGAACGACACCTGATCAAGGTGTACGCGTTCGCGGGGCTGCTCGCCGGTTTCGCCGGCCTGCTCAACCTCGGCTTCTTCCAGTCGACGACGATCGGCGGCCAGAGCAACACGCCGCTGAACGTCATCGCCGGTGTCGCGATCGGCGGCACCAGCCTGTTCGGTGGCATCGGTTCCGTGTTCGGCACCGTCATCGGACTGTTCATCCCGATCGTGCTGCAGAACGGTTTCATCCAGGTCGGCGTGCAGCCGTTCTGGCAGCAGGTCGTCGTCGGCGCGGTGCTCGTCGCCGTCGTCTACGTCGACCAGCTCCGTCGTGCCGCGGCTCTGCGCGGCACGTCACCACGCCTGCCATTCCTGTCCCGAGCAGGAGGAGCGGGAAGCGCATCGAGAAAGGGATCAGCATGAAGCGCAAGTCAACCGTCATAGTCGCCGTGTTGGCCGCCGTCGCGCTCGGCGCGGCCGCCTGTGGTTCCGACAGCGACGGCGGCTCGAACGCCGGTGGTGGGTCGGACGGCTACGAGCTGGCGTTCGTCCAGGGCGTCGCCGGCGACGCGTTCTACATCACCATGGAGTGCGGCATCAAGGAGGAGGCGGCCAAGCAGGGCGCCACCGTCACCGTCCAGGGTGCACAGAAGTTCGACCCGACGCTGCAGACCCCGGTGCTGCAGTCGGTGATCGCCTCCAAGCCCGACGCGATCCTGATCGCGCCGACCGACGTGGCGGCGATGCAGCAGCCGATCGCCCAGGCCAAGGCCCAGGGCATCAAGATCGTGCTGGTCGACACCACGCTCAACGACCCGTCGGTCGCGGTCTCGGCGATCTCGTCGGACAACAGCGCGGGCGGCAAGGCGGCGTTCGAGGCGATCCAGAAGCTGGCCCCCAACGGCGGCAAGGTGCTCGGCGTGGGCGTGCAGCCCGGCATCAGCACCACCGACGCCCGCGACAAGGGCTTCGCCGACGCCGCCAAGGCCGACTCGAAGTTCACCTACCTGGGCGTGCAGTACTCGCAGAACGACCCGGCGAAGGCCGCCTCGATCGTCTCCGCCGCGCTGCAGAAGGACCCCGACATCGTCGGCATCTTCGCCTCGAACCTGTTCTCGGCGCAGGGCTCGGCGACCGGCATCCGTCAGGCCGGCAAGCAGGGCCAGGTCAACGTCGTCGGCTTCGACGCGGGCCCGGAGCAGATCAAGGCGCTGCAGGACGGCACCGTCCAGGCGCTGATCGCCCAGCAGCCGGGCGACATCGGCGTGCAGGGCGTCCAGCAGGCCGTCAAGGCCCTGAAGGGCGAGGCCAACGAGGCCAACATCCAGACGGGCTCGACCATCATCACCAAGGACACCATCGACAGCCCCGAGGGCAAGGCGGCCGCCTACAAGGCGAGCTGCTGACCCGTACGACAAACCGGCCCGGCATCCCGCACGCGCGGGATGCCGGGCCGTCCCTCATCGCCCGTACACGCTGACGTGTCGCCTGCTGTCCTTTGTGAACGGCGAGCGGTCCCAGTCGGTGTAGCGGGCCGTCAGGCGCAGGCCGGCCAACCGGGCCATCAGGTCGAGCTCGCTCGGCCAGCAGTAGCGCAGCAGCAGCGGGCGCAGCGTCGTGCGCCCCGTGGCGTCGATGGTCACCCGCTGGTAGGTCACCGTCTGCGCGACCGGGTCGTGCAGCTCGTACTCCATCCGGACCTCGTCCTCGGTCAGCGCGCGGGTGTTGACCCGCTGCCCGTTGGTGAACACGGTCAGGTCCTGGACGAACGCCTCGACGACGAAGCGGCCGCCGGGGGCCAGCACCCGGGCCACGTTGCGGAAGCAATCGATCTGTCGCTCCTGCGTGGGCAGGTTGAACAGCGTGTTGTAGACCAGATAGGCCAGGTCGTACGGGCCGTCGAGGCCGGCGAGGTCGGCCATGTCACCGACCACGGTGTGGATGCCCACGCCGCCCGGCTTGGTGCGCATGCGCTCGACCATGGCCGCGGACCCCTCGATGCCGTCGACCGTGACGCCGCGGGCGGCCAGCGGGACGGCCACGCGCCCGGTGCCGACGGCCAGTTCCAGCGCTCGCCCACCGGCCGGCACGAGACCGGCCAGGAAGTCGACGGCGGGCGTGGGATCGAGCTCGTTGTGCCCGTCGTACTCGTGGGCGTAGCGGTCTCCGAAGAACGCGGGGTCGCCGAATCTGCTCATGACACCCAGCCAACCAGCGACCCCGCCGCTCGCAAACCTATTTGCCGACGGCGATGTCGATGACCGGAGTCCGGAACCCGCCGATCAGGTCGGCCCGGCCGGTCAGCAGGGAGATCCGGTAGAACCGCTGCCGGCCGTCGACGGTCAGCGCCGCGTACGCCGTGTTGCCGCGCGCGATGTCGAATCCGGCGTCGCCGGCCGCGTCGACGCCGAGGCCACCGGTCGGGGCGAGCGTCCCCTGGTTGGCCGGCGACTGCAGCACGATCTGGTCCGTCATGGTGTTCAGGTCGAACAGCGTCGTGGCGGTCGCGGCGTGGAGGTCGTTGTTCGTGTACGCCGCCGCCGTCACGCCGGTCGCGGCCGCGGTCGCCGGCGGCACAGTCAGCATCGTGTCCGTGGCCGTCCTGCCGGCCGCCGGGGCGCCCGCCGGGTCGTCGACGTTGTGGCGCAGGTTCTGGCCGGTGTCACTGACGACCCGCAGCCGGTTGGCGGCGGGGTTGAAGTCGACACCGAAGCGCGTGCCGGCCAGCGGCACGGTGAGCCGCGAGACCCGGGTGGCCCGCGCGGTCGACGTGTTCAGCGTGTAGACGCCGCCTTTGTCGCCGATGCCGTACAGCTTGCCGTCCTGCACCCGGACGTCGATGCCGACCACCGCTTGTCGGTGGTCAGGCCCTTGACCGCGCCGATCCGGCGGGCGTCGCCGGGCTTGTCGGCCCGGAAGCTCACCAGGTCACCGCCGCGGGTGAGCCCGACGACCCGCGGCACCTGATCCGAGTTGCCCACGAGCACGGCATCGGCCGGCGCCGGCCCGGGCCGCATGGCATCGATGGCGAGCGCGCCCACCGCGACCGCACCCGCGGCGGCCAGGCCGCCGGCAATCCACTTGGTACGCATCCGATCCTCCACTCAGGTCATACCGTCCCGGACGGGTCGGCACATAGCTGATTCGGAGCACCCGGGTACGTGGGCTGGGTCGGGGGCGGTGCCGATTTCCGACACCGCGGGCGGCGCAGGGTCTCGCTGGTGAGCGGCGGAACGGCCCGCCACCCCGGGACTCGGGGTGGCGGGCCGCC
>NZ_BONE01000066.1 GCF_016862555.1 Asanoa siamensis | reverse complement strand
CGGCTCTGCAGGACTATTTCGACGCGGTGATCGCGGCCGACCAGAAGATCGAGCCGCGTGACTGGATGCCCGACGCGTACCGCCGCGGTTTGGTCCGGCAGATCGCCCAGCACGCCCATTCCGAGATCATCGGCATGCAGCCCGAGGGCAGTTGGATCGCCCGCGCGCCGTCGCTCAAGCGCAAGGCGATCCTGCTGGCCAAGGTCCAGGACGAGGCGGGACACGGCCTCTACCTCTACGCGGCCGCGGAGACGCTGGGGGTCAGCCGCGCGGAACTCGTCGACATGCTCCTCGACGGCCGCCAGAAATACAGCTCGATCTTCAACTACCCGACGCTGACCTGGGCCGACATCGGCGCGATCGGCTGGCTCGTCGACGGCGCCGCGATCGTCAACCAGGTGCCGCTGTGCCGCTGCTCCTACGGGCCCTACGCGCGCGCGATGATCAGGATCTGCAAGGAAGAGTCCTTCCATCAGCGGCAGGGCTACGAGATCCTGCACACGCTCGCGCAGGGCACGCCCGCGCAGCACGAGATGGCCCAGGACGCGGTCGACCGCTGGTGGTACCCGTCGCTGGCGATGTTCGGCCCGCCCGACACCGACTCCACGCACTCCGCCCAGTCGATGGCCTGGAAGATCAAGCGGTTCTCCAACGACGACCTGCGCCAGCGGTTCGTCGACATGTGCGTGCAGCAGGCCGGCGTCCTCGGTCTGCGGATCCCCGACCCCGACCTGCGCTGGAACCCCGACCGTCAGGCGCACGACTACACCGCGCCCGACTTCGACGAGTTGATGCGGGTCATCAAGGGCGACGGTCCGTGCAACGCCGAGCGGATGGCGCACCGCCGTCGGGCCCATTCCGACGGCGCCTGGGTCCGCGAAGCGGCCGCGGCCTACGCCGAGAAGCAGAGGGAGGCGGTGACCGTATGAGCGGTGAACCCTTGTACGAGGTGTTCGTGCGGCCGCGGCGTGGGTTGTCACACACCCACGTCGGCAGCCTGCACGCGCCCGACGCCGCGATGGCGCTGCGCAACGCCCGCGACGTCTACACCCGGCGCGAGGAGGGCGTGTCCATCTGGGTCGTGCCCGCCACCGCGATCACCGCGTCGAGCCCCGACGAGAAGGACGCGTTCTTCGACCCGGCGGCCGACAAGGTCTACCGGCACCCCACCTTCTACG
Source organism: Asanoa siamensis (assembly GCF_016862555.1). Lineage (GTDB taxonomy): Bacteria > Actinomycetota > Actinomycetes > Mycobacteriales > Micromonosporaceae > Asanoa > Asanoa siamensis. The sequence continues at coordinate 41,520 of NZ_BONE01000066.1, read as the reverse complement.
ACGTCCCTGACGGAGCGCAGCACCTGTGACGACGGTCGACTACGTTCTCCGGCTGGGCGATGACGCGCTGATCACCGCCCAGCGCCTCGGCGCCTGGTACGCGGCCGGCCCCGAGATGGAAGAAGACGTCGCGCTGGCGAACATCGCCCTCGACCAACTCGGCGCCGCCCGGCTGCTGCTGACCTACGCCGGCGAGCGGGAGGGCGCGGGCCGCGACGAGGACGCCCTGGCCTACCAGCGGGACGCCGCCGCGTTCCGCAACTGCCGCCTGGTCGAGCAGCCGGAGCCCGACTTCGCCGCGGTGATCGCCAAGCTGCTGCTGCTCTCCGCGTTCCAGCTCCCGCTCTACGAGGCGCTGGCCGCCGGCGCCGACGAGCGGCTGGCCGCGATCGGTGGGAAGGCCCGCAAGGAGTCCGCCTACCACCTCGACCACAGCACACTGTGGACACTGCGGCTCGGTGACGGCACCGACGAGTCGCACGAGCGCATGCAGGCCGCGATCGACGCGCTCTGGCCGTTCGTCGACGGCCTGTTCTCAGGCGAGGGCGGCCCGGTCGCCCCCGCCGCGATCCGCCCGGCCTGGACGTCCACTGTGGAAGACGTGCTCAAGCGGGCGACGCTGAGCGTGCCGGCCCCCGTCGCCGAGCCGGCCGGGGAGCGCCCGCACCTGGTCGAGCTGCTGGCCGAGATGCAGGAGCTGCACCGTGCCCATCCGGGGGCCCGCTGGTGACCCCACGGGAGGCGGTGGCCGCGGTCGTGGACCCGGAGCTGCGCGTGGTCACCATCGACGAGCTCGGCATCCTGCGTGACGTCGAGACCGACGAGCACGGCCACGTCACCGTCACGATCACCCCGACCTACACCGGCTGCCCGGCGATGGACGTGATCCGCGCCGACATCGGCGCCGCCCTGCGCGCCGCCGGGCACGGCGACCACGAGGTGCGGACGATCTTCGCGCCCGCCTGGACCACGGACTGGATCTCCGCCGGCGGCCGCGACAAGCTCGCCGCGGCCGGCGTCGCGCCGCCCGGGCCGAGCGGTGGGCCCGTGGCGCTGTCGATCGGCGTGCGCTGCACCCACTGCGGCTCACCCGACACCGAGCAGCTCAGCCGCTTCGGCTCGACCGCCTGCAAGGCGCTCTGGCGCTGCCGCGCCTGTGGCGAGCCGTTCGACGCGATGAAGGCGTACTGACCCATGAGCGTGACGATCAGCCGGCCGACCCGCCGGCGCCCGGTGTTCCACCCGCTGCCCGTCGCCGCGATCGACCGGCTGACCGACGACGCGGTCGCGATCACCTTCGCCGTGCCCGTGGAGCTGCGCGACCAGTTCGACTTCCGGGCCGGCCAGCACCTGACCGTGCGCAAGACCGACGACGGCGACGCCCGCCGGTCGTACTCGATCTGCTCCACGCCGGCCGACCTGGCCGCCACCGGCCTGCTCCGGATCGGCGTCAAGGAGATCCCCGGCGGCGTCTTCTCCACCTACGCGGCCGGCGCGCTGCGGCGCGGCGACGCGATCGACGTGATGCCGCCGCTGGGCAAGTTCACCTCGGCGTTCGACGCGGGCCGGCGGCGGCACTACGGCGCGATCGCCGCGGGCTCGGGGATCACGCCCGTGCTGTCGCTGGTCGCCACCGCCCTCGCGGTCGAGCCCGACAGCCGGTTCACCCTGCTCTACGGCAACCGGTACGCCCGCAGCGTGATGTTCGCCGACGAGCTGGGTGACCTGAAGGACCGGTACGCCGCCCGGCTGCACCTGGTGCACGTGCTCTCGCAGGAACCCGGCGAGTCCGAGCTGCTCTCCGGCCGGATCGACGCCGACCGGCTGGCCCGGCTGCTCGACCTGGTGATCCCGGCGGACGCTGTCGACGAGTGGTTCCTGTGCGGGCCGTACGGGATGGTCACCGACGCCCGCAACGTGCTCGCCGGCCGCGGCGTCGCACCGGGCGCCGTACACACCGAGCTGTTCCACGTCGACGACGTGCCCGAGCCGCCGCGGCGCGCCGGCGGCACCGGCGAGGCCGGCCCGGTCGAGGTCTCGGTGCTGCTCGACGGCCGGGTCTCCACCCTGCGGATGCACCGCGACGAGCGGGTCCTCGACGCCGCGCTGCGGGTGCGCTCCGAGCTGCCGTTCGCCTGCAAGGGCGGCGTCTGCTCGACCTGCCGGGCCCGGATCGTCGAGGGCGAGGTCACGATGGCCCGCAACTACGCGCTCGAGCCGGACGAGGTCGCCCGCGGCTACGTGCTGACCTGCCAGAGCAGCCCGGTCACCGACAAGCTGGTCGTCGACTACGACGGCTGATCGTTCAGGCTTCGATAGACGGGGCGGAGCAGGTCGACCAGCGGGATGTGCCGCACCTTGACCGGCGGCGGGTCGAGCACCCGCAGCAGCAGCTCCGGTGGCGCGGCCGCACCGCCGGGCAGCTCCTTGAGCTTCGCCAGCGACTGGGCGGGCGCGTAGAAGTCGGTCACGGCCAGCGGCCGGTCCGGCACCTCCAGCGGGTCGGCCGGAGGCTCGTCGGCGGCCGGGCCGCGCAGCGCGCCCAGGAGCTCGTCGCGCGCCCGGCCCCGCCAGGCGAGCACCAGGAACGGGTCCTCGTCGAACGCCTCCGCGAGCAGGTAGAGCACCGCGGAGAGGTGCTTGCACGGGAAGCCCCAGTCCGGGCAGGTGCAGCTCATGTCCAGGTCGGTGGGGAACAGCGGCAGGCCGAGGTCGTCGAAGACCGCGACGATCTCGATCGGCATCTCGCCGGCGAGCAGCTTGGCCCTGAACACCGCCTGGTGTGCGAGGGCCTCCTCGACCCGTTGCCAGGCCGCGTCGTCGTACACCGGGATGGTGATCTTGACCTGATAGGGCGCGGTGCGCGAGCCCTGGACCCGCGAGTGCACCGAGCCGGGCTCGAGGTCGAGGTCGAGCACCTGGCCGGCCCGGGCGTAGCGGCGGCCGCGCTCCAGGCGGCCCTTGTCGCAGATGCCCTCGAGGATGTCGATGAACCGGCGCGACCACCACTCCTCGCCGATCCGGCCGCGTCGCGAGCGGGCCTTGATGCCGCCCTCGACCTTGATCGCCTTGCCGCCCTCGAACCAGCCGTCGGGACCCACCGGCATCAGCCCACCGCCTTCGGGTCGAGCGCGAACAGGTCGCGCAACTCGTCGGTGGACAGCTCCGTCAGCCACTCCTCGCCGGTGCCCACGACCCGGTCGGCCAGCGCCTTCTTCCGCTCGATCATCTCGTCGACCCGCTCCTCGATGGTGCCGGTGCAGATGAACTTGCGGACCTGCACGTTGCGGGCCTGCCCGATCCGGTACGCGCGGTCGGTGGCCTGGTCCTCCACCGCCGGGTTCCACCACCGGTCGACGTGGATGACATGGTTGGCGGCCGTCAGGTTGAGCCCGGTGCCGGCCGCCTTGAGCGACAACAGGAAGATCATCGGCTCGGCGTCGGTCTGGAAGCGGGTGACCAGCTCGTCCCGGCGCTGCTTGGACAGCCCACCGTGCAGCCAGAGCACCGGCCGGTCCAGGTGGGCCGCGAGGTAGGGCTGCAGCAGCGCGCCGAACTCGGCGTACTGGGTGAAGACCAGCGCCTTGTCGCCCTCCTCGACGATCTCCTCGGCCAGTTCCTGCAGCCGGGCGAGCTTGCCGGACCGCCCGGCGAGCTTGGACCCGTCGCGCAACAGGTGGGCCGGGTGGTTGCAGACCTGCTTGAGCCGGGTCATCGCGGCCAGCACGTTGCCCCGGCGCTCGATGCCGGAGCTGGACCCGATCTTGTTGAGCATGTCGTCGACGACGGCCTGGTAGAGCGCGGCCTGCTCGGGGGTGAGCGGGCACCAGACCTTCATCTCCAGCTTCTCCGGCAGGTCGGAGATGATCGACTTGTCGGTCTTCAGCCGCCGCAACACGAACGGCCCGGTGGCCCGCTTCAATGCGGCCGCGGCGTCGTCGTCCTGCCGCACCTCGATCGGCTCCTGGTAGCGGCGCCGGAAGGTCTTCGCCGGGCCGAGCAGCCCGGGATTGGCGAAGTCCATGATGGACCACAGCTCGGCGAGATGGTTCTCGACGGGCGTGCCGGTCAGGGCGAGCCGCGTACGAGCCGGAATCGCCCGCACGGCCTGCGACTGCCGGGTGCCGGAGTTCTTGATGGCCTGCGCCTCGTCACAGACGACCCGCCCCCACTCGACCCCTTGCAGGGCCCCCAGATCCCGCAGGGCGGTGCCGTAGGTGGTGATCACGAGATCGGCGCCGGAGAGCCGCTCGACGTCCCGGGTGGCACCGTGATGCACGTAGACGTCGAGGGAGGGCGCGAACTTCTCGGCTTCCTTGCGCCAGTTGCTGACGAGCGACATAGGACAGACGAGCAACGTCGGCCCGACCTCCCCACCGCGCTCCCGCTCGGAAACCAACAAAGACAACGTCTGCGCGGTGTTGTGGCAGAGCATTCCGCCGGCGACGAAGTTGTGGTGCTCCGCCACCTCGAAGTCGTAGACGTAGCCGTCATAGTCGAGATCTTCGACGCTGATCACGCGCGCGTAGAAGACGTCCTGGTTCGTCCGGCGATCCAGCCGGTCGCGAATCGCGGTGAGTCCGGCGCGGTCCACCCCCGCATACGCGGCGCGGGTGCGCGCGGTCCATTTGCTGCCGGGCAACGCCAGGTAGGCATGTTCGGCCTCGCCAGTCAAGATCCGGTCGAGGGCGGCGACCGCCGCTGCGGCACTCGTGCGGGAGAGTTCCTGGGTGCCGGCGAAATAGACGGTTCCCACACCGAAATGACGTTGCGGCAAGTTGGTCAGCGTACGGGCGGCAACGAGCAGATCGTGTCCGGGGACGCCCTCCACATTGGTATTGGCCTTGGTCATGCAGATCCCCGCCAGCTTCGCGTGCTTGGCGGGGTCGCCGAAGCCGACCAGCGTGTAGAACCGGCGCAGGCTGTCGCCGCCGATGACACCGACTCGATACGGGCGGGTCGTTCGAGAACCGTTCGAGGCGGCCTTGTGCTTCGTCGTGACCCGCATCCAGATCCCGAAGCGGCGTAACAGCGTCACGAGTTGGTCCATCAACCAGCCGGACGCTGAAGCGATCTCCACCATCCGCATACGGGCGTTGACCGATCCCTCCGCGCTGAAGAACTCGCGGAGGAAGAGTCGAACCGAGGCAAGATCGCCCGTCATGACGAGGTCGGGGATGCGTTTCTGCGCGGAACGCCGGCCCCAGACATAGCCATGGCTCCCGAGGAACCTCGCGTAAGCCGTGCTGTCGAACCGCAACACGTGACAGTTGCGATCGGCGAAGACCCGCGGCGAGTTCACGCGGAGCTGGAACGAGTCGCCGACCGCACGTATGTGATCAACCAGCTCTTGGAGGATCGCGGGGTTCTTTTGAGTGATTCGGAGCGTGCCGCCGCGTGACTCGTCTCCTTCGCTGATCTGCCAGGCGAGCAGCCGGACGAGGTCGTGACTGACCGGAGCTCCGGTCCATTCGAGCCGGCCCGGTACGGCGAGGACATCGCCGACCGCGAAATCCCGGGTCCATCCCTCGATTCCGCGGAGGCGGTGACGTCGAGTCAGCAGGAGGCGGCTGCCGTCGTCAAGTGTCACCTGGCGTACGGGCTCGGCGATCCGCTGGCGATAGATCCGGGTGACCGGCGCTGTCACCATCCGGCCGTCCGAGTCGAGCGCATTGGTCACGAGCGGTGCGGCCGGCGTGCGCCATGTGCCCTCGCCGTCGTGGGTCTCGCTGCGCTCATCGCCGTACCGCTGCCATGCGTCCGCCGCACTCACCAGAGTGCCGTTGAGGAAGACCGGCGAGTCCGGGCCGAGGCACTTGCCGAGGCCCATGTCGTCGGCGAGGATGCCGCCGATGCCCAGGCGCGTGAGGAAGTCCAACCAGGACAGGCCGCGTTCCTGGTACGGGCGTAGCGTGCCCTGGAAGGACGGCGGCGTCGGGGTCGGGCGGAGGCGGTGGTCCGCGTCGCCCGAGAGCAGGTCGTCCAGCCAGCCGTCGGCGTCCACCGCGACCAGTGGCAGGTCCTCGTCGCCGCCCGCCGCGACCGTCGACAGCACCTCGGCGATCGTCATCTCGCCCGTGCGGTGCTGCTCCACCGCCCGGATCGCGGCCGTGAGCTGCCGGTCGTCGAACTCGACCCAGCGGCCCTTCACCCGCAGCAGTGGCACCTTCAGGCGGGCCAGGTCGTGCAGGTCCGCGGCGCTGATCTCCTCGTCGCCCGCCATCAGGTCGATCGTGAAGTCGACCAGCTGGTCCTTGCCGACGCCCTGCGCCGCCAGCGCCTTGCCGCCGGCCGCGGTCTTGGACCTTGTGGTGAGCTTCAGGCCCAGGCTCTTGCGGCCCGCCCACGCCGGCAGCTGCACGCCGTAGCCCGCCGCCTGCAGCAGGGGCGCGGCCTGGCGCAGGAAGGTGTACGCGGCCGCGGTGTCGAGCAGCGCCTCCGTCGGCTGCGACTCGCGCAGCGCCGCGTCCAGCGGCGGGAACAGCCGCACCGCGCGGCCGAGGCCCGCCAGCAGGGTCTCGTCGGGCCGCGCCGGCAGGCCCGGCACCCGCTGCCCGGCCCAGATCACCGCGGCCGGCACGTACAGCGACGGGTCGTCCACCGACTGCAGGGCGAACTCGAGGTCCCACCGGTCCGTGGTGGGCAGCGGCTCGACCAGCCGGAACGAGACCCGGACCGGCTCGTTGGCCTGGTGCGCGGCGCGGTGCCAGGCGTCCAGCGCCGTCCGCAGCGCCAGCAGCTCCGGGCGCTGCGGGGTGGTCACCGTGACGGTCGGGTCGGCGGCGGTCAGCGCGAGCATCCACCGGTCGGCTACCGGGGCCTTCGGGCCGGGGCGGTGGCCGAGCAGCAGGCGCTCGGGCAGCGCGCGCCGGGCGGCGGCGTCCGTGAACGCGTCGAGCAGCCCGTGCAGCACCTCGCCGGGCGGCGGTGCGCCCAGTGCCCGGACCGCGCCCGGCATCGCCGCGGCCAGGTCACGGAAGGCCACCGCGTCGCGGCCGGTGAGCACCGGGCGCCAGCGGGCGGCGTGCGCCCCGTCGGCGGTGACCAGCCGGGGGAGCAGCCGGCCCCGCCGGAACAGACCCTGGGCGTACGCGGCGACGACCGCGAGGTAACGCAGGTCACCACCGGGTGTCCAGTCCGGATCGTCGGTCGCGTCGAGGCTCTCCAGCAGGTCGAGCGCGGTCGCCGGATCGAGCAGGCGGGCCTCGACGGGCTGTGCGACCAGCGTCGCTCCGGCGGGCGGTTCGTCGGCCGCGGGCACGGGGCGGCCGTCGACGGTCGGCAGCGTGAGCGTCAGCGTGACCGGCTCGCCGGGCAGGTCCGGTAGCCCGGCCTCGCCCCACAGGCCCAGCGCCGCACCGGTCCAGACCCCGTGTACCACCCGCACCCTGACATTTCCCTTCTACGCGACGCTCGACACTACCCGCGCGGTCCGCCGAGCTGCCCGTCCGGCGCGGAGCTAGGCTCGGTCCGTGGATAACGCGCGGGAGATCGACGACGTTCTGCAGCGTGGCGCCGACGGTGGGCGGATCACCCCCGAGGAGGCGTTGCTGCTCTACACCGAGGCGCCGTTGCACGCGCTGGGCGAGGCGGCCGACGCGGTGCGCCGCCGCCGCTATCCGGACGGCATCGTCACGTACCTGATCGATCGCAACATCAACTACACCAACGTGTGCGTGACGGCCTGCAAGTTCTGCGCCTTCTTCCGCGCGCCGAAGCACGCCGAGGGCTGGACCCACCCGACCGAGGAGATCCTGCGGCGGTGCGGTGAGGCGGTCGAGCTCGGCGCGACGCAGGTGATGCTGCAGGGCGGGCACCACCCGGAGTACGGCGTCGAGTACTACGAGGAACTGTTCAGCGCGGTCAAGGGCGCGTACCCGCAGCTCGTCATCCACTCGATCGGGCCGTCCGAGATCCTGCACATGGCCAAGGTGTCGGGGGTCAGCCTCGAGGAGGCGATCTCCCGGATCAAGGTGGCCGGGCTCGACTCGATCGCCGGCGCCGGCGCGGAGATGCTGCCCGACCGGCCGCGCAAGGCGATCGCGCCGCTCAAGGAGTCCGGCGCGCGCTGGCTCGAGGTCATGGAGATCGCGCACACGCTCGGCCTGGAGAGCACCGCGACGATGATGATGGGCACCGGCGAGACCAACGCGGAGCGCATCGAGCACCTGCGGATGATCCGCGACGTGCAGGACCGCACCCGCGGTTTCCGGGCCTTCATCCCGTGGACCTACCAGCCCGAGAACAACCACCTCAAGGGCCGCACCCAGGCGACCACACTCGAATACCTGCGGCTGATCGCGGTGGCCCGGTTGTTCTTCGAGACCGTCCCGCATCTGCAGGCCTCCTGGCTGACGACGGGCAAGGACGTCGGACAGCTCGCGTTGCACATGGGCGTCGACGACCTCGGTTCGATCATGTTGGAGGAGAACGTCATCTCTTCCGCCGGTGCGCGGCATCGGTCCAACTTGCACGAACTGATCTGGATGATCCGTTCCGCGGGCCGGATCCCGGCGCAGCGCGACACCCTCTACAACCACCTGAGGGTGCATCACACGCCGGCCGACGACCCGACCGACGACCGCGTGGTCTCGCACTTCTCGTCGATCGCGCTGCCGGGTGGCGGGGTCGGCACGCCGTTGCCGCTCGTCGAGACGCGCTGAAAAACGTTTCAGCGGGGCCTTCGGCAACATTTCGGCAACGGTCAGCACACGAATCGTGCCGCCTGCTAGCGGCTGCTTTTCGCGGGTCGATAGCGTCCGTGACGTCGCGAGGCATGCGACCGGATGCGCGCCAATGAGACGCCGACCGCTCGGGCGGTCGTACATATAGAGCCGAGGCGGGATGGGAAACCATCCCGCCTCGGCGTTTTTCTATCCGATCTCCGTCTAGCGGTGCGTCGGTTCCGGCGGTTACCGTGCGCTGTTCCCATTCCCACCTGTCACACAGGCATCAATAGCCTCTCAGCCCCCAGAGGATCAGATGAACACGCGCACGCTGCTCCGCGCCGGTGCCGCCGCGGCCCTCGCGATCGGCTTCGTGGTCGTCGCCGGGCCGGCCGGGCCGGCGTACGCGGCCGATGGCCCGGACGTGGCCGTCACCCCGAAGAGCCTGAGCATCGCCGAAGGCGTGAAGCGGGCCAAGGCCAAGCCGTTCGTGGTCGAACTCGACAACCTCGGCAACGCGGTCGCCGCCGACGTGGTCGTCAAGGTCGAACTCGACAACCTGGACGGCGGCGTCGGCTGGAAGCGGCCCGAGGGTTGTGAGAAGGCGGGCCGGCTGGCCTACACCTGCGCGATCGGCGACATCCTGCCCGGTCAGGACTACGAGTTCGGCGTCCCGCTGTTCAGCATCGACGCCTTCCGGGGCTCGGGCGGCTTCTTCAAGGTCACCGCGACCGTCGCCGGCGACACCAACCTCGCCAACAACGTCGTCGAAGCCGACATCACGGTCAAGAAGAAGACCTACGACTTCACCGTGTGGGCGCAGGACGTCTACGCCGGGGTCGTCGCCGACGGCGACGAGGTCGGCGAGGAGACGCGCACCCCGGTGACCCCGGGCGACACGGCGCCGTTCGACTCGGCGATCTTCAACCACGGCAGCAAGCGCGTGGTCGGCGTGACCTACACCCTCAAGCTTCCCGACCACGTCGAGGTCGCGTCGGCACCGGCCGACTGCGAGGCGGCCGACGTCCCCGGTTTTGCCCTGTTCTGCGAGAACGCCGACGTCGTGCTCAAGCCGGGTGAGGTGCTGCTGCCGGCCATCACGGTCAAGGTGGCCGCCGACGCCCCGGCCGGCGTCATTCCCGGCGGCGTCCTGCACGCCCAGGCGATCACGCCCGACGGCGACGACGCCGAGCGCGCGGGCGACGAGGCCCGGATGGCGACGCAGTCGCAGAAGAAGGAGATCACCGAGGCCGACGAGGGCGACAACGACGTGCAGTTCGTCGCGGTCGTCGGGACCGCGCCGTCGAGCCCGCCGGCGAGCCCGAACCCCGACGTCCCGGGTGGCGGCGGTGGCGGTGACGGCCTGCCGGTCACCGGCACGCAGACGGCGCTGATCGCCGGCGTCGGCGCGGCCATCCTCGCCGCGGGCCTGGTGCTGGTGCTGGTCCTGCGCCGCCGCCGCACCTTCACGGCCGAGTAACCAAACCAACGTCGAATCGGCCCGCTCCCGACCCGGGGGCGGGCCGAACCATAGAGTGGCCGGGTGACGCGAGCCAACCTGGACAAGCAGCCGCACGAGGTCGCCGAGATGTTCGACGGAGTGGCGCAGCGGTACGACCTGACCAACACCGTCCTCTCCTTCGGGCAGGATCGTGGCTGGCGGCGGGCGACCCGCGCGGCGCTCGACCTCGAGCCCGGCGAGAGGGTGCTCGACGTCGGCGCCGGCACGGGCGTGTCCACCGAGGAGTTGGGCCGCTCCGGGGCCTACGCCGTGGGCGCGGACCTCTCGACCGGCATGCTCCGCGCCGGCCGGCACACCCGGCCAACCGTGCCGCTGCTCGCGGGCGACGCGCTGGCCCTGCCGTTCCCCGACGCGACCTTCGACGCGGTGACCATCTCGTTCGCCCTGCGCAACGTCGTCGACACCGGCGCCGCGTTACGGGAGTTGGCCAGAGTGACGCGGCCCGGCGGCCGCCTGGTGGTCTGTGAGTTCAGCCACCCGACCAACTTCACGTTCCGCACCATCTACCTTTCGTATCTGATGCGGTCACTCCCCGCAGTCGCCCGGCGGGTCTCCAGCAACCCCGACGCCTACGTCTACCTCGCCGAGTCGATCCAGATGTGGCCTAACCAGCGAGATCTCGCGACCCGCATTCAGCAGGCCGGATGGGGTGCTGTGGGGTGGCGCAACCTGTCTGCCGGAATCGTGGCGCTGCATCGCGCCACCCGCATGTGAGCCTTTTTCGTAAATGTCCGGTTCGCGAAACGGACATCGATCGACAACTCGGTTTCGCCTCGGGAGTTAGGCATACCTAACCGGGCGCCCGCAGTATCCCCGGTTCTAGACTCGCCCCAACGAGCTTGTGAAGCATTTCACGAGCACTGGAGGAGCGGGACGCCAGCAGCCGAGGGGGAATCGCAGTGGCCGCCAGCAGGGAGAACGACGCCGACGTCATCGTCGTCGGCGCCGGGCCGGGTGGATCCACGACGGCCTACCACCTGGCGCGGCACGGCATCCGCGTGCTCGTGCTCGAGAAGTCGCAGTTCCCGCGCGAGAAGGTGTGCGGCGACGGCCTGACGCCGCGCGCGGTCAAGCAGCTCATCAAGCTGGGCATTACCGCCGGCGGCTCCTTCGAGGAGCAGGGCTGGCTGCCCAACAAGGGCCTGCGGGTGATCGGTGGCGGCGTCCGCCTCGAGCTGGACTGGCCCGACCTCGCGAGCTTCCCCAACTACGGCCTCGTGCGCACCCGCTTCGACTTCGACGACCTGCTCGCGAAGCAGGCCGTCAAGGCCGGCGCCGAGTTGCGCACCGGCGTCACGGTCACCGGCCCCGTCCGCGACGAGGCCGGCACCGGCCGCGTCATCGGCGTGACCGCCGAGGCCGAGGGCGGCGAGCAGCTCACGTTCCACGCGCCGCTGGTCATCTCCGCCGACGGCGTCTCCGGCCGCTTCCCGCTCTCGATGGGCCTGGCCAAGCGCGAGGACCGGCCGATCGGCGTCGCGGTCCGCCGCTACTACCACTCGCCGGCCAAGCACGACGACGACTACCTCGAGTCCTGGTTGGAGCTGCGCAGCAAGGAGGGCGGCGACAAGCTGCTCCCCGGCTACGGCTGGATCTTCGGCATGGGCGACGGCCGGGTCAACGTCGGCCTCGGCGTGCTCAACTCCTCGGCCGCGTTCGGCAAGACGAACTACCGCCGGATGCTCACCGAGTGGCTCGGCGCCACGCCGCCCGAGTGGGGCATGAACGACGAGGCCAACGCCGACGGCCCGATCCTCGGCGCCGCGCTGCCGATGGGCTTCAACCGCGTGCCGCACTACACCCGCGGCGTGCTGCTGGTCGGCGACTCCGGCGGCATGGTGAACCCGTTCAACGGCGAGGGCATCGCGTACGCGATGGAGTCGGGCGAGCTCGCGGCCGAGGTGGTCGCGCAGGCGCTCGCCCGCACCGGCGCCGACCGCGAGCGCGCGCTGGCCGCCTACCCGGCCGCGTTGAAGGCGCGTTACGGCGGGTACTACCGCCTCGGCAACGTCTTCGTGAAGATGATCGGCAACCCGCAGATCATGCGGATAGCAACCAAGCACGGCATGCCGCACCCGACGCTGATGCGGTTCGTTCTCAAACTGCTGGCCAACCTGACGGATCCGCGCGGTGGCGACGCGATGGACCGCGTCATCAACGCGATGACGAAGGTCGTGCCGGCCGTGTGAGTGCGATACAACGGCCTGACCCCGCCGGGCGAAGGCCTGCACAACGGTGAATACTCAGACGCTGGTTCTCGATAGAGGGCAGGGAAGGACGAGCAGGGGAAGACCATGACGCTCTCTCCGTACGCACCGATCGTTGGGCTCTTCGCCCTCGCTGCCTTCTTCGCGCTGTTCTCCGTGGCGTCGGCGCGGATCGCCGGCCCACGCCGCTACAACCGCGCCAAGCTCGACGCTTACGAGTGCGGCATCGAACCGAGCCCGCAGCCGGTGGGCGGCGGCCGGTTCCCCATCAAGTTCTACCTGACGGCGATGCTCTTCATCGTCTTCGACATCGAAATCATCTTCCTCTACCCGTGGGCCGTGAGCTTCGACCAGCTCGGGCTCTTCGGGTTCGTCGAGATGGTCATGTTCATCGGCACCGTGTTCATCGCCTACGCCTACGTCTGGCGACGCGGCGGCCTGGACTGGGACTGAAGGGAGGCGCGCCAGCATGGGCATCGAAGAGAAACTCCCCGCGGGCGTCCTGCTCACCTCCGTGGAGAAACTGGTCAACTGGTCCCGCAAGTCGTCGGTCTGGGGCGCCACGTTCGGCCTCGCCTGCTGCGCGATCGAGATGATGGCGGCCGGTGGCCCGCACTACGACATGGGCCGCTGGGGCATGGAGGTGTTCCGTGCTTCGCCCCGCCAGGCCGACCTGATGATCGTCGCCGGCCGGGTGTCGCAGAAGATGGCGCCCGTGCTCCGGCAGATCTACGACCAGATGGCGGAGCCCCGCTGGGTGCTCTCCATGGGCGTCTGCGCGAGCAGCGGCGGCATGTTCAACAACTACGCGATCGTCCAGGGCGTCGACCACGTCGTGCCCGTCGACATGTATCTGCCCGGCTGCCCGCCGCGGCCCGAGATGCTGATCGACGCGATCCTCAAGCTGCGCGAGAAGATCAACCACGAGCCGCTGGGCCCCAACGGCCGGCGCATGCTCGAGCAGCGCAAGGAGCGCGGTGACGTGCCGGTCGTGCCGTACGGCTCGATGCCCTCCTCCTATCGCAACGACAAGGCCCGCCGCGCCGAGTGGACCCAGGCGGTCCGCGAGGGCCGCGAGGAGCAGTTGCGGATCGAGAACTGGATGAAGCAGGAACGACACCTCCAGGGAGGTGGACGGTGGTGACCACGACACCCGGCAAGGACCCGGTTGCCGACAAGGACCCGGTGGCCGATCCGAAGGAACACGCCCAGCGCACTCCGCCGCCGGACGAGTCGGCCAACCCGACCAACCAGGACCCGACGCCGCCGAGCGCCAAGCCCGGTGGCGGCGTGCCCGTGCAGGCGGCCCCGGTCGGCGCGCACACCGGTGCGCCCGCGGAGCTGCCGCCGTCCTCTGTGGCCGGTCGCGGCATGTTCGGCATCCAGGGTTCCGGTGACACCTCCGGCTTCGGCGGCCTGGTGCGCCGCCGGGTCGGCGCCGGCGGCACCGAGCGCCCGTACGGCAGCTACTTCGACGAGGTCTACGACTCGCTCGAAGAGGCCTTCCCGGGCCTCGACGAGGCCATCGAGAAGGTGGTCGTCGACCGCGGCGAGCTGACGCTGCACGTCAAGGCCGAGCGGATCGTCGAGGTCGCCCGCACGATGCGCGACGACGAGTCGCTGCGCTTCGAGCTCTGCTCCTCGGTGTCCGGTGTGGACTATCTCGGTTCCGACGAGCGCCGGCTGCACGTGACCTACCACCTGGCGTCTATGACCTACCGACGCCGGGTGCGACTCGAGGTCGCGGTCGGCACCGACCACCCGCACGTGCCGTCGGTGACCTCGGTCTACCCGACCGCCGACTGGCAGGAGCGGGAGACCTACGACATGTTCGGGGTCGTCTTCGACGGCCACCCCGGCCTCACCCGGATCCTCATGCCGGACGACTGGGAAGGCCACCCGCAACGCAAGGACTACCCGCTCGGCGGGGTCCCGGTCGAATACAAGGGCGCCGAGATCCCACCGCCGGACCGGCGGAGGAGCTACCAGTGACCACCAATCCGAGTTACGCCCCTGAGCGCGAGACGTCCGAGGGCAAGGTCTTCACCGTTACCGGCGGCGACTGGGACACCGTCGTCAGCGGCACCGACCCGGTCAACGAGGAACGGCTCATCGTCAACATGGGCCCGCAGCACCCGTCGACCCACGGCGTGCTGCGGCTGATCCTCGAGCTCGAGGGCGAGACGGTCCGCGAGATGCGTTCCGTCGTCGGCTACCTGCACACCGGCATCGAGAAGAACCTCGAGTACCGCAACTGGACGCAGGGCACGACGTTCGTGACCCGGATGGACTACCTCGCGCCGATCTTCAACGAGACCGCCTACAGCCTGGCGGTCGAGAAGCTCCTCGGCATCGAGGACGAGATCACCGAGCGGGCCACCACCATCCGCGTGCTGATGATGGAGCTCAACCGGATCTCGTCGCACCTGGTCTGGCTGGCCACCACCGGCATGGAGCTGGGCGCCATCTCGATCATGTTGTACGGCTTCCGCGAGCGCGAGTACATCCTCGAGATCTTCGAGATGATCTCCGGCCTGCGGATGAACATGGCCTACGTGCGCCCGGGCGGCGTCGCGCAGGACGTGCCGGACAGCGCGATCGCGAAGATCCGCGAGTTCCTCAAGGTGATGCCCAAGCGCCTCAAGGAATACGAGGACCTGCTCTCGGGCCAGCCGATCTGGATCGAGCGCACGCAGAACGTCGCGGTGCTCGACGTGACCGGCTGCGTCGCGCTCGGTGTCACCGGCCCGGTGCTGCGCTCCGCCGGCCTGCCGTGGGACCTGCGCAAGACCATGCCGTACTGCGGCTACGAGACCTACGAGTTCGACGTGCCGACCTCCAACGACGGCGACGTCTGGGGCCGCTACCAGGTGCGGCTCGCCGAGATGCGCGAGTCGCTCAAGCTCGTCGAGCAGGCGGTCGACCGGCTCCGGCCCGGCCCGATCATGGTCGCCGACAAGAAGATCGCCTGGCCGGCGCAGCTCGCGCTCGGCGTCGACGGCCTCGGCAACTCGCTGGAGCACGTCGCCAAGATCATGGGTCAGTCGATGGAGTCGCTGATCCACCACTTCAAGCTCGTCACCGAGGGCTTCCGGGTGCCGCCCGGCCAGGTCTACGTGGCGATCGAGGGCCCGCGCGGAGAGCTGGGCGCCCACGCGGTGTCCGACGGCGGCACCCGCCCCTACCGGGTGCACTTCCGCGAGCCCAGCTTCGTGAACCTGCAAGCGCTTCCCGCGATGGCCGAGGGCGGCCTGATCGCCGACGTCATCGCCGGCGGCGCCTCGCTGGACCCGGTGATGGGTGGGTGTGACCGATGACAGCGCCAACGACCGTCTTCGACGAGGAGATCCGGCAGCGGGCCCGGGAGATCCTGGCCCGCTACCCCGCCGACCGCACGCGGTCGGCCCTGCTGCCGCTGCTGCACCTCGTGCAGTCGGTGGAGGGTCACGTCTCCCCGGCGGGCGTCGAGTTCTGCGCCGAGGTGCTCGGCATCAACAAGGCCCAGGTCGGTGCGGTCGCGTCGTTCTACACGATGTACAAGCGCCGCCCGACCGGTGACTACCTGGTCAGCGTCTGCACCAACACGATGTGCAACGTGCTCGGTGGCCAGGAGGTCTACGACACGCTCAGCGAGCACCTCGGTGTCGGCCACGACGAGACCACCGCCGACGGCACGATCACGCTGGAGCACGCCGAGTGCCTGGCCGCGTGCGACTACGGCCCGGTCATGACGGTCAACTACGACTTCTTCGACAACGTCACCCCCGGCTCGGCGACCGACCTGGTCGACGACCTGCGGCGCGGCGAACGGCCGCAGCCCAGCCGCGGCGCCCGGCTCTGCACGCTCAAGGAGATGTCGCTGCAGCTCGCCGGTTTCCCGGACACGCGGGACGAGGCGGTCGCCGACGGCGTGCCGGGCGAGCCGACCCTGCGTGGCCTGCAACTCGCACAGCAGCACGGCATCGCGGTCGCGGGGTTCAACCCGGACACCCCGATCAAGAAGGCCGGCGCCAAGGAGGACAAGAAGTGACCACCTCTCCGCGGCGGGAAGTCCTCGAGAAGCTCACCCCCGTCCTGACCAAGCGCTGGCTGTCGCCCAACGCCTGGAGCGTCCGGACCTACGAGCAGCTCGACGGCTACCAGGCGCTGAAGAAGGCGCTCAAGGCGCACCCCGACGACCTGATCCAGCTCGTCAAGGACTCGGGCCTGCGCGGGCGCGGCGGTGCCGGGTTCCCGACCGGGCTCAAGTGGGGCTTCATCCCGCAGGGCGACGGCAAGCCGCACTACCTCGTCGTCAACGCCGACGAGGGCGAGCCGGGCACCTGCAAGGACCTGCCCCTGATGACCCACGACCCGCACTCGCTGATCGAGGGCGTGATCATCGCCAGCTACGCGATCCGCGCCGAGCGGGCCTACATCTACATCCGCGGCGAGGCGGTGCACGCCGCGCGGCGGCTGCGCAACGCGGTGCTCGAGGCCTACGACAAGGGCTACATCGGTCGCAACATCCTCGGTTCCGGGTACGACCTCGAGGTCGTCGTGCACAGCGGCGCGGGTGCCTACATCTGCGGCGAGGAGACGGCCCTGCTCGACTCGCTGGAGGGCTTCCGCGGCCAGCCCCGGCTGCGCCCGCCGTTCCCCGCGACGCACGGCCTCTACGCCTCGCCGACGGTGGTCAACAACGTCGGCACCATCGCCAGCGTGCCCTACATCGTGCTGGGCGGCGCCGACTGGTGGAAGACGATGGGCACCGAGAAGTCGTCGGGCCCGATGATCTACTCGCTCTCCGGGCGGATCAACAACCCGGGCCAGTACGAGTGCTCGATGGGCATCACGCTGCGCGAGCTGATCGAGCTGGCCGGCGGCATGCAGCCGGGCCACCAGCTCCGGTTCTGGACCCCGGGCGGCTCGTCGACCCCGCTGCTCACCGCGGACCACCTCGACGTGCCGCTGGACTTCGAGGGCGTGGCCGGTGCCGGCAGCATCCTCGGCACGACGGCGACGCAGATCTTCTCGGACCAGGACTGCCCGGTCTACGCGACCTACCGGTGGCTGGAGTTCTACCACCACGAGTCGTGCGGCAAGTGCACCCCGTGCCGCGAGGGCAACTACTGGATGGTCCGGGTCTACCAGCGGATCCTCTCCGGCCAGGGCACCCACGAGGACCTGGACACGCTGCTCGACACCTGTGACAACATCCTGGGCCGCTCGTTCTGCGGTCTGGGCGACGGCGCGACGAGCCCGGTGACGTCCTCGTTGCAGTACTTCAAGCAGGACTACCTCGACTACATCGAGGGCCGGACGGCTCCCCGGCTGTCCGAGAAGGCTCTCGTGGGGGCGCACTGATGACGGATGTAGCCAAGAAGGCCGACGAGGTCACCCTGACCATCGACGGCGTCGAGGTGACCGCGCCGAAGGGCACGCTGCTGATCCGGGTTGCCGAGCAGCTCGGCATCGCGATCCCGCGGTTCTGCGACCACCCGCTGCTGGCGCCCGCGGGTGCCTGCCGGCAGTGCCTGGTCGAGGTCGAGGGTCAGCGCAAGCCGGTCGCCTCGTGCACCCAGCCGGTCGCCGACGGCATGGTGGTCAAGACCCAGCTCAGCTCTCCGGTCGCCAAGAAGGCGCAGGAGGGCATCATGGAGCTGCTCCTGATCAACCACCCGCTCGACTGCCCGATGTGCGACAAGGGCGGCGAGTGCCCGCTGCAGAACCAGGCGATGTCGACCGGCCGGGCCGACTCGCGGTTCCACGAGCACAAGCGCGAATACCCGAAGCCGATCAACATCTCCTCGCAGGTGCTGCTCGACCGCGAGCGGTGCGTGCTCTGCCAGCGCTGCACCCGGTTCTCCGAGGAGATCGCGGGCGACAAGTTCATCGACCTGATGAACCGCAGCAGCGCCGAGGAGATCAACGTCTACCGCGACGAGGTGTACGACGCCGCGGCGGGCGAGGAGGCGGAGGGCGACGTTCCCTTCAACTCCTACTTCTCCGGCAACACCGTGCAGATCTGCCCGGTGGGCGCGCTGACCGGTGCGCAGTACCGGTTCCGGTCGCGGCCGTTCGACCTGGTGTCCTCGCCGTCGACCTGTGAGCACTGCGCCTCGGGCTGCAGCATGCGCACCGACCACCGGCGTGGCAAGGTGCTGCGCCGGCTGGCCGGCGACGACGCGGCGGTCAACGAGGAGTGGAACTGCGACAAGGGTCGCTGGGGCTTCCGCTATGCGACCGCCACCGACCGGCTCACCACCCCGCTCGTCCGCGACGCGGCGACCGGCGAGCTGCGGTCGGCCTCCTGGAGCGAAGCGCTGCAGGTCGCGGCCGACGGGCTGCGCACGGCCCGCGAGGGCGCGCACGGCGTCGGCGTGCTGACCGGCGGCCGGCTGACCGTCGAGGACGCCTACGCGTACGCCAAGTTCGCGCGGGTCGCCCTGCACACCAACGACATCGACTTCCGGTCGCGGCCGCTGTCGACCGAGGAAACCGAGTTCCTGGCCTCCTCCGTGGTCGGCACGACCGACGTCACCTACGCCGACGTCGACGCGGCACCGGCCGTCGTCATCGTCGGCCTGGAGCCGGAAGAGGAGTCGCCGATCCTCTTCCTCCGCCTGCGCAAGCAGTTCACCAAGCGCAAGCTGCCGATCTACGCGCTCTCGCCGTACGTGACCCGCGGCCTGGAGAAGCTCGGCGCCAAGGTCGCCCGGATCATCCCGGGCGAGGAGGCGCGCGTGCTGGCCGAGCACGACGTGGTCGCCGAGGCGCTCAAGGCCCCCGGCGCGCTGCTGATCGTCGGCGAGCGGCTCGCCTCGGTGCCCGGCGGCCTGTCCGCCGCGGCGGCGCTGGCCGAGCGCACCGGCGCGAAGCTCGCCTGGGTGCCCCGGCGCGCGGGCGACCGCGGCGCGGTCGACGCGGGCTGCCTGCCCAACCTGCTGCCCGGTGGCCGGCTGGTCTCCGACGCGGCCGGCCGGGCCGAGCTCGCCGGTGCCTGGGACCTGGCGGCCGGGGTCATCCCGAGCACGCCGGGCCGCGACACCGACGCGATGGTCGTGGCGGCCGCCGGCGGTCGGCTCGGTGCGCTGGTCGTCGCCGGCGTCGACCCGGCCGACCTCACCGACCCGAAGCTCGCCGAGCAGGCGCTCGACGCGGTGCCGTTCCTGGTCAGCCTCGAGGTGCGGCGCAGCGCGGTGAGCCGCCGCGCCGACGTGGTCTTCCCGGTCGCCCCGGTGGCCGAGAAGTCCGGCAGCTTCCTCGACTGGGAGGGCCGGCTGCGGACCTTCGAGACGGTGCTGCCGACCGACGCGATGAACGACGGCCGGGTGCTCGACGCCCTCGCCGCCGCGCTCGGCGTCACGCTCGGCACCGGCGACGTCAACACGGTCCGCCGCGAGCTGGGCGGCCTGCCGGTCACCCGGGCCGACCGCCCGCACGCGCCGCTGCACGAGCCGGCCGAGGCGGCCGAGCCCGGCACCGGCGAGGCGGTGCTGGCGACCTGGCACCAGCTCATCGACCTCGGCAGCCTGCTCGACGGCGACCAGGAGCTGGCCGGCACGGCCCGCCCGCCGGTGGTCCGGCTCGACAAGGCGACCGCCGAGGCGATCGGCGTCGCCGACGGCGAGGCGGTCACGGTCGGCACCGGCCGCGGCGCGGTCACGCTGCCGGCGATGATCACGGAGATGCCGGCCGGTGTGGTCTGGCTGCCGACCAACTCGCCCGGATCGACCACCCGGCGGACGCTGGGCGTCACCTCCGGCGCGGTCGTCTCGATCTCGGCTGGAGGAGCCCGATGACGACCCCCGCGGTCTACCTCGCGCAGGACCCGACGCTGGCCGACTTCGGGCACGATCCCTGGTGGATCTCGCTCATCAAGGTCGTCGCCGCGTTCGTCTTCGCGGTGCTCGCCACGCTGCTGGGCGTCTGGTTCGAGCGGCGCGTCGTGGGCTTCATGCAGGTGCGGCCCGGTCCCAACCAGGTCGGCCCGTTCGGCCTGCTGCAGACGCTGGCCGACGGCCTGAAGATGGCCTTCAAGGAAGACATCCTGCCGAAGGGCGCCGACAAGGTCGTCTACTTCTTCGCGCCGACCATCTCGGTGATCTGCGCGGTCACGGCGCTCGCGGTGATCCCGTTCGGCCCGATGGTGAGCATGTTCGGCCACCAGACGCCGCTGCAGGTCACCGACGTGTCGGTGGCGGTGCTGGTGATCCTGGCCGCGTCCTCGATGGGCATCTACGGCATCGTGCTCGGCGGCTGGGCCTCCGGCTCGACCTACCCGCTCCTCGGCGGCCTGCGGTCGAGCGCCCAGATGATCTCGTACGAGGTCGCCATGGGTCTCTCGATCGTCGCGGTGTTCATGACCGCCGGCACGATGTCGACCAGCGGGATCGTCGCCGCGCAGGCCGGCAGCGACCGCAGCGCCTCGCTCGGCGGGTTCGAGTTCTTCGCACCCGGCTGGTACGCGATCCTGCTGCTGCCGAGCTTCATCATCTACTTCATCTCCGCGGTCGGTGAGACCAACCGGGCGCCGTTCGATCTGCCCGAGGCGGAGTCCGAGCTCGTCGCGGGCTTCATGACCGAATACAGCTCGCTGAAGTTCGCGCTCTTCATGCTCGCCGAATACGTCAACATGGTGACCGTCTCCGCGGTCGCCACGACGCTGTTCCTCGGCGGCTGGCGGGCGCCCTGGCCGATCAGCATCTGGGACGGTGCCAACTCGGGTTGGTTCGGCCTGATCTGGTTCTTCGCCAAGGTCATCCTGCTGGTCTTCGTCTTCGTCTGGCTCCGTGGCACGCTGCCCCGGCTGCGCTACGACCAGTTCATGCGGCTCGGCTGGCGCGTCCTGCTGCCGATCAACCTGGTCTGGATCCTGGCGCTGGCCGGCATCCGGGTGCTGCAGAAGGAGAACAGCGACGCGGTCCGCTGGGGCATCATCGGCGGCGCCCTGCTGGTCATCCTGCTGATCACCCTGGCCTGGCCGGACCGCCGCAAGCAGCCGCCGCGACCGCTGCAGGAGCAGGTCAACGCGCGGCCGCAGGGCAGCTTCCCGCTGCCGCCGATGGACCTCGTGGTCCCGCCGAGCCCGCGGGCCCGGCGCGGGGTGGCGCAGCGGCAACCGGCCAACGTGGGCGGTGGCGCACCGGACGTCGTCGACACCACCTCGACCGAAGAGAAGGAAGACTGAGATGGGCGCCATCACGGGCACGTTCAAGGGCTTCGGCGTCACGTTCTCGCACATGTTCCGCAAGATCGTGACGACGGACTACCCGTTCGAGCCGGCTCCGGCGGCACCGCGCTACCACGGCCGGCACATCCTCAACCGGCACCCGGACGGGTTGGAGAAGTGCATCGGGTGCGAGCTGTGCGCCTGGGCCTGTCCCGCCGACGCGATCTACGTCGAGGGTGGCGACAACACCGACGAGCAGCGGTTCTCGCCGGGCGAGCGGTACGCCAGCATCTACCAGATCAACTATGCCCGGTGCATCTTCTGCGGACTGTGCATCGAGGCGTGCCCGACCCGTTCGCTGACGATGAGCAACGAGTACGAGCTCGCCCGCGACAACCGCCAGGACCTGATCTTCACCAAGGAACAGCTCCTGGCCCCGCTGCTGCCCGGCATGGAGCAGCCGCCGCACCCGATGCGGCTGGGTGAGACCGAGAAGGACTACTACGTGGGCGCGCTCACCAACCCGGGCACCTCCGCCGGGGCCGAGCGGGCTCCGTGGTCCGAGACCGGGACCAAAGACGCGACGGGAGAAGCGTCATGACCAACATCGCGCTCGCGGCCACCGTCACCACCGGCGAGGCGGTCACGTTCTGGATCCTCGCCCCGCTCGCGCTGCTCGGCGCGATCGGCATGGTGGTGGCCCGCAACGCCGTGCACTCGGCGCTCTGGCTGGTGCTGACCATGCTCTGCCTCGGCGTGTTCTACGTCGTGCAGGCCGGTCCGTTCATCGGCATGGTACAGATCATCGTCTACACCGGCGCCATCATGATGCTGTTCCTGTTCGTGCTGATGCTGGTCGGCCGGGACGCGTCCGACTCGCTGATCGAGACGTTGCGCGGGCAGCGGGTCGCCGCGGTGCTCGTCGGCCTCGGCTTCGCCGGCCTGGTCGGCACGCTGGTCGCGCGGGCGGTCGGCGACACCACCGCGGTCGGCCTCGAGGCCGCCAACCAGAACGGCAACGTCCAGGGCATCGCGGCGCTGCTCTTCACGAACTACGTGTTCGCGTTCGAGGCGACGTCGGCGCTGCTCATCACGGCGGCGGTCGGCGCGATGGTGCTGGCGCACATCCACAAGCCGAAGAGCGAGCGGCTGGGCCAGCCCGAGACGATGCGGCTGCGCTTCCGGCCGGGCAACTACCCGGCGCCGAAGCCGGGCCCGGGCGTCTACGCCACCTCAGACTCGGTCGCCACGCCGGGGCGGCTGCCGGACGGCACGCTCACCCAGCGCAGCGTCCCCGAGATCCTCCCGACGCGTGAGCTCAGCCCGCGCGAGACCGCCCCGAAGGGCACCGAGAAATGAACCCGAGCTACTACCTGGTGCTGGCCGGCATCCTGTTCACGATCGGGGCCGTCGGCGTGTTGATCCGCCGCAACGCGATCGTGCTCTTCATGTGCATCGAGTTGATGCTCAACTCGGCCAACCTGACGCTGGTCACGTTCAGTCGGATCATCGGCAACCTCAACGGCCAGATCATCGCGTTCTTCGTCATGGTCGTCGCTGCCGCGGAGGTCGTGGTCGGTCTCGCGATCATCATGACGATCTTCCGGACGCGACGCTCGGCGAGCGTCGACGACGCGAACCTGCTGAAGTACTAGAGGGGCCGCATTCGTGGAACAGACGATCGAGTACGCCCACGCGACGGGCGTACTGGGCAGCGTGTGGCTGCTCATCGCCATCCCGCTGGTGAGTTCGGCGGTCATCCTGCTGCTCGGGCGCCGGAGCGCGAAGTTCGCGCACTGGCTGGGCACAGCGGCTATCGGCGCCGGCTTCGTGCTGACCCTGATCTACTTCTTCTCGTTGCGCGACCAGCCCAACCGGGCGGTGGAGCGCAACCTGTGGGAGTTCATCTCGGTCGGCAACCTGAAGGTTGACATCGGTCTGCTGTTCGACCCGCTGTCCGCCGTCTTCTGCCTGCTGATCACGGGTGTGGGTTTCCTGATCCACCTGTACGCGGTCGGCTACATGGCGCACGACGAGCGCCGGCACACCTTCTTCGGCTACTTCAACCTCTTCGCCGCCGCGATGTTGCTGCTGGTCCTCGGCAACAACTACGTGATGCTCTACCTCGGCTGGGAAGGCGTCGGCCTGGCGTCGTACCTGCTGATCTCGTTCTGGTACACCCGGCCCTCGGCGGCCACCGCGGGCAAGAAGGCGTTCCTGATGAACCGCGTCGGCGACGCCGGCCTGGTCATCGCGATCTTCACGATGTTCGCCTACCTCGGCTCGACGAACTACGCGGACGTCTTCAACGGCGTCGGCGGGCTGTCGTCGACCGTCGTGCTGCTGATGGGCCTGCTGCTCCTGCTCGGCGCGACCGGCAAGTCCGGCCAGTTCCCGCTGCAGGCCTGGTTGCCCGACGCGATGGAGGGCCCGACGCCGGTCTCCGCCCTCATCCACGCGGCCACGATGGTCACCGCGGGCGTCTACCTGATCGCCCGGTCCAACGCGATCTTCTCGGCCAACGAGGTGCTGCAGACGGTCGTGGTCAGCGTCGGCGCGCTGACGCTGCTGATCGGCTGCATCATCGGCGCGGCCAAGGACGACATCAAGCGCGTGCTGGCCTGGTCGACGGTCTCCCAGATCGGCTACATGTTCCTGGGCGTCGGCCTCGGCGGCGGCGCGTACGCGCTGGCGATCATCCACCTGCTCGCGCACGGCTTCTTCAAGGCCAACATGTTCCTCGGTGCCGGCTCCGTCATGCACGGCATGAAGGACCAGGTCGACATCCGGCGGTTCGGCGGGCTGTGGAAGCTGATGCCGTGGACGTTCGGCACGTTCACCGCCGGCTGGCTGGCGATCGTCGGCTTCCCGGGCTTCTCCGGCTTCTTCACCAAGGAGCCGATCATCGTCGCGGCCTTCGAGCGTGAGGGCTGGACCGCCTGGCTGTACGGCTGGGCCGCGCTGCTCGGCGCCGGGCTCACCGCCTTCTACATGACCCGGCTCTGGGTGCTCACCTTCCTCGGCCCGAAGCGCTGGACCGAGGACATCGAGCACCCGCACGAGTCACCACCGATCATGGTCGGGCCGCTGGTGCTGCTCGCGATCGGTTCGGCGATCGCCGGTGGCCTGATGGCCAGCCCGGTCGCGAAGTGGCTGGAGCCGCCGCTGCCGCACGAAGCTGGTCATCCGGAGCCGGTGATGTCGCACGGGGTGATCACCACGCTGTCGCTGGTGCTCACGTTCGCCGGCATCGGCCTGGCATACCTGCTCTTCCGCCGCGGCACCGCGCTGGTCGAGCAGCCGGCCGGCGTGGTCGTCACGGCCGCCCGCCGCAACCTCTACGCCGACGCCTTCAACGAGATCGTCTTCGAGAAGCCCGGCATCTTCCTGACCCGCGCGCTGGTGTTCCTGGACAACCGGGGCATCGACGGTGCGGTCAACGGCCTCGCGGCCGCGGTCGGCGGCGGCTCCGGCCGGTTGCGCCGGCTGCAGACCGGCTTCGTCCGGTCGTATGCGATGTCCATGATGGCCGGCGCCCTGGTCGTGGTCGCCGCGTTCGTCGCAGTGCAGATGGGATGGCTGAGCTAGCGATGCAGGACTTCCCGTATCTCACGGTCCTGACGGGGTTGCCGCTTCTCGGCGCGATCGTCGTCTGGTGCCTGCCGAAGTCGCGGCCGGAAACGGCCAAGATCGTGGCGCTGGCCTGGTCGCTGCTGGTCTTCGTGCTGTCGGTGGTCATGTGGATCGCCTTCGACGCCGGGGGCGACCGGTTCCAACTGCGTGAGTCGTACCAGTGGATCCCGACCTGGGACGCCCGGTTCACGTTCGCGGCGGACGGCATCGCGCTCGTCATGCTGTTGCTGGTCACCGTGCTGGTGCCGATCGTGATCGTCGCCTCCTGGCACGACGCCGACAAGAGCCGGCGGAGCATTCCGACCTACTTCGCGCTGCTGCTGGTCCTCGAATGCACGATGATCGGCGTCTTCGCGGCCGCCGACGTCTTCCTGTTCTACGTGTTCTTCGAGGTCATGCTCGTGCCGATGTACTTCCTCATCGGCAGCTTCGGCGGACACCAGCGCCAGTACGCGGCGGTCAAGTTCTTCCTCTACTCGCTGGTCGGCGGCCTGTTCATGCTGGCCGCGGTGATCGGCCTCTGGGTCGTCGGTGGGCACACCTTCGACTGGCAGGCGCTGACGTCCAGCGAGTTCGCGACGAACACGGGCCGCTGGCTGTTCCTCGGGTTCTTCATCGCCTTCGCGATCAAGGCGCCGTTCTTCCCGTTCCACACCTGGCTGCCGGACGCCGGTGGTGCCGCACCGGCCGGTGCCGCCGCGCTGCTCGTGGGCGTGCTCGACAAGGTCGGCACGTTCGGCATCCTGCGCTACTGCCTCCCGCTGTTCCCGGAGGCGTCGCGCTGGTTCGCGCCCTGGGCGATCGCGCTGGCGCTGATCGGCATCATCTACGCGGCGCTGCTGGCGATCGGCCAGAACGACCTCAAGCGGCTGGTCTCCTACACGTCGATCGCGCACTTCGGCTTCATCGGCGTCGGCATCTTCGCGTTCACCACCCAGGCCGGCACCGGCGCGGTGCTCTACATGCTCAACCACGGCCTGGCCACCGGCCTGCTGTTCCTCGTGGTCGGCATGCTGGTCGCCCGCCGCGACTCGGCCAACATCCGTGACTTCGGCGGCGCCGGCAAGCTGGTGCCGGTGCTGGCGGGCGTGCTCTTCTTCGCCGGCCTGGCCTCGCTGGCCCTGCCCGGCACGGCGCCGTTCGTCTCCGAGTTCCTGGTGCTCGTCGGCACGTTCACGGTCAACAAGCCGGTCGCGGTCATCGCGACGGTCGGCATCATCCTGGCGGCGGCGTACGTGCTCTGGATGGTGCAGCGGACGACGCAGGGCAACCTCAACCCGGCGCTGCTCGAGGAGCCGCGGATGCGCCGCGACCTCTCGGTGCGGGAGAAGGTCGTGGTCGCGCCGCTGATCCTGCTGATCCTGTTCCTCGGCTTCTACCCGAAGCCGGTGACGGACGTGATCAACCCGGCCGTGCAGGCCACCATGCAAGACGTGGGCAAGTCGGATCCGGCCCCCATCTCCGGCACCACCACGGAGGCAGCAGTCAAATGACGATCAAGTTCCCTGACATCGACTACGCCGCGATCGCGCCGCTGCTCATCATGTTCGGCGTGGCGGCGCTCGGTGTCCTCGTCGAGGCGTTCGTGCCCAAGCGCGCGCGCCACCTGACCCAGCTCGTGCTGGCGCTGGCCGGTCTGGTCGCGGCGCTGGTCGTGCTGGTGACGCAGGCCGAGACCCGGGTGGTGACGGCGGGCGGCGCGATCGCGGTCGACGGCCCGGCGCTGTTCCTGCAGGGCTCGATCATCGTGCTGGCCATCATGGCCGTGCTGCTGATCGGTGAGCGGTCACTGGAGAAGGGCGGCCCGTTCGTCGCCCAGGCCGCGATCACGGTGGGCTCCGAGGACGACCGCCGCCAGGCGGCCCGGGCCGACGGCGCCACCGAGGTCTACCCGCTGGCCACGTTCGCCATCTTCGGCATGATGCTGTTCGTCTCGGCGAACGACCTGCTGACGATGTTCATCGCGCTCGAGGTGCTCTCGCTGCCGCTCTACCTGATGTGCGCGCTGGCTCGCCGGCGGCGGCTGGTCAGCCAGGAGGCGGCACTCAAGTACTTCATGCTGGGCGCGTACGCGTCGGCGTTCTTCCTGTTCGGTGTGGCGCTCGTCTACGGCTTCACCGCGTCGGTGCAGGCGGCGCCGGGCCGGATGGCCGGTGGCGTCGACTTCGCGACGATCCACGCGGCCGCGACCCAGTCGCCGGCCAACCGGGCGCTGCTCTTCGGCGGTCTCGCGATGATCGCGATCGGCCTGCTGTTCAAGGCGGCCGCGGCGCCGTTCCACGTGTGGACGCCCGACGTCTACCAGGGCGCGCCGACGGCGGTCACCGGCTTCATGGCGGCCTGCACCAAGGTCGCCGCGTTCGGCGCCCTGCTGCGGGTGCTGTACGTCGCGTTCGACGGCGCCCGCTGGGACTTCACGCCGGTGCTCGGCGCGATCGCGATCCTGACGATGCTGGTCGGCGCGGTGCTCTCGGTGACGCAGACCGACCTCAAGCGGCTGCTCGCCTACTCGTCGATCGCCAACGCCGGCTACCTGCTCGTCGGCGTGCTCGCGGGGGTCCGCGAGGGCATCTCCAGCACGATGTTCTACCTGGTCGCGTACGGCTTCACGGTGATCGCCGCGTTCGCGGTGGTGACGCTGGTGCGGGACGCCGACGGGGAGGCCACGCATCTGTCCCGCTGGGCGGGCCTGGGCCGGCGGTCGCCGGTGTTCGCGGGCGTCTTCACGTTCATCCTGCTGGCGTTCGCCGGCATTCCGCTCACCAGCGGCTTCATCAGCAAGTTCGCGGTGTTCGGGGCGGCGCTGGACGGTGGGCAGACCTGGCTCGTCATCGCGGGTGTGATCACCAGCATGGTGCTCGCGTTCCCGTACCTGCGGGTGGTGGTCATGATGTGGCTGTCGGAGCCTGGTGAGAGCACCCCGACGATCGCCGTGCCGGGTGCGCTGACCGCCGCGGCCCTGGTGATCGGGGTGGCAGCGACGCTCGTGCTCGGTGTGGCGCCCGCACCGCTGCTCAACCTCTCCGACACGGCGGGGCAGTTCATCCGATAACTCTCGTTTGCCGGAGGGGGTCGCTATTGCGGCCCCCTTTCTGGCATTTCGGGTGCTCGTACGGCCGGTCCGCGCGCTGAGTCGATTTCGCGGTGTGGCATCGTGGGTTACGTGGTGAGGGGGGCTGAGGAGCTGACCTCGATCGGGCTCGACTTCGTCGATCCGGCGGTCGAGGCGTCCGTGCGTGCGGTCCTGGCATCGGTCGAAGACGAGTTGCACAGTTGTGTGGCGAGTGCCGACCCGATGGTCACGGAAGCGGCGCGGCATCTCGTCGAGGCGGGCGGCAAGCGGTTCCGGCCGTTGCTGGTGGCACTGGGCGCGCAGTTCGGCGACCCGACCGCGCCGCAGGTGGTGCAGGCCGCGGTGGTGATGGAACTGACCCACCTCGCGACGCTCTACCACGACGACGTGATGGACGAGGCGCCCGTGCGCCGGGGCGTCCGCAGCGCCAACTCCCGGTGGACCAACTCGGTGGCCATCCTGGTCGGCGACTACCTGTTCGCCCGGGCCGCCGACATCGCCGCCGATCTCGGCACCGAGGCCGTCCGCCTGCAGGCGCGCACGTTCGCCCGGCTGGTGCACGGTCAGATCGCCGAGACGGTCGGCCCGCGGTCCGGTGTGGACCCGGTCGCGCACTACCTCGACGTCCTCGCCGAGAAGACCGGCTCGCTGATCGCCACGTCGGCCCGGTTCGGCGGCATGTTCGGCGGAGCGACGCAGGATCAGACCGAGGCGCTGGCCCGGTACGGCGAGAAGATGGGTATCGCGTTCCAACTCTCCGACGACCTGATCGACATCGCGTCGGAGTCGGCGCAGAGCGGCAAGACGCCCGGCACCGACCTGCGCGAGGGCGTGCCGACCCTGCCGGTGCTCTACGCGCTGGCTTCCGACGACACCGACGTGTCGGCCACCCGGTTGCGCGAGATCCTGTCCGCCGGGCCGGTGACCGACGACGACCTGCACGCCGAGGCGCTCTGCCTGCTGCGTGAGTCGGCCGCGATGAAGCGGGCGCGGGAGACGGTGCGCTCCTACGCCGAGGAGGCGCGGGAGCGGCTCGCCCCGCTGCCGGAGAACTCGACGCGGGCCGCGTTCGAGTCGCTGTGCGACTTCATCGCCGACCGGACCGGCTGACAGTTTCGGGTGCGCGACCCGGCGCGAGCGTGGCAGCGAAGCGTCAGCGAGCGGTCACCGGCGGGAGCGACGGTCGGGTCCCCGGCGGACCCGGGACCGCTTTATATTGATCTTGCTCGCCTTGGTCAGGTCTCCGACACTGCGGGGCGGATGAACTCCGCGTATCGGACGCATCGACGCTCCGTGTCGAGAAATTTGGCGTTCTCGATACCAACAGGCATTTCGCGGACGGGCGCTTTTTCATATGGTGTAAGCCCCGGCCCCCGGAGGTGGGTGTGCGCGACCCTCTGGCAGAACCCTCGGACCTGATTCGCAGCGTGTCCCGCGCCCTGCGGGTGTTGGAAGCCGTGGGTCGGGCCCCGAAGGGTCTGACCGTCAAACAGGTCGCCCGACGCTGCGAGCTGACCGTGGCGACGACCTATCACCTCGTGCGGACGCTGGCCTACGAGGGCTACGTCATCCGTCGGGAGGACGGCACCTACATCGTCGGGCTCGAGGTCGCCGACCGCTACCGGGAGTTGGTCGCGGCGTTCCGCGGCCCGCCCGCCGTCGGCGACGCGCTGCGCAAGGCGGCCGGCGACACCGGCTACAGCCATTACCTCGGCCGATTCGTCGGCGGTCAGGTGGCGGTCACCGCGGCAGCGGAGGGCCCGCGGTCGCCGTACCTGGAGGAGATGGTTCCCGGCTTCGACGAGGGTGCGCACGCGACGGCGCTCGGCAAGGCCCTGCTGGCCACGCTGACGCCCGATCAGCGGTTCCGCTACCTCCGGGAATACGGGATGCGGCCGTTCACGCCGCAGACGCTGACCTCGACGGAGGCGTTCGAGAGCGACCTGGCCGCCGGTGAGCGCCGCGGCATGCACCTCGAGATGGGGCAATATCGACC
Organism: Asanoa siamensis; assembly: GCF_016862555.1. GTDB lineage: Bacteria > Actinomycetota > Actinomycetes > Mycobacteriales > Micromonosporaceae > Asanoa > Asanoa siamensis. The sequence continues at coordinate 11,269 of NZ_BONE01000066.1, read as the reverse complement.
TGGCGTCGCGTGCGCGGCCGTGATCGTCACGCCCGATCGCGACATGGAGCGCCGGGTCGTGCTGGCCTGTTCGCTACCCGCCGCCGAGATGATGACGTCCGCGCGCGTCGTGCGGGCGAAGTTACTCACCGTGGCGCGTTCGGTCTCCGACGCATTGGGTGCACCCGACAACGGAAACGGCTGAACCACTGCCGCCAACCGTGCGTGCGTTGGGTTGACACAGATCAGGGGAGGCCCGAGAGCTTGGCCGACGACGACGCTGAGCTGCTGCGCGCACTCAACGAGGAGCACGGTGACGCACTCTTCGCGCACGCGCTGCGGTTGGTGAGTGGCGACCGGCAGCGGGCCGAAGACCTGGTCCAGGAGACGCTGCTGCGGGCCTGGCGCCATCCGGAGGCGCTCGACCCACAGCGTGGCTCCGTGCGGGCGTGGTTGTTCACGACCGCACGACACCTCGCGATCGACGCGTGGCGCCGACGGGCGTCGCGGGTCGGCGAGGTGGTGACCGACGACTTGCCCGAACCACCGCCCGAGGTCGACGAGGCCGACCGGGCGGTCGAGGCCTGGACGGTCGCGGAAGCGCTGGCCCGCCTCTCGCCGGCGCACCGCGACGTGCTGGTCGAGTGCTTCTACCAGGGCCGCTCGGTCGCGGAGGCGGCCGTCCGGCTGGGCGTGCCGCCAGGCACGGTGAAATCGCGCACGCACTACGCGCTGCGCTCGTTGCGACTTGTGTTGGAGGAGATGGGGGTGACCCAGTGACGCACTGCCCGCACGCGCTCGATGACGGTGCCTACGTGCTGGGCGCCCTGTCGCCGAGCGAACGCGCCGAGTACGAGCGGCACCTGGCCGGGTGCCCGGCCTGCCGCGAGGCGGTCGCGGAGATCGCCGTGCTGCCCGGTCTGCTGGGGCGGCTCACCGATCCCGACAGCCTGGACCTGTCGCCGTCGACGCCGCTGCCCGACCGGATGCCCGCGCTGCTGACCGCCGTCGGTGCCGAGCGGCGCCGGATCCGGCGGTCGCGGCGGCGGCGGTACGCCGGGGCGGCGCTGGTCGCCGCCGGGCTCGCGGCCGTCGTCGGGGTCGGGGTGGCCGGGGTCGATGCCGGTTGGTTCGGTGGCGGGTCGGGGGCAGGTCAGATCGCCGGCCGGGGCACGCAGATCAACGTGAAGCTGGTTCCCATGGAGCCGGTCGGCGGCACGGTGCCGGTGACGGCGGAGGTCGGGCTCAACGGGACCAAGTGGGGCACCGAGATCAGCATGCGGTGCACGTACAAGGCCGGCGGCGACAGCAAGAAGGCGTGGACGTTCCGGCTGGTGGCGCACGGCGCCGACGGGGCCAAGGAACAGGTGGGCTCGTGGATGGCGGCGGCGGGGGAGACGGTCGAGATGAACGGGGCGACCCGGTTCACCGGGCGTGAGCTGGTGCGGTTGGAGCTGACGCGATACGACGGGACGGCGCTGCTGGCGTACGACGTGCCGTAGGTGGTGGCCTTTGTCGGTGGTTTTGGCCGGCAGGCCTTGGTTTGGCCCGGCGGGTCTTTAGTTGGTGGCCAGCGCTGCTTCGGTGTTCTTGGCTCGGGCGGCCCGGGCGGTGCGTTGGGCGGTGCGGAAGCCGTCGACGGTGAAGACGACGAGGGCGACCCAGACGAGGGCGAACCCGGCGAGGCGGGCCGGCGGCATCGGCTCGTGGTAGAGGAAGACGCCGAGGGCGAGCTGCAGGGTCGGCGTGAGGTACTGCAGGATGCCGAGCGCGGTCAGCGGGATCCGGTTGGCCGCGCCGGCGAAGAAGAGCAGTGGCACGGCGGTGACGGCGCCCGCGAGGACGAGCAGGATCGTCAGGTGCGGCTCGTCGCCGAACGTGCTGTCGGGCGTGCTGGTCAGCCAGATCAGGTAGGCGAGCGACGGCAGCGCGAGCACGCCGGACTCGACGAGCAGGCCCTCGGCGGCGGCGAGGCGGAGGCGCTTCTTGACGAGGCCGTACCCGCCGAAGGTGACCGCCAGCGTCAGCGCGATGTAGGGCAGCCGCCCGTAGTCGATCGTGAGCACCGCGACGGCGGCGGCGCCGATGCCGACGGCGGCCCACTGCGCGGGCCGCAGCCGCTCACGCAGGACCGTCACGCCGAGGACGACGGTGACCAGCGGGTTGATGAAGTAGCCGAGCGCGGTCTCGACGACGCGGTCGCTGTTGACGCCGTAGATGTACATCCACCAGTTGGCGGCGAGCAGGGCGGCGGCGAGCGCGATCGCGGCGAGGGCCTTGGGGCGCTTGAGCAGGGCCAGGAGTTGCTTGCCGCGGCGCAGAGCGAGCAGCAGGAGCGCCACGAGGACGACGGACCAGACGACGCGGTGGGCGAGGATCTCGACGGAGCCGGCCTCGTGGAGCTGCTTGATGTAGATCGGCATGAACCCCCAGAGGAGGTACGCGCCGAGCCCGAACAGGTAGCCCTTGCGCAGCTCCGTCATGGGGTGTTCCGCCGGTCGATCTCCATCCAGCGGTCCGGCCGGGCGACGGGCACGAAGCCGGCCTTCGCGTAGACGCCGTGGGCGTCCCAGGTGGCGAGGATGATGCGCAGGACGCCGCGCTCGGCGAGCAGGTCCCGGGCGGCTTCGGCGAGCCAGGTGCCGAGGCCGTGGCCACGCTCGGCCGGGTCGACGTAGACGTCGCACAGCCAGCCGAAGGTGGCGTGGTCGGTGACGATCCGGGCGAAGGCGACCTGGGTGTTGCTCCTGTAGATCCCGAGCGGGATGGAGTTGGCCAGCGAGCGGTCGACGATGTCGCGGGGGCGGTTGGCGGCCCAGTAGCTGTCGGTCGCCAACCAGTGGTGGACCCGGTCGACGTCGATGCGGCCGGGATCGCTGGAGAGCTCGTACCCGTCCCGCGTCGCGGTCCAGATCGTCGCGTCGGTGGGCTGGTCGGGAGTCGGGCGCGCGAAACCGTGCCGTGTGGTCATATCCACGCAGGCGACGTTAGCCCGCGACCGGTGCGCGGTCGCGGGCCAATGCCGTCCCGGCGGCCCGTGGCGGGGCCGCTTTCCGCCGTTTTGCGGGCGGGATCAGTCGCGATCGAAGATCAGGCCGAGCACCCAGGTGACGAGGCTCACGAACAGCGCGCCGAGTACGGCCGCGGGCCAGAACCCCTCGACCTCGAACGGAAGATCGACCTGCTCGGCGATCCACCCGGTCAGCATGAAGAGCAACGCGTTGACCACGATCGCGATCAACCCGAGCGTCAGAATGTAGAGCCCACACCCCAGCGTCTTGATGATCGGCTGAAGCACGGCGTTCACGACACCGAAGATCACCGCGACCAACACGACGGTCAGCACGACCTCGCCGGTGGAGTCGGTGTCCAGGTTGATGCCGGGAATGATCAGGGTGGCCAACCAGAACGCGAACGCGGTGGCCAACAGCCTGACAAGAACACCTTTCATGAAACCCATGGGCGGCATAGTGCCACGGAGATCGCCCGGAGTCGCCCCCTGACCGGCACTTTCCCGCGCTGCTCACGGCCCGCAACCCATCGACGCCACTCGGTGTTGTCTCAGCGGTTCCGGGTTTCGGTGAGTGCACGTTCGATCGGCGTGGTCCGCACGGCGGCCCACCGGACGGCGCCGGCACTGACGACGGCGACCACGTCGCCGCGTCCCCGCACCAACCAGTCGGCGGCGTCGTGGATTCGGAGTGCGTCGGCGGCGAGAGCGGCCTCGTCGGGGCTCAAGGTCGTCCGCATGATGACGAGGTCCGCTTCCGCTAGTAGCTGTGCGTCGCCCTCCACCAGCTCGTCCCGGACCGCCACCACGGTGTGCCACCGTTCGCCCACCGGCTCGGGCCGCTCGTCGTCCGTGGCGGGCGGGTCGTGCCCGTAGTCGTCCGGCCCATCCAACTCGAGAATGTGCCGCCTGCCTGCTCTCCGCCGAGACACCGCCACCCCGCCGACGCCGGCTGGAGGGTGACCTCGGGCCGGAATTGCGCCGGCCGTCGAGCGAGCCGCCGTCGCGTTGGCGCTCATCACCGCGCTAGCCGTTGCCGCGGCGGCGTTGGTGCCGAACGGAGACGCGGTCGGAGCGTCGCACACCGCGACATTTGGTGAGCCCGGCGTTCGTCGGCGCGTGGAGACGTCGAGGACTGTCAGGCGCGGGTGCATCGGGGTCGCTCCTTCGGCTGGCCCGCTGGCCGTCCCGTGCGGCCGAGCCGCGTAAGCCGAAGCATTGCCGGGCGCCGGCCAGTGCTGCAGCGGTGCGGCGTCGGGCGTGACCGTAACGGTGTCGACGGCGCCGGCCGCCTCCTCGGCGAAGCCGTGCCAGGCCGCCCACCTGCGGGTCCGAACGTCGAGGCGCGCCCCCAACGCCAGCCCGCGTAGGGCCAGGACCTGCGCGGTCGCCAGCCCAGCCACCACGACGATCCGCGTCCCGCCCACCCGGTGTAGTCGGACCACAATCGGCGCCCCATGCCGGTCGTAACCGAGCACCATGCCGGCCGAGGGGAGTGGCTGGCTCACTAAGGTGTCCCGTGAGTTCGGGGCCACGGGGTGCCTGCGCGGTGGTCGAGGTCTCGGCCTGGGCCGACCGGGCTGCACCTGTCCCGGCAGAGGTGCCGGTTCACGAACCCGAGCCGCTTCTGCTGCGCTCCTTCCGCCATTCCTGCCCGGCGCCGACGGCGTCGGCGCCTCTGCTGAGCTCAATCCGCCGGCCCTGCCGGGCGCCGACGGTGTTGGCGCCTCTGCTGCGCTCAATCCGCCTGCTCTGCCCGACGCCGACGGTGTCTCGGCAGGGCGCGGGCTCGACCAGGCACCCGCCCGCGCCACGATCGAACCGAGCCCGAGTGAGCGCGAATGCCCGGCGAACGGCAAGGTCTCGGCCATCGCGAAGCGGTGGTCGCCGTCCCGCCGTTCGAGAGTGGCCCCCTCGACGGCTGCCAAGTGCCGCAGCGCGCGATCGGCCTGGGCCAGATGCCTCGGCGACTCCGCGGCCAGGCGGATCGCCAGTCCGTCGGCCTTGCCCACCACGACGGTCGTCGCCGCCGCGGGCAGGGCTAGCACCTCCCGCACGAGACGGTCGCCATCCGCCGTTCTCAACCGATAGCCGGCCTGACACAGCCCACCGATCGTGATGTGCGCCCAGCGCTCGTCAACCGCGGACCTGCCGTCGTGATGGACCAGCTCCGCGACCGTGGCTAGCGCGTCGTCGCTGCCAAGACGGCGATGCGGACCAAGCCGCTTGCCAACCCGCCGGGCGACGCGGGCCACCGTCGGCCGTAGATCGCCGTCGGACCGACCGACCGGCCGCCCAACCCGCAGCACGACGAACGTCCGCCGCAGCGTCAGCACCCGATCGCCGGTCAGCCGGCGGTACGACGCCGCCGCCGCAGTGCCCTCCTGCCGAGCCGTCGGCGCCCGGGCGACCGTCACCAGCAGCTCGATGCAGACGACCGGTGTTCCTCGGGCGCTGAGCCTGCCGCCAGCCTCCGCACCATGGCCCGAAATGGCGGCCTCGAGGCCATCACGCAGGACCGTCTCCCTGCCGTCGTGTGCGGCGCTCGCGGGTATGTCGTGGGCACGGAGGCCATCGAGCAAAACTTCGACGTCGGGTAGCGCGCTTCCCGGACCCGCGATCGGCTCTTCGAGCTCGAAGACCACGACCATGCCGTCCGCGTCGACGAAGGCGCCCTCGTCAGTCGTGGCCAGGTCCGGAGCCAGGAAGGCAGCCAAGCCCGCCGGGGTGGCCTGAGCCGGCAGGACGTGGCGGCGTGTCGCGTACCGGACGCATGTCGCCAACCAGGCGAACAACCATCGGCCGCGCACACGGGCAAAAGCGACGACCGCTACCGCGACCGCGGCAGCCAGCGCGGTGGCCAGGAGCATGGGTCCACGGCCGCTCGCGGCCAAAACGCCGGCGAGCGCCACCTGGGCGACCAGGATCTGGCCGAGGCGCACGCGGATCCATTGTGGAGGCGAGTGCACCATCTTCCGTGAGGGGTCCACCGTCATCGATGCCATCGGGGTAGCCTCCCCTCCGTATTCGGCGCGGTTACTCGCCGCATCCTAAGACCGTCAGTGCCCACAAGGGAGCCTCGATGCCGTCCCGGCAAGATCAGCTGCACTCCCACCAGTTCATGGTGCAGCGGGTGGTGTCCGCGCTGGTCACCCACGAGACCGACCCGGCGCAGCCGCCGTTTCGGCACGCCGCCGGTGCCGTGCTGGCCGGGGTTTTGGTCGCTGTGCTGGCGTTGGCCGGATTCGTCGTTTATGGCGCCCTCGTCGACGGCGGCGGCACGCGGTGGCGGGACAGCTCCGCCGTCATCGTCGAACGGGAGTCCGGTGCCCGCTATGTCTACCGCGACGGCAAGCTGCACCTCGCGGCCAACTACGCGTCGGCGCTGCTCGCAGTCGGAGCGCCCCAGCCGAAGACCGTGCTCGTGTCGCGCCGTTCCATCGAAGGGGTGCCCCGGGGCGGCACGCTGGGCATCGCCGACGCACCGGAGTCGCTGCCGGCCTCGGGTCGCCTGCTCGGTCCACCCTGGACCGTCTGCACCGTGCCGGGGCCCGCATCGGTGGTGCTCGTCGGCGCGACGAGCTCGGGCGGCACTGCACTCGGAGACCGCGCGGTGCTGGCAACTCATCCGGACGGCTCCCTTCATCTGGTGTGGCAAAGCCACCGCTACCGCGTACGCGATCCGGCCCTGGCGTTGACCGCCCTCGGCTGGACCACCGCGCGTCCGTTTCCGGCCGGGCAGGCGTTGCTGAGCGCCCTGCCGGCCGGCGCGGACCTGACCGTGCCGCGGATCGCCGGGACGGGCGAACGCTCGGACGCCGTGCCGTCGGCGCGGATCGGTGAGGTGTTCGTGGTGACCAGCCAGGGTGGTGGCCGGCAGTTCTCGGTGGCGCTGCGCGACGGCCTCGCCGGCATCACCCAGGTGCAGGCCGACCTCCTGCTGACGGCCAACCGGCAGGACCGGCCGGTCGACCTCGGCCAGGGGCGGTTCGCGGCCATCCCGAAGGTGCCGGATCTGGTGCCCGACGGTCTGGTGCCCACGGTGACTCCCTCGCTGGTCGAGTCGTTCGGGGGTGCGCTGTGTGCCGTGGTGCGCGACGAACGCGGCGTCGCCGAGGTGGTGGCCGGCGCCGCCGTGCCCGATGTTGCGGATGTCGCCAGATCGCGTGGCGCGGACGACGCCGCCTCTGTGTCCGTGCCGCCGGGCCGAGCGGCCCTGGTCGAGGCGGTTCCGGCGCCCGGCGCGACCGGCGGCACGGTCAGCATCGTCACGGACCTGGGCCGCCGGCACCCGGTTGTCGGCGCCGACACGTTGGCGATGCTCGGATATGGCGGTGTGCGGCCGGTGCGCCTGCCGGCGGCGGTGGTGGCGCTGGTGGAGGCTGATGCATCCCTCGATCCTGCCCGGGCGCGGGAGCCGGTCTGAGGTTATCCACAGGCGGGAGGTTGTCCACAGCAGGTGCTGTCGGGGCTACCGAACGTGTGCCGCGAAGGACTAGCGTCAGCGTCGGCATGCGAGACATTCGCGAACTTCGACGTGAGAGCGGGGTGACGTCCGGGTGTCCCAGACGCAGGCACAGGCCGCGGTGATGCAGCAGACCGCGGCCAGGTTCGAGCAGGTCGACCAGTCCCTACAGAGCATGCTGACCAACCTGATGGCGGAGCTGGCCGTCCTGCAGACCGCCTGGCGCGGTGCCGGCGGCCGCTCCTTCGAGCAGGTCAAACAGCAATGGGGCCAGGATCAGGCCGCCATGCAGCGCGCCCTACGCGAGACGGCGGGCGCGATCCGCACCGCCGGACGGCAATACGAAGCAACCGACAGCGAGGCCGCCAGCCGGATCGCCACCACCAACCGAGGCATCCAGCTGCCGTTGTAGAGGAGACCCGCGATGCGCGACGACATCCTGGTCGTCAACTTTCCCGCCCTGCAGCAGGCCGGCGCCGACATCCAGAAGGCCCTCAACACCCTCGACACGCAGCTAGGCCAGCTCGAGCGCGACGCGGCACCGTTGGTGGCCACATGGGACGGCGAGGCCAGAGCGGCCTACGACCAACGGCAGAGCCGCTGGCGCGCCGCCTCGGCCGACCTACAGGCGATGCTCCGCGACATCAAGCGGGCGTTGGACGACTCGGCGACCGACTACCTCAGCACCGAGAAGAAGAACACCAACCTCTTCCAGTGAGGTGGGCGGAGCGGGGCGCCGCCGGCACCACCCTTGCCGGCGGCGCCCAGGAGGCGAGGTTGGTTGCCCTGTCCGATGTCCAGAAAGTGCGTGCCGATTGTCACCCGGTCGCGGAGTTGCGGGTCATCCGTCTCCACATGGAGGTCGACTACCGCTAGCGTCACGCCGGTGTTGGTTGCCAGGTCAGTACGTGGGCGGTCGCGGGTCGGCCGCCACGGCGGCGGATCGCGGCTGTCGGCGCCCGGTCGGGAGCGCGCCCGCACGGGTCCGCTGGGCGATGACGGAACCTGGTGCAACTGGCAAGATGACGATTGGCAGGGAGAAGGCGGCGGCGACTACGGTCGCGAAGGGACGGGGTGCGCAACCGGCGGTCGTCGAGCACCTTTCGGGTCCACCCGCGGGTTCGGATCGCGACGGTATCGACGAGCGGTGCGGGTGATACAGCCAGTGACGTCCCTACATCGTGATCTAGCTGACACCTTGTAGGTTGTACGCGATGCGTCTGGCCTGTCCAGGAAGGGGGTGGCCGTGACCGATTGGGAACCGGCCACCGAGGTCGAGGCGGCGATGCGGGACGCGCTCCGCGCCGGCGATCAGGAACTCTACTTCCGCATCCTGGCCCGCTCCGAGCTGCTGCTCCCCGTCTCGGCGGACGCACTCGCCGGACGCGCGCCGGTCGGTTGGGGCACCTGGACGACCAACGGCCGTACGCACGTCCTCGCCTTCACATCCGGTGACGCTCTGCGCATATGCCTGGCGGACAACGCCGGGTCGGCCCGGCGCATGCCTTACCACGACCTCGCCTCCAGCTGGCCCAACCTGGAGTGGTGGCTGGCGGTCAACCCGGGCCTACCCATCGAGGGCTACCTACCGGCCTGGTTCGTGTCCCAACTCGCCCGCGGCGACGTGCGGCTCCCGGGCCGCACCATGGGCGCCCGCGCCCGCCTCGACCGAGCGGAGACGGCGGCGCGGGCCCGCGCGCGGGCCTCCGTACCCGGGCAGGTCGTCCAGGGCGAGATCATCGAACCCCCCTTCGTCGACCGCGCCGCCGCGGTGACCGGGCCGGTCCTCGAACCCGACAGCATCGAGCCGCCGCGCCGCAACCGGCCGACCAGGCCGCCCGGCTTCGACTCGCCGATCGCCTCCGGCCGGCGCCGGGGCGGGGTTGCCCCCACTGATGCCACCCCGTCGTCGCCCGCGGCGCCACCGCCGTTCCAGCCGCTGCCGCCGCCGCAGGTCACGGACGCCACGCCCTACCAGCAACGGCCCGACGACAACGGGTACGGCCGCCAGCCCGCACCCGCGACCAACGGCGACAGCACGGCGTGGCCGCCACCGGTGGTGCACGGCGACCAGCCGCCGCCGCGCTCCCTAGGCCCCGGGGCCGACCCCCCGCGCGAGGTCACCGACCGCCCGGCGCCGCAGATGCGACCCCGCTCGCCGTTCCGCGACGATCCGGCGCGGCTCAGCCCGCCCGGCCGCTTCAGCACGCCGCCACCGGCTCCTCGCCCGCCGTCCAGACCCACCTCCGGCGGCGGCTTATTCGGCGGATCCGACTCGGAGCAGGCCGGCCCAGGCCGCCGGCCGGTTCATGACGACTCGCGCCCCGCGGCCTGGTCGCCCACCAACGGCTCGACTGAGGGCAGACCCGCCCCGGGTACGCCCGACCGGGCGACCCCGCCCGGCCCGGCGAGCGGCCGGGTGCCTGGCACCGCGTCCGGCTGGCCCGACGGTGCGCTCCCGACCCGGCCCACCGAAACGCAGGGCCCCTGGCCAGACAGTGCGGGCCCGACGCGGCCCACGGACGCGCAGGGCCCGCCATCGGGGTGGGCCGACAGCGTGGGTTCGACGCGTCCCACGGACGCGCCTAGCCCTGCGCCGGGTTGGCCAGACAGCGCTGCGGGCACGACCCGGGGTACCGACCCGCAGACCCCGGCGCCGGGTTGGCCAGACGGCGGAGGCCCGGCACGGCCGGCGCCGGCATGGCCGTCGCCCGCCGCGTCCGCCCCGCCGACGACGGCACCGGCCAATTCGCCGCAGACGGCCGGGCAGCTTTGGCCCGGCTCTGCGATGCCTTCCGGTGGTACGGACGGAACGCAGCGCTGGCCTGCCCGACCGGGCGAAGCACCGGCAGCCCAGCAGTGGCCCGACCAGAGTCCGGGCGGTGCACCCTACGCGCGTCCCGAGACGCCGGAAGCCGGCTCCTCGCAGTCCGGAAGCGCGCAGTCCATGCCGGCCCGTCGCCCGGCGCCCGCCGGCGGCGAGCCAGGCGGCCAGGGCGCGTTGCCCACAGCGCAGTCCTGGGCGGGTCAGTCGCCGGCGAACCCCGCGGGCGCGCAGACCTGGACGGGCCAACCGCCGACCGCCGGTGCCCCGTCCCAGCCGGCACCGCCGCACGCCCCTAGCGAGGGTGCGGGGCCGGCAGCGCGGGCCGGATCCGCGGCCACCGACCCGCAAGCGACCGTGGCGACGCCGACCACCGCCGGAACCCGGCCCGACGAGCAAACCCCGGCTGCGGGCAGCCGGGGCGTCGCGCGGCCTGGCTCATCGGCGACGGACCTGTGGACCAGGCGTCAACCCGGGCAGAGCAGCCCGGGCAACCCGCGGCCCACGGCCGATGCGGCCCCACCGACCGACCTGTTCTCGGAGCGCAAGCCCTCCCCGACGGCCGACGATGCGCCTGCTGTGGCCGAGCGGGGTTCGTCGGCGACCGATCTGTGGTCGGACCGCAAGCCCAGTCCGACGGCGGCTGATCAGCCGGCGGCCAGGCCGGAATCGCGGTCGTCTGCGACGGACTTGTGGTCGGACCGCAAGCCCGGCCCAGCGCTTGGTGATCAGTCAGCAGCCCCGGTGGAGTCGCGGTTGTCGGCGTCGGAACTGGAGCATGCGGCGGCAGGCGATCCGTCGCCGCCTGCGGCGGAATCGCGGTCCTCGGCGACCGATTTGTGGTCGCAGCGCAAGCCCGGTCCGACGTCGGGTGATCAGTCGATGCCTGCGGCAGAGTCTGGGTCGTCGGGGACGGAGTTGTGGTCGGACCGCAAGCCGGGTCCGACGCCGGTTGATCAGTCGATACCTGTGGCAGAGTCCGGGTCGTCCG
>NZ_BONE01000065.1 GCF_016862555.1 Asanoa siamensis | reverse complement strand
GCCTACGGCTGCGCCACCCGAGCGGCTGGATCGGCCCGGCCTTCGAGGTGCGGGGGATGCTGGTGTGGGGCTTCACCGCGGGCGTGGTGTCTACGCTGCTGGACATGGCGGGGTGGTCGCGGCCGTGGCCGCAGGACCGGATCGGGGAGCTGCCACCGTCGACACCCCCACCGGCGGCGTCCGCGGACGCGGACGAGTCGGTTTAGCACCCCGGCCTGGACGACCGCACTCCGGCCTGGACGGCACTCCGGCCTGTACCGCATGCCGCGTCGGACCGCGTCCTGGTCCGTAGCTCCCAAGTCCGACTTATCCGTCTCGCTGTGGACTGTGTCGGTTCGACGGTGCTGGATCGGGTGTGCGGGTGGGTGCGTCGCGCGGGGTGGGCGCGGGGGTGGCCGGACGCCCGTACCCTGTCAGGGTGTCCGCCGTCGACCTTGTCCTGGTTCTGCTGATGGTCGTGTTCGCGATCAGCGGCTACCGGCAGGGGTTCGTGATCGGTGTGCTGTCCTTCTTCGGCTTTTTCGGCGGTGCCCTGATCGGGCTTCAGGTCGGGCCGATGGTCGCCCAACGCTTCGCTGACGGCGCTCTTCGCGTCGTCATTTCGTTGGTCGCGATCTTCGGGCTGGCGGTGCTCGGGCAGGCGCTGACGGGGTGGATCGGCGCGCACGTCCGCCATGCGATCACGAGTCGCGCCGGGCGGCGCGTCGACGATGCCGGTGGTGCTGTCGTCTCGCTGCTGGCCGTGCTGATCGTCGCGTGGCTGGTGGCGGTGCCGCTCGGGTCGTCGTCTGTGCCGTGGCTGGCCAGTTCGGTGCGCAACAGCGCGCTGCTCGACGGCGTCGACAAGGTGCTGCCGGAGCAGGCGCAGACGCTGTCGGAGTCCCTGCGCGACACCGTGGACACCCGCGGTTTCCCGGACGTGTTCGGTGGCCTGACCGCGACCCGGGCCCGCGAGGTGGCGGCTCCCGACCCGGCGCTCGCGGGGTCGCAGGTCGTGATCAACTCGAAGCGGTCGGTGGTCAAGGTGCTCGGGTCCGCGCAGAGTTGCGGGCGGCGGATCGAGGGCTCGGGCTTCGTGTACGCACCCCAGCGCGTCATGACCAACGCCCACGTGGTGGCCGGCACCGACCGGGTGCAGGTCGAGGTCAACGGTGATCGCGAGAACGGCCGGGTGGTGGTCTACGACCCGAACCGCGACCTTGCGGTGATCTACGTACCCGATCTGGAAGCCCCGGTCATGCCGTTCGCCCGCTCCAACGCCCGCGCCGAGAACGACGCGATCGTGCTGGGCTTCCCGCTGGACGGGCCGTACAACGCGCAGTCGGCGCGTATCCGCGACGTCGGCAATATCACCGGGCCGGACATCTACGAGTCGAGCGAAGTGACGCGCGAGATCTACACGATCCGGGCGCTGGTCCGCAGCGGCAACTCCGGCGGCCCGCTCATCACGCCGGACGGCGTCGTACTCGGCGTCATCTTCGCCGCGGCGGCGGACGACCGGAACACGGGCTTCGCGGTGACCGCCGACGAGGCCTCCGGCGTCGCGAACGCCGGCATCGAACGCACCCGCGCCACCGCGACGGGCGACTGCGTCTGACCCTCGGGGTCCCTCGATACTCGAGCGGTGACGACGGAGGCGGGCGAGGTGATCGGCTGGTCGCTGCGCCCGGCGGAGCCGGCGGACGTGTTCGCGATCGCCGAGTTGCGGGCGGTGGTGCTGCGGGCCGACCTGGAGCGGTTGGGCAGGTTCGACGAGCACCGGGTCAGGCAACGGTTTCGGGACTCGTTCTCGCCGGCCCACACCTCGATCATCACCGTCGGTCCGGCGTTCGCGGGGTGCGTGGCCGTACGCCCCGCCGACGACGGGCATTGGCTGGAGCACTTCTACGTCGCGCCGGGATTCCAGGGATGCGGGGTGGGGTCAGGGGTGCTGCGGACGCTGCTGCGGAAGGCCGACGAGGAGCGGGTGACGGTACGCCTGAACGTGCTGCGGGGCAGCCCGGCTCAACGCCTCTACGAGCGGCACGGCTTCACCCTCGACGCGGCGGACGAGATCGACATCTTCATGACCCGCCGGCCGCCGCCCTGAGGCCCTGTCCGGGGCGGAGCTGGTCTAGCGGTTGGTCTTCGACTGGTGGCTTGGTGGGCGCGGGCGGCGGGAGCGGCGGGCCAGCAGCGCCATGGCGGGATGGCGGGCGAAGAGGACCACGAAGACTACGGCGATCGCGAGGATCAGCATCGCTATCGCGGTGGCTATGCGCCAGCCCAGCGGGTTCGGGTGGCTTGCCGGGGTCGCGGAGCGTTGTGCCGCCGAGCCGGAGGCGCCTGAGGCGGCCGCCGGGTTGTTGGGTTCCAGGGCGCCGCCGCCGGTGACCGAGTCGGTGCCGCGGCCCGGGGCCGGGCCGAAGCCGGCTACGCCCGGGGACTTGTTGTCGTCGAGCGGGTTGCGGATGGTCGTGGGGAGCTGGGTGGTCAGGGCCGCCAGCGGGTCGACCTTGCCGAAGCCGTAGGTGTCGTCGCGGCCCGGGGTGCCCAGGTCGTCGGCCGTCGAGATCAGGCGGTTGACCACCTCGCCGGCCGGCATGGTCGGCCACTTGGCGCGGATCAGAGCCGCGGCGGCCGAGACCAGGGGCGCGGCGAAGCTGGTGCCGCGGACCCGCCAGAAGCCGCCGGTCTTCGCGCCGACCAGGTCCGTCGCCGGTGCGCTGAGCACGGTCGCGCTGCCCGTGATCGAACCGTTCCAGAGGACGTCTGTCTCTTTCTCCAGGCCGGCGACGGCGATGACGCCGGGCTCGCGGGCCGGGTACCAGACGCCCGAGGCCGCCTGCGGCAGCACGTTGCCCGTGCAGGCGACGACGACCACGTCGCGGGCGAAGGCGTAGTCGAGGGCCGCGGCGAGCGCTGGGCTCGTGCCGGAACCGCCCAGGGACAGGTTGATGACCCTGGCGCCGCTGTCGACGGCCCACCGGACGGCGCGAGCCACGATCATCGCGTCGTCGTACCGGTTGTCGGCGTCGAGGACCCGCACCGGGAGAATCTTGGCGTTCGGGGCGAGGCCCATGACGCCGTTCTCGTCGTCGGCGCGGCCTGCGATCAGGCCCGCGACCGTGGTGCCGTGGCCGACCGGGTCGGTGTGGCCGTCGCCGCCACCCGGTTTGACGAGGTCTTTGCCGGGGAGAACCTGGCCGGCCAGATCCTCGTGGCTCGCATCGACGCCGGAGTCGATCACCGCGACCACGACGCCGGCGCCGGTCGAATAGCGCCAGGCGTTGCGCGCCTGCAGCTCACGAAGCTGCCACTGCTCGTCGCGAACGGAATCGGCGGCAATGGGCAGCGTGGACGGTGCGGCCCCACCGTCGCCGGACGTGGACGCGGAGCCAGCGGCGGCAGCAGCCTGCGGCAGCGCCGCGGCGCCGGCCTGCCCGGATGCGGGGGCAGTGGCGGCAAGAGGCAATGGCAGCGGTGCGGCGGCAAGGGCCGTGGCCGCCGTCATGGCGACCAGCGCCGCGCCACGAAACCGTGGGACGGCGCTTCGGCGCTGGTGCGTCAGCCTCGTCACCTCACGGCCTTCTCACCCCGGGAAGTTCCTGTGCTGGGAGGTTACCCCGACCGTCCACCCGTGCGGGACACACAATGTGCGATCAGTTCGCCATAGCCTCGGGCGGGACGCGGCTGAGCTGGAGCGTGTGCGTAGCGTGACCCGTCGATCGCCGACCCGCCCGGGTCAGGGGGCCGGTAGGTGGGCGATCTGGACCAGGCGGACCCCCTCCTTCCGGGTGACCAGGCGGCCGCGGCCCGGCGGCAGGGGGCCCGGGCGGACCTGTCCGACCAGCGGGCCCTCGTCGGGGTCGCCCGACATCACCAGGCCCGCCCCCGCCAGTTCGCGGAGGCGCTGGATGATCGGGTCGTAGAGCGACCGGGCCGCGCCGCCCGTGCGGCGGGTCAGCACCAGGTGCAGGCCGATGTCCCGTGCCTGCGGCAGGAACTCCTCCAGCGCCCGCAGCGGGTTGGCCGGCGCCGCGGCCACCAGGTCGTAGTCGTCGACCAGGACGAACAGCTCCGGGCCCGCCCACCAGCCGCGGGAGCGCAGTTGGTCGGGCGTCACGTCGGGTGGCGGCAGGCGCCGCCGCATGTAGCCGGCCACCGAGTCGATCAGCTCCTCGGTGTCGCCCGCCGCCGTGCCGTAGCCGATCAGATGGTCGCTGCGGACCGCGCCCAGCAGGCTGCGCCGGTAGTCGACCACGATCAGGCGCGCCTCGTCGGGGCGGAAGCGGCCCGCGACCGTCGCCGCCAGCGCCCGTAGGAACGACGACTTGCCGCACTCGGTGTCGCCGAAGAGCACGAGGTGCGGGTCGGCGGCGAAGTCGACCGCCACTGGGCGCAGGTCGGCCTCGGCGATGCCGATCGGCAGGGTCAGGCCGGTCGTCGCGGTCTGGTCGAGCGCCGAGTAAGGGACCGATGGCGGCAGCAGCCGGACCGCCGGGGCGGCCGGACCCGCCCAGGCCGCGGCCACCGCCTTCTCCAGCGGCACGTCGCCCGCCGGCGCGGGCCGCAGCGTGAGCAGGTGCAGCCCCTCGCTCGTGATGCCCCGGCCGGGCGAGTCGGCAGGCACGTCGGCCGCCGCCTTCCGGGAGATCATCGAGTCGCTCGGATCGCCGAGTCGTAGCTCGAGTCGGGCGCCGAAGAGGTCGCGGACGGCCGGGCGGAGGTCGAGCCAGCGGGTGGCCGAGGCGAGGACATGCACCCGGTACGCGAGGCCGCGCCCGGCCAGGTCGGTGACCACCGCTTCGAGCTCGTCGAACTCCCCGCGCAGCGTCGACCAACCGTCGATCACGAGGAACACGTGCGGCTCGTCGCCCGCGAATTGGCGCTCCCGCGCGGCCAGCAGCGTGCTCAGCTCGCCGACCGTGCGGCGGACGGCGGCGGCCTCCTGCCGGCCGGCCACCCCGCCCACGTGCGGCAGGTCGCGCAGCGCGGCCAGGGCGCCGCCGCCGAAGTCGAGGCAGTAGAACCGCGCTTCGGCGGGCGTGTGCGCGAGCGCCAGCCCGCAGACGAGGGTGCGCAGCGCGGTCGACTTGCCGCTGCGTGGCGCGCCGACCACGGCCACGTGCCCGGCCGCACCGTCGAGCGCGAACCAGAGCAGGTCGCGGCGCTGGTCGAGCGGCCGGTCGACCACGGCCACCGGGACCTGCAGCGCGCCGTGCAGCTCGGGGTTGGCGAACATCAGCCCGCGACCCGGCACGACGGTGGGCGGCCCGAGCACCTCGTCGAACGTGGCCGGCTCGGCGAGCGGCGGCAGCCAGACCCGATGGGCCGGCGGCCCCTGGCCGGCGATCCGGGCGACCAGCGCCTCCAGCAGGCTGGGCCCGGCCGGCGGCGAGACCGCAGCCAGCGCCACCGGCGCCGCGACCGGTGAGGTCGTGAACGGCAACACCACGGGCCCGGCAGGCAAGGCACCGCCGCCACCGCGGCGCGGCACCGGACCCGACACATAGGCAACCCGGAACCGGCGCAACGGATCGGTGCCGGCCTTGAGGAACGCATGACCAGGGGCGCGCGGCAGCTCGTAGGCGTCCGGCACCCCGAGCACGGCCCGGGACTCGAACGGCGAGAACGTACGCAGGCCGATCCGATAGGACAGATGGGTGTCGAGCCCGCGCAGCCGCCCCTCCTCGAGGCGCTGCGACGCCAGCAGCAGGTGCACGCCGAGCGACCGCCCCAACCGCCCGATCTGGACGAACAGGTCGATGAAGTCGGGCTTGGCCGAGAGCAGCTCGGAGAACTCGTCACAGACGATCAGCAGCGACGGCAACGGGGCGAGCGCCGCCCCACCAACCCGGGCGGCCTCATAGTCGCGCCGGCTCGCGAAGTTGCCCGCCCGCCGCAGCAGCTCCTGGCGCCGGACCAGCTCGCCGTTGATCGCGTCGACCATGCGGTCGACCAGCGTCAGCTCGTCGGCCAGGTTGGTGATCACGGCGCTGGTGTGCGGCAGGGCGTCCAGGGACGCGAACGTGGCGCCGCCCTTGAAGTCGACCAGCACCACGTTGAGCTCGGCCGACGAGTGCGTCGCGGCCAGCCCGAGCACAAGCGTGCGGAGCAGCTCGGACTTGCCGGAACCCGTCGCGCCGATCAGCAGCCCGTGCGGCCCCATGCCGTCGAGCGCGGACTCCTTGAGGTCGAGCTCGACCGGGAGGCCGTCGGCGCCCACCCCGATCGGCACGCGTAGCTGATCACGCGGCGACCGCGGCGACCACGCCTCGGCCACCGTGTAGGCGTCGGGCTCGGCCACCCGGAGCAGGTCGAGCAGGCCCAGGTCAGCGGGTGGCGAGACCGCCTGGCTGCCCGCGCCGGCCAGCCGCAGGGGAGCGAGCCGCCGCGCCACCGCCGAGGCGGACGCGACGTCGAGCCCATCGGCCACGCCGACCGTGGTGACGCCCTCCGTCGTGGTGGTCTCCAGGGTGCCGTCGGGCCGCCGGGTCAGCACCACGGTCGACGGGTCGAGCAGGCGCGGCGGCGGCCCGTCGACCTCGACGACGGTGCGCCCGTCACCGTCGAGCCGGCCACGGTCCACCCCGTCGACCACGACGACGACGTGCGCCCCGTCGCCGACGCCGTCGAGCAGCCGCTCCAGCGCCGCCACCGAGTCGGCGACCAGCCGCACAGCGCCCAACGCGTCGGTCCGGCTCGGATGCCGGGCGTGCGGCAGCCACTTGACCCACTCCCAGTCAGCGCGCCGGCCCGGCCCGGCGGCGACCGCCACCATCAGGTCGTCGGGCGCGTGGAAGACCGCCAGTTGCACGAGGAGCGCGCGGACCAGCGCCGGCGAGCCGCGCACGTGCACCCGGGCGAACCCGCGCATCGACAGGGCCACGGGCAGGTCAGGGACCACCGAGTACGCGTCGAGAAAGCGCCGCAGCGCCCCGGCCGTCATCGGCTCCAGGTCGTCGACCGCCCGCGTCACCGGTGGGACCAGCGCGGTCGCCAGGCTCTGCGGCCCCAGCCCGACGCGGACCACCGCGAAGTCGGGATCGGCCGGCCGCCGCTCCCACAACCGATGGCTGTCGACCGTGGACCAGAGTGCCGACGGCGCCGGATGCCGGTAGCGCAGGCCCACCCGCTGCAGCGCCACCGTCGCCCGGGCCTGGCGGCGCAGCAGCGACAGGTGCCGCAGGTAGTCGCGCCGCGCGCCGACCAGCTCCGCCCGCCGCGGACCGCCCTGACCCCACGAGGTCGCGAGCATTGCCAGCGACGAGATGCCGAACAGCCCGCCGACCACATAGGAGAACGCGCCACCGCCCCGGCCCATCATCAGCGCCATCGCCACGCCGCCGCCGAGCATCGGCAGCAGCAGCATGAGCTGTTGCCAGCGCCCACCGGCCGCCTGCGGCAGCTCCGGCGGCGGCTCCACGCGCAGCTCGCCGCTCGGGATCTCGGGCGCGGGCCGGCGCGGCGGCCGGCGCACCAACACCGTCGACATGCGACCTCCCGATCCAGAGCGCTACCCGAGCGTCGCTCATCGTAGGGAATCGCGGCGGTGGATGGATGGCCAAAAAGGGGTCATGTGGATAACCCGCGGACGCGGTAGGTTCGGCACCCTCGCCGGCTCCCCCCGCGACGGAGGTCATCGATGCACACGAGCCTCGCCCTGGTTACCGTCAACGCGCCGCAGCGCCGGGTCGACGTCGCGCTTCCGCCCGACGTACCCCTGGCTGACCTGCTACCCGAGGTGCTGCGGCAGGCAGGCGAGACGCTCGCCGACGACGGCGAGGCGCACGGCGGTTGGGTCCTGCGCCGCACGGACGGTGCGGCGCTCGAGGGTGGTGCGACCCTTCGAGACCAGGGTGTACGCGACGGCGACCTGCTCCATCTCGTCCCCGCCCGCCAGGAGTGGCCCGCGCTCGCCTACGACGACGTCGTCGAGGCGATCGCCGACGGCGCGCGCCGGCACGGCACGGCCTGGTCCGGCCTGTCGACCGCGGTGACGGGCCTGGCGGCGGCCGGCGTGGTGCTCGGTGTCGCGCTGGTCGTGCTGCTCCGCGCCGGCCCCGACTCGATCGCGGCGATGCTGACCACCCTCGGCGCCGCGGCCAGCCTGACCGTCGCCGGGGTCCTCGCGGCGCGGGCCTGGGGCTACCGGGCCGCGGGCGTGGCGCTGGGCGCCTACTCGCTGCCGTACGCGTTCGCCGCCGGCGCCCTGCTGCTGGCCGGCGGTGCCGAGCCGGGCCTGCGCTGGATCGGCCCGCTCGACCTGCTGCTCGGCTGCGTCGCCCTGGCCCTGCACGGCGTGCTCGGCATCGTCGGCATCGGCGCCGGCCGCCGGATCTTCTCGGCCGGGATCCTCGCCGGCCTGCTCGGCGCCGCGACGGCCGCGCTCGGCTTCGCCCTCTCCGCCCACGGCGCCGCCGCGATCCTGCTGGCCCTGCTGACCGCCGGCGTCGGCGTGCTGCCCCGGCTCGCGATCCGCCTGGCCCGCGTGCCCGTCCCGCCGGCCGGGGCCGACGACGACCCGGGAACCGACCCCGACCGCGTCCAGACGGCCGTCACCCGCGCGGAGGAGATCCTCGGCGGCCTGCTGATCGGCCACGCGGTGCTCGCGGCGTCCGCGGCGGGCGTGCTCGCGCTCGACGGCGGCGGCTGGGGCCAGGCCCTCGCGGCCGTCTGCGGCACTGCCCTGCTGCTGCGTACGCGCGTCTTCGCCACCGTCCGCCAGCGCGTACCCCTGCTGGTCGCCGGCACCGCCGCGCTGGCCGCGGTGGCCCTGACCGCCACCGCCGACGCGACGCCGCTGCTCATCGTCGCGACCGGCGCCCTCGGCCTGGCCGGGTCGCTGCTGCTGACTGTGGGGGTCCGTCGCCCGGCCGGTCCCTACCTAGGCCGGGCCGGCGACCTGCTGGACACCGCGCTGCTGGTCGCGATCATCCCGGTGGCGTGCGTGGTGCTCGGCCTGTTCGCCCGGGCCACCACCCTGGTCGACTAGTAGGTGCCGGCGGCCTTGGCTTCTTCGGCGCGGCGGTAGGAGAGCACGATCTCGGCCTCCGCGTCGGCGCGGCCGACCCAGGTCGCGCCCTCGACCGACTTGCCCGGCTCCAGGTCCTTGTAGACCTCGAAGAAGTGCTGGATCTCCAGTCGGTCGAACTCGCCGACGTGGTGGATGTCGCGGAGATGCTCCTGGCGCGGGTCCTCGAACGGGACGCAGAGGACCTTGTCGTCGCCGCCCTTCTCGTCCTTCATCCGGAACATGCCGATCGCCCGGCACCGGATCAGGCAGCCGGGGAAGGTGGGCTCGGTGACCAGGACGAGGGCGTCCAGCGGGTCGCCGTCCTCGCCGAGGGTGTCTTCGATGAAGCCGTAGTCGGCCGGGTACTGCGTCGAGGTGAAGAGCGTCCGGTCGAGGCGGATGCGACCGGTCTTATGGTCGACCTCATACTTGTTGCGATTCCCCTTGGGAATCTCAACAGTGACGTCGAAATCCATTGCACGCTCCTTGCTCGACCGCGTTGGCCCCCTGCAGACGCACGGACGCAAGTAGTGTCGCCTACGCCGGGCGTCGAACGGGAGGAGGGGCGGGTGGGGGAAGACTCACAACCGCGCCCCGCGCGCGGTAGGGCCCGGGTGCCGGGTGCTACGCCGTCCGACAACGCGGAGAAGTCGCCCCCGCCAACGGATGCCAACCTACACCCCGGCGGTTCCGGTCCCACTCCTTACACCCCCGTGCCCGCACCACCCGGCCCCTTCCCCCCGGCCGGACCCGCGCGGGCCGCCGTGCCCGCGGCCCCACCGGTCTCACCGGCACCACACCATCAACACAACCAGCCACCGGTACGCGCGACCGCGAGCCCACCACGCAACAGCCCCGGCCCGCACGGCCCCGCGAACCCGCCCGGCTCAAGCCCGCACGGCTCAAGCCCGCACGGCTCGAGCCCGCACCCGAGTGGCCCGCCGATCCCGTTAGGACCGCCGACCCCGCCGCCCGGGCTGCCGCCGAGCAGCCCGCCGCCCGCCGCGGCCGGGGCCGAGCCGCCGCCGCCCCCGCCGCGCCGCCGCCGGTCCCGCGTTTCGCTCGCGATCGCCCTCGCCGGCATCCTGGTCCTCGTCGTCTTCGCCGCCGGCCTCGTCGTCGTCCGCCCCGGTCCCGTCGCCGCCTGGCTCGGCGACGAGCCCGCCCGGCCCACCCCCGTCGTCGACCCGCCGGAGCCGCCGCCGGGCCCGGTGCTCGCCGCCCTCAACGGTGTCGCGCCGATGCCCGACGAGGCCGGCCTCACCCAGGCGATCGGCAAGCTGGTCACCGCCAACAACCTCGGCGGCCGTACCAACGTGGTGGTCCGCGACGTCCTCAGCGGCAAGATCCTCTACGGCAACGGCGGCGCGACCCCGACCGTGCCGGCCTCGACGATGAAGCTGGTCACCGCGGCCACCGTGCTGGCCACCCGCGGCCCCGCCCACCGGATCCCGACCCGCGTGCTCGCCGGCCCCAAGCCTGGCGAGGTGATCCTCGTCGGCGGCGGCGACCCGACCCTCGGCGTGAACGCCAAGACCTTCTACCCGGGCGCGGCCCGGCTCGACAAGCTGGCCGCGGCGACGAAGAAGGCGCTCGGCGACACCAAGCCGACCAAGGTCTACTACGACAGCTCGCTCTACTCGGGACCGGTCTACGAGCCCGGCTGGGACTCGGACATCCCGACCGGCGGCTTCGGCGGCCCGTCGACCGCGCTCGCCGTCGACGGCGCCCGCAAGGCACCCACCCAGCTCGGCAACGGCTACTCCGAGCGGTCCAGCAAGCCCGACGCCGCGGCCGCGCTCGCCTTCGCCAAGGCGCTCGGCGTCAGCGGCACGCCGACGACGGCACCTCCCGGCACGACCACCGACGCGGCGGCCACGCCGAGCGCCGCACCGTCGAGCCCCGCGAACCCCGGCGACGAGCTCGCCCGGGTCGAGTCGCCGCCGATGGTCCGGCTGGTCGAGTTCATGCTCCAGGCCAGCGACAACGTCGTCGCCGAGGCGCTCGCCCGGCAGGTCGCGCTCGCGAAGGGCCAACCGGCCTCGTACGCCGGCGCCCGCACCGCGATGACCGAGGCCCTCGGCGAGCTGGGTCTGCCGACCGAGGGACTTGTCCTCGCCGACGGCAGTGGCCTGTCCCGCACCGACAAGCTGACCGCGGAGGCGCAGACCGAGCTGCTCGCCCTGGCCGCGTCCGGCAAGCGCCCCGAGCTGACCGAGATGTTCGCCGGCCTGCCCGTGGCGGCGTGGTCGGGCACGCTCGACGACCGGTTCGGCCAGGCGGCCACCCGGAAGACCGCGGCCGGCGTGGTCCGGGCCAAGACCGGCACGCTCACCGGCAACCACGCGATGGCCGGCATCGTGACGACGGCCGATGGCCGGCTGCTGGCCTTCTCGATCCTCACCGACGGCGTGACGGCCGGCAGCGACGCGGTCCGCGACCACCTCGACAAGATCGCCGCGACCCTCGTCGCGTGCGGCTGTGGTTGACGAACAGGCGGCTAGCGGATGGGGCGCCCGGGGTGCCCCGCCCGGGTACCGTGGGGTGATGGCGCAGTTCGTGGACTGGGATCTGGCCGCCGCCACCGCGGGGGCGCTGGGCAAGACCGGCCCCCGGGCCTCCTACGAGGAGGCCACCGAGGTGGTCTCCGACCTGCGCCGGCTGACCGAAGAGGCAGCCGGCCACGTCAGTTCCTACACGGGCCTGCAGTCGCAGGTGGCCCACCCACCCGTGCGGATCGTCGACCGCCGCGACTGGGCCGCCGTCAACGTGGCCGGGCTGCGTGAGGTCGTCACTCCGTTGATCACCCGCCTCTCCGGCGACAAGGAGCCCGGCGCCCTCAGTGACGCCATCGGCTCCCGGCTGACCGGGGTGCAGGCGGGCAGCGTGCTGGCCTACCTGTCGGGTCGCGTACTCGGGCAGTATGAGGTCTTTTCCGCCGATCCGGGGCAATTGCTGCTCGTCGCCCCGAACATCGTCGAGGTCGAGCGCAAGCTCGGTGCCGAGCCGCGCGACTTCCGCCTCTGGGTCTGCCTGCACGAGGTCACCCACCGCACCCAGTTCACCTCGGTGCCGTGGATGCGCGCCCACTTCCTCGGCGAGGTGCAGGCGTTCGTCGACGCGTCGCAGAGCGGCACCGAGCACCTCACCGACCGGCTCCGCCGCGCCGTCGCCACCCTCTCCGACGCGATCCGCGACCCCGAGAGCCGGGCCAGCGTGCTCGACCTCGTGCAGACGCCGGGTCAGCGGGCGGTGCTCGACCGGCTGACCGCGCTGATGACGCTGCTCGAGGGGCACGCCGAGTTCGTGATGGACGGCGTCGGCCCCGAGGTCATACCCACGGTCGAGCAGATCCGGGCCCGCTTCAACCGCCGCCGCGAGGCCGGCAACCCGTTGGAGAAGGCCATGCGCAAGTTGCTCGGCATCGACGTCAAGATGCGGCAGTACGCCGAGGGCCGCAAGTTCGTGCACGGGGTGGTGGAGCGGGTCGGCATGGCCGGCTTCAACAAGATCTTCAGCTCGCCGTTGACGCTGCCGCGGCTGGAGGAGCTGGGCGACCCCGATGCCTGGGTGGCCCGGGTGCACGGTCCCGGCGGCGGCAACGGACCGCTGCTCGCGCAGGGCTAGACGTGGTCGGTCCCGCGCCCCCGGTCGCCGCGACCCGCGTCGCGGTCCGCCGCATGCTGCAGGGGATACGCAAGGACGCCCTGGTGCTGGTCGCCTGCTCCGGCGGTGCCGACTCCCTGGCCCTGGCCGCCGCGACCGCGTTCGTCGCCCCCCGGATGGGTCTGCGCGCGGGGCTGATCACCATAGACCACGGCCTGCAGGACGGCTCGGATCGCCGGGCCGCCGCGGTCGCCGCCTGGGGCGCGTCCGTCGACCTGCGTCCGTCACTCGTGGTGCCGGTCGACGTGGCCGGCCGGCTCGGCGGTCCCGAGGCGGCGGCCCGCGAGGCCCGCTACGACGCGCTGCTCGACACCGCCCGGGCCCACGACGCCAACTCGGTGCTGCTCGGCCACACCCGCGACGACCAGGCCGAGACGGTGCTGCTCGCGCTCGCCAGGGGCGCTGGTCCGCGAGGCATGGCCGCGATGCCGGACAGGCGCGACGTCGACGGGGTGGCGCTGCTGCGGCCGCTGCTCGACATGTCCCGCGACGAGGCCCGCAAGGCGTGCGCGGCGCTGGGGCTCGAGCCGTGGGAGGACCCGCACAACCTCGATCCGTCGTACGCCCGGTCACGGGTCCGGGTCTCCGCCCTGCCCTCGCTCGTCGACGCGCTCGGCCCGGGTGTCGTGCCCAACCTGGCCCGCACCGCCCGGCTGCTCGCCCAGGACGCGGAGGCGCTCGACGTGCTCGCGGCCGAGGAGCTCGAACGCTCCATGTTGGAGGAAGGCCTTTCGGTGGCGATGCTCGAGGCGCTGCTGCCCGCGCTGCGCGCCCGCGCGCTGCACTCGTGGGCGCTGTCGCTGGGCTGCTCGCCGGCCGCCCTGTCGCACCGGCACGTGAGCGCCCTCGAAGCGCTGGTCACGGGCTGGCACGGCCAGGGCGCGGTGCACCTGCCGGGCGGCATCCGCGCGGCGCGCGTCTCAGGCGTCCTCCGCGTCCTCACCGACTGACCGCCCGGTCCGCCAAGGCGTCGCTCTGCCGGGACTGAGAAGGAAGGGTCCTTGGCCGACGCGGAGGTGGCAGCGAAGCGGAGCGAGCGGTGTCCGGCGGGAGCGACGGTCCGGACCACCGCGAACCCGGGAACGCCGGATCTTGATCTGTTACTTCCGGAAGGTCGACCGGTAGGCGTGCGGCGTTGCTCCAACTCTCCGGCTGAAGTGGTGGCGCAACGTCGCCGCGTCGCCGAAGCCGCTCTTGCCCGCGACCTGCTCCACCGCGAGCTCCGTCTCCTCGAGCAGCCGGCGGGCCAGCAGCACCCGCTGCCCCGTCAGCCAATCGTGTGGCGTCGTGCCGGTCTCGGCGCGGAAGCGGCGGGCGAACGTGCGCGGTGCCATGTGCGCGCGGGCCGCCAGGTCGTCCACCGTGATCGTCCGGTCGAGGTTGCCGACCAGCCAGCTGAGCAGCGGCTCGAGCGTCGGTGCGTCCGGCGTGCGGGCGATCGGCGCCTCGATGTACTGCGCCTGGCCGCCGTCGCGGTGCGGTGGGACGACCATGCGGCGGGCCAGCTTGGTGGCGATCTCCGAGCCGTGCTCCTGGCGTACGAGATGCAGGCAGGCGTCGATGCCCGCGGCCGTGCCGGCGCTGGTCAGCAGGTTGCCGTCGTGCACGTAGAGGTGGTTGCAGGCGACCTTGGCGCGCGGATAGCGGGCCTGGAGCTCGTCGGCGTAGCGCCAGTGGGTCGTGCACTCGCGGTCGTCGAGCAGGCCGGCCTCGCCGAGGACGAACGCGCCCGAGCAGACGCTCAGGAGCTGGGCGCCGCGGGCGTCGGCCCGGCGGAGCGCGTCGAGCACCGATGGCGGCACGGTCGCGCCGTCCTTGTGTGCCGGGACCGCGACCAGGTCGGCGTCGTCCAGCGGGCCGAGATCGGCGGCCGGCATCAGGGTGAAGCCGTTCTGGGCACGCACCGGACCGCCGTCGGGCGAGCAGACGTCGAACCGGTAACCGGGGAAGCCGTCGGCCGTGCGGTCGGTGCCGAAGACCTCGCACAGGACCCCGAGCTCGAAGGCGGCGACACCGTCCATGACGACCACCGCGACGTTCCGCACCATGCTTCGCAGCGTAGCGGAAAGCTGGCAGGAATTCGACGGTGCATGGCATCTCTGCCACTGTCCGGATGTCCCGCTCCGGGGCAGACTCATCTATGTAAGAAAGCCCGGTGCGCGCCGGCGGTCCTCACCTACAGCAACAGCTCACAGAGGAGCACCGCCATGGAACTCGTCCTTTTTGTCGCCTTTATGCTGGTCCTCGCCCTCGCTTCCGCGACCGGGCTCACCAAGGACTCGCACGACTCGGCCGACTGGAAGCCATCACGCGACGGCTTCCGAGAACCACAGACCTACTGATCTTGGTGACCGGAAGGACAGAGGAGGCGGCAGCATCCTCTGTCCTGAGGAATCAACCTTCACAGGTGGCCGCCCAGTAGCGCTGGGTGGCCACCTCTTCTTCCTGGTGGGTCGGCCATCGGGGCGTAACCCGCGTGGGGCAGGCTAGGGGGCATGACCGACGGCTCCGGCTCCTGGTACGACGCCGACATCGATCACGTGATCATCACCGAGGAACAGATCCGCGAGAAGACCGCGGACCTCGCCAAGCAGGTGGCCAGCGACTACGCCAACGTCCAGGACGGGCTGTTGCTGGTCTGCGTGCTCAAGGGCGCGGTGATGTTCGTCGCCGACTTCGCTCGCGCGCTGGGCCGGCACGGCCCGCCGGTGGAGCTCGAGTTCATGGCCGTCTCCTCGTACGGGCAGGGAACTACCTCGTCCGGGGTCGTCCGGATCCTCAAGGACCTCGACCGGGACATCGCCGGCCGGCACGTCGTGGTCGTCGAGGACATCGTCGACTCCGGCCTGACGCTCTCCTGGCTCCTCAAATACCTCGAGTCCCGGGCCGCCGCGAGCGTCGAGGTGGTCGCGCTGTTCCGCAAGCCCGACGCGATCAAGGTCCACGTCCCGGTGAAGTACGTCGGCTTCGACATCCCGAGCGAGTTCGTGGTGGGATACGGCCTCGACTTCAGCGAGCGCTACCGTGAGCTGCCTTACGTCGGCGTCCTCAAGCCAGAGGTATACGCACGAGTCTGAGGATCTCCTCAACTTCGTACAGCGGACATCCAGCATCCCCGGCTACCGTATGTGCTAGCGCGGGGCTCAGTCGTTTGCGTCTCGCGCTCGGGGTGTACCTTCGAATGACCGTGGCGCACCCGGCGGCGCGGGTAGTGGCCGGTCCCCACAGAGCTGGTCTCTGGGCAGGCAGGTCACCGCAGGCCGACACCCCGGAGCAACACGTCCGGCACGGTCATAACGTCGATCAGGAGGATGCGGGCGGTTCGCCGCTCGACAACAGTATGGAACGTACGCGTTTCTTCCGCCGACCGGTGGTCTGGATCATCCTTGTGATCGCCGGCGCAATCGCGCTCAGCTCGCTGTTCACCGGCGGGCCGAGTTTCCACCGGGTCGACACCAGCGTCGCCCTCCAGCAGCTCAACAGCGGTCCTGCCCGCAGCATCCAGGAAGTCACGTTCCAAGACAAGGAGCAGACGCTCCAGATCACCCTGGCTCAGGCGCAGAAGTTCGGTGACACCAACACCAACCGGATCGAGGCGCAGTTCCCGGCCGAGGTCGGCGACCAGATCTGGAACGACGTCCAGAACGCGAAGACCGCCGACCGGATCACCGGTGACGTCGACACCCAGGTGTCCGGCGACAACGTGCTGCTGAGCCTCCTGGTCAACCTGCTGCCCATCGTGCTGCTCGTGGTGCTGCTGTTGTTCTTCATGTCGCAGATGCAGGGCGGCGGCTCGCGGGTCCTGAACTTCGGCAAGTCCAAGGCGAAGATGATCACCAAGGACACGCCGAAGACGACCTTCGCCGACGTGGCGGGTGCCGACGAGGCGGTCGAGGAGCTCCGCGAGATCAAGGACTTCCTGCAGAACCCGGCGAAATACCAGGCCCTCGGCGCCAAGATCCCGAAGGGCGTGCTGCTCTTCGGCCAGCCCGGCACCGGTAAGACGCTGCTGGCCCGCGCGGTCGCCGGCGAGGCCGGTGTGCCGTTCTACTCGATCTCCGGTTCCGACTTCGTCGAGATGTTCGTCGGTGTCGGCGCGAGCCGGGTCCGCGACCTGTTCGAGCAGGCCAAGGCCAACGCGCCCGCGATCGTGTTCGTCGACGAGATCGACGCCGTCGGCCGCCACCGCGGCGCCGGCATGGGCGGCGGTCACGACGAGCGCGAGCAGACGCTCAACCAGCTCCTCGTCGAGATGGACGGCTTCGACACCAAGGGCGGGGTCATCCTGATCGCGGCCACCAACCGGCCCGACATCCTCGACCCGGCGCTGCTGCGCCCCGGCCGGTTCGACCGGCAGATCGCCGTCGACACCCCCGACATGGACGGCCGCAAGTCGATCCTGCGGGTGCACGCCAAGGGCAAGCCGTTCACGCCCGACGTCGACCTCGACGCGGTCGCCCGGCGTACCCCTGGCTTCTCCGGTGCCGACCTCGCCAACGTGATCAACGAGGCCGCGCTGCTGACCGCCCGGCACGACAAGCGGGCGATCTCCAACGACTACCTCGAGGAATCCATCGACCGCGTGGTGGCCGGCCCGCAGCGCCGCACCCGGGTGATGAGCGACCACGAGAAGAAGATCACCGCGTACCACGAGGGTGGCCACGCGCTGGTCGCCTGGGCGCTGCCGCACTCGGCTCCGGTGCACAAGGTGACGATCCTGCCGCGCTCGCGCTCGCTGGGTCACACGCTGGTGCTGCCGACGGAAGACAAGTACACCCAGACCCGTGCGGAGATGATCGACACCCTGGCGTACGCCCTGGGCGGTCGCGCGGCGGAGGAGCTGGTCTTCCACGAGCCGACCACCGGTGCGGGTGACGACATCAAGAAGGCCACGTCGCTGGCCCGGGCGATGGTCACCCAATACGGCATGTCGTCGAAGCTCGGCGCGGTCAAGTACGGCACCAGCGGCGACGAGCCGTTCCTGGGTCGCACGATGGGCCACGAGCGCGACTACTCCGACGTGGTCGCGGCCGAGATCGACGGCGAGGTCCGCTCGCTGATCGAGCTCGCCCACGACGAGGCCTGGGAGATCCTGGTCGAATACCGCGACGTGCTCGACAACCTGGTCCTGGAGCTGATCGAGAAGGAAACGATCTCGACCACCGACATGGCCCGGATCGCGGCGCGGGTCGTCAAGCGCCCGCCGATGGCTCCTTACAACGGCTTCGGCAAGCGTCGCCCGTCGACCGAGCCGCCGGTCCTCACCCCGGCCGAGCGCGACGCGCTCAAGGTCCAGGCCGAGGCCGACGGCGCCGAGGCCCGCGTGGGCGGCGGCAACACGGGCGGCTCACCCAACAGCAACTCGGACGGCGCACACTGAGCAACATCGACTACGAGGCCGACGGTGAGGTAGAGGAACTCGACTACCTCGCCGCTCGGCTTGTCGACGGCAAGCTCACCGGCCGCCCGGTCGAGGACACGGTCGACCTGGGTCGCATCGAGAAGGCCGTCCGCGAGATCCTGATCGCCATCGGCGAGGACCCGGACCGCGACGGCCTGGTCAAGACCCCGCTACGGGTGGCCCGGGCGTACGCGGAGCTGTTCGCGGGCCTGCGGGTCGACCCGTCCCAGGTGCTCAACACGACCTTCGACGCGGCTCACGAGGAACTGATCCTGGTCCGCGACATCGAGGTCATGAGCGTCTGCGAACACCACCTGCTCCCGTTCAAGGGCGTGGCGCACATCGGCTACATCCCGGGCCCGAACGGCCGCATCACGGGCTTGTCGAAGCTGGCCCGCCTGGTCGAGATCTTCGCGCGCCGCCCCCAGGTCCAGGAACGCCTCACGGCCCAGATAGCCGACCTGCTGATGACCAAGCTCGAACCCCGCGGCGTGATCGCGGTGCTCGAATGCGAACACCTCTGCATGGCGATGCGCGGCATCCAGAAGGACGGCGCGAAAACGGTCACGTCCGCGGTCCGCGGCATCTTCCAGAGCGACGCGAAGACCCGCAGCGAAGCGATGGCCTTGATCATCGGCTGATCTTTAGAGATCAGGATTCCTGCCCGGGTCCGTCGTGGTCCGGACCGTCGCTCCCGCCGGACACCGCTCGCTCCGCTTCGCTGCCAGGTCCGCAGGGGGGTTCTTTCACCGGCGCGCCGTGGTGAATGACGACGTCGGGCCCCCCGGCGACATCTGTGCACCCGCGGGCGGCGGGCTCTCGACGTCATCAAGGCGCGGATCCACGAGCAGCTCGACGCCCAGTTCGAGGGGCGCGAGAAGCCAGGTCGTAGGCGTGCGCGCTCGTCTTCGGCAGCGGCAGGTGCGGACTCCCGCGCCACGGCCCCGGTGCCACAGCCAACATCAACGACGAGGCCGCTGACAGCCCCGACAGCCGCCACAAGGCGCCCGGCGGTGCGATTATGCCGCCCGCCCCCGCCCATAGCCCCACGATCTGATCAAACGCCGCGTGTGGCACGGACCGGCCGCCGCAAGGGCCGCGTCGGCGGCAGCCGCGCTCCTCACCCATACGGCGGTCTCTGTGACCTCAGCGCCACAAGCCGCGGGGCCGGCACCAGACAGCGTGCCGTGGGACTTTGCTCTGCACCCATATACGCACCACCCCTCGCGACCTGCGGTGCGTATATGGGTGCAGAGCAAAGCGACCGGACCGTAGGGACCGCGTGGGTCGTCGTGCGGCCCCTACGGCCGGCCGGCTATCCGGCTGTTCGCGTGAGGGTTCGCGGTGCGGGAGTCGGGTGTGTCGGAGTCGCTCGGCGTTCCGTCAAGGTCAGTGCCAGGACGGCGACCGCCAGGAGGAGGGAGCCGGCCGTCATGGCGGGCGTGAGGTGTTCGTCGAGCCAGAGGACCGCGATGACCGCTGCCGCCAGCGGCTCCACGAGGGTGAGGATGGCCGTCGTCGTCGCGCGGACGACCGCCAGACCCGCGAAGAACAGGTCGTAGGCCAGCGCGGTGGGCACCAGACCGAGGTAGGCCAGCAGGGCGAGGGCCACGACCAGGTTGCCGGACGTCGGCAGCGGGCCTTCGGCCAAGGCCAGCGGCAGCAGGCAGAGCAGACCCACCGCGAAAGCCCCAACCGTCGCCGGGATCCCGCCGGGCTGGCGGTCACCGCCGGTGACCTGGTCATCGGCGCTAGCGTGCTCGCCGCGGTCGCCCTGGTCATCGACGCCGGTGTGCTCGCCGCGGTCGTAGGTGTTCTCGGTGACTTGGCCCATGACCAGGCGGCCGCCGTCGTCGTGGGGCAGCTCGGGACGGGTGAAGCGCGGGCTGCGGTTGAGCAGCGTCACCACCGCGTACCCGGCCGCGGAGAAGAGGGCGCAGGCCAGCCCGAGCGCCGGGGCCGAGCCGGAGCTCGCGCCGCCGCCGGCGACCAGGAGGAGCAGACCCGCGAGCGCCAGACCCGTCGTCACCGTGCCGCGCCGGCCGAGGCGTTCGCCCAGGGTCAACCGGGCACCCACCGCGATCAGGATCGGGCCGGCGCCCAGGGTGACCACCGTCGCCACCGCCAGGCCGGCGTAGGCCACCGCGGCGAAGTAGGCCGTCTGGTAGACCGCCAGGCCGACGCCCGTCGCCACCACCTGGCGCCAACCCTGCCGGGCCACCGGCCGCCGGCGCCGCGCCAGGTGCGCGAGCGCCAGCACCGGCAGGGCGATCGCGAAGCGCCAGAACGAGACCGCGAGCGGGCCCATGTCGCTGGTTTCGTAGAGGACGGCCGCTACGGCGCCGCCGGTGCCCCAGGCCACGCCGGCCAGGAGGATGTAGAGGATTCCCCGCCCGACGGGCAGGGTCGTATTCGAGTGCACTGAGATCTCCGTGTCATCGCCGCCCGGGCGCCACTCGACGACCCGGGCTCGGGAAGGAAGCGAGCGAGCCGGGTCAGCTAGCGATGTGCGCTAGCGAGCGGTCGGCGGCGAAATCACGGAGTGCGGCACCCGGCGACCATACCGTGGCGGGCCGACAGGCCCGCCGGGTTTCCCACACCGCGGACCTGGCAGCGCAGCGCAGCGGAGCGGTGTCCGGCGGGAGCGACGGTCCGGACCACCGCGGACCCGGGAACGCTGGATCTTGGTTTTCAGACCATGCTGCGGAAGGTGTCGGCGGAGCTCATCGCGTTGGCGGCCAGCGACTGCGCCTCGTCGAGCCGGACGCGGGCCTGCTCGAGGTACACGATCGCGTCCATGATGGACGGATGGCCCGACCCGACGGCCGTGAAGCGCAACCGGGTCAGGGCCTCGTCGAACGAGTCCGCGACGCCGCGCAGCGTCTGCAGCGCCCGCTGGGTCTGGTCGACGGACGCCGCGACGCTGAGCTTGACCTCTTCGACGTTCGGCATGCGGCCACCTAACCGGTGATGGCCAGGACCGCCTGGCCGATGACGAGGACGAGGACGGGTGCGAGGCAGACCGCGGCGCCGATCGGCAGGGTGCGGTCGACCTTGCCGCCGGCCGGCGCCGGGAACGCCGCGCCGATCGTGGCCCAGGCGAACGCGAGCGCGGCGAGCGGCAGGAACAGGCCGCAGCCGAACGAGTATTTGGTCATCGCGGTGCCGTCGGCGGTCAGCAGCAGGGCGATCTGCACCACGAGCACCGCGGCGGCGAACGGGCCGTATACGAGCATGTTGCGCAGCCAGGTGCGGGTCGGCAGGCGCGTCGGTGGCTTGGGTAGCGCGGCGCCGGGCACCCCGAGCAGCGCGGCGTCGGCGCGGTCGGCGGTGGAGCGGGCCTGGTGCAACGCGGACAGGACGGCGCCCGGACCGCCCGTCACCGCGCGCCCGGCCAGGTCGGCGTCGGCGGGGGTCGGGCGCAGATCGGTATCGAGGACGCCGGCCTCGCGCAGCCGCGCCTGTTGCGGCACGAGCCGGGCGCGGACCGAGGTCAGTTCCTCGCGAGCCGCCCGTACGGTCTGCGCCTGCTCGCCGGCCGCGGTGGCCGCCCCGCGCCGGACGGCGTCGAGTTGCTGGGCGGCGGCGCGGTATTCGGCCCAGGCGGTGGCGGGATCGGTGTCGTCGCGCCGTTGCGGCTGCCCGGCGCCGTGGTCGTGGCGCTGATGCGGGACCGGCAGCGGGGAGTGCTGGTCGGGCAGCGCGCCGTTGATCGGCTGGTCGGTGGTCATCGGTCGGCCTCGGGGCGGGCGAACGGCACGATCACCGACGTGCGGTCGGTGTGCCGGTCGTGCAGCAATGCCCGGTTGTCCCGCGGCTGCCAGTCGACGGGGCGGCTGAGCAGCAGGCTCACGTCGGACGCCGGGACGTTGAGGAAGACCAGGCCGGCGACGTCCTCGCGGGCGGCCGGGCCGACCTCGTCGGTGAACCTGCGCAGGCCGCGCCACCACGACAGCAGGTGCACGCCGCGGCCGGGACCGGTGCGCAGCACGAGCCGCAGCCGGTCGGGCGGCAGCGCGCCCCCGGCCATCGCGTCCATGCCGAACACCACCATGTAGCCAGGGTGGTCGATCGTCAGCGCGTCCGCGAGCCCGTTTGCGGTGACGATCTCGACGTCCTGGCGTTCGGCCAGGTCACGGGCGAGCTGCTGGGCGATTTCATCACCCTCAGCGACAAGCGACGAGATCACGAACCGGGCGGTACGCGGGGCGTGGTGCGCGGCGACGGCCCGGGCCGCCGCGTCCAGCACCCCGGCGCCGGCGGCGCTCGGCCCGATCACCGCGAGGTGCCGTCCGGGCGCGGTGTCGAGCGGGAACGTCGCCGTGCTGAGCGGCACGTCGATGTGGCGGCCGACCAGCGCGGCGGGGCGGGTGGCCCGGCCGGCGAGCGCCGCGCGGTAGGTCGGGTCGTCGTTGAGGTGCTGGTGCGCGTACCCGGCGAAGACCTTCGGCGACTGCGCGTCGGTCGCCCGGCGTTCCCAGAGCGCGTGGCGCAGCTTGACCAGGGCGGAGCGGTCGGCGTGCGGGTCCGGGAAGCGGATGACGCGCTCGTGGCCGCGGGTCGCGCCGCGCGGGCCGCCGAGGCCGCCGGCGGTGTTGACGACGGCGGCACCGAGCGGGAGGCCCGCGGCCGCGTCGTTGGTCGGCTCGAGGACGTCGCCGCCGCCGGGAAGCGCTACCCGGACCGGGAACTGGCCGAAAATCGAGTCGCGCTTGGTGTAGAGCGCCTCGACGCCGAGCACGGTCTGGCTGGCGAGGACCAGATGGATGCCGTACGAGCGGCCTTTGCGCGCCAGCGACTCGAGCAGCGCGACGGCTTCGGTGGCGGCGCTGTCGGTGCCGGCCAGCAGCACCTGGAACTCGTCGATCACGCAGACGATCCGGGGCAGCGGCTGGGTCTCGCGCAGGTCGGTGAACCGGGTGACGCCGGCCCGTTTGTAGGCGACGGAGCGGCGGGTCATCTCGGCGTCGAGTTCGCGGAGCACGGCCAGGCCGTACTCCCGGTCGGACTCGACGCCGACGGCGCGGGCGTGCGGCAGCCAGCTGCGGTCGCGCTCGGTCGGCACGAACTCGGCGAACGAGATGCCCTCTTTGAAGTCGAGCAGGTAGAGCGTCATCTCGTCGGGGCTGTAGCGGGTGGCCAGGCCGTACAACACGTTGATGAGGAAGGCGGTCTTGCCGGCGCCGGACCGACCACCGATCATCCAGTGTGGAGTGAGGTCGTTGAACTGCAGGGTGACCGGCCGATCACCGTCGTGGCCGACCACGGTCGCCAGCCCGGCGGCGGAGTCGTCGTCCCAGGTCTCGTCGGGCAGCACGTCGGCGAGCGCGAGCCGGGCGCTGGCGGCGAACCGGGCGCCGAGCTCGGCGCAGACCCGCTCGAAGAGGTGCGGCGGCGGATCGTCGTCGAGGAACACGGGCGCGTTGAGCCCGTTGTGCGGCGGCGTCGCGAAGGTCGCGCCGGGCGGGTCACTGACCAGCGCGTACGGGTTGCGCAGGGCGATTCGGGTGGCGAGCGGCAGCGGCTGCTGGGTGGTCTCGAGCGTGAGCGGCGGCGGGGGCCAGCCGGCCACGACGAGGTGCAGCCCGGCGTCGGGCCCGGCCTGCGCGAGCGCGATGATCCGGGCGAGGTCGGCGGCCTCGGTCAGCTCGGGCAGACTGGCGATGACGACGAGGAGGGTACGTTCGCGCCGGTTGTGCCGGACGGCGTTGGGCCGGGCGGGGCGGACCCACTGCTCGGCTTCGGCGAGCACGGCGCGCAGGGCTGTCCGGTCGGTGGCCGGCGGCGGCATGAGCCCGGCATCGGCGAGACCGGCGAACGGCGCGAACACGAGCCCGGCACCGGCGGCGTCCACGGCCCGCACGAGCAACGACCCAGCCGGCGCGGCGGCGAGGAGCCTGAGCAACACCCCCCGGATCAGCCCGGCCACCCGCGGATCCCGGGCGTCGGCGTCGACGGTCAGATGCCCGCTGCCGAGGAGCGGGACGATGGCGGGGAACCGGGCGTCGTCGAGGGGTTGCGCGGTCCCGATCCGCACGAACGCGGGGAGCCGCTGGCCGCCGAGCGGGGTGTCCTCGAACCGGGCGTCGAGGTGCCCGCCGAGCCACCCGGGCGTGAGCACCTGGGCGGCGGCCCGCAGCCGCTCGGCGAGCTCGTGCTGGGCGCGCTCGTCGACGACGGGCGGCCGGACGACGCCGATAGCCACCTCAGCGGCATCGATAACGGCAGCCGCCTGCCGATGCAACGCGGCGGCCTCCAAGGCTCGCGCCTGCGCCCTCGACACAACGCTCACCTCCCACGGGTGACGGTATAGCAGCGCGCCAGAATGTCCCACGCTCCCCACCGCGCGCCGCCGGGCTAACCTCGGCATGTGGCCGCCGTATCCCCCGCAAGCACGACCCCGCCCGAGCGAACGGTCCGCCCGCTCCGCCTGTTGACGATGGTCCTGGCAGGCGTCGTCGCCCTCCTCTGCCTGGGCGGAGTAGGCGTAGGCATAAACCTCTACGACGAAGCCACCGCCATCGACCGCGGCGAACCGGACGTGATCGTCGACAACTACTTGCGAGCGCTGCTGCAAGAACGCAACGAGGTTCGAGCAGAGTCGCTCGAATGCTCACAAGACAGTGAGCTTGAGCCCATACGCGCATTTCGTGCCGATGTCCAGCGGCGCGAGGAGGGCTTCGGGATCACGATCTTCGTGTCCTGGGGACCGTTGACCGTTACCAACGCCGACAACGATCGGCTCGTTTCGTTTGAGCTGACCCGAACCATTCAGGGGGCCGAGCGGTCCACCCAGGACTGGCAAATGCGCGTCATCGACGACGGCGGTTGGAAGGTCTGCGGCGCTCAACCGGTCAGCTGATCACTCGATCCAGAGCAGGTGCACCGGAACCTCAAGAGTCTTGGGGGCCTGTCCGCTCCAGGCCCACCGGTACCACTCAAGTTCCGTGGCGAGGCGTACGCAGATGTCACCGTCCGCGTTGGTGTGGACTTCCGTTACTGCACGCAGGTCGCGCCGTTCGACTCCGTCAACGACCTGGATGATGCGCCGTCCTGAAATAGCGTCACCATCAACAGCAGGTAACGGCACGCGCGTGGCGGGGGCGTCCAACGAGACCAGCCGAGATATGACGTCGCGGTGCGCGGTGGCAGTCGTCTCGGCGCGGCCGAGTGTCTCGACCCAGACTCGCTCGACCGGCACCAGTGGTGCGAAGACCTCGATCTGCTCGGATTCCGCGCGGTACCACTCCTGCTCCGGTATTGCCGGCACGTACGTGCGACTGCCCTGGACGATGCGGTCGTCGGCCCGGAGATCGCCACGCCAGCCGGCACCCGGGAACCCAACGATGAGGCGTCGCCCCCTGAGGTCTTCGACGCTCGCGGCCGCCACCGGCACCAGTGGTCGGGGTGGTCGGGGTGCCCAATCGGGTTGACCGGCAAAAGGGTCCGGCATCGGCTCGCGGCTCATCCGTCGTCTCCGATCCCGCCGCCACAAGCCGGCTTTAGGTGCCGGTGCCTAGCGGCGCACCCTTCTCCCGCATCCACGCCATGGGGTTCGTCGCTCCGGAGGAGCCACGATCTCCGTTCAAGTGCACCTCAAAGTGTAGGTGCGGACCCGACGAGTGGCCGCTCGTGCCGACGATGCCGATCGGCTGACCCGCGGCGACGGTCTGACCCACCTGCACCTTGGGGCGATACAGCATGTGGCAGTAGCGGGTGATCACCTCATCGGCGTGCTTGATGTCGACATACCACCCACAACCGGGTGTTGATGGTGAGCCGTCTCGGTCGCATCGGAACGGGGGGAAAGGGTCGTTGTCGCAGCGGGACACGATCACAGTGCCTGCAGCTGCGGCGAGGATGTCGTCACCACGCGCGGCACCTAGGTCGACGCCTTGGTGGTCGGGCCGTGAGGCGGTGCGGAAACCGGAGACCAGCCCAGCCTTCACCGGGGCGGTCCATCCGGACGCCGCCACCTCTCCCATCGCCGCACACGCCAGGGCGGCGTTGGCCCCGGCTGCCCGGGCAGCGCCATCGGCCAGCAAATTGACGATCTGCGCTGCGTCCGGTTCGTGTTTCGCATAGGCGTCGGGAAAAGCACTGCGCTGCACCCGTTGCGCCGCATCGGTCAGCGACATTCGTTCCCACCCACGAACCTTGACCAGTTTCTCGTAGAACTTACGGCTCGCGTAGGCGGGGTCCTGCACCTGCTTCGGGCTGCCCCACCCCTGGCTGGGCCGCTGCTGGAACAAGCCGAGTGAGTCGTGGTCGTTCCTGGCGCCTAGATAGCCGTGGTTGGTCAACGACGACTCCTGCATCGCTGTCGCCACGGCAATCACCCAGCCCTTTGGCGGCACCTTCAACTCCGCGCCAACGTTGATGATGGTCGAGGCGTTGCGGAGCTGCGCTGCGCTGTAGCCCGAGAGGCTTGGCATGTCACCGTTGGCGGGCAGCGGCCCGCCGGCGCCACAGCCATAGGTTGAGAGTGCTTGGTCGTCGTTGCTCAGCCCGTCGAGGAAGAAAGCTGCCGTCCCGCCCGCACAGCAGAGCAGCGAGAGGGTCGCGGTGAGGGCCACAAGCAGGACGACCCTGCGCGGACGGCGTCGCCGGGCCGCGCCATCCAGGTCCCCGGTCAAGGTCATCCGCGCTCCCAGTCAACACCGTCCACCAGCCACCGGCCCTTCTCGACGACCAGTCGGAGTACGAGAATCCCCGAGTCCACGGGAAATGAGACTTCGGCCAGGCCAGTGCCCTGAGGAACGACAGTTGCCTGGCCGGTCAGCCGCTCAGCCGGGACAACTACCGGATCAACGCCCTCCAGCTTTGTTTCGAGAGTCGCAGTCGCGTGGGCCGCCAAAGCCGCATGCCATGCGTCTGCCTTCGCTGTGCGATTGAGCCAGGCCTTTGCGAAGGTTTCAGCTACCGCCGCCGGCTGTCGGGCGCCCGGGCTCAGGCTAGGCCCAGGGTCGAGGGTAGCGGCTGTCGGCTCGACGACGCCGTCGTCGCCTTCGATCGAACCGGAGGACTCGGGAGGCGTCGACGTCTCGAACGGTTGGGCGCTTCCGGTCGATCTGTCATCGGGGCCGGACATCGCGCGGGCGACACCGACGACGGCGAACACGACGATGGCGAGGGCCACGGCAATGCCTACTCGCGAGCGGAGAACCGAGGTACCGAGGAGTGAAAGTACCCGCCGCACGGTGTCACCTCGCCTCGGAGCGGACTCGTGGCGGTGTGGTCGGCACGTCCTGGGGCGAATCCGGCCGATATATCGCGTAGCTCGCGGGCGCGCCCTGTGGCACGTCGGGTTCGACCCATCGAGCCGGCTCGCGACGGCCCGACCTCGCGGGCGCGCGCTCGGCCGCGGGCGTAGGGCCGTCTGGTCGCTCCTCCGGTCGGGTCCGCTCGCTTCCGGTAGGTGCGCCGTGACTCGGGTCTTCCAGTCGGGCTTCAGGCCTGAGCGAGGTCTGCTCGGCTACGACACCGCGGCCCTTGCCGAACCGTGGCTCGGCAGTGCCGCCCGGCTCGGCGACGTCGAGCTTGGCAGCCTCCCGCATGTCGCGGAAGAACCGTCGGTGCCACGAGCCGGCCGAGCTGATGGCGGCCGTGTTGTCCTTACCGCCGAGCTGAGTAATGCGTCGGTACGGCCGGAGCAGTAGCCAGCCGACAACGCCGGTGAGCCACACCAGAACGACCTGAAGCCAGCCAGGAAGGGTGGGCGTGTTCATAACGAGATCGACAGCGAACAGATAGATCGCAGCGCCGGTCCCGAAGATGGCGATATTGAAGACCGCCGCGACAACGGCGTTGGCGAGCCGACGAATGCCCGCGCTCGCTGGCCGCATCATGCCGATCGTGCCGAGGATCGGTGCGGCGATCACGGCCCACCGGAAGATGAGGAATCCGAGGAGGACGAGCAACGAGGCGGTGAGGTCGAAGAGGGCGAACAGGACGGCGGCCAGAAGCGCGATGAAGCCGGCACCGACTCGATCCATGTCCCGTTTGCCTTGGAGGTATTCGTAAGCCTCCGGGTCCTCCGCCTTGATTCGTTCCGCGACCTTCATCCATTGTGTTTGCTTGAACGCGATCGTCTGGGCGCGGGTATCGGGATTCTGCCGGATCCGCTCAGCTTCGTCCCACCGCAATGATTTGGCGTCATATAGCGCCATGCCGTATTTCTTGGCGGTCTCGCTGTCTGCCGATCCGAGAACGCCACGGAGCCAGTTGCGGTACAACATCGTCTCGGTGACGGTGTCGCTGGCCCGTACGGCCGGCGGCCGACTGTCCTTACACGCCGCTGGGTCACCCAAGACGCAGGGATCGATGTTGTCTGGGCGTGGGCCGACGGCGTCATGCACGACCCCCAGCGCGCTTACGAGCGTGCTGTCCGCGACGTTGGCAGATTTCACGGGCCAAGCGGCGAGCGCCGTCACCGCGACCATGATCAGCAATGCCCAACCGGTGGTGGTCATCGCGTTGCTCATGTCGGATTGACGAGAGCGCCACAGGAGATACAGGCCAACGACCGCGAGCGTGATCCCACCGAAGACGGTGAATACCTTCGTGTAGACGGCCTTCGTCGCTTGGTCGACCAGCGGGTCCGCCCACCCCCACATCGACTTCGGATCCCAAGCGCGTTCGCGCACGGCGTTGGACGCGCCGACGACCGCCGTTGCGATCATGAATTCGCCGTTTGCGACCGTCGTCAGGAAGCGATAGTCCGGATGGAGCACCGTAGAGGCGCAGCCACCTTCGATGTCGTAAGTGGAGTAGCTGTAACCGGCGTAACCGTAGTCGGTGTAGATGCCCGCGACGCCGGAGCGTGGCACTCCCTCGGGTCGTCCCGCGAACCACCCTGCCAACCCCGAGTCCGGGTTGCCGGGGTTCGGCGCGTTCAGACACGTCAGCCGATTTGCGCCCACTTCCGGGAGCTTTGCCACGCAGGCGCGGAAGCTTGTTTCCCATTCAGCGATCGTGCAGACATCGCCGGGAGCTTTCGTCGGGACCGGGGACGCGGTGGCGCCCAGGGCCGGCCAGCTGATGGTGGCCACGGCCGCCACCAGGAGGGTTAGGACCAGAGAGGCTAACCGTGCTCGCGGGCGAGCCATCTACTCCTCCAGGTCGGCGAGGGGTGGCGGCGGGAGGATGGAGGGGGTGTTCGCCGCCGCTGCTGGGGTTGTGTCCAGGTGGTCCAGGAGGCCTTGCACGTACGAGACGTCCACCCGGATCTTCTGGACCCGGCCGTCGACGTCGCGCATGACGAATTCGCGGAAGCCCAGGCGGGTCGCCGAGGACGTGTCCACGTTGGAGAGCGACGCCAGTGTTGCCTCGTAGCCGTCGTTGACCGGGACGCGTAGGAGGCGCAGTGCCTCCGACGCGATCTCCTGATCCTCCGCGATGCGGCCCACGAAGACCGTCGACACCAGGTTCTGTACGTCCAGGCCCAGGATGTCCCGGGGGTTCTGTGACGCCACCAGCGCCGCCAGGTTCCATTTGCGGGAGTCGCGGGCCAGGCGCACCAGGAACGAGCGGCCCGAGCGCCAGCCCTCCATGAAGTGGGCCTCGTCCAGGCCGACCATCTTGCGGGACGACATCGAGCCGCCGTAGCAGCGGCGGACCGCCAGGCGGTGGGCCGTGTGCAGCATCGGCAGCGCGAGCGCCTCCTCCGCCGACCAGTACTCCCGTTCGATCTTCAGGTCCGGCAACCTCAGGCCGGCCATCGTGATCACCGTCAGCGCCGCGTCGGCGCCGAGCAGGTGCTCCGGGGGGCGGCCGAAGAAGAGCAGGGCCAGCGGCATCTCGGCCGTGTCGAGCAGCAGGTTGGCCAGTTCCTTGCCGTCGTCGTCGTCCATCCCGGCCAGGCACGCCACCACGTCGTCGAGCGTCGACGTCTCCTCGGCCGGGACCTGGCGCACCGCGTGCCGCAGCAGCGTGGCCGTGGACGCCTGCCGCGCGACCTGCGGCGGCACCAGCATCTGGCAGATGTCCTGCACCAGCATCCGGCGCTCGGCCCGAGAGTTGGACACCGCGATCTCGTACTCCCGGTCGCCCGGCGCACCCAGCGAGAACTCGGTGCGCAAGGGCGTGGGAATCAACGCGTACGGCGCCAGCGTGCCGGCCTCGGAACCCGTCAGATTGAGTACGCGGGAGAACGGCCGCAGCTCCGGCATCGCGCACAGCCGCGCCAGCGGGCCCGACGGGTCGAGCAGCGTGACCTGCACGCCGCGCCGGGCGGCGAGGTAGCCCAGCGCGCCCAGCAGCGTCGACTTGCCACCGCCGGGCTCGGCCACGAAGACCGAGAGTCCGGACCGCTCGCGGATCTCCATCGGGAAGTGCAGGTCGAGGAAGACCGGGCGGCGGCAGGTGCCGGCCGTCCGACCGATCAGGTCGCCGCGCCGGTCACCGACGGTCGACGCCGCCTGGGGCAGGGCCGCGGCCAGCAGCTTGACCGGCATGCGGCGGATGTAGCCGGTGTTGGCGATCGGCTCGCCCGGGATGAACTCGCGGGCCAGCCGGTCCTGGTTCTTGGGGTGCTGAAGGGTGACCCGCAGCTCCCGCGAGTAGAGCTGGATCAGCCGGCGGGCCCGCTCCAGGCACTCGTCGCGGGTACGGCCGCCGACCGCGATGCGGTGCCAGCCGTGGGCCCGGGCCGACTCGACCGGCAGCCCCGTGGTCATCTCGTCGCCGATCACCAGGGCGCGCTTGGCCAGCCGCTCGAGCTCGGGCGGGGCGTCGATGCCGTGCTCGGCGTAGTCGAGCTGCTGCGACCGGATCATCCGTAGCCGGTGCTCGAGGTTGCGGAACGAGTCGCCGGAGCCGAGCACGTCGACCCGGGACGACAGCTCCATCGGCCACGGCAGCCGCTCGTGGAAATGCATCCACGGCTCGTGCCGCTCCGGGATCTCCAGCGGCTCCATCCGGCCGACGGCGAGCACCGCGACGTGGCGTTCCTCGCCGGTCATCCGGTTGACGAGCTTGACGGTCGAGCCGTACGGGGTGCGGTAGCGCTCGATCTGCTCGGTGAGGCCCAGCAGGTCGCCGCGCTCCCACTGGCCGTTGGAGACGGGGGAGAGCGCGGTCGGCGGCGTCATGCACAGCGCGACCGACCGGTAGACCAGCCACTCCAGCTCGGCGGGGGTGACGCGGCGGCCGCGCATGCCGAACGCGCCGAGCACCTCGTCGAACTGCTCGACCGTGCGGCCCAGCTTGCGCCGCTCACCCTCGGCCACACCGCGGCCGAACGTGCGCAGCACCCGCTCGCTCAGGCTGTTGCCGAGCGAGCGGCGGGCGAACGTCACGCCGAGATAGGTCTGGCCCTCGGCGTGGTTGACCGAGAGCAGGTGCCGCTGCGCCGCGACCAGGTGGTCGGACCACGATGTCGCGCCCGGCACACCGGCCAGCGGCGCCGGGGTGTGCGCGTCGACTGTGCGCGCCCACTCGTCGGCCGGGAACGGCCGGGTGGTGCGGCGCAGGTGCAGCCGGAAGCCGGCGAGGCCCGCATACTGCTCGGAGATCGCGGAGAGCAGCGCCTCGCGCTCGGCGTCGGGCCGGAACGCCCACCGCACCTCGGGCAGCCAATACCAGGCCGTCACCGTGTTGGGCGTGAAGGTCAGGTGCCCGGCGATCTCGGTGATGGCCAGGCCGATGGCGGGATCGCGGTCGCCGAACTTGATCGCCGGCGGCTTGACGATCACCGGCTTCCGGGCCGGCTCGCGCTTGTCCTTGCCCTTCCGGCGGGGTGGCTGCGCGGGCTCGCGCACGATCGGCAACTGCGCGCCGGGCACGTCGGGCGCGCGCTCCGGACGCGCCGCGACCTCCGCGCCGCGTTCCGGTGCCGACGGCAGCGGGGGTACGCCGGAGGCGGGCCGCCGCGGTCGCGCCTGCGACTGTGGCGCGGCCAACCGACTCGTAGCTGGCGGCTCAGCCCGCCGGCGCGGCTCGGGCCGATTCTCCGGCCGCGGCTCGGGTAGGAGGTCAGGCACACCCCCCGCCCGG
Source organism: Asanoa siamensis (assembly GCF_016862555.1). Taxonomy (GTDB): domain Bacteria; phylum Actinomycetota; class Actinomycetes; order Mycobacteriales; family Micromonosporaceae; genus Asanoa; species Asanoa siamensis. The sequence goes on along the minus strand of NZ_BONE01000065.1, from coordinate 10,731 downwards.
TTGGCCCGGCTCACGATTCGCTGCCGATCGACCGGCCCGCCCTGCCCACCGCCCGCCTGCGACTCGACGCGGGAGGCCTCAGCCCCGGTCAACCGCGCCGACTCACCTCCGCCCCGGCGCTGCGCCTCAGCGGACCGACGCGTCGGCTCGCCATACGGCTCGCCGCTACCGCGGCCGGACTCGGCGTGCGGGTCGCCAGTCCGGCGGCTCGGCTCGGTGTATGGCTCGGTGGTCCGGCCGGTCGGCTCGGTGTACGGCTCGCCGGTCCGACGGGTCGGGTCGTTGTGCGGGTCGCCGGCCCTGCGGGTCGGCTCGGTGGTCCGGCCGGTCGGCTGGGCGTGCGGATCACCGGTCCGCCGCGCCGACCCGGCGGACCCGCGGTTCAGCTCGGTGGCTCGCCCGGTCGACTCGGTGAACGGCTCGACGGACCGCCCGGAAGGCTCATCAGCCCGGCGGGCCGGGTCGGTGGTCCGGCGGCCCGGATCGGCGCGCCGATAGGCCGCGTCCGCGGACCCGTAGCCCGGGTCAGTCGATCGCGTCCCCGCCTCGGCGCCGGGCGGCAACGCCGCCAACTGCGGATCCGCCGCCGCGCCGTTGCCGTTCGCCGCGTGGCGCCCGCCCGCGGCGTCGACCGGTCCGCCCTGCGGCGGGGCCCCTCCGCCGAACAAGTCGAGGAACGGCGAGTCGATGTCGGCCTCGGGCGGCGAAGGCCGACGCCCGCCGGGCGTGGACCGCCCCCGCTCGTCGCCCGACCGGGACCGCGGCGGGCCCGGCGCCTGGAACACCGCCACCGAGCCGTGCCCCGGCGTCGTCACCAGCTCGTTGTCGGTGCGATCCTCGTCAAGATCCGCCTCAGGGTAGTCGCTTGATCGCGCACGGTGACCATGGTCTCCGGACTGCGCGTCGGCCGGACGGGACTCCGGCGGGACGGGTCGGTTCATGCGAGGACCTCGCTCCGTTCCCGGGTCATACCAGCTCCTCGCGAATCCGGATCTTGGTCGCGATCAGGCGTGGGTCGCGCTGCTCGACGGCGGGCTCGCGGGTGCGGCGCCAGTCGGTGAGCGCGGTGCGGATCACCATGCGCGCCGGGCGGTCGGGATCGACGTGGCGGAAGATGAACGAGGTCGTCACGATGGCGAGCGCGATCTCCCAGGCCGGGAAGAGCTCGACGTTGAACGTGAAGAGCCAGTGGATGAACATGTAGAGCGGCACGAGCAGGATGAACAGCCCGTATTGCGCATAGGGCAGGTGGACCGGAAGCGTGTATCCCGGCGGGCCCAGGTAGACCAGGCGAGCCCGGTAGATGTCGTCGTCGGTGCGCAGCCGCATCTCGTGCTCCGCGGGCCTATTCGAAGATCAGCTTGATCAGGTAGTCACCGACGAAGAACAGTGTCGCTGCCCCGGCGATGAACGCGAGGCCGACGATGGCGATGGCCGAGCTGGTCAGAACCTTCGAGATCTCACCCTTGCTCGCGCGGCCAATGAAGATCACGCCTAGGACCGCGAGCAGGATGGGCGCGACCTTGCCAGCGAAGAAGCTGACGATGCCCTGGGTGTCGATGCCCTTCGGATCTGCCTCACCCGCGATGACATGGGCGAGCACGCCCGAGGCGGCCTGCGCGGATGCGCCCCACGCCTGCTGGACGAGCTCAGTGGCGATCATCGGAAAAACCTCCCCGGTGCCGACGGCCGGCGGAGCCGCGGCACTGTGATTGTCAGGCCTTCGGGTGACGTTCTGTCGTACGCCTTGTCCGCCGGCCCGGGTGTTGTGCGCTCACCGCTAACGGTGTCTCATACTCGGGTGTTTTGTCCCGGTTTCGGCCCGTCTCCTCCGTCTTGACGCCGGAATCATTAGCAATTGCAAAGCGTACGGCCGAGCCCTGCTTCGAACAAGCTACGAGGATTCCGCCCCGCTGTGCCCGCTGGTCCGAACCGGGACGCGTGTGGCTGGTGTGGCACACGAGTTCGAGATCAGGGGCATGAGGCCTGTTCGGTACGGTCTACGGGTGGCCGATCTGCTGCGGTCGCCCGACCCGGTGGTGATGGGCGTCCTGAACGTCACGCCCGACTCGTTCTCGGACGGCGGGCGTTATTTCTCCACCGACGCGGGCGGCGGACTGGCGGCCGCGGTCGCGCACGGCGTCGCCATGCACCGCGACGGGGCCCACCTGGTCGACGTCGGCGGCGAATCCACCCGCCCCGGCGCCGAGCGGGTCGACCCCGAGACCGAGGCGGCCCGGGTCCTCCCGGTGATCCGCGAGCTGGCCGCCCACGGCGTGCCGATGAGCATCGACACCACCCGGGCCAGCGTCGCCGCGGCCGCGCTGGAGGCCGGCGTGACGGTGGTCAACGACGTCTCCGGCGGCCTCGCCGACCCCGACATGGCCAAGGTCGTCGCGGACGCCGGCTGCCCCTGGGTGCTGATGCACTGGCGCGGGCACTCCCGCCGGATGGCCGACCTGGCCAACTACGACGACGTGGTCAAAGAGGTACGCGACGAGCTGAGCCAGCGGGTCGACGACGCCCTGGCCGGCGGCGTCGCCCCGGACCGCATCGTCGTCGACCCCGGGCTGGGCTTCGCCAAGCGGGCCGAGCACAACTGGGAGCTGACCGTGCGCCTGCCCGAGCTGATCGCGCTCGGGTACCCGCTGCTCTTCGGCACCAGCCGTAAGTCGTACCTCGGCCGGCTCCTGGCCGGTCCGGACGGCACGCCGCGGCCCGTGGACCAGCGCACCGCCGCCACCGTGGCGACCAGCGTGCTGGCGGTCGCCGCGGGCGCCTGGGGCGTCCGCGTGCACGACGTGCGGGAAACGGCGGACGCGATCGCGGTGTGGCGGGCCAGTGGACGCCCGCGCCTGGCGCTACCTGGGGAGCGGCATGACTGACCGGATCACCCTCAAGGGCCTGCGGGCCCGCGGCCGGCACGGGGTGCTGGCCACCGAGCGCGCGCAGGGGCAGGACTTCCTCGTCGACGTCGTGCTCGAGCTCGACCTGGGTGCGGCGGCCCGCGACGACGACCTGACGAAGACGGTCGACTACGGCGTGCTCGCCGGCCGGCTGGTCGAGGTGATCACCGGCAAGCCGGTGGACCTGATCGAGACGCTGGCCGACCGCCTGCTCGACGTCTGCCTCGACGACGAGCGGGTCCAGACGGCCACGGTCACCGTGCACAAGCCGCACGCGCCGATCCCGCACGAGTTCGCCGACGTCTCGGTGCGGATGCGCCGCGGGAGGGCCGACCACTGACCCGGGCCGTGCTCTCGCTCGGCAGCAACCTGGGCGACCGGCTGGCCCACCTGCGGGCCGCGGTCGCCGCGCTGCGGCCCGCACTCGTCGCCGTCTCCGGTGTCTACGAGACGCCGCCGTGGGGCGATCCCGACCAGCCGAGCTACCTGAACGCGGTGGTCGTCGTCGAGGACGAGGCCGCGACGGCGCGGGACTGGCTGCGGCGGGCCAACAAGATCGAGAACACCGAGGGTCGGGTACGCGACCCGGAACGGCGGTTCGGCCCGCGCACCCTGGACGTCGACGTGATCACCGTGACCGCCGCCGACGGCCCTGTCCTCAGCACCGACCCGGAGCTCACCCTCCCGCACCCGCGGGCCCACCTGCGGGCCTTCGTCCTGCGCCCGTGGGCCGACCTGGAGCCCGCCGGTGAGCTGCCCGGACACGGCCGGCTGGCCGACCTCCTGCGCGCCGAGCCGGTGGCGACCGACGTCGCGGCGGTACGTGCACGACCGGATCTGCGGATACAGTCGGCGGGATGAGCCAGCAGCCTTCCCCGCGCGGCCACGGCCCGCACCGGCCGCGGATGGGCCCGACCCAGCCGGCGACGCTGGTGCTCGCCGCACTGGTCGCCGCGGCCCTGGCCTGGCTGCTGGTCAGCATGACCTACGCGAGCCTGCCCGACCTGCCCTGGTCGCCGACCGCCGTGCTGGCGGGGCTGGGGGTGCTGGAGGGTTATCTGGCGCTCAACACCCGGGCCCGGGTCGCCCGCAAGCCCGGCCGCCCGCCGGTCGACCCGCTGGCGGTCGCCAAGTTCGCCGTGCTGGCCAAGGCGTCGTCCCTGGTCGGCTCGATCTTCGGCGGTTTCTTCGCCGGCCTGCTCATCTTCCTGCTCTTCAAGCACACCGACGCGGCCCGCGGTGATCTGCCCGCGGCGATCGGCGGCACCGTCGGATCGATCATCCTGGTCGTCGCCGCGCTGCTGCTCGAACGGGCCTGCCGGGTGCCCAAGCGGCGCGACGAGGACGAGAACCGGGACGACGACGCCCGGTCGACCCACCACTGACCTCGCGTCAGCAGTGGCCCAGCACAGGGGGTGACGTCCGGGCACTGCGCGGTTAGGGTGCGTGCGAACGGTAGGAAGGCGCACCTGATGGGTTACGACGACTCGATCTACCGGCGCCGCGCGGGCGACAGCACCGACGCGGGCCAGCCCGGCGACTACGGCGACGACTACCCGCCCAGCGACTTCGGCGTCGGTGACCTGCGGGTCGCCGAGCCGGCGGACACGGGCAGGCAGGGCGTTCCCGCGGCGGTCCTCGACGACGTGTTCGACGACCCGCACCACGGGGAGCCGGGCCGCGACCGCATGGCGTTCCACATCGTGTGGGAGGTCGTCCTGCTGCTCGCGGTCGGCGGGGTGGGCTACCTGCTGGTCCAGCAGGACTCCGCTGCGTTACGGGGCAACGCCCTGGAGTTGCTGCTGGTCGGCGCCGCGGCGCTCGGGCTGCTGGCGGCGGGCGCCGGCATGACCCTGCGGGCCGGGGCCGTCAACCTGGCGCTCGGTCCGGTCGCGGTGGCCGCGGCGCTGCACTTCGCCGAGCAGGGCGACCGCGGCATCGTGCCGACGCTCGCCCAGGTCACGGTCGCGGCGCTCGTGCTGGGCCTGGCGACCGGCCTCGTGGTCGTGGTCTTCCACGTGCCCGGCTGGGCCGCCAGCCTCGCGGCGGCGGCCGGCACGCTGGTGTTCATCGAGCGCCGCCCCGGGCCGGTCGACGTGCAGGGCGGCTACGACCCCACCCCGCACGCTCTCTATCTCTTCGTCGGCGTCGCCGTGGTCGCGGTCGTGGCGGCGCTGCTCGGCACCGTCAAGTCCGTGCGGCGGGCCGTCGGCCGGTTCCGCCCGGTCGCCGACCCGGCCCGGCGCCGCGGGTCGCTGGCCGCCGTGCTCACCGCCGCCGCCATCACGGTCTCGATGCCGCTCGCGGCCGGTGCGGGTGTCCTGCTCGCCGCCGCGTCCGAGGGTCCGGTCGCGCCGACCAGCGGGCTCGAGTGGACGGCGCTGGCCGTCGGTGCCGCGCTGTTGGGGGGCACCAGCGCGTACGGCCGCCGGGGTGGCATCTTCGGCACGGTCCTGGCGGTCGCCCTGCTCGTCGTCGGGCAGCGCTACCTCGCCGAGCGCGGCTGGGAAGAGGTCACCACGGCCGCCCTGGGCGCCGGCGCGGTGGTCGCGGGCCTGCTGGTGACGCGCCTGGTCGAGACGTTCGCACGGCCCAAGTCGGCCGGCACCGACGACACGGCCTGGCAGACCACGACGCCCCGGGGCAACTCGGGCAGCACCCTCGGCGACCGGGCCGACTCCTGGTCGTCGCTGCCCGCGCAACCGACCGAGAGCCGCTCGGTGGGCTGGGACACCGAGCGCTGGAACAACGACCGCTGACCCGGGCGTCATTCGGTCCGCCGGGCTACGCTCGGATCATGACCGAATCGCCGGAGTTCGCCGCCCTGGACGCGCTGTCCACGGAGGAGTTGCGCGAGCGGGCGTTCCACGTCGCCCGCGAGCGTCTCGACGTGCGTTTCTTCTGGTCGGTGCTGCGGCACCTGCCCGACGCGGAAAACGCGGCGAGCCTGGACGGCGCGCTCAGTTCAGCCGGCTCCTACGTCGACGAGGCCGTCGCGCTGTTCCGTGAGTTCGAGGGGCACGACTTCGGCGACGAGGAGCCGCTGCTGCGGGCCAAGTTCATCGACTATCTGCTCAAGCACGACGCGCCAAAGGCACAATAGCCGCAGATACCCCCCGTAGGTTTCATTGACGGAGACCAACGGGAAATACCGGCGGCATGGCTCTCACCAACCGGTACAAGTCCGCCACCGGATCGGGCACCATCGCTGCCCTGGTCCTGGTGCTGGTCTTCGGTAGTCCCTGGTATCGCGACTGGGTCAACGACAACTACACCGACCAGACGGCCGGTGGTTGGTTCCTGCGGCTGCTCTCGTACCCCGCATGGCGCTTCGACTCCAGTGACCGGCTCCAGGACGTGCTCGCCGACGACCTGCGCGCGATTCTCGTCGTGGTGCTCACGGCGCTCTTCCTCTACCTGCTGCCCGGCAGCCAGCTCGCCCGGGCCCGCGGCACCGTCAGCCAGCTCTTCGCCGGCTGGTCCGCGTTCGTCTTCGCCGGCGCGTTCGCCGGCCTGATCACCGCGCTGGTGCGCTACAACCCGACGCTGCTGAACGCGTTCGGCGCCGCCGGCCAGGGTGCCACGTACGGCCTGTTCGTGGGCTGGATCATCGGCCTGGCCACGCTCGGCGGCTGGCGCGGCACCCGCAGCTGACGGAGGTCGAGGGACCCGGTGCGGCCGGGTCCCTCACTCCGCCGGGTAGTCGATGCTCAGGATGCGGTGCCGGCTGATCACGCCGGCCGTCCGGTCGCCGTCCTTGACCTCGGCGTAGTCGGCGTTCCGGACCAGCATCAGGGCCAGCGCGTCGTAGAGCGAGACGCCCAGCTCCACCGACGGCAGGGGAGCCGCGGCGGCCGGCACGCCGGCGGCCGGGGTCAGCATCTCCTCGGTGACCGGGAGCACCGCGAGGCGCCGGATGCCGCGGTCGCTGCCGACGAACTCGCGCACGAACGGCGACGCCGGCTCGCCCAGCAACCGCGCGGGCGTGCTGAACTGCTCGAGGTGGGCGCCCTGCGAGAGCACCACGATCCGGTCGCCCATCCGGACGGCCTCGTCGAGGTCGTGGGTGACCAGCACGACCGTCTTGCGCACCTCGGCCTGCAGGCGCAGGAACTCGCGCTGCAGCCCGGAGCGGGCGATCGGGTCGACGGCCGAGAACGGTTCGTCCATCAGCAGGACGACCGGGTCGGCGGCCAGTGCCCGCGCGAAGCCGACCCGCTGGCGCTGGCCGCCGGAAAGCTCGTGCGGATAACGCTTGCCGTAGCGCGCGGGGTCGAGGCCGACCAGGTCGAGCAGCTCGTCGGCCCGCTCCCGGATGCGCTGCTTGGGCCAGCCGAGCAGCCGGGGCACCGTACCCACGTTGGTGTGGATCGTCTGGTGCGGGAAGAGGCCGACGTTCTGGATCACGTACCCGATGCGGCGCCGCAGTTGGACGGCGTCGGCCTGGGTGACGTCGTCGCCGTCGATCAGGATCTGGCCCGCGGTCGGCTCGACCAGCCTGTTGATCATGCGGAGCACGGTCGACTTGCCGCAGCCCGACGGGCCGATCAGCACGACGAGTTCGCCGGCGTTCACGGAGAGGCTCAGCTTGTCGACGGCGACGGTGCCGTCCGGATACTGCTTGCGCACCTCCCGCAGCTCGATCGGCGCCGCCTTGCGATCGGTCGGAGCGCCGGTTCGGCTCTCCGGGGTAGCGTCCACCTATGTCCCTCCGCGACCTGGCCTATCAGGAAGCCCCGAATCCCTGGTTCTCCTGGGACTACATCCGGACCAATTCGAGCACCATCCTTGACGCTCTTGGCGAGCATGTCACGTTGACGGCGGAAGCCGTCGCCCTCGCCGCCGTGGTCGCGATCCCACTTGGCGTCGTCGCGTACTGGTACCGACCGCTGAGCGGACCGATCCTGGTGACGAGCGGTGTGCTCTACACCATCCCGTCGCTGGCGCTGCTGGCGTTCATCGCGCCCGCGGTCGGGCCGACCAAGTCGACGTCGGTGCTGATCGGCCTCGTGCTCTACGCGCTGTTGCTGATCGTGCGCAACACGTTGGCGGGGCTCAACCAGGTGCCGCGTGACGTGCAGGACGCGGCGACCGGCATGGGGTACGGGCGGTGGAGCCGGCTGCTGCGCGTGGACCTGCCGCTGGCGCTGCCGGGCATCCTCACCGGGCTGCGGCTGGCGACGGTGTCGACCGTGGCGTTGGTCACGATCGGCGGGCTGATCGGCAAGGGCGGCCTCGGCAACCTGATCCTCGGTGGGTTCCGCAACAACTTCTTCAAGGCCGAGATCACCACCGGTGCCATCCTGTGCGTGCTGCTCGGGCTGGTGCTCGATCTGCTCCTGATCGGGACCGGACGGGTGCTGACCCCGTGGACCAGGAGAGCCCGATGAACGTCGTGCAGTCGGCCTGGACCTACCTCAACGACCCGCTCAACTGGACCAACCCGGGCGGGATCCTGGACCGCCTGGGCGAACACCTGGTGATCTCAGCGTCCGCGGTGGCGATCGGCCTGGTGATCGCCTGGCCGCTGGGTGTCTGGCTCGCCCACTCCGGGCGCGGTGGCGGCGTGATCGTGCTGCTGTCCGACCTCACGCTGGCCATCCCGACGATCGCGCTGCTGACGATCCTGCCGCTGTCGTTCATCGGCTTCGGCAAGCCGCCGACCATCATCGCGCTCGCCGTGTTCGCGATTCCGCCGCTGCTGGCCAACGCGTACACCGGCGTGCGCCAGGTCGACGCGGAGACCCGGGACGCGGCGCGCGGCATGGGGCTCTCCGGTTTCCAACTCCTGCGCCGGGTCGAGTTGCCGCTGGCGGTGCCCTATCTGGCGGCCGGTTTCCGGACGGCCTCGGTGCAGGTCGTCGCGACCACGGCGCTGGCGTCCTACGTCAACGGCGGCGGTCTGGGCCAGATCATCGCCGAGGGGTTCGGGCTCGGCACGGCCGTCGCCGGCGGGCAGATCCTGGCCGGCGGTGTGCTGGTCGCGCTGCTCGCGCTGCTGGCGGAAGGCGTGCTGGCGCTGCTCGAGCGGATCGTCACGCCGGCGCCGCTGCGGCCGGCCCGGCGGCGGGCCGACCGTGAGGCCGTCGCGACCGGGGCCGCCTGACCGTCCGATTTATCCGGAGCATCCGGTTGCGCGCTCCGATACGTAACGGGCATCACTACGCGACAGTGACAATCCGATGACAACATCCTCGGATTCTTGTCGGTCCCTCCTGCCAACATGTTGGGTGAGAAATCGCGGACGGGAAGCTTTGTCCCTCCGTCCGTCGGACACGCGGCCGGCCCAGACGGGTCGCGCCGGGACACGGAAGGCGGGCATTCACATGCGCGCAGTTTCACGGCTCGCGATGGGGGCGACAGGCGTCCTCTTCGTGGCTGGACTTCTCGCGGGTTGCGGAGAGGCCGGTTCCTCCGGCACCGAAGCACCCGCTTCCGCCGCCGCGGGTGCGGGTTGCGCACCGGTGGCCGGCGACCAACTCGTCGTCCTCCAGGACGACAAGAACCTGCAGAACAGTGACAACGTGGTCGCTGCCATCAACACCAAGGCGGCCAGCCCGCAGGTGGTCGCGGCGACCAACAAGGTCGCCCAGTCGCTCGACACCCCCAAGCTGATCCAGCTCAACCGGGCGGTCGACGTCGAGCGCAAGACCTCGGCGGTGGCCGCGCAGGAGTTCGCGACCGCCAACAACCTGACCGCGGGCATCGAGAAGGGTCCCGGCGGCGACATCATCGTCGGCGCCGCCAACTTCAGCGAGAACGCGACGCTCGGCGAGCTCTACAAGATCGCGCTGACGGCGGCCGGTTACAACGTGACCGTCCAGACGATCGGCAACCGCGAGCTCTACGAGCCGGCGCTGGAGAAGGGCGACATCCAGGTCGTCCCGGAATACGCGGCCTCGGCGCTCGACTTCCTCAACGGCAAGGTCAACGGCGCCAACGCGCAGCCGCTGTCCTCGCCCGACATCAACCAGACGATGTCCCAGCTCCGCCCGTTGGGCGAGAAGGTGGGCATCACGTTCGGTGAGCCCTCGGCCGCGCAGGACCAGAACGCGTTCGCGGTCACCAAGGCGTTCTCCGAGAAATACGGCGTGACCACGCTGTCACAGCTCGCGGAGAAGTGCTCCGGCTCCGCCACCGTGCTCGGTGGCCCGCCCGAGTGCCCGCAGCGCCCGAAGTGCCAGCAGGGTCTCGTGGCCACCTACAACTTCAACGCGGGCAAGTTCAACTCGCTCGACGCCGGTGGCCCGCAGACCAAGAACGCCCTGCGCACCGGCTCGATCAGCGTCGGCCTGGTCCTGTCCTCCGACGGCGACCTAGCCACCACCTGATCACACCGCCCACGGGCCGGCGCCGCGCCATCGGGTGCCGGCCCCGGGCGGTTTTCTTGGAGCGGAACTCTCGGTAGGCTTCCGACCCATGCCGACGAGCGACGACGACGAGCAGTCGCGGGGCCGCTCGCCGCTGCGGCTGTTGTTCTGGGCCGGCATCGGGTTGGCTCCGATCGCCATGCTGTTGCTGCTCGTAGCCGACGGTAACGGCCCGCTGCGGATCGCCGCGGTGCTGGCCGTCCTGGCCGTGGTCCTGATCGGACTCTCGCTCGGGCTGCGCGGCGACAGCGACGCACTCCGGGGCGACCTCGAGGACATGGTCGCCGACGAGATCGACGGCCTCCAGAACGACGTACGCCGCGACATCGACACCGCCGCGCGGGCCGTCCACCGGCAGCTCGGCGAGAAGATCCAGGTGCTCCAGCAGAGCGTCGAGGGCATGCGTGCCCAGCTCGACGCCCAGCGCGCAGGGCCCCGACCGCCCAGCGTCGGCG